>NZ_QKWJ01000073.1 GCF_003353055.1 Cupriavidus lacunae
CAAGATCGCCCCGTTCACGCTGGCGCTGCTGAGCGACCAGGCCAGGCACATCACCGGCCAGATCTTCGGGGTGCGCAACAACGAGATCTACCTGTTCTCGCAACCGCGCCCGGTGCGCACCGCTCACAACAGCGAAGGCTGGACCGTGGCGTCGTGCGTCGAGCGCGCCATCCCGATGCTGCAGGGCAGCTTCACCCCCCTGGAGCTGTCGCGCGACGTCTTCCCCTGGGATCCGGTCTGAGCCAGGACCCTCCACCGACTATCGAAAAGGAATCCAAGTGAACAAGACATGTGCAATCATCGGCGCCGGCATGACCCCGTTCGGCAAGTTCCCGGACAAGACCGTCCGCATGCTGGCCGAGCAGGCTGCCAGGGCCGCACTCGACAACGCCGGCATCCAGCCGAAGGATGTCAACCAGGTGTACTTCTCCAACGCTGTGTCCGGCCTGATCACCGGCCAGGAGATGATCCGCGGGCAGGCGGCGCTGCGCTTCCTCGGCCTGTCGGGCCAGCCCATCTTCAACGTGGAGAACGCCTGTGCGTCGGGCAGCACGGCCTTCCACCTGGCCTGGAACGCGGTGCGCAGCGGCCAGGCCGAGGTGGCCCTGGTGGTTGGCGCCGAGCGCATGACGCATGAGGACAAGCGCGTCTCGCTGGGCGCGCTGGCCAAGGCGGTGGACCTGGAAGAAGAACTGCCGGCCCACGTGGGCTCGGGCAGCGGCTCCATCTTCATGGACATCTATGCCGCCAAGACCCGCAAGTTCATGGGCGAGACCGGCGCCACGCGGGAAGACCTGGCGCAGATCGTGGTCAAGAGCCGCCGGGCCGCATCGCTCAACCCGGTGGCGCAGTTCCGCGCCGAGACCACGGTGGAGGCAGTGCTGGCCAGCCGCATGATCAGCGATCCGCTGACGCTGCAGATGTGCTCGTCGATCGGTGACGGCGCGGCAGCAGTGGTGCTGTGCTCGCCGGCGTTCCTGAAGCGGCATGAAACCGCCCGCCCGGTCTGGGTCGGCGGCTCGGTGATGGTGTCCGGCTCGCCGGACGGCAGCCTTGAGCCGTGCCCGCAGCGCGCCACCTTCGGGGTCTACGAACAGGCCGGCATCGATCCGCTGGATATCCACGTCGCCGAGGTGCACGATGCTTCCGCACCGTCGGAACTGATGTATTACGAGAGCCTGGGGCTGTGCCGCCCGGGCGAAGGCGTGGCGCTGCTGCGCAGCGGCGCCTCCGACCTGAATGGCCGCGTTTCGGTCAACCCCAGCGGCGGCCTGCTCAGCAAGGGCCATCCGATCGGCGCCACCGGCGTGGCGCAGTTGGTGGAGCTCACCCAGCAGCTGCGCGGCGAATCCGGCCCGCGCCAGCGCGAGAACGCCAGACTTGCGCTGGCCGAGAACGGCGGCGGCCAGGTCGGGGTGGACGGCGCCACCGCCGTGGCCACCATCCTGCACGTCTGACCAGAACCGGACTGCCCGGCGCCTGAATCCTGGCGCCGGGCGGGCGTCACGGAGAACGTCCATGCCATACCAGTCCATCTACCGGCCGGGCCTGTTCGCGGGACAGACCATGCTCGTCACCGGTGGCGGCAGCGGCATTGGCCGCTGCACCGCGCATGAACTGGCCTCCCTGGGGGCCCATGTCGCGCTGGTCGGCCGCAAGGCTGACAAGCTGGCCGCGGTGCAGGGCGAGATCCTTGCGGACGGCGGCATGGCATCCGCGCACGTGTGCGACATCCGTGACGACCAGGCGGTCATCGACACGATCGAGGCCGTGCTGGCCGCGCGCGGCCGTATCGACGGGCTCGTCAACAATGCCGGCGGGCAGTACTACGGCGAGATGAAGGATTTCACCACCAGTGGCTTCGAGGCGGTAGTCCGCACCAATCTCACGGGCGGCTTCATTGTCATGCGCGAAGTCTACAACCGCTGGATGGCGCAGCACGGGGGCGCCATCGTCAACATGGTCGCGGCGATCGACGGCAGCCTGCCCGGCTATGCCCATTCTGGCGCGGCCCGCTGCGGAATGATGAGCCTGACCGAAACCGCTGCCTGCGAGTGGTCTGTATCCGGCGTGCGGGTCAACGCGGTGGCGCCCGGGCTGATCGCTTCGAGCGGCTTCGACAATTACAGCGATGCCGGTGCCGCCGCCATCCGCGCCAGGCTTGCCGGCATTCCGCTGCAGCGCTATGGCAATGTTGCCGAGGTATCCTCGGCCATCGTCTACCTGCTCTCGCCGGCCGCGGCGTTCATCAGTGGGGCCTGCCTTCGCATCGACGGTGCCGCGGCCACAGCCAGGACCTGGCAACTCGCGCCACACCATCGGAGCGCACCGTTCGACGGCTTCCACCTGCCTTCGCGCCCTGCCATGCTGCAAGCGTGAAGCGCGCCGCGCACTTTCCCGTTCCATCCCCTGTGGCCGTGGTATTCAAACCACGGCCTTTCGTTTATATGCTCTGCACCCACCCGTCATGCCGGAACCAGGCATGACGCTTCGCCGTGTTGCATATGAAGCGGGACAGCCTCTTGCAATCCAGGGGGGTAGGAGCGCCAGCCGCAGCCCGCGGCCATATGCGCGGGGTTGCCTTTGTCACTTGGTGTGGCAATCATGGGCCGCTCAACGTGCCGTTCCGGTGTTTCAGACCTGCAGTGTCTAATGGCAACCCGAGACGGGTAGCGGAGCGCAGGAATAAGCGTGCTTTCCTTGCCATCACGCGCTCAGTGTGCGTGAAGTAATTTTCGCCGCCATGGTCGCGCCAATGTGCGCGATCCGGACGGCCAGAACAACGATGGAGGAGATGGAAGCACATGAAACATAAACTGTGCGCACCGGCGGTACTGGGTGCATTGTTCGCATGCAACGGAGCCGCCCACGCGGCGACCGGTGTCACGCTGTATGGTGTGATCGACGCCCCGATCGAGTATGTCAACCGCGTCGCCACATCCGCGGCAACTCCGACTTCCGGTGGATCGCGCATCGGCATGCCAAGCATCGGCGGCCTGTCCGCGTCGCGCTGGGGCATGCGCGGCACGGAAGACCTTGGCAGTGGCACGCAAGCACTCTTTGTGCTGGAAGGCGCATTCATGCCGGACACGGGTGCGTTGCCTTCCAGCGGACTCTTCAGCCGCGTGGCCATGGTGGGCCTGAAGAAGGACGGACTGGGGCAAGTCACCTTCGGACGGCAAACCACCAGCATGCTGGACGGCCTGGTGAACTTCTCGCCGTTGCGCTTTGCGGCCACCTATGAGCCGGGCATCTGGTGGATGGGGGTGAACTACCGCGAAAGCAATATGGTCAAGTACACCGGGCAGTTTGGCGGGGTGCAGGCGGTAGCCCATTACTCATTCGGCACTGGCGTTCCGGCACTGTCCGCAGGCAACCTGCTCGCCAATGGCGGAGCGGGCGAGGATCCGGCGCATGGCAAGGACAACACCGCGTACGGGGCCTCGGTGATGTACCTGGGTGACACCTTTGGCGCAGGCATCGCTTACGACCAGTGGAACCCCGCGCTCACGCCCGGCCAGACCGCGAAGGTGCGCAAGGCCTCCGTCGGCGGCAGCTACACCAACGGACCGTTCAAGCTCAGCGCCGGCTACCGCTGGAACAAGGCTGACTTTCCCAATGGCAATACCCTGCTGCGCGACGACTACTGGTGGGCCGGCGTCAACTACGCCGTGACCCCGGCCCTCAGCCTTTCGCTCGCCTATTTCTACGCGGATGTCAAGCAGTCGGCTGGCACGGCGACGGCACCGTCCACCAATCCGCCGAACATGCAGCAGTACACGTTCCTGGCGGACTATAACCTCAGCAAACGCACCGATGTGTACGTGTCGGTCGGCTATGCGCGCAATGGCAGCCTGAGCTTCGACAGCGCAGCCACGGCCTTCGCGTTCAACTACCCGTCCATGGCGGGGCAGAAGAGCATGGTGGGCGTCATCACGGGTGTGCGGCACATCTTCTGAGCGATCGTCGGCACATAAGGCGGAGCCGGATCACTTCGCGAAGCACCAGACCTGAAGGGCATCGGCCATCACCACCGATGCCCCTCTGCGCCTGGTGCCCCGCCATCAGCCGCTCGCTCGGCGTTGACCGGACACGAGGTCGCTCCCCCCGCCCCCCCAAGACACCAACATGGAAGGAGACAGCATGAAGCCTGACCACACATCCGCGTCCAGACGACGGATCCTGACTGCCGGCATCAGCGGCGCGCTATTGTCGCTCGCGCCGCGCGTCAGGGCACAGGGTTACCCTGAGCGCCCCATCAAGATCGTCTCGGTCACCAGTCCCGGCACGGTCGTGGACGACTACACCCGCTCGCTGGCCAAGTACGTCGGCCAGAAGCTCGGCCAGAGCGTGATCGTCGAAAATCGCCCGGGGGGCAACCTGATCGTCGGCACGGACTATGTGGCGAAGTCCGCGCCGGACGGCTATACCCTGCTGCTGACATCATCCAGTTCGATGTCGGCCAACCGGTACCTCTTCAAGCAGCTGCCCTACAACCCGGACAAGGACTTTGCACCGGTGGCACGCCTGGCGTCGGTATCCCTGGTGCTGGTGGTACCCGGCACATCGCCTTACCATTCCATTGCCGATCTGGTAGCGGCAGCTCGCGCCCGGCCGGGTTCGCTCAATTTTGGCGCGATCAGCACAGGCTACCGGGTGATGGGGTCGGCGTTCAGCCGCTCCGCCGGCATGCAGGTCGCAGATATTCCCTACAAGGGCGCCGCGGGCCTGATCACCGACCTGATCGGCGGCCAGGTGGACTACAGCATTGTTGAGTTCTCATCCGTGCTCTCGCATATCCGGGCCGGCAAGCTGCGCGCGCTCGCCATGGTGACGCCGAAGCGTGTGCCCGTGATGGACACAGTTCCGACGCTGGCGGAAGCCGGCTTGCAGGATGCCACCATGGTCGCGGGACTGTCCCGCATCAACTGGTTCGGACTGTTCGCACCCGCCGGCACGCCCGCACCCATCATCGACAAGCTGTCGCGACTGTCGATCGAGTTCGTCAATTCGCCAGAGGCGATGGCGCACTACAACGGACGTGGCTCGCTGCCCAGTCCGGGAACGCCGGCCGAGCTGGCCAGGGCGGTGTCCGATGACCAGAAGCTCTGGCAACGCATGATTGCGGCGGCAGGACTGCAGCCGGAGTAACGAGGCCGGGGAATGGCCAAGGGCGTGCGCGACGATTGCTGACACGCACGCACTACGCACCTTCACTGCGACGGCCGCGGTCCCTGTGCGGCGTCACGCCCTTCCAGCGCCGGTATGCGCGGATAAAGTTCGACACTTCGCCATAGCCCAGCGTATCGGCCACATGTTCCAGCTTCAGCCCTTCGGCAAGCATTTCTTCGGCAAGCGCTTCGCGCACCTCTTCCTGCAATTGCCGGAAACTGGTCCCTTCGTCGGCAAGACGGCGGCGCAACGTGCGCAGGCTCATGTGGAGTTCTTCGGCCAGCGTTTCCATGTCGGGCAATACACCGGGCCGGACGATCATCCTGTTGCGCAGCTGGCTCGCCAGGCCCTCTTGCACCGGCCATCTTGCGAGCAGGGCCTGGCACTGTGCCTCGCACTGGCGGACCACTTCAGTATTGGCGCCAGGCAGGGGCCGGTCGAGAAACCCTGCCGAATTTCTCACAACCCGGTTCTCCGTAGCCCCAAATACCGGCGTCATGCCGAAGAGATCCTCGTAAGGCCGGGTATCGGCAGGCTGGGGGCGACGCAACGCCACGCTCACCGCCGGAAGCGTGGTGCCGATGAGATCGCGCATGAAGCTGACGGAAATGCCGAGGTCCCGGTCGACGATGAATGCCCGCAGGTCTTCCGGCAGCGCACTGTCGTCGATCGTCGTGGCAAGCAGGTCCCCGTTCTCCTCGACATGGAATTCCGTCAGCGGATTCCAGAGACTCTGGTAGCGGAATGCCATGCCGATCGCATCCCGCAGCGTCGCGCAACTGAGCAGGGCAAAGCCCCACACGCTGCGGCTGGCTAGGCGGTAGCGCAGGCCCGCCTGGATGCCGGCGCCGGGGATGTCGCCCAGTGCCTGCGCCAGATTGCGGATCAGTTGAAGTTCCTGGTCCAGGCGCACGACAAAAGCGGGGTCGGCCAGATCCTGCCAGTCAAGCCCGGTGCCTGCCAGGCAACGATCGCCTGAAAGGCCATGGTCCAGACCGAACTGAAGGAGGAGTTGCACGCTGGATCCGCTCAGGGGCGGCGGCAACTGGCCGTTGCGGGGCATTCGTAACCTCTGTGCAAAGCGGCCAGCGCTCGGCTGGCCGAAAATGATTATGTCTTGGCCCAATATGCCATACAGCCCGGCGGAACGCCAAGCTAGCATGTGTCCTGACAAAGAGGCTGCAACGGGCCCGAGCGCCCCTCGCGCGCCATCAAACATAAAGATCCGAAGCATCCAAGGAGACTGGCATGCCACTGCCGACATATATCACCCATCAGGACAACCTGCTCACCATCGATTCGGACAAGGAGCCGTGGATCAAGGATTTCCCGGTGCCCGGCGCCGATATCTGTCCGCTGTTCCTCGACCCGCAGAATGGCATCTGGGTAGTACGCGCGAAGGTCGGCCCCGGCATAGTGCTCTCGAATCACTTCCACACCGGGACCGTGCATCTGTTCACGATGAGCGGCAACTGGAACTACTCGCAATACCCGCAGCAGCCCCAGACCGCCGGCTGCTACCTGTACGAGCCGGGCGGCTCGATTCACCAGTTCACCACGCCCGCCAGCAACACCGAAACGACCGACATGTTCATGGTCATCTACGGCGCCAACATCAACTTCGATGCCGACGGCAACTTCGTCAACATCGGTGATGCGGGCTTCATTGAAATGATGCTGAACAAGGTCGCAAGCGACCGCGGCATGTCGCCGCTGAAGTACATCCGCAGCCTGGGTGCCGCGTACACCGTGCGCTGAATAAAACAGAAAGAGTGAGGAAACACCATGGACAAGTTCCGCGACTCGGTCGCTGTTATCACCGGCGGTGCATCCGGATTCGGCAAGGAGTTCGCCCGTCTCGGCGCCTCGCTCGGCATGAAGCTTGTGCTGGCCGATATTGAGCAGAGCGCACTGGACGCGACGGTGGCCGAGCTGCAGGCGGCCGGCGCTACCGTCATCGGCCGCCGCACCGATGTGTCGAAAGCTGCCGACGTGCAGGCGCTGGCCGATGCGACCATGGCCGCCTTTGGCAAGGTCAACCTGTTGTTCAACAACGCTGGCGTGGCCCCCGGCGGGCTGGTCTGGGAAAGTACCGAGCAAGACTGGGACTGGACGCTGGGTGTGAACCTGCACGGCGTCCTGCACGGCCTGCGCATCTTCACGCCGCTGATGCTTGCCGCCGCGGCAGCCGACCCCGGCTACCAGGGCCACATCGTCAATACCGCCTCGATGGCCGGTCTGACCGCGGCGCCGACGTTCGGCCTGTATTGCGTCTCGAAGCAAGCGGTGGTCGCGCTGAGCGAGACCCTTTTCCATGATCTCGGCCTCGTCTCGGAGCAGGTGAAGTGTTCCGTCCTGTGCCCGTCCTTCGTGGCCACCGGCATCAACCGCTCGCAGCGCAACCGCCCGGCCGACGGCGGCAGCGCCACCACGGCCCCGAGCCGCTCGCAACTGGCCGCGCAGGCCATGCTCGACCGGGGCATTGCGGGGGCGACGATCAGTGCGCAAGACGTGGCGCGCGTCACCTTCGATGCGATTCGCGACGATCGCTTCTACATCTTCCCGCAGCCGCAATCGCTTGCCACCGTGCAGCCGCGCTTCGACGACATCCTGGGAATGCGGAATCCCCGCGACCCGTTCGGCGGACATCCGGAGATCCGGGCAGCGGTGATCGCGGCGTTGGGCCGCAATTAACCCTATCTGAGGCCTGGAAAATGCCTGATTTCAGCGTTGAAGGAAAACAAGTTCTGATCACCGGCGGGACTGGTGGTATCGGCGGCGCTTTCGCGAAGGCCTTTCTTGAGCACGGCGCCAACGTGATCGTGGCGGATCTCGTGATCCCCACGAGTGGCCTCGATCCTCGCATTCGCTATGCGCCGCTCGATGTGCGCGACAGCGCGGCCATCGATGCATTGGCGGCAAGTGTCGACAAGCTGGACGTCCTGATTCACTGCGCCGGCCGCGCCAGCAGGGAGGAGTACCAGCCGGAGGTATTTGCCGACATCCTCGACATTCACCTGGTTGGCAACCTGCGGCTTGCCAACGCCTTTCGCCCCCACTTGAAATCGAGCAAGGGCTGCATCATCAATATTGCATCGATGTACGCATACTTTGGCTCGCCCAGCGCTCCCGGCTACGGCGCGGCAAAGGCAGGCGTGGTGTCGCTTACCAAGTCGCTGGCGATCAGCTTTGCCGCGGACGGGATCCGGGTCAATGCCATCGCCCCGGGCTGGATCAACACGGCACTCACGCGCGGCGCGCAAGAGAACGAAGAGGTCAACAGGAAGATCGTCAGCCGTATCCCGGACGGACGATGGGGAGAGGTGGAGGATGTGGCCGGAACCGCCGTGTTCCTCGCATCCTCCGCGGCCAGGCTGATCAATGGCGTGACTGTGCCGGTAGACGGCGGGTACTCGGTAACCTGATGGCGTCGTCAGGGAACATCCGAGCCGGCGACCAGGAGAGACACAGCATTTGTTCGCCACTGGGAATGTCGGCGAGCGGGAAAAGAGGGAAACGACTTATGGCTCCACATCTTCGGATGATGCTGGTCTTTGTTGCGGCAGGGATGCTCGCTGGCACTGCCAAGGCCCAGACTGGTCCACTGCAGCGGGAACGGGCAGCAATGGAGAGCACATCCGGCCTGGCATTGCCTAAGCCGGATCCGGTTTTCCGCGGCAAGGTCGGCGAAACGGTGAAAGATTCGACACCTGACTACCCCGCACCGCTCAAGGCACCGAAAGGTGCCCCGAACGTGCTGATCATTCTGCTGGACGACGTGGGTTTCGGGCAAGCGAGTACGTTTGGCGGGCCGGTTCCGACGCCAACCCTTGAGCGCCTGGCACAAGGCGGGCTGCGATACAACACGTTTCATACCACGGCATTGTGTTCGCCAACGCGAGCGGCCTTGCTGACCGGCCGCAATCACCATTCGGCCGGCTCGGGCGTCATCATTGAAACCGGCACAGGGTATCCGGGCTACACGGGCATTATTCCCCAGAGTACCGCCATGGTGCCCGAGATTCTCCGGGGCAATGGCTACGCCACCGCCATGTTCGGCAAGTGGCACAACACGCCCGAGGCAGAGATCAGCCCGGCCGGGCCCTTCAACCACTGGCCCACAGGCTTTGGCTTCGACTATTTCTATGGATTCAACCAGGGCGAAACGAGCCAGTGGTACCCGGTCCTCTACCGCAACACAACCGCCGTCGCGCAGCCCAAAAGCCCGGAGCAGGGATATCACTTCACCGCCGACATGACGGATGAAGCCATCAACTGGCTCGGCAGCATCCGGGCGGTGAAGAAGGACCAACCCTGGTTCATGTATTACGCTGCTGCCGCAGCGCATGCGCCGCACCACGCACCGAAAGCGTGGCGGGAAAAGTTCAGGGGCAAGTTCGACCAGGGGTGGGACAAGCAGCGTGAAATCACTTTCGCCGAACAGAAGCGGCTTGGTGTGATTCCGCAGGATGCCAGGCTTACCCCGCGGCCGAAGGAGATTCCTGCCTGGGACGACCAGCCGGATGCCGCGAAGCGTGTCTATGCCAGATTGATGGAGAACTATGCTGCCTATCTGGCCTACGCAGACAATGAGATCGGCCGCCTGGTCGACAGCGTCGCGCAGGCCGGTGAGCTGGACAACACCCTGATCTTCTACATCGTCGGCGACAACGGGACCAATGCCGAAGGCGGCCTGGAAGGATCGTTCAATGACATTGCCAGCCTGCTTGGGTACAACCCCGGGCTGGACGTCCTCAACAAGCGGCTGGACCAGATCGGCGGGCCAGATTCCGAGCCTCAGGTTCCGGTCGGCTGGGCGTGGGCCATGGACACCCCTTTCCAGTGGACCAAGCAGGTCGCCAGCCACTTTGGCGGTACCCGCAATCCGTTGGTGGTTCACTGGCCCAATGGCATCAAGTCGCATGGCGAGCTGCGCACGCAGTTTCACCATGTGATAGACATTGTGCCGACCATTCTCGAAGCGACTCACATCCCGGCACCGAAGACCGTCAACGGTATCCCGCAGAAGCCGATGGAGGGTGTCAGCATGGCTTACTCGTTTGACGAGGCGAAGGCGCGCAGCCGCAGGACCACGCAGTACTTCGAGATGTTCGTCAACCGTGCCATCTACCACGACGGCTGGGTGGCGGCCAGCCGGTTTGGCGTGCCGTGGAACCTGGTCGGGCGGGTGGGGAGTTTCCTCGATGCCCCGTGGGAGCTGTACCACGTGGACACGGACTTCAGCGAAGCCGATGACCTTGCCGCAACGAACCCGCAGAAGCTCAGGCAGCTTCAGGCGCTGTTCCTGGAAGAGGCGAAGAAGTATGACGTGTTCCCGCTGGATTCGCGCTTCTCGGAGCGTGGCGATCCGCGCAACCGGATTGCCGGCGAACTCCCCACCAGCTGGACCTATCACGGGAACAACGTTCGCATGCCCGAGCCCAGCGGCCCGCGTGTCTACCCGAACTCACACGTCATCACGGCGACGCTGACGATTCCGCCGGCGGGTGCTGAAGGGGTCATCACTGCCACCGGTGGCAGGTCCGGAGGTTGGAGTCTGTACGTTCTGGATGGGAAGCTTACCTATCACTACAACTCGGCCGACTTCGAGCATTCGACAATCCAGGCCCGGGCGCCGCTCCCAGGCGGAAAGGTGGCCGTGAAGCTGGAGTATGTGTCCAATGGACCGAAGCGAGGCAGCGCGCTGAATAACGGTGCGACGGTGAGGTTGTTTGTAAACGGTGAGCTCGCCGGCGAAGGTAGCGTCAGCACCGGCATGCGCCGCCACGGCGCCGAGCCATTTGAAGTCGGCCGGGATTCGATCTCCCCGGTCAGTCCGGACTACAAGTCGAAGGGAGCATTCCCGTTCACCGGAACGATCGATGAGATCACGTTTGCAGCGGCGCCGGTAGCCAAGTAGGCGCAGAGGCGCAATTCATGCAGTTTGGCGTCATTTCCACTGGGGCAAGGCAGGACGTCGCCCCTTGTCGCTTATCACTCTCACCGCAATTTAACGAGGTGCATCCTTGAAACGCCTACTTTCATTCGCCGCCGTCGGTGCGCTGCTTGCGACCCCCGCTCACGCATCCGCACAAGTCGTGTCCGAGCGAGAGGCTTATGAGATTGCCAGGGACGCATACGTCTACGCCTATCCCATGATGCTCGTGGATGCCTTTCTGCGACAAGCGACCAACTATGCCGCTCCGACCGGGGTGGTCACGCAGGCACCATATAACCAGTTCAGCCACTCGAAGGCATTTCCGCCTGCGGATTTCAAGCGAGTGGTCCGTCCCAACGTCGACACCCTCTACTCCTCGGCCAATCTCGACGTGGGCGCGGAGCCGATGGTGCTGTCGGTCCCGGCGACCAACCGCTACTTCATGTTGCCGCTGCTTAGCATGTGGACCGACGTCTTCGCCGTGCCCGGCACGCGCACCACCGGCGCCAACCAGGCGCGGACCTTCCTGATCGTCGGCCCGAACTGGCATGGACGGGCACCAGCCGGGATGGAAATCGTCCGCAGCCCTACCCGGACGGTGCTCGTGGGCGGGCGTACGCAGACAAACGGTGTCGCGGACTACGAAAACGTCCAAAAGCTGCAGGCCAGCTACAAACTCACGCCGCTGTCGGCCTGGGGCAAGGGCGAATACGCCGCGCCCAGGCACAAGGTCGATCCGACCATCGACATGAAGACGCGGCCTCCCGTGATCGTCCGCAACATGGATGCCGCAGCGTACTTCGGCCGCTTCTCCGACTTGCTAAGGGACAACCCGCCCGGCCCGTTCGATTATCCGATGGTGCACCGGCTCCAACGCATCGGCTTCAAGGCGGGACACCATTTCGACCTCGATGCGGCGCCCGCGGCAATGCGGCAGGCGATGCTGCGTGGTGCAAACGACGGCGCGGCGCTGGTGGAGAAACTCGGCAAGGAAGCCGGCGGCGAAGGCAAGAAGGGATGGGTCTACACCACGCACAGCGGCACCTATGGCGCGGACTATGCGTATCGCGCAGCCATCGCCAGTTGCTGCCTGGGCGAGAACCTGCCGCAGGATGCCGTGTACCCCTCGCTGTCTGTCGACAGCGAAGGCCGTCCGCTGGACGGCAACCAGCAGTACGTGCTCCATTTCGATCAGGGGAAGCTGCCCCCGGTGGACGCGTTCTGGTCGGTGACCGCGTATGACATGGATGGCTACTTCATCCCGAATGCGCTCAACCGGCAGGCGCTTGGCGATCGCGACAAGCTGCAGTACAACGCCGACGGCTCGCTCGACCTCTACATCCAGGCCGATTCGCCCGGCAAGGACAAGGCAGCGAACTGGCTGCCCGTGAGCCGGACGCCCTACACGCTGATGCTGCGGCTGTATTCGCCGAGGACAGAATTCCTTGACGGCGACTGGGTCCCACCGCCCGTGAAACGGATGTAAGGGCCACTAACAGAATGGAGGGACCAACGTGTCAGACATGCCGAACCACAAGAGGATCATGAATATTCCAAGGATGTTGTACGCGGCAATCTCTGCCGTCATGGTGCTTGGTCTCTTCGCCACCGCGACCGACGCCCAGGCGCAATCGGCGACTCCGGCACCTGCGCAGGCGGCAACGCCCAGCGTGCTGCCGCGGCCCGACTTCCGCTTCCCGGGCACAGTCGGCCGGACCTATCTCGATTCGGACCCCGGGCAGTTTCCGCAGCCGGTCAAGGCGCCCAAGGGGGCCCCCAACGTGGTGGTGATCCTGCTCGATGACGTCGGCTTCGGGCAATTCAGCACGTTTGGCGGCGGCGTGCCGTCGCCCACCATGGACAAGCTGGCGGCCGAAGGGTTGCGCTACAACCGGTTCCACACCACGGCGCTGTGCAGTCCGACCCGGGCTGCCCTGCTCACCGGGCGGAACCACCATTCCGCCGCCTTCGGCAGCATCGCTGAAGTCGCCACCGGCTACGAGGGATTTACCGCCGTGCTGCCACGCAGCACCGGCACCGTGGCCGAGGTACTGCGGCAGAACGGCTACATGACGGCGTGGATCGGCAAGGACCACAACACGCCGCCGTGGGAGGCCAGCGCAGCGGGGCCGTTCGACCGCTGGCCGAACGGCCTGGGGTTCGACTACTTCTACGGGTTCATGGGCGGGGACACGGATCAATGGCATCCGATCCTGTACGAGAACCGCAACCTCGTCCCGGCTTCGACCGACCCGAACTACCACCTGACCACAGACCTGGCCGACCACGCCATTGCCTGGGCACGCCAGGTCAAGAGCATTGCGCCGGACCGCCCGTTCTTCCTCCATGTCGCGCCTGGCGCAACGCACGCGCCGCATCACGCGCCGCAGGAATGGATCGACAAGTTCAAGGGCCAGTTCGACGCTGGGTGGGACAAGTACCGCGAGCTGACCTTCGCGCGGCAGAAGAAGCTCGGCGTCATCCCGGCCGATGCCAGGCTCACGCCGCGACCGGAAAGCTTGCCCGCGTGGGACTCGCTCAACGACCAGCAGAAGCGGCTCTATGCCCGCATGATGGAGGTGTTTGCCGGCTTCGGCGCGCATGCCGACTATGAAATGGGCCGGATCGTCGACGCAGTGAAGAAGTTGCCGGGCGGCGAGAACACCATCTTCATCTATGTTGCCGGGGACAACGGCGCCAGCGCCGAGGGCGGCATCGAAGGCTCGCTCAATGAGACGCGGTTGTTCAACGGCATGGTCGAGACGTGGCAGGATAACCTGAAGGCAATCGACGAACTCGGCGGCCCGAAGCACTTCAACCATTTCCCGGCTGCCTGGGCCCACGCCATGAACACCCCGTTCCAGTGGACCAAGCAGATCGCCAGTCACCTGGGCGGAACCCGCAACCCCATGATCATTGCGTGGCCGGGGCATATCAGGGACAAGGGTGGCCTGCGTAGCCAGTTCACCCATGTGATCGACGTCGTCCCCACCCTCTATGAGGTCATTGGCATCACGCCGCCGGCGCAACTCAACGGCATCCAGCAAAAGCCGATCGAAGGGGTCAGCTTCGCCTATACGTTCGACGACGCGAAGGCCAAAGACCGCCACACCACCCAGTACTTCTCGCTGGCCGTCAACCGGGCCATCTATCACAACGGCTGGATGGCCTCGGCGATGGGCTTCGTGCCCTGGCAGCCCAATCGCACAGCCTTCGACCTCGACAAGCAGAAATGGGAGCTCTACAACCTCGACAAGGACTTCTCGCAGGCCGATGACCTGGCCAGCTCGAATCCGCAGAAGCTGCGTGAGTTGCAGGACTTGTGGTGGGCGGAAGCCGCCCGGTACAACGTACTGCCGCTCGACTGGCGCGGCGTGGAGAAATTCAATGCCGCGCTGATGGGCCGGCCGAGCCTGGCGGGGAACAGCCGGACGCTGACTTACTATCCCGGACAGGTTGCCCTGCCGAACGAGGCGGCTCCGCGTGTGCTCAACCGGTCGTGGACGCTGACGGCGGATATCGAGGTCCCGGAAGGCGGCGCACAGGGGATCATCGCGACGCATGGTGGAAGCACCGGCGGGTATGGCTTGTATGTCCGCGACGGCAAGCCGACCTTCGTCTACAACTATCTTTCGATTGAACGCTTCACGCTCGCCAGCCAGGAGCCCTTACCCAGGGGCAAGGTGCAGGTGAAAGTCGATCTGACCTACCAGGGTGGCCCGAAGGAGCGCGGCAAGGCCATGGCCGTTGCCATGACCGTCAACGGCAGGAAAGTCGCCGAAGGCGTGGTGTCGAAGACGATCCCCAACATGATCAGCCTGGGCGAGGGGCTGGACATCGGCATGGATGCCGGCTCGCCCGTAGACTTTACCTACAAGCCGCCGTTCGCCTTCAATGGCAAGATCGAGAAGGTGGTGTTTGACCTGAAATGAGGGATGCGCGGCACACCAGGGAAGCGGTGCCGCGCATCCCTTCGACAACGATAGATGGCAGGTAAAGGAGTACGCCGTGTGGAAGGAAGGATCAGCACCCCAGACGCAGCGGGGAACGCGGAACCTGGGCGCCAGCGTCGGGGGGGCGTCCCGGCTGCGCAAGCGAGTGACACTCGCGCTGCTGGCTGGCGCCGTAGCCGCGGGGGCCGGCTATGCGGGATGGCTGGCTGGCACGGCGCCATCCAGGCCAGGCATCGTGCAGCCCGGCGATGGCGTGCACGGGCCGATGGGCATGGTCCACATCCCCGGCGGAGAATTCCTGATGGGCAGCGACAGCAAACTGGCGCAAGCTAACGAGCGGCCAGCGCACAAGGTCCGCGTGCCCGGCTTCTGGATGGACCAGCACCATGTCACGAATGCCGAATTCCGCAAGTTTGTCGAGACGACCGGGTATGTCACCACCGCCGAGAA
Source organism: Cupriavidus lacunae (assembly GCF_003353055.1). Lineage (GTDB taxonomy): Bacteria > Pseudomonadota > Gammaproteobacteria > Burkholderiales > Burkholderiaceae > Cupriavidus > Cupriavidus lacunae. The sequence goes on from NZ_QKWJ01000073.1 coordinate 15,514, forward strand.
GAAGCCCGACTGGGAGACGCTGAAGGTCCAGTTGCCCCCCGGCACGCCGCGCCCGTCCGACAGCGACCTGGTGCCGGGTGGCATGGTCTTCGTCGGCACCGCCCGCCCCGTCCCGCTGCAGGACTATTCGCAATGGTGGCGCTACGTGCCTGGCGCGGACTGGCGCCACCCCGGCGGCCCCGGCACGTCGATCGACGGCAAGGACGACCACCCCGTCGTGCAGGTGTCATACGAAGATGCCCAGGCCTACGCCCGATGGGTCGGCAAGCGTCTGCCAACCGAGGCCGAATGGGAGTTTGCCGCGCGCGGTGGACTGGAGCAGGCGACCTATGCATGGGGCGAGAAATTCGCGCCCGACGGCAAGCAGATGGCCAACGTCTGGCAGGGCAAGCAGGCACAGCCGTTTCCGGTCGTCAGCCCGAAAGCGGGAGGCGCGCTCGGCACCAGCGCGGTTGGCACATTTCCGCCCAACGGCTATGGCCTGTCCGACATGACGGGCAACGCATGGCAGTGGGTAGCTGACTGGTACCGCGCGGACCAGTTCCGGCATGAGGCTGATTCCGGCCGCCCTGTCGACAACCCGGCGGGTCCGGCGGCGTCCTGGGATCCCGATGACGCGGGCGTCCCCGTCAATGCACCCAAGCGTGTCACGCGCGGTGGTTCTTTCCTGTGCAACGAGGACTATTGCCTCAGCTACCGGCCGAGCGCGCGCCGCGGGACAGACCCCTACAACAGCATGTCGCATCTCGGCTTTCGCCTGGTGCTGGACGACAGCCGGTGGGCCCAGACCAGGCATTGACGAAAGCGCCTCGTCATCCAATGGCCATGGCAGCCGATCTGCAAGGTTAGTCCTGGGGCTTGGGCGTCGTACCCGCTTCCCCTTCCCGGTTGAACGCCACCAGCGCCTCGCGGAATTCGAGACAGAGCGGAGAGAGATAGCCATCGTCGCGCCACAGCAGGGCGACTTCGGGCTCGGGCAGCCTCTCGCCATCGGCAATCACGCACAAGCCGTGGCCGTCCGGCCCCGTCAGCGCGCGATGCGGCAGCAGCCCAAGCAGGTCAGTGTTGCGCAGCAATTCGGCAATCGGGACCCCTGATCCCGTCCATTCCACCGCGACGCGCGGCGGCGGCAGGCCGAGTCCGGCGAACTGGTGGGCCAACACCTGATAAAGGCTCGACGAGATCCGTGGCAGGGCCCAACGCTCGCTGGCAAGGTCGGCCAGTGTCCTGAAGGCCGGCCTCCGGGGGTGGTCTTCCCGGGCGACGATGCGCAGGTTCAGCGGTTGCAGCGGGGCGCGGCAAACATCGTCCGGCACGTCGGCGGTGAGGCCGCCGCAGGCGAAATCGACCTCGCCGGATTGCAGCGCCTGGATCGCGCCCAGCGTGAGGCGCGTCTCGACGGCGAAGCTTGCCAGCGGCCGATGCGCGAGGAACCGCGCAATCACCGGTGTCAGCACCGTGGCAACGAGATACGGTGTCGCCGCAAGCCGGATCTTTCCTGAACGCGCTGCGCGCTGGGCCTCGATTTCCTGTTCGAAGTCATGCGTGGCCAGCACCACCTGCCGCGCGCGCGCCAGCAGCGATTCGCCCACCAGCGTAAGCGTCACGCCACGCGAAGAGCGCTCGAACAGGCGCATGCCGGCATCCGCTTCCAGACGCCCGAGTGCCTTTGACAGCGCCGATTGCGTGACGCCCATGTGCTCGGTGGCCCGATGCAGGCTGCCATGTTGTGCCACGAGCATAAAGGCTCGCAGGTCGTCTATCCGCATATGGTTTCCAGGTCAGTTGTTCCCAGTATTCCAGATTGGACTCACCGCGCCCAGACGGGGAATCACCGAGCCCCCCCTTGCTCCGTACAGTTGACCTCCGACACATGCATGGTCTGAACCGAATCCAGGGTGCGGCTGAGGCCCACCGATACAAAGGAATACTGTGATGAATACGAACCAGGAATCGCTCGATTCGAGCCTGATCTCCGCCCTGGGCGATGAGGTCCAATGTCGCCAGCTCGCGCCGGAACAGCCGCCGCTCTTCATCGAGCCGAAGGGCGAGGCCTTGCTGGATCGCGACCGCTTCCGCGCCTGGACGCGAAGCGTGAAGCCCGCGCTCGAGCAACTGATCGTCCGCCATGGCGGCATTGTGCTGCGCGGCTTTCCCACTCCGGATACCGAGGACTTTGCCGACATCGTCGATCAGTTTCCTCCGTTCCAGGACGGCTATGTGGGTGGACGCGCCCCCCGCCTGCAGATCTCCGGCCGGGTGATGGAATCGACTCGGCTGGATGCAGGCGTCAAGCTCGGCGTGCATTCGGAGATGGCGTACCGCAGGCAATATCCCAGGCGGATCGCCTTCTTCTCCCGGCTCACCGCGCCCGTCGGCGGCGAAACCACGATTGCCGACGCGCGCCAGTTCGTCGAAGGGATCGGCCCCGAACTGGTCAAGAAGATCGCCGCCATCGGCATTCGCTCGGCACTGAGCTATGGCCCGAAGAGCGATACTGTCGAGTCGTCGTATGAAGACCAGGACCGGTACGGCTGGAATCATGCCTTTGGCACCGAAGATCCCGCCGAGGTCGAGGCGCGATGCGCAAGCCGCGGCCTGCAGCCGCTGTGGCATGACGACGGTTCGCTGACGGTCTTCGCCACGCTGGAGCCGTTCCTGCACCACCCTGTCACCGGCAGGAAGCTGTACCGCTCGGGCCTGCACCGCGACCACACCGCGATGGCAGTGCTGGATCCCGAGATGCGCAAGAACCAGAAGTACCCGACCGGCATGTTTCTCGCCAACGGACAGCGGCTCAGCACCGGGGAAGTCGACCACATCAACGCGGTATGCGACAAGTTCACCTATAGCTGGCCCTGGCGCAACGGCGACGTCATGATCCTCGACAACCTGCAGGTATGGCACGGCCGCAATCCCTATGAGGGCCAGCGCGACGTACAGGTTGCGCTGCTCGACTGAGGGCGGTCCGGCCCGGCACCGAACCCGTAGACGCCTCCAACCATGACGATGAGGCCGCGGCACCTGAGTGGCCGCGGCTTCCACGACAACATAACCAGAAGCAAGCAGGAGACAAACCATGAGCGCATTCCGGCGCTTCGCCCCCATGCTGGCGATCGCGGCAGCGGCCGTGTCAGGCATCAACACATCCCGGGCGGCTGAACCGGCCTACCCGGCACGGCCGGTCAAGGTCGTGGTGCCGTCGGTTGCGGGCGGACCGATCGACACGGTGTCCCGCCTCGTCAGCGACAGGCTGGGCGCGCGCCTCGGCACCAGTTTCTACATCGAGAACAAGCCGGGCGGCAACGTGCAGATCGGCAGCAACTACGTCGCGAAGTCGGACCCGGACGGCTACACCCTGCTGACCACGTCGCCGGCCCATATCACCAATCCGCTGCTCTACAGCAAGCTGCCCTACGATCCGCTCAAAGACCTGACCGGGGTGGCGATGATGGCCCGCGTGCCGCTGCTGGTGGTGGTGAATGCAGACCTGCCGGTCCACTCGGTGCAGGAACTGGTGGCATGGGCCAAGGCACACCCGAGCCAGGTGCGCTACGGCACCTCGGGCGCCGGCTCCACCGCAAACCTGGCCGCCGAACTGTTTGCCATGCACGCCGGCATCAAGCTGGATCACGTGCCCTACAAGGGCGCCGCCGCCGTCCTGCCGGACGTGCTCGCCGGGCGCGTCGAGATGACGGTTGACACCTTGCAACTGCTCGGCCCCTACATCAAGTCCGGCAAGCTGCGCGCGATCGCCTTCACCGGCGCGAAGCGGGTGCCGGCGCTGCCAGACGTTCCCACGCTGGCAGAGTCGGGCTATCCGGATGCCGTGGCGATGTCGTGGCTGGCCATCGTGGCACCGGCCAGGACGCCGCGGCACGTCATCGACAAGCTGGCGCAGACGACCACCGAAGTGCTGCAGGACGACAAGGCCCGCAAGCGCATCGCTGAGTACGGCATGGAAGCCGATGTCATGACGCCGGCACAGGTCAACCGCTATTTTGAAGCGGAGAGCCAGCGCTGGAGCAAGGTCATCAAGGCCGGCAACATCCGGGTGGAATGAGGAGCCAGACATGAACCAGCAAACTTCCGTTCCCCAGGACGCCGTGCGAGGCCTGGTCAGCGAGGCCGAATGGCGCGCCCGGGTGGAACTCGCCGCATGCTACCGGCTGACGGACCGATACGGCATGACGGACCTTATCTATAACCACATCACACTGCGTATTCCAGGCACTGAACACCTGCTTATCAATGCCTACGGGTATCTTTACTCCGAGATCTGTGCATCGAGCCTGATCAGGATCGACCTGGATGGCAACGTGTTGCTGGCGCCGCAGAACGCGCATGGCTACGAGGTCAACCGCGCCGGCATGGTGATTCACAGGGCCATCCACAAGGCCCGGCCCGACGTGTCGTGCGTGATCCACACCCATACCCGTGCCGGCATGGCCTTGTCGGCGCTGGCGTCCGGGCTGCTGCCCATGACGCAGACCGCGCTGCGCTTCTACGGCAAGACCGGCTACCACGACTTCGACAGCCCGGTGCTGCAGCTTGGCCAGCAGGCACCACTGGTCAATTCCCTTGGGAATCATGAAGTGGTGATCCTGCGCAACCACGGGCTGCTTGCCGTGGGGCCGAGCGTGGCCGAGGCATTCAGCCGCATGTACTGGCTGGAGATGGCCTGCCGCACGCAGGTGGACGCCATGGCATGCGGTGCAGGGCTGACCCTGCCGGACCAGCAGGCCATCGACGACACGCGCGCCGTCATGGATGCCCGCGACAACACCTTTGGCAAGCGGGAATGGCCCGCATTGCTGCGTCAGGTGGAGCGCATGGATCCCACCTACAAGGACTGACCGGCAGCCGCGCGGCGGCGGGCGCCCCGCGCTGAGCCTTCTGCAGGGGAATACCAGATGGACGCACGCCTGAAGCACGCGGTCGCGGTTGGCCGCTTCGGTTCTTTCTCCAGGGCCGCCGATATGATCGGCATCACGCAGTCGGCGGCGACCAAGAGCGTCGCCGAGCTGGAACGGCGGCTCGGATATCCCATTTTCCGCCGGACCCCGAAGGGCGTGGTGCCCACCGAGGAGGGCCAGGTCTTCCTGGAGCGCGCGCTACGCCTGCTGGCGGATGCCGCCGACCTGCTCGGCATGCCCAAGCCGGAACCCGGCAGGCAGACACTGCGCGTGGGCGTGTTCCCCGCTACCCTGGATTGGCTGCTGGCCCGTGGCATCGAGCGTCTGCTGGGGCGCTACCCGGAGATCAGGCTCGACCTCTGTTCCGGTACCAAGGAACGCGGCCTGCAAATGCTCGAACGTGGCGACGTGGATGTGGCCATCGGCATGGAATCCATGTTCAGGGACCGGCCGCAGTATCAGTGCGAACCCATCGCCGCGATCTGCCCGGAAGCCTTTGTCCGGCGCGGGCATCCGCTTCTGGCTGGCAAGCCTGCGGCGAGTGCCCGGCTCGCGGATTTTCCCCTCATCCTGCCTTCGGAGATCTGGCATGCGTCGCTCTATCCGTCGCTGGCCAGGCTCTGCGGCGACGACTGGGTCGGCCGTTGCCACAAGATCGAGAGCCTTGCCCTGTCATGCAAGGTGGTGGAGTGCTCCGATGCGATCGGGCTGGCGGATACCGGCTTCTCCCTGACCGGATACTTCCGCGAGCGGTTCGTCACGCTGCATGATGTCTGCCAGATCCCGCCAGTACGCATCGACTGCGCAGTGCGCAAGCAATGGGAGCCCAAGCCGGCAGCGAAAGCACTCATTGAGATGCTGCAGGAGATACACGCCGATGGCAGCCCGCGCAGCGACATGGAGAGCCGCATGCTGGCCCATGAACTCGCCGCGCCCCGGGGCGATGACTACCACGGCGTGTACATACCGGCTCACGGAGGCGGTATCCAGGCGGGACCGGCAGGACCGATCCCACCAGCGCACGGTGATACGGTCAGGCCGTACGCAGCACGGCCTTGAACTCCAGGAACTCAGCCAGCCCGTACTCGCCGAACTCGCGTCCGTTGCCGGACGCCTTGTAGCCGCCAAACGGTGCGGTGAAGTCCAGGGTGGCGCCGTTGACCTGCACCGTGCCGGCACGCATTGCGCCGGCCACGCGCCCGGCGCGTTCCGGCGAGCCGCTCCAGACATAGGCGGCGAGGCCATAGTCGGTGTCGTTTGCGATGGCGATCGCTTCGTCTTCGCCGTCGTACGGAATCATGCTCATGACCGGGCCGAAGATTTCTTCGCGTGCAATCGCCATCTGGTTGCTGACGTCGGCGAACACCGTGGGACGGGCGAAGAAGCCGCCGTCCAGCCCTTCCGGCCGGCCCGGGCCGCCGGCCGCCAGCCGCGCGCCCTCACGGATACCGGTCTCGATCATCTGCTGCACCCGCTCGTACTGGCGACGGCTGGACAGCGGCCCGATCTTGCTGGCATCGTCCAGCGGATCGCCCACCGGCAGGCTGTTGGCGACGGCGGCAGCGATCGCCACTGCCTCCGCATGGCGGCTGCGCGGTACCAGCATGCGGGTCGGGGCAATGCAGGTCTGCCCGGAATTCATCATGCAGGCGACCACGGTGGTGGTCACGGCCGTCTTCAGGTCGGCGTCATCCAGGATCACGCACGGCGACTTGCCGCCCAGCTCCTGCGCCACGCGCTTGACCGTGGGCGCCGCATGGATGGCGACATCGACGCCGGCCCGCGTCGATCCCGTGATCGAGACCATGGCCACGTCCGGGTGGCGCGACAAGGCGCGGCCGACCAACTGGCCGTCGCCATAGAGCATGTTGAAGACGCCGGCCGGCACGCCCGCGTCATGCAGGATCTGCGCGAACAGGTGCGCATCGAGCGGTGCGACTTCCGAGGGCTTGAGCACGATGGTGCAGCCGGCCGCGAGGGCCGGGGCGACCTTGGCCGCAATCTGGTTGAGCGGATAGTTCCACGGTGTCACCAGCGCAACCACGCCAACTGGCTCGCGCAGGACCTGCGTCGAGCCCTGTTGCGCGCTGAAGGCAAAGGTCTTGAGCGCGGCAAGCGTGGAGAGGATCTGCGCCAGTCCGGCCGGCACCTGACGCTGGTGGCTGAACCAGAGCGGCGAGCCCATTTCGGCCGTAACGGCGTCTGCCAGCGCGGGCATGCGCGCCTTGTAGAGTTCGGCCACGCGTTCCAGCAGCGCGATGCGTGCTTCACGGGTCGAGCCCGACCATGCCGGAAACGCCGCGCGCGCCGCCGCGACAGCTCGGTCGACGTCGGCCTCGCCGCCGAGCGCGACGGTGCCGATTGCCGCTTCGGTCGCCGGATTGACGATGTCCGCGAACGAGGCCTCGCCGACGGGCGGCACCCATTCGCCTTGGATGTAGAACGTATCGAGTCGCTTCATGCTGGTCTCCTCACCGGGGTGGGGTTAGTGGTTGATGGGGGTTGCCCGGGCCGCCGCGAATGCGCGCCTGAGTGCCTCGCCGGCCTGGTCGAGCGCCTGTCCGCCCTGCGCCAGCGCGCCTGGCATCCAGCAAAAGCCATGGATCATGCCGTCGTACCGTGTTACCTCGACCGGGACGCCGGCTGCGGCCAGCCGGTGACCGTAGGCTTCGCCCTCGTCGCGCAGCGGATCGAACTCGGCGGTGATGACAAGCGCCGGAGGCAGGCCGGCGTGGTCCGGGGCCAGCAGTGGCGAGGCATAGGGATGGATGCCGTCCTGTGCGTCGGCCAGGTAGTGGTTCCAGAACCAGGCCATGCCGTCACGCGTGAGGAAGTAGCCCTCGCCGTTGTCGCGGTAAGACGCCGTGTCGAACGCGTGGTGCGTGACGGGATACAGCAGGGTCTGGTGGCACAGGCGGAAGTCGCCCCGGTCGCGCGACATCAGCGCCACGACGGCGGCCAGATTGGCACCGGCACTGTCACCGCCCACGGCAACGCGGGCCGGGTCGACGCCGAGCACACCGGCATTGGCCGTCACCCAGCGGGCGGCGGCGTAGGCATCTTCGGCCGCAGTGGGGAACTTGTGCTCGGGCGCGAGCCGGTAGTCTACCGACACCACCACGCAACCGGCCCGGTTGGCCAGCCGGCGGCAGGGCACGTCCACCGTGTCGAGGTTGCCGATGACCCAGCCGCCGCCGTGGTAGTACACCAGCGCGGGTAGCGGACCTGTGCCTTCTGGCCGATAGATGCGCACCGGCAGCTCGGCATCGCCGGCCGGCACGGTACCGTCTTCCACGCTGGCGACCGGCTCCGGCGCGCCGGCAAGCGGCTGGATCGCCAGCGTGGCGCGCGCCTGCTCCGGCGTGCGCTGATGCAGCGGCGGATTACCTGCCGCGGCCATCAGGTCGAGGATGTACCTGGCATTCGGATCAAGGGCCATGGTGCTTGCGGTTCTCAGAAGAGAGGGAAAGAATGGCTGCCGGCGACGGACGCCGGCAGCGGCGATCAGCGCGCGGTGCCGGAACGGGTCAGCGCGAAGCCTTCGTAGCCGTTGGCGGCAACCTTGTCGCAAATGCCGCGATAGACGTTCACGCCCGCCACATAGATGGGGAACGGCATCGTCTTGCCCGGGATGTTGGCACCGGTGTACCAGGACTCCCCGCGCGGAAACAGCGTGGTGTGGGCGACCTCGGCGCAGTGCTTGCTCCACGTCTGCTCCGCGGTCACCGTTGCCTCAATGGTGTCCAGTCCCTCCTCGCGCAGGTGGCGCAGGCAGTCCGCGATCCATTCGACGTGCTGCTCGATGGAGCACACCATGTTGCTGAGCACCGACGGGCTTTGCGGGCCGGTGATCGTGAAGAAGTTGGGAAAGCCCGCGTTGGCCAGGCCCAGGTAGGTATGGATCTCCTTGCCGCCTGCCCATTTGTCCTGCAGGCTCATGCCGTCCCTGCCACGGATGTCGATGCGGAACAATGGCCCCGTGATGGCGTCGTAGCCAGTGGCCAGCACCAGCGCGTCCAGTGCGTAATCAGTGCCTGCCATGCGCACGCCGTCCGGCGTGATCCCGGTGATCGGATCTTGCCTGATGTCGACCAGCGTGACGTTGTCGCGGTTGTAGGTATGGAAGTAGTTCGTGTCGATGACGGGGCGCTTGGTGCCGAAAAGATAGTCCGGCGTCAGTTTGTCCGCCACCTGCGGATCCTTCACGATGCTGCGGATCTTGTCGCGCACGAATTGCGCCACGGTCTCGTTGGCCTGAACGTCGGTGATCAGGTCGTTGTAAGACGAATGGATCCAGCCGCCGTGCTGCCATGCGGCCTCATAGGTCTGCCGCCGCTGCACGGGGGGCTCGGCCAGCGCGCTGCGGTCCATCGCGATGGGCGAGCGCGGCACCCCGGACCAGGAATCGCGAATGCGGGTCCGGATCTCGCCGAGGTTCTCCTTGACCTCGCGCATATGCACGGCATCGTAGGGACGGTCCGCCGCCGGCGTGCTGTACTGGGGTGTGCGCTGGAAGACGTAGAGATGGTCTGCCTGCGCGGCGATGACCGGAATGGCCTGGATGCCGCTGGAGCCGGTGCCGATCACGCCGACGCGCTTGCCGGTGAAGTCCACCGGCCGGTGCGGCCAGGTGCCGGTGTGGAAGACCTCTCCGCGAAAGCTGTCGAGGCCCTTGATGTCCGGCCGGTTGGCCGCCGACAGGCAGCCGACGCCCGAGATAAAGTACCGCGCGGCAACGGTCTTGCCGTCGTCGGTCTTCACGCGCCATTCGCGCGCCTTCTCGTCGTAGTGAGCGGCGGTGACGCGTGTCGTGAACTGGATGTCGCGGCGCAGGTCGAAGCGGTCCGCTACGTGATTCAGGTAGCGCAGGATCGACGGCTGGTCCGGATACCGTGTGGTCCACGTCCATTCCTGGTAGAGCTCGTCGGAGAAGGTGTAGTTGTAGTAGATGCTCTCGACGTCGCACTTGGCGCCGGGATAGCGGTTCCAGTACCAGACCCCCCCGACGTTGTCGCCCGCCTCATAGACGCGGGCGCTCATGCCCTGCTCGCGCAGCTTGTGCAGCATGTAAAGGCCGGAGAAGCCGGCACCCACCACGATTGCGTCGAATTGTTCCATGTGAACCACCTGTCCTGGGCGCGGCGGTGCCGGTGCAGGGCGAAAGTCGCCCCTGGGCGGGCAGCGCCACGCGTCGCATTGATCGATTGGAGTCGCCCGCGTCGCGCGGGCGGTATGGGGATGAGTTACTGCGGGAACATCAGCACCGAGCGGGCCAGTTCGCCGCGGCGCAGTTCGTCGAATGCATCGTTGATGCCTTCGAGGGGCATGCGCCGCGAGATCATGTCGTCCAGCCTGAGCTTGCCGGACAGATAGAAGTCCACCAGGCGCGGCATGTCGACGGGGAAGCGGTTCGAGCCCATGCGGCAGCCCTGCAGGCGCTTCTCCTCCATCAACTCGAATCCCTTGATGCCGATTTCGACACCGGGCGGGACCACGCCCACCACGGTCGCGGTGCCGCCACGGCGCAGCATGCCGAAGGCCTGCTCCACGGTCTGCTTGAGCCCGATGGCCTCAAGCGCGTGATGGACGCCGCCGCTGGTAAGTTCCCGCACCGCCTGCACGGCGTCGGTGCTGCTGGCATCGATCACGTCCGTCGCGCCGAACTTGCGCGCCAGTTCGAGCTTGCCCGGCAGGCGGTCGATGGCGATGATGCGGCCGGCCCCGGCAATCGCCGCGCCATTGATGGCGGCAAGCCCGATGCCGCCGCAGCCGATCACGGCAACGGTCTCGCCCGGCTGCACCTTCGCGGTATGCATGACAGCGCCGACCCCGGTCACCACGCCGCAGCCGATCAGGGCCGCACGGTCCAGCGGCATGTCGCGCCGGACCGCCACCAGCGCATGCTCGTGGACCAGCATCTGCTCGGCGAACGCCGACAGGTTCATGTACTGCGGCATGGCCTTGCCGGTCCTGGCGAGCAGGCGCGGCTCCTCGTCATCGCTGCGCTTCGTGTCTGGCGACACGCACAGCGACAGATGCCCGGTCAGGCAATGGTCGCAATGGCCGCAGTAAGCGGACAGGCAGGAGATGACGTGATCGCCCGGCTTGACCGTGCGCACCTCGCTGCCCACCTGCTCGACGATCCCGGCCGCCTCGTGGCCCAGCACCGCGGGCAGGGGAAACGGCAGCGAACCTTCAACGAAGTGAAGATCGGAATGGCACACCCCGACCGCAGCGGTCCGCACCAGAACCTCGTGCGGCTCCGGCTTCGAAATGCCGACGTCTTCAATGACAAATGGGGAATGGGTTTGATACAGCACTGCGGCTTTCATATGTCTCCTTGCCATCTTGAAGTGAAACGGCCGACGGGGTGAGACACCTCGGCCGGATCGCGCCTGTTTTTTTCAATGCTCGCTCGCACTGTCCGGCGTGTCCAATTCAATCTTTTCCGGGGCATTCCGTAAATTCATACCACTGCCCGGCACCGTCGCGTTGATGCATGCGCCCCCCGGACATGGAAGCCGGGTATTAGCGTGCGGTCAGGCCACCGTCCACGACCAGTTCGGCACCGGTGATATAGGACGACTCGTCCGACGCCAGGAAGAGGACCAGGTCACTGACTTCTTCCGGCCTGCCCACGCGGCCCATTGGGGCGAGCCGCTGCCCGAGCTCTTCCTGGCTGGCACGCATGCTCACCGAGGCGTAGTCGGCCATGGCAGTCTGGATCAGCCCGGGATGGATCGAGTTGACACGCACGCCCAGGCTCGCGTACTCGATGGCCGCATCCTTTGTCAGCAGGCGTACGGCACCCTTGCTGGCGCCATAGAGCGCATTGCCTGCCGCCCCGACCAGGCCCGCGACTGACGAGGCGTTGATGACGGAGCCCTTTCCTTGCCTGGCCATTTGGGGCATCACGTGCTTCATGCCGAGGAAGGTCCCGGTCACGTTGATCGACATGAGCCGGTTCCATTCCTCCAGCGTGGTGTCGGCCAGCGCCTTGATGATCCAGATGCCGGCATTGTTGAAGAGGACATCGATGCGGCCGAAGGCCGCGAGTGCTTCCTCGACGACCTGTTTCCATTGGGCTTCGCTGCTGACGTCGAGTGGCAACGCCATGGCCCTGGCACCGAGCGACTCCACAGCCTGGGCAGTGGCCCTGGCGCCGGCGGGATCGATGTCCGTTGCGATGATCGTTGCACCTTCGCGAGCGAGCCGCAAGGCCGCGGCCTTGCCGATGCCCGTGCCGCTGCCCGTGATGAGTACAACCTTGTCCTGGATACGCATGTTTCCTCTCCGCATTGTTGTGAGACGCGTGCCCCGACCTCGCTATTGCGCCGTATAGCCACCATCGACGATCAGGTTGGCGCCGACCATGAAGGAGGCGTCATCGCTCGCCAGGAACAGGATCGCACTGGCAATCTCCTCACTCCGCCCGAGCCGGCCGATCGGGTGCATCGCGGCGATCCGGGCTTTCTTCTCCTCGCTGGCGGCATCGAGAATGGCGGTGTCGACAAAGCCCGGGCATACCGCGTTGACACGTATCCCGTCCTGCGCGCAAGCCACCCCGATCGAACGGGTCAGATTCACGACGCCGCCCTTGGCGGCGTTGTAGGCCGTGGCGCCAGCCATGCCGACATGCCCCATGATCGAGGCGACGTTCACCACCGCTCCCCCGGACCGTTGTTGCTTCATCTGCGCGATCGCGTGCTTGTTGGTCAGGAATACGCCGGTCAGATTGATATCGAGCATCTGTTGCCAGCTATCCAGTTCTGTCTGCTCCACCGGAACCGCCGCTTGTCCTATCCCGGCGTTAGCGACAACGATATCCAGCCGGCCAAAGCGGCTGACGGTCTGCTCGATCAGCTGGCGGATGTCAGCTTCCTGCGCGACATTGACCCTGCAGAACAGCGCTTCGTGTCCGGCCTCGCTCAACTCGCCACAAAGTGCCGCGCCACGGTCGGTGATATCCGCTACCACGACCTTTGCCCCTTCAGCCACGAGCCTTCGGACCGTGGCTTCACCAATGCCACTCCCACCGCCGGTGACAATCGCCACCTTCTTACTGAGCTTCATCCTGCCTCCTGTGTCCACGGGGAAAAACTTGTGCCGTGCATGATCCCGCAGTCGGATTGACGATGTCCAATTCCTATTTTTCCAGGGCATTCCCGGCAGGCATATCAGAGCTTAAGAGGCTGTCTCCGGCTTTTCGCGGCACACGCCGGGGCTCGCCCCCCTCCAGATGGGGAGGAGGCAGGACGGTGGCCCGAGGTCAACATGAGTTCCGCCTCGGCATGTATCTCGCTGCAGCGCAGAGGCTAAGCGACAACAGATACTGCGGCGCACGCTAGCTGCGGACCCTTGGTACCGATGCCATCTCTTGTCGACAAGGGACGGTCAATACAACACAGGAAAGATATGAAAGGATGCAATACCGGGCTCACGGCTGCCGTCCTCGTCGCCGGCCATCTCTTCGCGACGGGAGGTTTCATCACCGCGCCAGCCCCTGCAAATGCCGCCACCCTGCCTGCCGAGACGCTCGCCGATTCCCGGCAAAAGCTGGCGGCAGAGGCAGCCGTCTGGGGCATGCCAATCGTCAGCGTGGATGCGATGCGCGAGGCCTTCTTCCGGGATGCGGGAGCGGAGTACAACGACATCGTGTTCTGGTCCAGGCCTGCCGACTGGAAGAACCAGACCACGACGCCGAATTCGTCTTCCCTGTACGTCTACTTCAACTTCAATCTGAAGGACGGACCCGTGGCACTCGATCTGCCGGCCGCCGATGGTGCCGGCATCTTCGGCAGCGTGCTCGACGCATGGCAGGTGCCGCTGGCAGATGTAGGACCGGCCGGCGAGGATGAGGGAAAAGGAGGCAGGTATCTGCTGTTGCCGCCGGGCTTCAAGGGCGATGTACCTGCGGGTAATATTGCAGTCCCGTCGTCGACCTACAACGGCTACGCGCTGCTGCGATTCTCGCCGGCCTCGTCGTCCACGGCCGACGTTGCCCGGGCCATCGAAGTGCTGAAGCGACTCCGGCTCTATCCCCTTGCGCACGCCGGCAACACTCCACGTCAGCGCTTCATCGATATGGACGGCAAAGTCTTCGATGGCATCGTCAGGTATGACGAGAGCTTCTATACACGCCTGGCAAGGATGGTGAGCGAGGAGCCGGATTCGCCAAGGGACGCCGCGCTCATGACCCGCATCAGTGAGCTGGGCATCGGGCCCGGCAAGCCTTTCAATCCCGATCCGGCCATGCGCGCGGCCTTGCGCGCCGGTGTCCAGCAGGCCCATGCCGCGTTTATCAACACCTGGCGCACTGGTGCCAGGCCCTGGTGGCCGGGGTCGCGCTGGGGGGGCAATCTGCCAAGCACCGTCGGCGCAAGCACGCAGTTCACCTTCCGCAAGGACGGCCACCTGGAGACAGACGCTCGGGGCGCCTTCTATTTCCTCGCCTATGCACCGCCAGCCAAGCTCGGCAAGGCGACCGCCTATCTGACATCATGGTACGACTCCACCGGGGAGCCTTTGCACGGCAGCCACAGCTATGTCCTGCACGTTCCGCCCAACGTCCCGGCAAGGCAGTTCTGGGCGGTGACAATCTATGACGTCCAGACGGCCGCCTTCATGCGCGGTTCACCTCGGGTCAACCTGGACTCCTACAGCCATGACATGCAGCGCAATGCCGATGGCTCGGTTGACATAGTTTTCGGTCCGAAGGCACCAGTGGGCAAGGAGAAAAACTGGATCTATACAAGGCCCGGCAAGGACTGGTTTGCAGCGTTCCGCTTCTACGGGCCGGATCAGGGCCTGATGGACAAGACCTGGAAGCTGCCTGACCTGGTGCGCCAGTAATCCGGCGTCCTTTCACGGGAGCAGGGGTCGTCAAGGGGCGCATTGGCCGGATCCATGCGCCCCGAAGCGAATTGCCAGTCGGTGCGGCTTAATTGACGGCCTGAGCCTGCGGGAACGTCCACTTGCCGCTCAAAATGTCCGGGTGGGCGCGATAGAGGCGCACGAGGTAGTTCCAGCCCGGCATGGTTGGCAGACAGTTCACCGTTGCCGCGTCGCAGCCCCCGAACTGGATCACCACCTTGCCGTCCGGATTCTTCTTCGCCGTGATGTTGTTGAGCGAGTACCCACCGAACTTGTTTGGCTCGAACAGGCCTTTGGCGTTGTAGACGCTGACCGACCAGAAGCCATCGACCGGTACCTCTCCGACGCTGAGCTTGTAGATGGTCGCGCCGTCGTTCTTCGCCGGCGTGATCGGCAAGTAGTAGGCATCCTTTTCAGGACTACCTCCCCAGGCCAGTGCGGTGCCAATCAGGCGTCGCACGGGATCGACCTGGCGGGGGCCGCCGAACATGCCTCTCGTGTCCTGGACAGTCGTCCCCAGCACAAGCAGGGCTTCACGCAGCCTGGTCAGTTGAGCCTGGTCCCAGTCAGGAATCTCGAAGCTGCCTGGATGCTTCTGGGTCAGCTTCAGCGCATCCTGCAAGGCATGGGCCTGCCCCACATCCCTGGGGTTCGCCGGATCGAGCAGTGTCCGGACAGCCAGCAATGCATAGCGTGTCCCAATGCGCTCGCGCGTGAAGGTATAGGTGCCTGCACCATAGATATCGGCATGCGTGTAGTGGTCTTCATCGATCACCTGCAGCGACATGAAGCGCTTGCCTGCATCCGGCATCGCGATGGTCACCGGGCCTGCGTCAAGGTCCACAACCGCGAGCGAATAGAGCGTGTCGCGATTGGGACGCACCACGATCTGCCGGTCAATCGGCGCGAGCTCGCGCTGGTTGAAGAATTTGCCGAACCCACCCCGCCGCACCACGGATTCAAGGCTCCGGTCACTCTCCGCGCGGATGTAGTTGTCCAGCGTGACCGCAACCGCCGGAACCGCGGATGGGATGGGCGCCTTGCTCTGGGCGTATGCCGGCATGACGGATGCCGCGGCGCCGAGGACCGAGAAGGTGCAAGCGAGAACGAACTTCATCGTGAATTTCCTTTCGAATGGAGGTCTGATATTGAGAGAGGAAAACCCAGGCGCGTAGCCTGGGAAGACGTTGCCATGCATTCCCGCATTGCATCATCGCGTAGTGCCCGGAGCTTCTGTTCCCATGACAGGGAGCCGATGCCATGGGCGCAGGTGTCTTACCTTCCGCAGTGTCCGATGAGGCGATGGTCGCCGTGGCCGTTGCCGTTCATCTCGGGACCACCGGCAGATCCAGGACCAGGTTCAGGCGTCGCGGATGACGCCGACACCATCAGCACCGGCATTGCGCGACGCAGCCCGCCGCTTGATCCATAGCGCGAACCCCGGCAGCAGGATCGTCGCGGTTGCAACCGCATAGAATCCGGCTGAGCCGGTGGTATGCAGCAGCATGCCCCCCGCGACCGGCCCCAGGATGCCGCCGATCCGTCCGATGCCATACATCCAGGCGATACCCGCCGAACGGCCGTTGGTGGGGTAGTACGCCGCCGCCAGGCCGGGCAGCGAGAACATGGCGCCGCTGAGCCCGGCGCCGGCAATGAAGAGGATGACCGGCAGCAGTTCCGGCTGCCCGGCCTGGCGTCCGAGCGTCCAGATCGACGCGCCGCCCACGACGAAAGCCAGCGCGATCACGGTATTGCGGTCAAGGCGGTCCATCAGCCAGCCGAAGCAGAGCGCGCCGGCGATGCCGCCCACCGAGAGCACGCTGGTCGCAAGCGTAGCGTTGCGCAGCGACGCGCCGGCTTCCTGAAGCAGCGTGGGCAGCCAGCCCATCAGCAGGTAATAGGCGAACGTGCCGCTGAAATAGGCCAGCCAGAGCATCAGGGTGCCGGTGCGCAGGCGCCGCGACAGCAACACGCCCATGCCCGACTTGCGATCCTCGGCCTGCTCCTCGGTCACGACGAATCGGGCGCCGTTGAAGTCGTGCTTCGGGGCGACGCGGCGCAGCACCGCGGCGATTCGCTCGGCGGGCCAGTTGCGCATGACCATGAAACGCAGCGGTTCGGGCATGTAGAAGTGCACCACCAGCGCCAGCACGATCGGCAGGACCGCGCCTACCACGAACAGGCACTTCCAGCCATACGCCGGCACCAGCAAACCGGCCGCGACACCGCAGGCCGCCGCGCCGAGCATGCCGCCGCATGCGATCGTGTTGATGACCAGCGAGCTGCGCCGCGTGGGTGCATATTCGAACATCAGCGTGTTGACGCCGGGCACCGCCGCGCCGATGCCCAGGCCGGTCAGCAGCCGCCAGATGCCGAGCGACAGCGGTGTTTCGGAAAAGATGCTGCCGAAGCTGCACAGGCCGAACATGACCATGGAGACCACCATCACGGTCTTCGGCGTGGAGCGGTCGTATAGCGGGCCGGAGATCATCGCGCCGACGGCCATGCCGACGATCGATGCGCTCATGACCGGGCCGAACACGGCCTTATCCATTTGCCATGCCTGCATCAGCGCTGGCACCACGAATCCGACCGTCAGGGCGTCGTAGGCGTCGATGGCGATCAGCAGGAAGCAGACCGCGAGAATGCCCCACTGGTAGGGGGAAAAGCGCTGTTCGTCGATGAAGCGCTTGACGTCGATATTCGGGGATGTACCCTCCATGCTTGCTCCTCTTGAGGTGTTGGAATGCGGCGCCGGCGAAGGAGATCTCCGCGCGGCCGGGACGAACGCGGTCCTGCACGCAGGGCGCGCATGCCGGGATTTTTTCAGATGCGTCGGGTTTGGTGCTGGCGCGCGCGGCGGCATCCGGGCGATGCCGCGGCCGCTCAGCGGCCGGCCGTCATGGGACGCGAAGGGCCCCTGGATGGAAACTGCGATGTCCGCGTGGCGAACGCTTCATGGTGTCCCCGTGATTCGTATTCGTTTGGCTGTGCGCCAGTATTGGTGCATCAGCGGCGTGGGCGCAACGCCGGGAATGGGTGGGACAGGGAAAACCACAACGGAGCTTATGGCTGGCGGTGCTTATGCGGCTGGCGGTGCCCGGCATGGACGTCGCGCACGTTGTTTGGGCTTTAATCGCGGGCAGTCGTCCGCACGCTAAGAAGATTCCCAGTAAGCCCCGCTACGCCCCGCAACCCCGGCGGACTGCGGGCCTCACAATCACAAAGGCCCGGCCGGGCTGGAGCACGGCCGCCCGGGCGCTCCCCTCCCCCGTCCTTCGGGACAGCCAAGCAAACTTCCCACCCACTTTAAGGCTTGGCTTATTCCGGCCGTAGCCCGCATGCCTCAGCCTATGCGGACTGTCCCGAGCGGCAACAAATCCGTTGCATCGCGGGAGGAAAGTGGCCGAACTAGTCATGTTGTCTAACGTTGGCGCACGGCTGTCTTACGGCTCCCTGCCGAAGGCGGCGGCCGTCGCGAGATGTCTCGATATTGCGATCACCGCGGGCGGCGCCGTCACGGCCGCGTTCCTGTTGCAGGACGACGGCACCCAGCGCGTGGTACAGGGAACCTGTGTTGCGCTGGACGTGGCCCTGGTGCTGACGTTGTTTCCGCCCCTGGGCCTCTACCGCCTGCCGCCGGGGCGTGGCCGGCTACGCGTACCGGCGGCGCTACTGGGCGGCTGGGCGGTGGCCCAGGCCTGCAGCCTGGGCCTGATGTTCATGCTGTACGACACGGTGCCGTTCTCGCTGGCGTGGTTCGGGCTGTGGACGCTCTGCACCGGCGTAGCCCTGGCGGCGGCACGCATGGCCGGCCACGCGCTGCGCGGATGGGCCGCACGCGCCCGCCGCGCGCATCGCCGCGTCGCCATCGTCGGCGCCGGCACGCTGTGCGGCGAAGTGGCCGATCGCGCCCGCGGCGCGCAGCCGTCGGGCTATCGCGTGGTGGACATGCATATCTGTGGCGACACCAGCACCGAGCCCGCGCTGCAGGTATTGCGCGAGTTTATCGCCCGGGTGCGCAAGCAGGGCATCGAGGAAGTGTGGCTGGCCTTGCCGCTGTCCGAGGCGCGCGCGACGCGCTGCGTGCTGGAGGAACTCAGCGATGAGCTGGTGACGGTACGCCTCACTTCGCTCGCCAGCACCCGGCTCATCCCGTCCAGCACGACGGGGTGGTCATCGGCAATCACTACCTTGATCATGAATAACCCCCTTGCATTTTTCGGTCCCGCGGCCACGAACCGTTGCGCCGCCGAACTGAGCCGGCATTGATTGCCGGTCATCTTCGCTGAGTTGAATATTAGGAGGCCCTTCTGGCCCCGGCGTGGGCGGAGAAACGATGACTTGTGGTTATTAAGCGGGTCATCGTTATGCCCATGTTGTCGGGTTTCAGCCAGGCACGCGCCTTGTTTCTCAAGAGCATTTCAAGGCCCTTCGGGCCCCGGCGTGGGCGGAGAAACGGGGATGAGCTATACCGGTGAACGGCAGCGCCGCGATGACCGACACACCAATGGTGCGCGCTCTCGGCATGCACGCCGTGGAGTGAGCCCGCTTTGGAGCATGGTCCGGGATTCGTCGGCGACAGTGGTGAGCGCAGCGATGCGCATCCCGTTCAGGAGATCGAGTCGAATTCGACGCATCCCATGGCGCTGCCGTTCATCAACGATGGTGGAGCAAGCCATGGCGATGCGCAAGCAAGAAGAAGAGGTGGTATTCCCCAACGCGGCGGGGATCGACGTGGGCGCGTCGAGCCACTGGGTGGCGGTGCCGCGGCATCTGGCCGAGCAGGCCGGCTGTGAGCCGATACGCGAAGTCGGCGCGATGACCGACGACCTGCATGCGCTGGCCGACTGGCTACTGGCGTGCGGCGTGGACACGGTCGCGCTCGAGTCCACCGGCGTGTACTGGATCCCCGTGTATGAAGTGCTGGAGCAACGCGGCTTGAAGGTCTGGCTGGTCGATGCTCGGCAGCTCAAGTACGTGCCCGGGCGCAAGAGCGACGTGCTCGACTGCCAGTGGCTGCAGAAGCTCATGAGCCTGGGACTGCTGCGCGCGGCGTGGCGCCCCGGCGACGAGGTGTGCGTGGTCCGCGCGGTGGTACGTCAGCGCGAGGTGCTGCTCACCGAGCAGGCCACTTGGGTGCAGCGCATGCACAAGGCCTTGGTCCAGATGAACCTGCAGCTCGGCGAAGTGCTCACCGACGTGATGGGCATGACCGGCCAGGCCATCGTCCGGGCCATTGTGGCGGGCGAGCGTGACCCCCAAGTGCTGGCGCGCCATCGTCATGGACGCGTCAAGGCCAGCGAGCGCGACATCGCGCGGGCGCTGACCGGTAACTGGCGTGAGGAGCACCTGTTCGTGCTCGGGCAGGCCCTGGCGATGTTCGACAGCCTCGCCCAGCGCATCTTCGAGTGCGACGCCAAGCTCGAGGCCTTGCTCGCGCCGCTGGGCCGTCACGAGGTCGAACTCGGCGGGCCGGGCAAGCGGCGCGGCAAGAACACGCCCAGCTTCGACCTACGCACGGCGCTCGCACGCTGGGCCGGTGTGGACCTCACCCGTATCAACGGACTGGCTGTCACCTCGGTGCTGACGGTGCTGTCGGAAATCGGCCCGGACCTGCGCCGCTTTGGCAGCGTCAAGCACTTCTGTTCGTGGCTGGGGCTGTGTCCCGGCACCAAGGTCAGCGGCGGCAAGGTGCTCAGCGCGCGCACCCGGCGCTCGACCAACCGGGTGCGCCAGGCGCTGAAACTGGCCGCAATGAGTCTGTCGCGTAACAGCTCCGCGCTCGGCGCGTTCTACCGGCGCCTGTGTGCGCGCATGGACAAGCCGCGCGCCAATACCGCCGTCGCCCATAAGCTCGCCCGCATGGTGTACTTCATGCTCACACGCGGCGAGACCTTCGTCGACCAGGGCCAGCAGCGCTACGAAGAACAACAGCACGAGCGCAGCATCGCCGCGCTCAAACGCCGCGCCGCCGCACTGGG
Source organism: Cupriavidus lacunae (assembly GCF_003353055.1). Taxonomy (GTDB): domain Bacteria; phylum Pseudomonadota; class Gammaproteobacteria; order Burkholderiales; family Burkholderiaceae; genus Cupriavidus; species Cupriavidus lacunae. The sequence goes on from NZ_QKWJ01000073.1 coordinate 36,287, forward strand.
CTATCAGATCAATCCCATGAAGGTGGCCCCCTGAACCCAGTCCGTTTTGGTTTCTCAGGAGCATTTCAAGGCCCTTCCGGCCCCGGCGTGGGCGGAGAAACGGAGATGAGCTATACCGGTGAACGGCAGCGCCGCGATGACCGACGGCCCAATG
>NZ_QKWJ01000074.1 GCF_003353055.1 Cupriavidus lacunae
CGATCCTCTACGAGGATCGCTTCACACAACCCCATCACTGAGATAGGATCAAAGGCCTGCCTGCCGGGCAGCCTGCCCGGCAGGCAGGCCTTTAGCCTTGCACACAAAAATCCTGACACCCCCGGCGAGTCACTTTTTGTCCGAGCGACAAAAAGTGACCCGCCCAGCAGGGCGGAACCGGACGCTCAAACAACCACCAGATGAATGCCGCAGCAGCGGCAACCAAACCGCCCCCCCCAATTCACTTCACATAAATCGTAATCCTCTTCGAATAAACCGGCGGGTTCAACGGAATATGCTTGTCATCCCCCATCAAGAGCTGCAACGTATGCTTCCCAGGCGGCAACTCAATCATCGTCTCCGTCTCCCCCGCCCCGAAATGCAGATGATTCCGATCATTGGGAATCTCCTTGTCCATCGGCGGCAGATCCACATCGATCAGCAGGTGATGATGCCCCGTATTCGGAAACTTCACATCCTTAGGCGCCACCCCCATATTGCGCAGCCCGAACCACACCTTGAACGGCTTGCCCGCAGGCATGGTCTGCCCGTTATTCGGCCAGCCGATATAGAGATAGGCATTTGGCGGTGCCGGCGTCGAACCGCCCTGCACCACCGCGGACAGCAGCAGGCTGACGGCAAAGACAGCCGAGGCAAGTAGTCTGGACATGACGCTCTCCCCTGTTTCCTGATCGGCCTCGGTCGGCATGCGCGGCGGCGCACGCACTGCACCGCTATTTCACCGTGACCGTGATCTTCTTCGAATAGATCGGCGGCTCGAACGGCACATGCTTGGCATCGCCCACCAGCAACTGCAGCGTGTGCTTGCCGGGCGGCAGTTCAATACGCGCATCGGTCTCGCCCGCGCCGAAGTGCAGGTGGTTCTTGTCCGAAGGGATTTCCTTGTCCAGCGGCGGCAGCTCGGTGTCGATCAGCAGGTGGTGATGCCCGCAGCGCGGCGATTCGACGCCCTTGGGGCAGACGCCCATATTGCGCAGGCCCATGCGCACCCAGAACTTGCCGCCGCTGATGACGGCGCCGTCATACGGCCAGATGATGTAGACCTCGGCATTGGGCGGGGCTGCCGTCGACAACGACAGCGAGGGAGCAGCGGCCAGCGTTGCGGCCGCCAGCAGGCGGAACAGAAATCGTCTGGACATACGCGGCGCCTCCCGGAGTTCTGTCCGAAACCCGATCACGTTGTCCCGAAAGCCCGTTCTTGTTGCTTGTTGGTCAGCGCTCGGCGATTCGTCATTCAGGTTAGGACGCAACCCCGGAAAAAGCGACCCCGGCGTGCCGCGGCGGCATGGGAATGCTCCGCCGGAGACACAAGTGCTGTGCTATCTTGAAGCAAGCCGGTCGACGTCTCGGCAACACCACAATGCGCCCCCACGCATGTTCCGGCAGGTACCAGCATGCGGCGGGATCGCGGCGGCTCCAGCGAGGTGTGAAGATGTGGCGCAATCTACCAGTCGTACGCGTGGCCGCGGTAAGCGCAATGGTCACAATGACCGCGATCCTCGCCACCGCGCCGTTGCCCGCGCAGGCAGCTGCCGCTGATGCGCCGCGCACGCAGCCGCTGCTGCTCGCCGGCATCATGCCCAAGAACACGGACGAGCAGTACGAACTGAGCTTCTGGGAATCGATCAAGAACAGCAACTACGCCGCGGACTACGAGGCCTACCTGAAGCAGTATCCCAACGGGCGCTTCGCGGTGTTGGCCAGGGCACGGCTGGAGCGGCTGGCAGCGAGCGCGTCCGCGCCCAAGGCGCAATCCCCGTCACCACCGCCACGCTCCGGCACCTCCGCCGGTGGCCAGGTCTCGCGCCCGTCTGCCCCCTCTGCCCCCTCTGCCCCCTCTGCCCCCTCTGCACCCGCCGCACCCGCCGCTGCAGCGCGTCCTGCATCACCACCGGCTGCGCCGCCGGTGGCAGCATCGCCGCGCCCGGGCGTGGCAGCAGGCGGCGCGGTCAGCACTACGCTGCACAACGGCGAGATCCGCGATTGCCCGGCTTGCCCCGTGCTGGTCTCCCTGCCGGCAGGCAGCTTCACCATGGGCAGCAGCGCCAGCGATCCCGCCGAGAAACCCCCGCATCACGTCACCATCGGCCAGCCCTTTGCCATCGGTCGCTATGAGGTCACGGTCGAACAATGGAATGCCTGTGCCGACGCCGGCGGCTGCCAGCGCATTCCCACCGTTGCCGAAAGCCCGAAGAGCGCGCCGGTGCGCGACGTCAGCTGGGACGATGCGCAGCAGTATGTGGCCTGGCTCAGCAAGACCACCGGCAAGAGCTACCGGCTGCCGACCGAGGCGGAATGGGAATACGCAGCGCGCGGCGGCACCGCCAGCGCCTACTGGTGGGGCGACCAGATGCGCAAGGGCAACGCCAACTGCAAGGACTGCGGCGAGCCCTGGAACCAGGACGCGCCGGCCACGGTCGGCTCGTTCGCGGCCAACCCGTATGGCCTGTACGACGTCAACGGCAGCGTGTGGGAATGGGTGGCCGATTGCTGGCACAGCTCATACAAGGGCGCGCCCGTCGACGGGCGCGCATGGAACGAGAACGGCTGCGGTGCGCGCGTGATCCGCGGCGGCTCCTGGCGCGAAGGGGCAAGCTACATGGTGTCGTCCACGCGCTTCAAGTACAGCCCCAGCGTGCGGCAATCGCAGAACGGCTTTCGCGTGGTGCGCGACATGAAGTAACCGCTGGCGGGAATGCAAACCGGGCCGGAACAGCCATCAGCGCGCGCGCGTGGAAATCTGTACCAGGTCCGCGCTGATGTGGTCGCGGCCATAGGTGCGCGCCATCTGCGCGAGCGGCTTTTCCAGCGCCCGCAGGTAATCCTGCCGCGACTCGACCTCGGCGCGGCGCCCCACGAACAGCGGCGCCGGCGTGGTCAGTAGCACTACCAGTTCGGTGCCGAAGGGCGCGGAGACGACCCAGTCGCCACTGTCGCCAATTGTGGCGCTGTACCCGGACGGCGCCTGGTTGGCCGGTATGTGCGTGCTCGGCACCATATGTGCCACCTTGCCGTCAGCCGCGAAGTAGTCGACGTAGACATAGGAGTCCTGCGCCGGCGTGCGCAGGTCCAGCACCATCGGGGAGCCCTCGGTCAGTTGCGTGCCCTGGCCGCGCAGGCGCAGTGACGAAGCCGTCCCGCCCTGCCTGTTGCCAGACCAGTACGGCGCGATCATCGTGGCCACGTCGCACTTGTCAGCGGCCAGCGGCTGAGTGTCCAGCGCCATGCTCTTCAGTGCCTTGGCGCCCGGCAAGCCGTTGAGCTGTTCGCGCAGGCGCGCGGCGCCCACGCTCTCGGCCAGGAAGCCGCGCACGTGCAGCGTCTGGCCCTGCTGCGTGGCGGTGAGCAGCGAGCATGGCACGGCGGCCAGCAGCTTGCCGACCTCGGCCATCGACAACTCCGCCCGGGCTGGCGGTGCGGGCGCCGGCGCGGCCGGGGTGGCAGGCGCTTCGGCGCGGGAGTCGGCGGCCGGGGCTTCGGCCTGGCGCTGCGAATGCCAGGCGTAGTAGCCCAGTGCCGCCACGCCCGCCAGCACGGCCAGCACGCCGCCCGCCATGCGCGGGTCGGGGCGGCGCGTGGGTGCCGCCGGTACTGCACTCATGCCTTGCAGGAAGCGCGCGACCGTCGGCGTGCGCGTCTCGCGGTCAAGCGAGAGCGCCTCGCGCAGGGTCTTCCATTGCGTGCGGCTCAACTGCGGCAGCTGCGCCGGCTTGAGCGCGGCATCGCGCGCCTGGTTGGCCGAGAGCCGCTGGTAGGGATGCTTGCCGGTCAGCAGTTCATAGCTCACGCAGGCCAGCGCGAAAATGTCGTCGCGCGGGTCGGGCTCGCAATGGTCGAACATCTCGGGGCTGGCGTAGGCCGGCGTCATGCCGCCCAGCGAGCCGGGATCGAACACAGTGCGGTCGGATTCGTCGGCCGGCGGCAGGAAACCGCGCGCAATGCCGAAGTCGATCACCTTGACCTCGCCATTGTCGGTCAGGAAAACATTGGCGGGCTTGAAGTCGCAGTGCACGAATCCGCGCTCGTGCGCGTACGCCAGTGCGTTGCCCATGCCATTGATGATCGACATGGCACGCGCCATCGGCATGCCGGCAAAGCCCGGGGCCTTGAGCACATGATTGAGCGACGAGCCCGACAGATATTCCATGGTCAGGAAGACCACCGGTCCGTCGCGGTCGAAGTCATAGACGGTGACGATATTCCGGTGCGCCAGCGTCTGCGCCTTGCGCGCCTCGCGCTGCAGCGCCATCAGCGACTTGGGATGTCCGCTGAATTGCAAGTTCAGCACCTTGATGGCGATGTACGGCTTGCGGTCCGAGGCCTCCAGCTTGCGCAGGTCAAGCGCCTTGTAGACCGTGCCCATGCCCCCGACGCCCAGGCATTCCTCCAGCACGAAGCGGCCGTTGAGCGTATCGCCCACGCCCTTGGTGTGGGCCGACTGCGGCAGCGTGCCTGGCTCGGGCGTGGCCACATACATCGAGCCGGTTTCGGTACCGGCCAGGCGCGTGGCTTCGGTGGTGCCCTCATACTGGGTGGCGCCGCGGCGCTCGATGCGCCGCATGACTTCGGCGTAGACCGCGGGCGGGAACGGAAAGCGCGTGTTTTCCTCGATGACCACGCGCGCGGCCTGGCTTGGCGTAGTGGGGTCCTGCGCCAGGGCGGTTTCGAACGACGCAACAAACTCGTCGTCGGAGAGACCGCCGTTCTGGAACTTGCGGATCAGGTCTTTGAGACTGGCCACGGGATGCCCCGACATGGTTGCTGGTAGGGCTTGGTCCCACCGTGCGGATATGCCCTGCCTTCGATGGATACTAGTGCGCACCCATGGCATGCGCAATCCATGCGAGGCCGGTGTGCAACGCCGCGTACGGGCCCCACGGACCAGGCGAGGCGGTTGCAGCACGCCACTGTCGCGGCCGCGCCAACACCCGCACGCCGCCTGTTGGCTGCGGCCCGTCACCGGTGGCCCGCGGCATGCGTCCCAGCCAGTGCGCGCAAGCCGACATCGAAAATAAATCCCTCATGTTTTCAGGCAGTTGCGCTCGCCCGACAAGGTCAGCAACGGCGTTGGCACACTCCCTGCGTTAGTACCTCCCGAGCGCGACACCAACCCGATGCTCGAAACCAAACCCAAGGCAACACCTTCCTCTATCAGGAGACCATCATGACCACGCTGACCATCAAGGACCTGTCCTCCACCGAAACCCTGGACCGCAAGGGCATGCACGCCGTGCGCGGCGGCCTTGCCTACCTGCCGTTCGCCGCTGTCTACAGCCCGGTGAAGGTGTCGATCGACAAGAGCATCACCGCCATGCAGGACATCGCCCAGCTGCAGTCCGTCACCAACATGAACGGCAACGGCTCGGCCTTCCTGGACCACGTCAAGTCCGACGTGCACACCAACCAGAACGGCACCAACAACATCTACGGCTGAGCCCTCACGCCGCCTGCAGACTGAACCGAAGCACTGACTACCGATACCGGAGACCATCATGACCACGCTGACCATCAAAGACCTGTCCGCCACCGAAACCCTCGACAGCAAGCGCATGCACGCTGTACGCGGCGGCCTGGCCTACCTGCCCTTCGCCGCCGTCTACATGCCGATCAAGGTGTCGGTCGACGACAGCATCAAGGCCACGCAAAGCATCGCGCAGATGCAGACCGTCACCAACCTGAACGGCAACGGCTCGGCCTTCCTGGACCACGTCAAGTCCGACGTGCACACCAACCAGAACGGCACCAACAACATCTTCGGCTGATACACGGATGCGCAGCACGCGCGGAGACGCCGCCCCAACGCAGCAATCTCCGCGCCAACTGCCCCGGCACCCCACTCAAAGGAGCACCATCATGTCAACCATCCTCGTTCGCGATCTTGCCCTGAGCAAAGAACTCGACCGTGCCTCGCTGTGCGCCGTACGCGGCGGCAATTCGTGGCTCAGCCGCGGTATCGGCGACGTCGGCCCGCTGGCCAACGTCACCGTCAACGTCAACCAAAACATCGCGCAGTTGCAGGCCATCAACGTCAACACGCTCAACGGCAGCTTCGTCGGCCCCGGCGCCGGCCCGGTGCGCGTGAACGTCAACCCGGCGCAATGGGGCGGCAATTTCGCCGCCGTCTGAGCGCACCGTGCGGCGGGCCCGCAGGCAGGAGCGCGGGCCGCCTCGCCTATACTGAAGCGGTCCCGCGGCCGCATGGCCGTGGCCCCGCTTGACCGGAGACAACCATGGCAGTGATCGTCATCAAGGATTTGCCCGACAGCATGGATCTCGACCGGCAGGCCATGACCACCATCCTCGGTGGCGGGCGCACCGCCGGCGGCCAGGCATGGCATGGCCTGCGGCGCCAGGGCGCCGCGCGCATCGTCGACTACCCGGGTGGATTGCCTGGCAACCGCCTCGTGATGCCGCGCGAGCAGCCCCTCGGCCGGCTGCCGCGCAAGGCCGCGGGCAAGGACGCCGAGGACTGAGCGGCAACCGGGAACGCCAAATGAAAAGCCCGCCATCGCTGGCGGGCTTTGGATGCGGACGGGCCCGGACCACCTGGGTCACGCGGTCAGCAGTTCGGTCATTCTGTTCCAGGCAGGCTTCCCATGATTCCGCCCATGAAGCGGACGCCCATCCGGACCACCCGGATAGTCGCAGAAAGACTGGCGCGTGGAGTCAATGACCGCAGTGCTCGCCGCGAACAGCGGCGCAATGCCGCTGGAGGAGGTCAAGCGGGAGCGTTTTTCGTCCGCCCCGTGCGGGCATCCTGTGTGCTCGCGCCTCCAGTATAGGCGGGGCTTTCCGGCTTGCAACCAGCGTGGCGCCGCTCCTGTCCCTGAGGTGGCGAACGCCTGACATATCCGGTTACGTTTTCGCAGTGCAACAAAAATTCCGGACTCTGCTATAATCCGCGCCGTGAGTTTCGCAACTGTGAGATCCGCCAAACGCCCGGCTACCTGCCGCGGCGAATCCGCTGCCCTCCCAAGCTCTGTTTCCTCGCTGCCGGACGCCTAGTCATCACAATGGCCCCAGCCGCCCAGCAGAACGCACCGCTCACCTGACGTCGCCTCGTCTCCGATCCTGTTGAACAGCCTGAAACCTGAGCTGTTTGCCTGCCAGGGATTCGGCCGGACCGCCTAGCGGGACCAGCCACCGCCCTGCCTGCCGCCGTACTGCCAGCTGTGTCTGTCGTAACGGCCTCACCGATTGGCGCCGAAGCCTTTTTAAAGACTTTGCACTGCGCCCACCCCATTCGCTTTCGGGGTGCCATGCATTTATTTGACCATTCCGACATGACCCAGCACGACATTCGTGCGGAGCAAGCTATTGCCTCCGCGACCGACGCTTCGATCACTTCCGACGCTGCCCAGAGCCCGCTCGACAAGCTCGACGCCATGCTCAACCCCAGCCCGGCAGTGGAAGCCCCGGCCGTGGAAAGCGGTTTCGCGACGCTTGGCCTCGATGCGGCCATCCTGCGCGCCCTCTCCGAACTGAACTACAACACGCCCACGCCGGTGCAGGCCCAGGCCATCCCGGCCTTCCTGGCCGGCCGCGACCTGCTGGTCTCGAGCCAGACCGGCTCGGGCAAGACCGCGGCGTTCATGCTGCCCGCGATCCAGCGCATCAGCGAAATGCCGGCGCCGCAGCGCTCGACCGAACCCGCCAAACGCATGAAGGGCAAGCGCCCCCGTCCGTCGCCGGCGCAGCCCGCACTGCTGGTGCTGACCCCGACGCGCGAACTGGCCCTGCAGGTGACCGAAGCCGCCGCCAAGTACGGCCGCAACCTGCGCCGCATCGTCTGCGCCAGCATCCTGGGCGGCATGCCCTACCCCAAGCAGCTGGCCGCGCTGGCCAAGATGCCTGACATCCTGGTGGCCACGCCGGGCCGCCTGCTCGACCATATCGACGCCGGCCGCATCGACCTGTCGGCGCTGCAGATGCTGGTGTTCGATGAAGCCGACCGCATGCTCGACATGGGCTTTGCCGACGACATCGACGCCATCGTCAACGCCACCCCGGCCACGCGCCAGACGCTGATGTTCTCGGCCACGCTGGATGCCCGCATCGCCCAACTGGCCTCGCGCCAGCTGCGCGACCCGCAGCGCATCGAGATCGCCGCGGCCCGCGCCGACCAGAGCCATATCGAGCAGCGCCTGCACTTCACCGACGACATGTCGCACAAGGAGCGCCTGCTGGACCACCTGCTGCGCGACGCAACGCTCAAGCAGGCCATCGTCTTCACCGCGACCAAGCGCGATGCCGATTCGCTGGCCGAGCGCCTGTCCGACACCGGCTTCTCCGCCGGCGCGCTGCACGGCGACATGACCCAGGGCGCGCGCAACCGCACCCTGACCGCCCTGCGCCGCGGCAACCTGCGCGTGCTGGTGGCCACCGACGTGGCTGCGCGCGGCATCGACGTGCCCGATATCACCCACGTGGTGAACTTCGACCTGCCCAAGCAGGCCGAGGACTACGTGCACCGCATCGGCCGTACCGGCCGCGCCGGCCGCTCGGGCACCGCCATCAACCTGGTGAACCACAACGACATGTTCCAGTGGAAGCGCATCGAGCGCTTCACCAACCAGCGCATCGACGCTTCGGTGATCGAGGGCCTGGAGCCGCGCCGCTCGCCCAAGCCGCGTTCGAACTTCGGCGGCAAGCCGGGCGGCGGCCGCGGTGACTTCCGCGGCAATGGCGGCGGCTACCGTGGCGGCGAACGCAACTTCGGCGATCGCAAGTTCGGCGGCGGCGAAAACCGCACCGGCTTCGGCGAGCGCAAGTTCAGCGGCGAGAGCCGTGGCTTCGGCACCCGCCCGGAAGGCGCGCGCCCGTTTGGTGACGACAACCGCGGCGGCTTCGGCAACCGTGAAGGCGGGTTCGGCAACCGTGAAGGCGGCTACCGTGGCCAGGGCGGCCAGGGCACCGGCTACCGTGGCGCCAACGACGGCGCACGTGGTTTCGGCAACCGCGAAGGCGGCCGCACGTTCGGCGACGACAACCGCGGCGGCTTCGGCAACCGCGACGGCGCCGCGCGCAGCTTCGGCGACAGCAACCGCGGCACCGGCGATGCCAACCGTGGCACCGGCGGCGGCTACCGTGGCAACGGCGAAGGCCGCAGCTTCGGCAACCGCGATGGCAACCGTGACGGCAACCGCGGCTTTGGCGGCGGCTTCGGCGGCAATGGCGGCGGCAACGGCAACCGCAACAGCCGCTCGCGCTACGAGCGTTGATCGGATGGTGCGCTAAGCGCACCTGCCAGGCAGAAGAAAGGGCACCCTCGGGTGCCCTTTTCCGTTGCTGCGCGTGGTTGCGCGTTGCGTACAGCCCGCTACAGCGCGCAGGTGCGAAAACCGATAAAGGACAGGTCGTCCTCCGGCAGCAGCGCCCAGCGTGCCCGCACATGCCGCAGCCGCACCGGGCTGGCGAACGAAACGCCGCGCACCGACTGGTGCGTGCCGAAGCGGCCGACCATCTCGCCGTCGGATGGCGTGGCAGCAAATCCCGCATAGGGCTCGTAGGGCGTGGCAGTCCACTCGCGCAGCGCGCCCCACTGCAGGCCACGGTTCTGCGTCGCGGCGAGTTCCCATTCCGATTCCGCCGGCAGGCGCCGCCCTGCCCACACGCACCACGCCTGCGCCTCGTACAGCGTGACGTGGCGCACTGCCTCCTCCGGATTGAGCGTGCGCAGAGTGCCGAAGCGCTCCACCATCCAGGCGCGCGATTCCGGATGCCGCGACCAGTAGCGCGGCGCCGACCGTTCCTGCGTCATCAGCCACTGGCGCCCCGCCGACGACCACCACGCCGGGTGCTCGTAGCCGCCGTCTTCGACGAACTCCAGGAACTGCGCGTTACTGACCGGCGCCATATCCATTTCAAAAGCGGGAACGTAGGTGGGCTGGGGCGGCAACTCATCCGGCCAGGCAAAGCCGTCGGGATCGCTCCAGCCGAGCGTGAAACGTCCGCCCGGGAAATGCAGCGTGCCACCATGCCCTGCCGGCTGCACCGGGCCGGCCCCGATGGCCTCTGTCGGCGCCATGCTCAGCGCCTGCAACAGCGCGGCCACGCCTTCGCCCTGCGCATCCTCGTGCAGCAGCGCGCGGCGGTACGGGTACAGGGTGAGGTCGCTGTCGTCGGGCAGCAGTGCGATCCGGCGCAGCACGCCGTCGAGCACGCCGGCGGCATAGCGCTTGACCACCGCCACGTCCGGCAGCGTGACATCCCAGCGCTCATCCGGGCCGATACGGTCCGGGTCGAACCATTCGTCGGCGCCGTCCAGCAGCGAGGGCTCGGAGGCCACCGGCACCGGCACGCCGCCGCGATCGACCTGGCGCACGCCGCGCAGGCACCACCACTCCGCATGCCAGGCCACATGCCCGAGCGTCCACAGCGGCGGATCGGCATCGTACTGGCGCGGCACGTCCCACGCGCGGCGCGTCTGCCCGAAAGGCGCCAGCCACGCCAGCGTGCGGTTGCGCGCGTCGACCAGCGCCTGCGCCAGCCCTTCGCGCGGCAACCGCCGCGGATCTGACCACGTCGCCTTGCCGCCGGTGAAATAGAGATCGGGAAGCATGGGAAAGCCGCTCATCGGGATGGATTGCGCAGGGAGTGAACAGTGGACAGGCAATGATCGAAGCAGGCCGATAGCCACGGCGCGCCAGGCCCGCCGTGGCTATCGGCCATTATGACACTACCTGCCAACCCTGCCGGGCGCGCCCCGGCACAGCATCAGCCGCGCGCGTGGAATACGGCGAACCATCCGCGCGGATCGGTCCAGTACACCGGATCGTCAAAGCCGGCGGCTTCCAGCAGCAGCGCGAAGTCCTCCGGGCGGTATTTGTACGAATCCTCGGTATGGATCCGGTCGCCGGCGGCAAACTCGCGCGCCCCGCCCTCCCACTGCACGCGCACCTCGCGGCAGGCCTGCAGGTGCATCTGGATGCGCGAGGCCTCGCGGTCGAAGCTCGCCACATGGTGCCAGTCGCCCAGCGCGAAGTCCGTGCCGACGATGCGGTTCACGTTGCGCAGCACGTTGCGGTTGAACGCGGCGGTCACGCCCAGCGCGTCGTCATAGGCCGATACCAGCGTGGCCTCGTCCTTGTGCAGGTCCACGCCGATCAGCACGCCGTCTCCGCGCCCGGCCGCGCCGCGCATGCGCTGCAGCAGCGCCAGCGCCTCGATCGGGGCGAAATTGCCGATGCTCGAGCCCGGATAGAAGAACAGGCGCCTGCCACGCCTGACGTTGAAAGGCAGGTCGAACGGCGCGCACAGGTCGGCGCCCAGGCCCAGCATCGGGATCTCGGGATGCTGCTGCTGCAGCGCCGACAGCGTCGCGCGCAGGAACTCGACCGAGATATCCAGCGCCACGTACTGCGCCGGACGCAGGCTGCCGAACAGCCCCGCGGCCTTCTCGCAGTTGCCCGCGCCCAGGTCCACCAGCACGCAGCCACTGCCCGCACGCGCCGCAATGGCGGGCCCCGCGCTGGCAAAGATCGCGGCCTCGGTGCGGGTGGGGTAGTACTCGGGCAGGTCGGTGATGGCCTCGAACAGGCGTGAGCCCAGCACGTCGTAGAAGAACTTGGGACTGATGGCAGCCTGCCCGGCGCGCAGCCCGGCCAGCACCTGCTCGCGCAGCGCGCCGCTGTCTTCGCGGTATTGCTGCACGAATTCCGGCTGCGGCGGCCGGTGCGGGCGGCCGTTGGCCAGCGCGACCAGCGCCGGCGGCGCGGCGGCATGACCGTTATGGTGGTTAAGAGGCGGGAGAGGTGTCTGCGGGGCTTTGTTCTGTGGAGGCGTGTTCGGCGGATTCGGGACAGCCGGCATGTTGTTTCCTTGTGTGGTCGCAAATGGTCACTGCGTCACTGCGTATTCCCCAAGGCCGCGCTTGCATGTCGTGCGCGCCGGTCTCCGCAACGCATTCCTGTGCCGTCCGGGACGCATCGGGCGGAGCCGAATTTCAAGGATAGGCCGATCCGGCGGATCGCGCAGCGTCCAATGGCCATATGGACGGCATACGGACGGCATGGGCGACGCACACAAGCCGAGTTCGTCACTTATATTTTCTTGAGTCAGTATCTTTCCTGATGAGGCATGTCCCTTGCAGTTCGTCTATAATCTGCCCCAGCGTGGCCCTGAACGGGTCGCGTCCCTCAAAGGGGAGTAGCTCCGGGGCCATGCCCTTAGCACAATCGTCATTCCGGGACCCGTGTCCCCGGTTGTGCTGACCGTCGGTGCGCATACCGCGCCTGTGGTCGAGCAAGACCTTTGCAACCTGGTTCTCATGGTTTGCAAAGGCGGCCCCCACCCTCCCATGCTCCGTGAATCCAGGCGAACCCAACGCGCGCTTGCGCCGATTCGTACCCTGAGGAGAGTTCATGGAGTGGTTTACCGATCTGTTCACGATGCAGTTCCTGACGGCACTGCTGTCCATCGTCGTCATTGACCTGGTGCTGGCCGGCGACAATGCCATCGTGATCGCCCTGGCGGCGCGCAACCTGCCTCCACATCTGCAAAAGAAGGCCATTATCTGGGGGACTGTCGGTGCCGTGCTGGTCCGCTCGGCCATGACGATCGGCGTGGTCTGGCTGCTGAAGATCCCGGGGCTGATGCTGGTCGGCGGCCTGGCGCTGGTGTGGATTGCCTACAAGCTGCTGTCCGACGAAGGCGACGGCGAGGGGCACGGCTCGGGCGCCTCGACCCTGTGGGGCGCGATGAAGACCATCATCATCGCCGACGCGGTGATGGGCGTGGACAACGTGCTGGCCGTGGCCGGCGCCGCCCACGGCAGCTTCCTGCTGGTGGTGCTGGGGCTCCTGATCAGCATCCCCATCGTGGTGTGGGGCTCGAGCCTGGTGCTCAAGCTGATGGGCCGCTTCCCGGTCATCATCTATCTGGGCGCGGGCGTGCTGGCGTTCACGGCAGTCAAGATGATCGTGCACGAGCCGATGGTCAAGGCGTTCTTCGAAGCCAACCCGGTAATCAACTGGGGCCTGTACGTGCTGATCGTCGGCGGCGTGCTGAGCGCCGGCTACCTCGTGCAGAAGCGCCGCGTGCAGCAGCCGGCCGCCAGCCACTAAGGCTGCAAGCCGTGCCAGGCATGGCCGGGGCAGCCGCCCCGGCCGGCCGGAGAAGGGCGACCCGGAGGGGTCGCCCTTCTTGCTTTAAAATGCCAGCTTTGCGGGTCCAGCACCCGCGTCACTTCTCCCATCCCGCCCCGCGCCGATGAAACAGTATCTCGACTTCATGCGCCATGTGTACGAGCATGGCACCGACAAGGCCGACCGCACCGGCACCGGCACGCGCTCGGTGTTCGGCTACCAGATGCGTTTCGACCTGCGCGAAGGCTTCCCGGTGGTCACCACCAAGAAGCTGCACCTGAAGTCGATCATCTATGAGCTGCTGTGGTTCCTGCAGGGCTCGACCAATGTGCGCTGGCTGCAGGAGCACGGCGTCACCATCTGGGACGAGTGGGCCGACGAGAACGGCGAACTGGGCCCGGTCTACGGCTCGCAGTGGCGCTCGTGGCCCGCGCCGGACGGCCGCCATATCGACCAGATCACCGACTTGGTGGCGCAGATCCGCGCCAATCCGGATTCGCGCCGCCTGATCGTGTCGGCCTGGAACGTGGCCGACATCCCGCGCATGAAGCTGCCCCCCTGCCACGCGTTCTTCCAGTTCTACGTGGCCGACGGCCGGCTGTCGTGCCAGCTCTACCAGCGCAGCGCCGATATCTTCCTGGGCGTGCCGTTCAATATCGCCAGCTATGCGCTGCTGACCCACATGATGGCGCAGCAGACCGGGCTGGAAGTGGGCGACTTCGTCTGGACCGGCGGCGACTGCCATCTGTACAACAACCATTTCGAGCAGGTGCAGACTCAGCTCGCGCGCGAGCCGCTGGCGCTGCCGCAGCTGAAGATCCTGCGCAAGCCCGACAGCATCTTCGACTACCGCTACGAAGACTTCGAACTGGCCGGCTACCAGTCGCACGCCGCCATCAAGGCACCGGTGGCCGTATGACACTGCTGACACTGGTTGTTGCCCGTGCCCGCAACGGCACCATCGGCCGCGACAACACGCTGCCGTGGCGCCTGCCGGAAGACCTTGCGCACTTCAAGCGCACCACCATGGGCGCGCCCGTGATCATGGGCCGCAAGACCTGGGAATCGATTGGCCGCCCGCTGCCGGGGCGCCGCAATATCGTGGTCAGCCGCAACCCGGACCTGCGTATCGAGGGCGCCGAGGTGGCGGCCTCGCTGGAAGACGCGCAACTGCTGTGCGTGGGCGTCGACCAGATCTTCCTGATCGGCGGCGCGCAGCTCTATGCCGAGGCCATGCCGTGCGCGGACCGGCTGGTGGTGACAGAGATCGACGCGGATGTGGAAGGCGATGCCTTCTTCCCGGCGATCGACCGCGCGCAGTGGCTGGAAACCGCGCGCGAGACGCATCATTCGGAAGCGAACGGGTTTGACTATGCCTTCGTCACGTATGAGCGGCCGCCGTCTGAGGAATCGTAAGGGTTTTTTGGGGATGGGGGCTTGTTGGCCATGTGGTTGGGTGGCGTGCTTGGCGGGCGTGGGCTGTTTCGCCGGCGTGGCCGGCGGGGCTTCTTGCTCGTTAGCTTGCTTGGGTATGTAGGTCGGGTTCCCTGTTGTCGTAGGTTTGACCGCCTGGTTCCGCCCTGCTGGGCGGGTCACTTTTTGTCCGAGCGACAAAAAGTAACCAAAAAACGCGTCGCCTCTGGCGGCTGGCCACCAATTTGGTGGTGGGGGTGGTTCGGGCGGTGGTGCTTGCCGTTTTGCGTGGTTGGCCGTTCGACCCAGCTACGCTCCCTGTCCGGTGCCTGCGTCGACGGACTATTGGACGAACCCGACTTTAGGCTATTGGCAGCCTGCTAAACACGTTATCGGTGGGACGCCTGCGGCTGCGCTGCGCGCACTCAGTATCGTAGGTCGGGTGCCCGGGCACGGAGTGCGTCGCTGCGCTCGCACGGGGCTGTCGTGATGCCGGGCCAAAAGCGGGGCCAGGAAGTAGGCGGCAGCTCTGCCACGTTAGGGCCGGCGCGAAGCGCAGCCGAAGGCGTCCCACCGACGCGGCACTTAGCAGGCTGCCAACAGACTAAAGTCGGGTTCGTCCAATAGTCCGTCGATGTGGGCACAGACAGGGTGCGTAGCAGGCCCGAACCACCAACCCCATCGAACGGAAATCACCACCGCCCGAACCACCCCCACCGCCAAATTGGTGGCCAGCCGCCAGAGGCGACGCGCTTTTTGGTTACTTTTTGTCGCTCGGACAAAAAGTGACCCGCCCAGCAGGGCGGAACCAGGCGCTTAAACCTACGACAACAGGGAACCCGACCTACATCCCCAAGCTAACGAGCAGGAAGCCCCGCCGGCCACGCCGGCGAACCAGCCCACGCCCGCCAAGCCCCACAACCAACCCCACTAGCAACAACCCCACCACCCTCAATTCCCAGCAATCGTCATCTGCTCAAGCAGGATCGACCCGGTTTCCTTGGTGCCGCGCACCAGCGCATCCGCGCCGATAGCGACGATCTGCTGGAACATCTCGGCCATATTGCCGGCGATGGTGATTTCCTCCACGGGGTACTGGATCACGCCATTCTCGACCCAGTAGCCCGACGCGCCGCGCGAATAGTCGCCGGTCACGTAGTTGACGCCCTGCCCCATCAGCTCGGTCACCAGCAGGCCGGTGCCGAGCTTGCGCAGCATGGCCGGGAAGTCGTCGCCGGGCTGGGTCAGGCTGCTCGACAGCGTCAGGTTGTGCGAGCCGCCGGCGTTGCCGGTGGTCTGCATGCCGAGCTTGCGTGCGGAATAGGTCGACAGGAAATAGCCCTGCACCACGCCGTCGCGCACCACGTCGCGGGCGCGGGTGCGCACGCCTTCCTCGTCGAACGGGGCGCTACCCATGGCGCCGGGGGTATGCGGCTGTTCATGGATCTGGATGTGCGGGGCGAACACGGCCTGGCCCAGGGAATCGCACAGGAAGGTGGACTTGCGGTACAGCGCGCCGCCTGACACCGCCTGCACGAAGGCGCCCAGCAGCCCCGCGGCCAGCGGCGCCTCGAACAGCACCGGGCAGCGGCGCGTGGACAGCTGGCGCGCCTGCAGCCGCGCCAGCGCGCGCTCGGCGGCGTAGCGGCCGATGTCCTCGGGCGCGGCCAGTGCCAGCGGCGAGCGTTTGGACGAATACCAGTCATCGCGCTGCATGCCGCTGCCGCTGCCGGCGATCGGCGCGCACGAGATGAAATGGCGCGAATACGGGTAACCGCCCGAGAAGCCGCGCGTGGTCGCCAGCACGAACTGCGAATGCTGCGCCGACACGCTGGCGCCGTCGCTGTTGCGGATGCGCGGCGACACCGCGAAGGCCGCGGCCTCGGCGCGGGTGGCGATGTCGATGGCGCGCTCGGCGTCGAGCGCCCACGGATGGAACAGGCTCAGGTCCTGCGGCGCGCGTTCCAGCAGCTCTTCCTCGGCCAGGCCGGCGCAGTCATCCTCGGCCGTGAAACGGGCGATGTTGTAGGCCGCCTCGGCCGTGGCGCGCAGCGCGGCCGGCGAGAAGTCCGAGGTGCTGGCATTGCCGCGGCGCTTGCCGATCATCACCGTGACCCCGACCACCTTGTCGCGGTTCTGCTCGATGGTCTCGACCTGCCCCTTGCGCACCGACACCGACAGGCCGCTGCCCTCGGAGATCTCGGTGGCGGCGTCGGTCGCGCCCAGTTCGCGTGCCACGCGCAGCACATCGGCGGCCATCTCGCTGAGCTGGGCCTGGGTGTAGGTGAAATGCGCGGTCTGTTCGGCGATCTGGTCCATGTGGTCCATGCTGGGCGGGTGTCATCAAAAGTCCAAGCGGCAATCATAGCAAGATAAAATGCCGGGCATGACGCGAAATTCCCGTAACCCACAAGGCTCGCGCTTTCCCGGAGGCTTTGCGCCCGAACCGGAAGACGACGAACCGAAAAGCAAGTCGCAGCGCAAGCGCGACATGACCGCCCTGCAGGATCTTGGCGCCGAACTCGAGGCGCTGGCCAAGGACCGCCTGGCGCGCGTGCCCATGCCCGAAGCGCTGGCCGACGCCATCCACCAGGCGCGCCGCATCAACAGCCATGAAGGCAAGCGCCGCCAGATGCAGTTCGTGGGCAAGATCATGCGCGGCCTCGAGGACGAAGAGGTCGAGGTGATCCGGCAAGCGCTGGAGGGCTTCAAAGGCACCAGCAAGGCCGAGACCGCCCGCATGCACCTGATCGAGCGCTGGCGCGAACTGCTGCTGGCCGACGACGCGGCGCTGACGCGCTTCCTGGCCGAGCATCCCGGCATCGACGTGCAGGCGCTGCGCAACACCATCCGCAACGCGCGCAAGGAGAAAGAGCAAAGCAAGCCGCCGCGCTATTTCCGCGAGCTGTTCCAGGCGATCAAGACAGCGCTCGACGTGAAGGATGGCAAGGGCGCTGCCACGGAGGGCCACCCCCCTACCCCGGAGCCCGAGGCATGACCCAGACCACCCAGCCGGTTGTCCGTAACCATCCCGACGAACTCGTTGTCGGCTTCGTGTCGATCTCGGACCGCGCCTCGGCCGGCACCTACCAGGACGAAGGCATCCCGGCGCTGCGCGAGTGGTTCGGGCGCACGCTGACCTCGCCCTGGCAGGCGGTGGAGCGCCTGATCCCGGACGAACAGGCGCAGATCTCGCGCACGCTGATCGACCTGGTCGACGTGGCCGGCTGCGACCTGGTATTGACCACCGGCGGCACCGGCCCGGCGCGCCGCGACGTGACGCCCGAGGCCACGCTGGCCGTGGGCACCAAGGAAATGCCCGGCTTTGGCGAGCAGATGCGCCAGGTCAGCCTGCATTTCGTGCCGACCGCGATCCTGTCGCGCCAGGTGGCGGTGATCCGCGAGACCGCCAGCCGCGCCGCGCTGATCATCAACCTGCCCGGCCAGCCGCGCGCGATCCGCGAGACCCTGGAAGGCCTGCGCGACGCTGACGGCAAGTCCGTGGTGCAAGGGATCTTTGCTGCGGTGCCGTATTGCATCGACCTGATCGGCGGCCCCTACATGGAAACCGACGAGGCCATGGTCAAGGCCTGGCGCCCGAAAAACGCCGTGCGCGCCAAGCCCGCGGCATAAGCAACCCGCCCGCCGGCGAACGCCGCGCGGGCGCCCTCCCCCCCGCCTCAGCGCAAGCCCAGGTACAGCCCCACCGGCACGAACACCACCGCGGCGATATTGCCCAGCAGCACGATCGACGCCACCTGGTCCGGCTCCTGCCGGAAGTGGTCCGCCACCAGGAAGTTCAGCACCGCTGGCGGCAGCGCGGCAAACACAAAGAGCAGGCCACGCTGCAGTTCGGTCAGTGGCACCCACTGCGCCAGCAGCAGCGCCACCGCAATGCCCGTCAGCGGACAGGCTGCGGCGCCCACCAGGCCCATGCCCCAGTTGCGCAGGCTCACGTCCTTCATGCGCACGCCCAGCGCGAACAGCATCAGCGGCACGGTGGCATCGCCCAACAGCTTGACCGACTGGTAGACCGGGTCGGGCAGCGTGAACCACGGCCGCGCCAGCGCCAGCCCCACCCCCGCCACGGTGGCCAGCACCATGGGGTTGCGCGCGATCTGCGCCAGCGACGCATGCCGGTTGACGATCTTCATGCCAAGGGTGAAGTGCATCAGGTTCGACGCCGCGAACAGCGCCACCGCCGGCGCCAGGCCGGCCGGGCCGAAGGCGAACACCGACAGCGGCAGGCCCATATTGCCGCAGTTGTTGAACATCATCGGCGGCACGAAGGTGCGCGGATCGACCTTCAGCAGCCGCGCCATACCCCAGGCCAGCAGGCCGGAGCCCAGCACCACCGCCACCGCGCAGCCCAGCAGCACCAGCTGGTCGGCCAGCACGAAATCCTTGCTGACGAAGGCCGACACCACCAGCAGCGGCGCGATCACCTCCAGCGTGGCGCGGTTGATGCCCGCCATGTCCGGGTGGGCCTTGCGCCCGTACAGCCACCCGACCAGGATGATCAGGATGACCGGGGTGATGATGCTGAAAATGCGCTCAAGCATGGGCAGGCGGGCGGGGCGCGCCCCGGGCAGCGCGCGGCGTCCGGCGGCGGCAACGCGGCCGCCCGGTGCGGACGGCCCGTCGGTTATGGTGGGTTGTCGTCAGGGGAGCGGCCGGCCCCGGTTATTGCGCCGGGGTGTCGGCGGCCGGTGCATCGGCAGCGGGTGCCGCGCCCGGCACGGTGTGACGGATAAAGTGCGTGCGGTAGTAGCGCAGCTCTTCGACCGATTCCAGGATATCGGCCAGCGCCGTGTGCAGCTGGCGCTTGATAAAGCCCTTGTGGATGGCCGGCTCCCAGCGCTTGCACAGTTCCTTCAGCGTCGACACGTCCAGGTTGCGGTAATGGAAGAACGACTCCAGCTTGGGCATGTAGCGCGCCATGAAGCGGCGGTCCTGGCAGATCGAGTTGCCGCACATCGGCGACTTGCCGGCCGGCACCCAGCGCTTGAGGAAGGCCAGCAGCTCGGCCTCGGCCTGCTCTTCGGTCAGGGTCGATGCCTTGACCTTGTCGATCAGGCCCGAGCGGCCGTGGGTGCCCTTGTTCCAGTTGTCCATGCCGTTTAGCACGGCATCGCTCTGGTGGATCACCAGCACGGGGCCTTCGGCCAGGATATTGAGTTCGGAGTCGGTAATGACGATCGCTATTTCGATGATGCGGTCGGTATCCGGCTGCAGGCCGGTCATTTCCATGTCCAGCCAGATCAGGTTATTTTCACTCTTGACGGATTTGACGGCGGCTTGGCTTGTCATCGGGACTGCGGAAGATAGGGATTTCAGGGAAGCGGCCGCGGCTGGGCCGGGCGCGAACAATTTATAATTCTCGCATATCCGTCCGGGATGGCCGTTTGCGCACCAGCGCCGGGCCGTTTTCCGGATATCCCGGACCGCCGCCTGCCCCACCCCGGGATCCGGCGGTCCCAACGGACGCCCGCCGCGCACAATGCCGGGCGCCCGCACCCACAAGGCTCTTGCCGATGTTCACGATTGTCTTTCTCGCCGCCCTGGTGCTGATGGTGCTGACCAAGCTCTGGCTGGCCGCCCGCCAGGTCGGGCATGTGGCGCGGCACCGCAATGCGGTGCCGGCGCGGTTTGCCGACACCATCACCCTGGCCTCGCACCAGAAGGCCGCCGACTACACCATCGCCCGCACCCGGCTGTCGATGCTGGAAGTGCTGGCCGGCGCCGCGGTGCTGATCGGCTTCACCATGCTGGGCGGGCTGCAGTGGCTCAATCAGTTCTGGCTGGACACTTTCGGCCCGGGCTATGCCTACGGCGTGGCGCTGGTGGCCAGCGTGGCGCTGATCGGCGGGCTGGTCGACCTGCCCTTCTCGCTGTACGGCCAGTTCGGCATCGAGGAGCGCTTCGGCTTCAACAAGATGACCTTCGGCCTGTGGCTGGCCGACATGGCCAAGATGCTGGTGGTCGCGTGCGCACTGGGCCTGCCGCTGCTGCTGGCGGTGCTGTGGCTGATGGAGCGCGCCGGCTCGCTGTGGTGGGTCTGGACCTGGCTGGTGTGGATGGCGTTCAACCTGTTCCTGCTGGTGGTGTTCCCGACCTTTATCGCGCCGCTGTTCAACAAGTTCGAGCCGCTGACCGATGAGTCGCTGCGCCAGCGCATCGAGGCGCTGATGCAGCGCTGCGGCTTTGCCAGCAAGGGCCTGTTCGTGATGGACGGCAGCAAGCGCAGCGCCCACGGCAATGCGTACTTCACCGGCTTTGGCGCCGCCAAGCGCATTGTCTTCTTCGACACGCTGCTGTCACGCCTGTCGGGCGACGAGATCGAGGCGGTGCTGGCGCATGAGCTGGGCCACTTCAAGCGCCGCCACGTGGCCAAGCGCATCGTCGTCACCTTTGCGCTGAGCCTGGTGCTCCTGGCGCTGCTGGGCTGGCTGGCCACGCGCAGCTGGTTCTACACCGGGCTGGGCGTGGTGCCCAACCTCGGCGTGTCCAACAGCGCGCTGGCGCTGGTGCTGTTCTTCCTGACGCTGCCGGTCTTCACCTTCTTGCTGGGGCCGCTGTCGAGCCAATCGTCGCGCCGCCATGAGTTCGAGGCCGACGCCTTTGCCGCGGACCAGACCGACGCCGGACACCTGGCGTCGGCGCTGGTGAAGCTGTACAAGGACAACGCCTCGACGCTGACGCCCGACCCGCTCTACAGCGCCTTCTACTACTCGCATCCGCCCGCCGCGCAGCGGATCGACCGACTGCTGGCGCACGCATGAGCCGCGCCGCGCGTCACCGCAACGCCGGCGGCGGCACCAATGCCGGCACGACGACCGAATCCGCGCTGATCATCGCCGCCCACGGCCGCCACTATGTGGTCGAGCTGGACGACGGCACGCGCATGCATGCCTTCCCGCGCGGCAAGAAGAGCGACTGCGCGGTGGGCGACCATGTCAGCGTGGAGCGCGCCGCCGCCGACCAGTGCGTGATCACCAGGGCCTCGGCACGCAAGAACCTGCTGCACCGCTCCGACCAGTTCAAGTCCAAGCTGTTGGCCGCCAATATCGACCAGGTCATCATCGTACTGGCCACCGAGCCGGGCTTCTCCGAAGACCTGCTGGGGCGCGCGCTGGTGTCGGCCGAGGCGCTGGAGATCCGGCCGCTGATCGTGCTCAACAAGACCGACCTGCCCGACCGGCTGGAGGAAGCGCGCGGCCGCCTGGCACTGTACCGCGATCTGGGCTACGACACGCTGGAGCTGTCGGTGCGCGCCGACCCGGCGCAAGCGCTGGCCACGCTCAAGCCGCGCCTGGCGGGACTGGCCAGCATCCTGATCGGACAGTCGGGCATGGGCAAGTCGTCATTGCTGAACCTGCTGATTCCGGGCGTCGATGCGCAGACCCGCGAGATCTCGGCCAAGCTCGATTCAGGGAAGCACACCACCACCTTCACCCGGCTCTATCACCTGCCGGCTGACTGGGGCACGGTGGACGGCCGCCTGGGGGCGCTGATCGACTCACCGGGCTTCCAGGAGTTCGGCCTGTACCACCTCAGCGAAGGCATGCTGGAACGCGCCTTCCCTGAGTTCCGGCCGCTGCTGACCGAGTGCCGCTTCTACAACTGCCACCACGTCAACGAACCCGGCTGCGGCGTGCTGGCCGCGGTGGCATCCGGCGCCATTTCCGAGCGCCGCCACCAGCTCTACACGCAGCTGCTGCACGAATCCAACCAGCAGAAACCTTGGTGAAGGCGTGGTAAGGTAAGTGCACCTGGGTTCCCGGTGCGCTGCCATGAAACTGCTGCTGTCCGCCACTTCCCTCGTCCATGCGGCCCATTGCCGGAACGTCCTGCGGGCGGCCGGCATCCGCGCGGAATTGCGCAATACCTGGCTTGCCGGCGCGACCGGCGAGATCCCGTTCCGGGAGAGTGCGCCACAGGTGTGGCTGGTGGATGATGAGATGGAAGCGCAGGCGTGGGCGGTGCTCAATGCGGCTGCCAATCCGGTGCCGGGGCCCAGCTGGCAATGCCGCCATTGCCTGGAATGGCATGAGGCACAATTCGGCGCTTGCTGGCGCTGTGGGGCGGCGCGGGACTAGGGTACTGGTTGGTCCGCGAATGTGGTTGGGCTGTGGCTCTTGGCGAGCTTCCTTTTCCCTGGCCGGGCATTTGGGCTGATTCCAATGTGGTCGCTGATCGACCGCCCTGGTTTCGCCCCTAAAGGGGCGAGTCACTTTTGTCCAAGCGACAAAAGTAACCCGCCCAGCAGGGCGGAACCGGGCCGTCGACCTACGACAACATTGGAATCGACCCAAGAAGCCGAACCAACCCTAACAAAACACTACTCAACCCACCCAAAGCGCCAGCGACAGCATGGCAAGCAACAGCATCCACAGCACCACCGCGCGCCACACCAGACCCACGGCCGACTGCAGCGTGCGCACGCCGGGCTCGGCGCCGAACTCGGGCGGCGCCGGTTCCGGGCCGCCGCTGCCGTCATCCGCCGCATCCATGCCGGGCGCGTAGTCCACGGCCGGGCCGGCCAGGCTGGCGCGCAGCACCACGGTGGAATCGTCCTCGGCCAGCGGCGTGCCCAGGCGCACGCCCAGCGCCCCGCCCCCGCTGGCAAGCAGGATGCCGTTGACGGCATCGTTCCACTTGCGCGCGTGGTTGCGCCAGGCGTAGACCGCGTCCTCGAAGTTGCCGACGATAGCAAAGCCGATCGACGTCAGCCGCGACGGAATCCAGTCCAGCACATAGAAGGCGCGCGCCGCGAAGCGGCCCAGCGCCGGGCTGCGCTCGGTCGAGGGCAGGCTCCAGTGGCGGCCGAGGTATTCGGCGGTGCGGTACAGCACCACGCCGCCAGGACCGATCGGCACCAGGAACCAGAAGAACACGCCAAACACATGCCGGTGCACGGCGACGATCGCCGCTTCGAGCGTGTGCCGCACGATCTCGGAGACCGGCATCTCGACCGTGTCCAGGCCGGTCCATTCGTGCAGCAGCGCGCGCGCGGCATGGACATCGTCGCGGTTCAGCGCTTCGTGGATATCGGTGAAGTAGTGGCTGAACTGGCGAAAGCCCAGCGTCATGTACAGCACCAGCACGTTCCAGGCGAGCGTCAGCGCCACGCTGATCGAGGCCAGCAGGTAGTGCACCACCATCACCGCCAGGGTCAGGGGCAGGACCACGGTCAGCCAGGCCAGCGCGGCGTCGCGCGGGCGGCCGGTGTCGAAGGCGTGTTCCGCGCGGTCGCCGAGGGCGCGCACGATCTCGTGGATCGGGTTGTTGCGGCCCAGGGCGCGGAACTGTTCAGCGATCAGCGCCAGGAGAATGGAAACAAAGGTCATCTTGGTACGGGGTGTTCCAAGGGCACGCCCGGCCCGTTCGGGCTTGCCGGCGATGTGCCGGCGCAGGCGCAATACATAGCGAGAAGATAGCACAGCGCTACCTGCCGGGGCCCGGCGCGACGCGCAAAAAGCAAAAGCCCGCCATCAGGCGGGCTCTCGCGTGCGGCAAGGAACGATGCTCAGGGCAAGTCGAACACTAGCACCTCAGCGTTATCGCCGCCTGACAGCGCGACGTCCGCCACGTCCTCCAGCCTGGCCGCGTCGCCGGCCTCGAGCGCCTTGCCGTTGACCGTCACCCGGCCGCGCGCCACGTGGACGTAGGCACGGCGGCCCGGCGCGATTGCCAGCGTGGCGGCCTCGTCGCCATCGAACAGCCCGGCATACAGGCGCACGTCCTGGTGCACCACCACCGAGCCCTCGGCGCCGTCGGCACTGGCCACGAGGCGCAGTTTGCCGCGCTTGTCGGCCGCGCCGAAGTGCTTTTCCTCATAGCCGGGGTCGATGCCGTTCTGGGCCGGCACGATCCAGATCTGCAGGAAGTGGGTGATGTCGTTCGCGGCATGGTTGTACTCCGAATGGCGCACGCCAGTGCCGGCGCTCATGCGCTGCACATCACCCGGGCGGATCACGCTGCCGTTGCCCATACTGTCCTTGTGGGCCAGTTCGCCTTCCAGCACATAGCTGATGATTTCCATGTCGCGGTGACCATGGGTGCCAAAGCCCATGCCTGGCGCGACGCGGTCCTCGTTGATCACGCGCAGCGGCCCGAACTGCACATGCTGCGGGTCATAGTAGTCGGCGAACGAGAACGAATGATAGGACTTCAGCCAGCCGTGATCGGCGTAGCCACGCTCTGCAGACTTTCTGATTTCAATCATTTTGATGGCCCTCCTTGAGCCTTTTCGCCGAAAGCATCGGCTGGATAACCGTGTCTCGGCATACGTTTTCGCTTTTGATGCTAGGAAGTTTAGGGCTTGAGGCGTATATTTACCGGGATCAGCTTAGAAGCAGTCATTCAGAATTTCTGAACATGGCCCTCTCACTAGAATCCCTCGAAGTCCTGGACGCCATCGAACGCAAGGGCAGCTTTGCCGCCGCCGCCCACGAGATGGGCAAAGTCCCCTCCGCGCTGACCTATGTGGTGCGCAAGCTGGAAGAAGACCTGGACGTGCTGCTGTTCGACCGGCGCCGCCACCGCGCCGAACTGACGCCGGCCGGGCGCGCCCTGCTCGATGAGGGCCGCCATCTGCTGCATGCCGCCGACGACCTGGCTCGGCGCGTCAAGCGCCTGGCCACCGGCTGGGAGGCCACCCTCAGCATCGTGGTCGACGATCTGATCAACTTCCGTGCGCTGTTGCCGGTGATCCACGACTTCTATGCCGAAAACACCGCCACCCGGCTGCGCTTTTCCAAGGAAGTGCTGGGAGGTGCCTGGGACGCGCTGATCAACAACCGCGTCGACCTGGTGATCGGCGGCGCCTACGATGCGCCGAGCACGCAGGGCTTCCAGATCCGGCCGCTGGGCTCGATGCCGTTCGTGTTCGCGGTGGCCGCGCACCATCCGCTGGCCACCGAGGAAGGCCCCCTCACCACCATCCAGATCGCCAGGCACCGCATCGTCGCGGTGGGCGACACCTCGCGCAACCTGCCGGCGCGCACCCAAGGCGTGCTGGCCGGCCAGGACGTGCTGGTGGTGCCCACTATGCGCGACAAGCTCGAAGCACAGATCCGCGGGCTGGGCTGCGGCTGGCTGCCG
The DNA here is from genome assembly GCF_003353055.1 of Cupriavidus lacunae. Taxonomy (GTDB): domain Bacteria; phylum Pseudomonadota; class Gammaproteobacteria; order Burkholderiales; family Burkholderiaceae; genus Cupriavidus; species Cupriavidus lacunae. The sequence continues at coordinate 25,626 of NZ_QKWJ01000074.1, forward strand.
GCACCGATGGCGCAGCCCCATATCGAAAGCGGCGTGCTGCAGGCGCGCGAGACCGTCGAGGTGCGCGCGCCCGGCAACTTCAAGGTGGCCTGGCGCACCAGCAACCGCGGCAAGGCGCTGCAATGGTGGGCCGGCAAGCTGGAAGATCCCCGCCTGGCGCAGGCGCTGCTGCAGCAACCCGATTTCGCCGGCTGAGGGCAGTTCCATGGCAGTGACGGCAGTCCCCACGGTTGCCGCGGCCGGCTATCGCGGCCGCTTCGCGCCCTCGCCCACCGGGCCGCTGCATATGGGCTCGCTGGTCACCGCGCTTGCCACTTGGCTCGATGCGCGCGCGCATGGCGGGCAATGGCTGGTGCGCATCGAGGACATCGACATGCCGCGCTGCGTGCGCGGCGCCGACGAAGACATCCTGCGCACGCTGGAGCACCTGGGCATGACGCCGGACGAAGCACCGGTGTGGCAGAGCCGGCGTGAACCGCTCTATGCCGATGCGCTGCGCCGCCTCGACGCCGCCGGGCAGCTCTACCCTTGCGGCTGCTCGCGCAAGGAGATCGCCGATTCGCTGGTGCACGTGCGCGAGCGGCACCAGACTCTGGGCTATCCCGGCACCTGCCGCCACGGCCTGAACGGCAAGCTGCCGCGCGCGTGGCGCGTGCGCGTGCCGGACGGCCCGGCCGCCACCATCTGCTTCGATGACCGCTGGCAGGGCCGCCAGTGCCAGGACCTGGAAACCGAGCTGGGCGACTTCGTGCTGCGCCGCGCGGACGGCCTGTGGGCCTACCAGCTCGCCGTGGTGGTCGACGACGGCCTGCAGGGCATCACGCATATCGTGCGCGGCGCCGACCTGCTCGACTCCACCCCGCGGCAGATCCATCTGCAGCACCTGCTGGGCCTGCCCACCCCGGCTTACCTGCATGTGCCGGTGGTGGTCAACGAGATCGGCGAGAAGCTCAGCAAGCAGAGCGGCGCGCAGGCGATCGACACCAGCGCACCGCTGGACGCGCTGCGCGAGGCCGGCACCCACCTGGGCCTGTCGAACGACGCGGGCAATGTGAAGGACTGGCTTGTGCGTGCCACCGATGGCTGGCAGCAGCGCCTGGCCACGCTGCCGCAGCCCCCGCAGGGCTAGCGGGCCCAAAAAGCAAATGGCCCGCACAGGCGGGCCATTTTTGGCTACGGCAGGATCAGGACTTGCGGGGCACGCCGCCCAGCAATGCCGCCACCGGCCGCTTGGGCGCCTGGCGCCCGCGGGTCAGCGCGGCAGCCACTTCGTCGGCCGCATTCGCCTGCGCGATGCTGGCTGCGCTGGGCTCGTACGGACGCGAGAAGAACGGATCATCCGAGGCACGGAACACCTGGCGGTTGGCGCTGTGGTCGTGGCGGCGAGGACGCTCCTCGCCATCGCCGTTGCCGCGCGCGCGGCGCACGTCGCCACGCTCGCGGCGACGCTCGGTGTCGGCCTGGCGCGCACGCTCGCCGGTCGGGTCGAAGCCTTCCAGCTTGCCGCGCGGGATGCTGCGCTTGATCAGCTTCTCGATATCGGACAGCAGGCGCTCGTCATTGCCCGGCACGTAGATCGACAGCGCATCGCCGCTGGCGCCGGCACGGCCGGTGCGGCCGATGCGGTGCACGTAGTCTTCGGCGCTGTACGGCACGTCGAAATTGATCACGCAGGGCATGGAGGGAATATCCAGCCCGCGCGCGGCCACGTCGGTGGCAACCAGGGCGTCGATGGTGCCGCTCTTGAAGCCGTCCAGCGTCTGCATGCGCTCGGTCTGGGTCTTGTCGCCGTGGATGGCGGCGGCATTGACGCCTTCGCGCTCCAGGTGCCGCGCCAGGCGCGAGCAGCCGATCTTGCTGTTGACGAAGACGATGCACTGGCGCGACAGCCCCTGCTCCGCACGCTGCTTCAGCAGGTGCACGACCGCCGCCTGCTTGTGGCCGTCTTCGACCTGGTACACCATCTGGCGCACGTTCTCGTTGGTCGAATTGCTGCGCGCCACCTCGATGGTGACCGGGTGCTTCAGGTAGCTGGAGGCCAGCCGCTTGATTTCCGGCGAGAACGTGGCCGAGAACAGCAGCGTCTGGCGTTGCGCCGGCAGCAGGTTGATGATGCGCTGCAGGTCCGGCAGGAAGCCCATGTCGAGCATGCGGTCGGCTTCGTCCAGCACCAGCATCTGCACCTGCGACAGGTTGACCGACTTCTGCTGCACGTGGTCCAGCAGCCGGCCGGGGGTGGCCACCAGGATTTCCACGCCGCGGCGCAGGGCGTCGGTCTGCGGGTTCATGTCCACGCCGCCGAACACCACGGTGCTGCGCAGGTCGGTGTGCTGGGCGTAGCGGGCGACGTTGTCGTAGACCTGGTCGGCCAGCTCGCGCGTGGGGGTCAGCATCAGCGCGCGCACCGGATGGCGTGCCGGCGAGGCGCTGGCATTGGCCAGCGGCAGCAGGCGCTGGATGATCGGCAGCGCAAAGCCCGCGGTCTTGCCGGTGCCGGTCTGCGCGGCGCCCATCACGTCCTTGCCCAGCAGCACGACCGGGATGGCCTGCGCCTGGATCGGCGTGGGGGTGGTGTAGCCCTGGTCGGACAACGCGCGCAGGATGCGCGCATCCAGACCGAAGCTTTCGAATGTCTGAACGGCGGTCTGCCCTGCGGCGGTGGTAGGTTCTGGTGCGTTCGTAGTGGTCATGGGTATCGGTGTTGGCGGGAGACGAACCCGGCACAAACGGATACGCGTCTGGAACTCATCTCGCCCTGACTCTCGCCTGGCGCCGGGAGGGTTCCGGCGCGGCCATGCTGCCTACTGCATTTGGCCAAGAGAATCAAAGACTTACATTTTAGCACCTCTGCCAGCACAGTGGGCAGTATGGCGGGAGCGTGCGCGTGGCGCGACAGTGGCCGGCACCGACTGGCACTGGCTGGCGGGATTTCAAGAAACTGTCATATCGGGCACGCATGATGCCGGCGGCGCGGTGGCCATGGCCGGACCGCGCAGCCCAATCTCACCGAGACCTACATGGACTTCGAGCTTTTCCGCCAGACCTGCCAGCAGTTCCTGCGCACCTCCAGCCAGTTCCTTGGGCTGGCCGCGGCCGCCTGCCAGCCGGCACGCCCCTTGCCGGCGCTGCAGGCCGTCCAGCCGCAGCCGCACGGCCAGCAGCCCGCCTGAGCCCGGCCGGCGCCCGCAGCCCGCCAAGCAAGGATTACAGGCGCAGGCTCCCGGCCCGGAACAGCCGCGCATCCATCTCGCGCAGGTCCGGCGCCACGGCCACGGGCGTTGCGCACTGGTCGAGCACGTCGCGCTGCAGGTCCACGCCGGGCGCGATCTCGACCAGCGTCAGGCGGGCTTCACCATCATTGCCGGCGCGCATCTCGAACACCGCGCGCTCGGTGATGTACAGCACCGGGATGCCGAGCGAAGCCACATAGGGCCCGTTGAAGCTCAGGTGCGACACTTCCGGCACGATCTTCTTCACGCGGCCTTCGCGCACGACCTGCAGGCGGCCGTCGCCGGCACAGACTTCCAGCCCGCCCGCCGTCAGCGTGCCCATGAACACCACCGCGCGCGCGCTCTGCGTGATGTTGATAAAGCCGCCGACACCGGCAATCAGCGCGCCCTCGCCTTCGCCGAACTTGCTGACGTTGACGTTGCCGTGGCCATCCAGCTCCGCCAGGCCGAGGATGGCCAGGTCGATGCCGCCGCCCTCGTAGAAATCGAATTGCGCGGGCTGATCCACCACCGCCTCCGGATAGGCCGAGGCACCGAAGCTGAGTCCATCCGCCGGCGTGCCGCCGATGGGGCCGGCCTCGACGGTCAGCGTGAAGCCGTCCAGCCCGGCCTGGTGCGCGAGCATGCCTACCGCCGCCGGCATGCCGACGCCCAGGTTGACCACGCGCGGCGCGCGGCGCGCCAGCTCCATCACCGCGCGGCGCTGCACGATGGTGCGCGCGTCGAGCGGCCCGGCAGCGGGCGCGGGCTCGGCCTCATGGGCATGCGCGCCTTCGCCCTGCCACGGCGTCACATAGGCCGGATTAAAGTGCTCGGCAAACGTCATCTGGTGGTTGGCGGGGTTGTCGCACACCACCACATAGTCGACCAGAATGCCGGGCACGTGGATGGCCTGCAGGATCTCGTGGTGGTCGACCAGGCTTTCCACCTGCGCGATCACGATGCCGCCCGAGTTGTGGGCCGCCTGCGCCATCGCCAGCAGCTCATGGTGGAAGGCTTCGCGATGCGTGCTGAGGTTGCCGCGGGTATCGGCCGCGGTGCAGCGGATCAGCGCGCAGTCGATCCGGAAGCTCGGGTAGAACAGGTACTCGTCGCCGCGGAAATCGACTGCATCGACCCAGCATGCCTTGCCCTCGGCAATGGCCTGGCGCGCGCGCGCATTGACGGCGCCGCCGTGGTAGCGCGGATCCTGCGCGGTGCGCGGGTCGACGAAGGTGTGCAGGCCGATCTTGGTCATCACGCCGGGCTTGCCGCCGGCGATGGCGCGGTACAGGTGCGTCAGCACGCCCTGCGGCAGGTTGTAGCCCTCGCACTGCTCGGCCATGGCCAGCGTGGCCAGCCGCGTGGCCGAGCGCCAGTGGCCGCCGACGATGCTGGCGGTCATGCCGGCGTTGCCGAAGTGGTTCACGCCGCGCGCACCGCGGTCGCCCTGTCCGGCCGAGTACACCAGCGTCAGGTCGCGCGGCAGCCCGCTCTGCAGGAAGCGCTGCTCCAGCGCCTCGGTCACGGCCTCGGCATGGCCCGCGCCGACAAAGCCCGCGCTGGCCACGGTCCAGCCATCCTGCATGAGTGCCGCCGCTTCGCGTGCGGTGATCACCTTCATTCCTGTCTCCGGTTTAGTTGTGCCGTCCCGCAACGAAGCCATCTTGCCGGCCCGCCGAGCCGCGCGCCCCCCATGTAGAAAAGCCCCGCGTGCCGGGGAGGCAGCGGGGCTCAAATGGTAGCGGGGCAATCTCTTCGACCACCCACGCCTTGATCTTGGCGCATCGGGTTGCGGCAGGCATCCCCCAAATGTGGGTCGATGCCACACTCCGTTGCCGGAATGCCCAGGCCACGCCCTGCAAAGCCTGTCAATCATGATCCTGTCACATTCCTGAAGGTATCCGGGTTTTCGCCGAGCGGGTTTTCGCCAGCTTCCGGCCAGCGGGCGGATGCGGTCTACTGGACTCACATCGACGGCCTGGCACCGCAAACGCCGGATCGCCACAGCCGATGGTGCTGCAGAACAAGTCCAACGACCGGGAGACAGACCATGGTGACGAAGAAAGAAGACGCTTTCGTACTGAAGAACCTTCTCGCCCTCGCAGCAGTGGAAACCCTGGGCGGCGCCATCGCCCTGGGCATGGTCTTCCATCTGATCTGAACTGGCTTGCCTGAGCGCCGGCGCTGCCACGCCGGCGCCTGGCCCGCACACTCGTCGCGCTAACGCCGCGCGCTCACGCGTCGACAATCACCTCGAAGCCGCCATAGATCATCCGCTGCCCGTCGAACGGCATCGGATCCATCCCTTCCTTCAGGCGCGGGTCCGCCATCGCCGCCTTCATGCCAGCGTCGCGCTTCTCGCGTGACGGCCACAGGATCCACGAGAACACCACCGCTTCATCGTCCTTGCGCTGCACCGCCATCGTAAAGGACGTGACCTTGCCTTCCGGCACATCGTCACCCCAACACTCCACCACCTTCAGCGCGCCGTGCTCCTTGAACACCGCGGCTGCCTTCTGCGCCACCTGGCGATAGGTGTCGCGATTGGCCTGCGGAACGGCCAGCACGAATCCGTCGATATAGGGCATGGGTTTCACTCCTGGTCAGGTTGAATCGGGCTGAATCGGATCGCACGCGATTGCGTCTGACTACCATAGTCCATCGTCACGACCTCAGCGGATGGTCCGCTGCCCGCGCCGGTCGACCTCGAACACCATGTTTTCCCGGAAGCGCTGCCGCAGCCACTGCTCGGCCCGGCCCTGCGGCCGGCCCGACTTCGCCCAGATCAGGTCGACGCTGACCAGCCAGTCCGTGTACGGATAGGCCGCCAGGTCCAGTTCCACCAGCTCGCCGCGCTCCAGCGCCTCGCGCACCAGTTGCCGCGGCAGCGTGGCCCAGCCCAGCCCGCTTTTCACCATCTCGACCAAGGCCAGGTAGCTTTCGGCGCGCCACACCCGCGCCGCGCGCAGGTATTCGCTGGTGGGCAGCTTGTCCGCATGCGCGCTGAAGGCCAGGCGCCGATAGGCATGCAGGTCTGCAAACGACACCTGCTCGCGCCCGGCCAGCGCGTGGCCCGGATGCACCACATGCACCATGATCAGCTTGCCCAGCTGCACGAAGGCCAGCTCCGGCGCGTAGTGCGGCTGGGCGAAGGCGATGCCGAGCTCGGCCTGGCCTTGCAGCACCAGCTCGCTGACATCGCCGTAGACCGGGTTGCGGATGGTCAGGTCGACATACGGGAACTCCCGCTCGAATTCGGCCAGCACCGGCATCACCGCGTGGTACGGGATCTCGATCGCCAGCGACAGCCCGGGCGGGTTGGCATCGGCCAGGCTGGCAGCGTGGGCCTGTAGCGAGAGGCAGCGCTCCAGCACCGCTTCCGCTTCCGTCAGCAACTTGCGTCCGGCCTCGGTCAGCGCAGGATTGCGGCTGCTGCGGTCGAACAGCGGCACGCCCAGGTCGATCTCCAGGTTGGCCACGGCCGCGCTGACCGTGGACTGGGTCTTGCCCAGGCGCCGCGCGGCGGCCGAGAACGATCCCGTCTCCACCACCAGGGCGAATACCTGCAACTGGTCCAGCGAAAAGCGCATGGTCAGCCTCCCTTGACCTATCGACGCAATCGATAGGTATTGATTTGTTGTCCCGATAAAATTGCAGAGATGATGCCGCAACGGCAGGGGATCACAAACCTCGCAAACCCCGGCATCCAGGAACTGTCGCGCGTGAAATTCGATGGCACCCGCAACGCCATCATCGTTGCAGTGTCCGTCAGCGTGGGCGTGCTGCCGATGTCCTTCCCCGCCCTGTTCGAGCATGCCGGCGGCACGCTCAAGCTGGTGCTGGAAAGCGGCATCTTCCTCGGCGGCATCACCGCGATCCCGCTCAATGTGCTGCTCAACGGCAGCGCGGCGCAGGCCGACACGGAAGCGCCGCTGCTGCCAGCGCAAGCCGACGAGTCCACGCTGTCATGATCCCTTCCTGTTCCCTTCCCCCCAACCGGAGATCTCAAGCATGACCCGAATCACAGACCCGTCCGGCGCCGAGCTGTCACCGCTCGACCTGGAACTGCTGCGCCAGTCGATCGCGCTGTCCGAAGAGTCCAAGGCCCGCGGCCGCCATCCTTTCGCCGCGCTGGTCGCCGATGAAGCCGGCAATATCATCGCCAGCGCCGGCAACAATTCGATGCCGCCGGAGGGCGACCCGACCCAGCACGCCGAACTGGTCGCCGCCGCGCAGGCCGCGCGCGCGCTGCCGCCGGAGCAGCTGGCCAACTGCACCCTCTACACCAGCGCGGAGCCGTGCTGCATGTGCTCCGGCGCGATCTACTGGACCGGCATCGGGCGCGTGGTCTATGCGCTGTCGGAGCACAAGCTGCTGGGCCTGACCGGCGACCATCCGGAGAACCCGACCTTCTCCCTGCCGTGCCGCGAAGTATTTGCGCGTGGCCAGCGCCAGGTGGATGTGGTGGGACCAGTGCTGGAGGACGAAGCCGCGGCGCCGCACGCAGGCTTCTGGAAGTAGCCATCTTGCCTGCAGTCCGCCAACCCGGCGGACTGCACGTATCGTGCGTCAGACAATCTGTCATCGACACGTCACTCCGCCTTCCTACGCTCGCCTGGCACCGGCTCCCAGGAGCTGCCCACAACAACCCAGCCAGGCAAACCCGATGTTCCCCTGCAAATTGCCCAGAACCCTGGCCGCGACCCTGATCGCCGCGGCCTTGCTCACCGCATGCGGTGGCGACGATGGCGGCGGCAACCTGTCGCCCGCGGCGACTGTCACGCCGAGCGCACGACCAGACCAACTGGGACAGCCCGGCAAGAAGCCCGACAAGCGGCCTGACCCGGTAATCCGCTGCGCCCCCTGACAACACAAGCCTCGACGCCAATCCGACAAGACCATGGTCTCTCGCCGCAACTTCCTGCAAGCCGCAGCCGGCACCGGCTTCGCCGCCGCCGCGCTGGCCGCGTTCCCGCCCAGTATCCGCAAGGCCCTGGCCATCCCAGCCAACAATGCCACCGGCACCATCAAGGATGTCGAGCATGTGGTGATCCTGATGCAGGAGAACCGCTCCTTCGACCACTACTTCGGCACGCTCAAGGGCGTGCGCGGGTTCGGCGACCGCTTCACCATCCCGCTGCCCAACGCGCGCAAGGTATGGCAGCAACAGCGCACCAACGGCACAGTGCTGACCCCCTATCACCTGGATGGCACCGCCAACAACGCGCAGCGCGCGTCCGGCACGCCGCATGCCTGGGTGGACAGCCAGCAGGCCTGGGATCACGGCCGCATGGCCAACTGGCCGACGTACAAGACCAATACGTCGATGGGCTACTTCAAGGAGCAGGAAATCCCGTTCCAGTTCGCCCTGGCCAACGCCTTTACGCTGTGCGACGCCTACCACTGCTCGATGCATACGGGCACTGACGCGAACCGCTCCTTCCACCTGACCGGCACCAACGGCCCGACCGGCGCCAACGTCGCCTTCGTCAACAATGAGTGGGATGCGATCGACGGCCTGCCCGCCTCGGCCAACACTGGCTATACCTGGAAGACCTACGCCGAGCGGCTGGAAGAAGCCGGCGTCAGCTGGATCTGCTACCAGAACATGCCGGACGAATGGGGCGACAACATGCTGGGAGCGTTCCGGCAGTTCCGCAAGGCCAACCTGGCATCGGGCTTTCCGGTATCCAGCGGCGGCGCACCAGGCGCGCCCTACGCCAACACCGGCCAGCCACTGCCGTACCACGCCTACGATGCAGCCACCGACAACGCCGGCAACGCGCTGTACAAGGGCGTGGCCAACACCCTGCCCGGCACCAAACCCGAGGAATACCTCGACGCCTTCCGCCGCGACATCAAGGAAGGCAGGCTGCCGCAGGTTTCCTGGATCAATGCGCCGTCGATCTACTGCGAGCATCCCGGCCCGTCCAGCCCGGTCCAGGGCGCGTGGTTCCTGCAGGAAATCCTGGACGCGCTGACCGCCGTGCCCGAGGTCTGGAGCAAGACCGTGCTGCTGGTCAACTTCGACGAGAACGACGGATACTTCGACCACGTCCCCTCCCCTTCGGCGCCGTCGGTGAACCCCGACAAGACGCTGGCCGGCAAGGCGACGCTGAGCGATGCCGAGATGCAGGCCGAATACTTCAACCATCCGGCGCCGCCGGGCAGCAGGAGCCAGCCCGCGGCGGACGGCCGCGTCTACGGGCCGGGGCCGCGCGTGCCGCTCTACGCGATCTCGCCGTGGAGCCGTGGCGGCTGGGTCAACTCGCAAGTGTTCGACCACACCTCCGTGCTGCGCTTCCTGGAAGCGCGGTTCGGCGTGGCCGAGCCCAATATCAGCCCGTTCCGCCGCGCCGTCTGCGGCGCCCTGACCAGCGCATTCAACTTCAGCACGCCCAACGCCGAAGCGCTTCCCACGCTGGGCGGCCGCACCACGCGCAGCGACGCCGACCAGCTCCGCAAGACCCAGCAGGCCCTGCCCGCGGTACCGCTCCCCGTCGACATGCAATTGCCGCTGCAGGCCACCGGCACGCGCCCGTCACGCGCGCTGCCGTATGAGCTGCACACCAGCGCGCGTTGCAGCGCCTTGGGGCAGGTCGAACTGGTGTTCGCCAACACTGGCACGCAAGCGGCGGTGTTCCACGTCTACGACCGCTACCAGCTGGAACGCATTCCGCGTCGCTATGTCGTGGAAGCCGGCAAGTCCCTGAGCGATACCTGGAACGTGTTCCAGGACAACACCGGCCAATATGACCTGTGGGTGCTGGGCCCCAATGGCTTCCACCGGCATTTCCGCGGCGATACCAACCGCATCGGCGATACCGGCATCGCCCCCGAGATCCGCGTCTGCTACGACATTGCCAATGGCGATGTCTACGTCGACCTGATCAACGCCGGCCGCCCGGCCTGTCACTTCAACGTCCAGGCGCTCGCCTACCGCACCGATGGCCCGTGGCAGGTCACCGTCGGCGCCAACGGCGAAAAATCCGTGCATTGGTCGCTGGAGGAAAGCGGGCAGTGGTACGACTTTGCGGTGACGTGCGACAGCGACCCGGCCTTCTATCGCCGCTTTGCCGGGCGGGTTGAGACCGGCAGGCATACCGTGAGCGATCCGGCGATGGGGTTGGTGGCAGCGCAGGATTGAACGGTACTTCGAGGTAAGAAAAAAGGGACTGCAGGTATCACCTGCAGTCCCTTTTTCACATTGGTGGGCCTCCCGTGAGTCGAACACGGCACCAACGGAGTAGGATCGGTAGCCAGCCCCTTTCAAAGAGCGGTGGGAAGACGAAACCGCGCTTTACAGGAAACCAACTACCTTCCTCCGAACG
>NZ_QKWJ01000075.1 GCF_003353055.1 Cupriavidus lacunae
CATCACGGAGACCGAGCAGAAGGCCTTCGATACCACGGCTCGCAAGCTCTATCGCTTCCTCATGCAAGCTCAAGAACCGTAGTCACGTCAAGAAAACGACCCACAGATTTCCCCGACGAGCCTCTTTAGAGAAACCCCCACCGAGGTGCATTTGATGAACGGATTAATGCAGGACCGTCCCCTGCTCATTTCACACCTGATCGACTTCGCGGAACGACACAACGGCAGCACCGAAATCGTCTCGCGCCGTGTGGAAGGCGACATCCACCGCAGCACCTGGGCCGAGTGCGCTAAGCGAGCCCGCCGCGTCGCCCACGCACTCGGCTCTGAGCGACTGCAGCGCGCCGAGCGCGTGGCTACCCTGGCGTGGAACGGCTACCGCCACCTGGAACTCTACTACGGCGTAAGCGGCTCTGGCCGGGTGCTGCATACCCTCAACCCGCGCCTGCACCCCGACCAGACCGCATGGATTGTCAACCACGCCGAAGACCGCATCCTGTGCTTCGACCTGAGCTTCCTACCGCTCGTGCAGGCGATCACGCCCGATGCAGCACCGTTGGGAAGTGGGTGGCGTTGTGCGACGTAGATCGGCTGCCGGCCGATAGTGGCATCCCGAACCTCGTGAGCTACGAGGACTGGATCGCCGGTCAGTCGTCGACCTACGAATGGCCGACGTTCGATGAGAACACCGCCTCGAGTCTCTGCTATACGAGCGGCACGACCGGTAACCCCAAGGGCGCGCTCTACAGCCACCGCTCCACCGTGCTGCACGCCTACGGCTCGGTGCAGCCCGACATGATGGGGTTGTCCGCGCGGGACTGCGTCCTGCCCGTGGTGCCGATGTTCCACGTCAATGCCTGGGGCCTGCCTTACTCGGCGGCTATGGTCGGCTGCGAACTGGTGCTCCCTGGCCCGGCGTTGGACGGCAAGTCGGTCTACGAGCTGATAGAGGCGGAACAGGTCAGCTTCGCAGCTGGTGTGCCGACGGTGTGGCAAATGCTCCTGACTCATCTGCAGACCGGCGACCTGAAGTTCTCGACCCTGGAGCGCACGGTGATAGGAGGCGCGGCCTGCCCGCCTGCCATGCTGCGCGCCTTCGAGCAACAGTACGGCGTGCGCGTGCTGGACGGTTGGTCTTTACTACAGTTCACGCGGGCCAACAAAGGTGCTGCGGGGATGGATGGTCTGGACATTGATCAGACTGCTCGCCAACTTCGACGTGGCTTGAGATTCGCGAGCAACTGGTCAAGGGGGCCTACCGGCCCAGTCCGGTACGGCGGGTGAGGAGTCCGAAGCCGGACGGAGGAGGCGAGCGCGAGCTTGGAGGCGGCGGCGAGCCGTGGCCGCCAGGAGTACCACGCCCCGCGGCGGTGCCCGGCGCGGGCGCAAGCCGGCTGCCACGCGCGCAGCCTAGCGGGGAAAGGTGGTGGGCCGAAAGCGAGACTGTTCGCTCCCCTGATTCTCCACCTACGAATCCAGTTCCAACATCATTCCCGCGAAGGCGGGAATCTTCCAGTGTCTTTGATGTCCCCGCCTTCGCGGGGACGACGAGCCCCCATTACTGGATGGCATGCAGGCAGGTACAAACGTGCATTGGTCTGAAACGACCGCTCAGAACTTGTGCCGCACACCCACTGCCACGCCGAACTGATTATGCTCGTTCGGCGCGATCTGGTAGGCGGCGAGCGCGCCGTTCAGGCTTTCAAAGTTCAGCGACGCGTTTTTCGTGTACGCCGAGGCGAGGTAGACGTCGGTGCGCTTGGACAGTGAGTAATCGGNAGGCTAGTCGCGGTGTACAGCGATTTGACATCGTCGTAGTAGAAGGCGCCGATCAGTTGCAGGGCGCCGGTGGCCTGGTAGTTCAAGGCAAACCACCACAGGTCGTCGCGCGATGCGGTGTTGGTTGCCCGCGTGCCGTTGTTGTTGTACCGGTACCCTGCCTGGGCGAGCAACTCGGGCAGGATCTGGTAGCGCAGGCCCAGTGCAGCCTTCTGGGTGCGGGTGTAGTTGCCGGCCGGCGTTGCGCTGTTGACGCTGTCGTAGGCTGCCGCGACCCCGAACTGGCCGATACGGTAGTCGAAGCCGCCGCCGTATGCCGCGGAACCCTGGAACGAGCCCGGCTGCTCGCCGAAGGCCCAGTGCATTTCCGCTGTCAGCGGGCCCAGGTCGACATGGTACTTCACCATGTTGCCTTCCCGCAGGTTCAGGCCGGCGATGCCGGCCACCGGCTCATAGGTGGTCGCATACGCCGTCGGCGAATAGTTGGCCATCATCAGGAACAGCGAGGTGTACTGGTTCCCCAGGGTCAACTGCTGACTGCCGTCACGCAGGCCTACCCACGCTTGACGGCCGAACAGACGGCCGCCTTGACCCGACTTGCCATCGTCGATGGTGAAACCGCTTTCCAGCGCAAAGATGGCCTGCTTGCCGCCGCCCAGGTCTTCTGTGCCCCGCATGCCCCAGCGGCTGGGTGACATGCCGCCAGAACTTAAGGCCAGTTTGGAATGGCCGCTGGAAGAGCCGGCAACCGGGTTGTTTGTGGTGTATTCCAGATTCGCGTCGGCAACGCCATACAGGATGACGCCGGACGTCTGGGCCATCGCCGTTGCACTAAAGGCAGCGCAGGCAAGGCCGGCAAATTGCTTTTTCATGTGGTCTCCTCTTTCTCTCTGTTGTGGTTCAAGCGGGTGTAACTTAGTTCATGCTGCTTCGTGGTAAGGGCGCCGGCAGGCCTGCTTAAGGCAGCGGGATGGCTACACGACCTTGCGTCAATCGCAGAAGCGCAGCACTGCGTGGGCGAGTTCCTTGATCGTTGGGACGGCGCCCACCAATAGCCGTGTTCTGCGTAGAAACGTTCTGTGTATGCATAGCCGTCGGCCAGGCCGATGCGGTATGAGTTATTTCTTTGAGGACGTCTTTTGCTCTGTTCTTCGCGGTGATGGCGTATTCCCGCTACCTTGGGAGGCAATCCGCCGGCCACGTCGTGCTAGGCCGGCATTGCTGCTTCGAATGGGCCGGGCATCGTTGACCGGTTTCCATTCCGAAGGTGTGATGCCGGACGCGTGCAACTCATATTTCGACCGTGTCCACGTCGTAGGTGAACAGCCATTCATAGCGTTCGCTGATCGCGTCCGACTGCCATTCCCGCGAGATGAAGTCGTCAGCCGTCTCGACCGTGGCGAGGGCCTGGTTGTGGAAGCGTGATGTATTCTCGGCAGAGCCTTGCACCATGGCATAGGTCCGCGGACGGCGGGCCGAGTCGAAGCGTTCCAGGGCGGTGACCGGATCCGCGTATTTTTCCAGGCAGCGCGCCAGCACCACGCCATCCTCAATGCTATGCACCGCGCCTTGCGCCAGGAATGGCAGCGTGGCGTGGCAGGCATCTCCGAGCAAGGTGGCCCGGCCCTTGACCCAGCTGTCGAGCAAGGGCTTGCCGCACAACGCCCACTTCGTCACTGATGGTGCGTGCGACAGCATCTCCCGGATATCCTCGTGCCAATCGGCAAATGCCGTGCGGCATTGTTCGATGTCGGCCGGGGCGGTCCATGGCGGACTGTTCCACTGGCCGCCCTCGAGCGTGCCGACCCAGTTCAACAAGCTGCCGCCCTGGATCGGATAATGGACGACGTGGCCGCCCGGTGCGACCCAGTTGACCGCCACGCTCCGGCGGAATTTCTCCGGCAGTTTTTTCATGGGGATCAGCGTGCGCCAGGCGATCATGCCGCTGAAAAGGGTCGGTGCCTGCCCGAACAGCGCATGGCGGACCTTCGAGTGCACCCCGTCCGCGCCAACCAGCACGTCGCCGGCAAATATGCGGCCATCGGAGAGCTTCAGGCGGACCTGATGGTCGGTCTGCTCGACATCTTCACAACGCGCATTGGTGTGCACAGCATCAGGCTTGAGGCGTCTGACCTCGTCGGCGAGCACGCGTAGCAGATCGGGGCGGAATACCGTCATGTACGGATAACCGTATTTGCGCACCGCGGCATCGCCCAGGTTGAACAGGGGCCAGGCCTTGCCGGTGTTCCACAGACGGATTTCCTTGGCGTCAGCCGGATTGGCCAGGCGATGGAGTGTTTCAAATACACCCAGCGAGTCGAGCGCGTGGTTACCGTTCGGACTCAGCTGGATGCCGGCGCCGAATTCGCGCAATTCGGCCGCCTGCTCGAAGACTTCGACATCGAAGCCTCGCTGCAGCAGGGCAACCGCTGCGGACAGGCCGCCGATGCCCCCGCCCGCGATAAGAATCTTGGGTTGACTCATGGCTTGATGGTTATCTGGCTTTGGCTTCGCGATAGAAACCTAGTTTGTCGAGTACCGGGAGGTCGGATACTTCCAGCATCTCCGCGGGTTCGTCTGCGGTGAACGTGTAGTCGACCCAGCTTGGCACAGCGATCACGTCGCCGCGTTGCCAGACGATTTCGAGTTCGCTGACGCGGGCGCGCCCGCTGCCTTGCGTAATCGCGAAAATGCGGCTCGCCGTGTTGCGCGGGAACGTTTCCGATGCCCCCGGCGCGAACGCGAGGTAGCTCATTTCCATGGTCGCGATATGCGCCTGCGTGTTTAGCACTAGACGCTTGTAGCCGTCACGGACCGGGCTTGCATGGAGTTGAGGGCGCGTGACTGCGGCCGGGAAGTACCAATCGTGCCGATCCGGCAGCGCCTTAACCGGCTGGTAGCCGACCGGATACTCTTCGAAGAACATCGGCTCGAGGCGGTGCACCAGCGGCACATCGAGAAAATCGATCCAGTAGGCGTTGGCGTTGCCTTCGTTGTAGTGGCTGTGCCAGCAGTGGCCCGGCGTCAGCAGGAAGTCGCCCGACTGCATCGGCAGTTTCGCGCCGTCGACCACCGTGAAGACGCCCGGGCCGGCATCGAGCACCAGGCGCATCGCGTTCGGCGAGTGGCGATGCGCCCGCGCATATTCGCCCGGCTTGATCATCTGGTAGGCCGATACGATGGTGCGCACCGTGTCGTAGTCGTTGTCGCCGACCGGATTGAACAGCAGCAGGTTGCGCCGTTCCGCGAGTTCCGTGCTGATCCACTGGCCGGCCTGGTCGAGCGCCTTCGCGCAGACCGCGTAGCGCCAGTGCAGCGGCTGATACTCGGTGCGCGGCTGCTTCCACAGCGAGGCACGCTTCTTGTGCCAGCCCGGCGTGGCCCGTAGTTCCGCGAGCACCGGGTAGATGTCATCGAGGCTGGTGGTGGCCTCGATGCGCGCGATTGCTTCGGCGCTGGCCGGATGTGCCTGCTTGCTCAACTCGGGACTCCTTAATGGGCGCGGACGAATTCGTACGGCTTGGCGAACACGATGTTCTCGCCGAGTTCACCCTGAACCACCGGTACTGACATCCGGCCGACGTTGGCCACTTCGATCGTGATGATGTCGCCCGGTACCACCTTGTCGACGCCGGCAGGCGTGCCGGTAGCGACGATGTCGCCCGGATAGAGTGTCGAGGCGGACGAGGCGATCGAGATCATCTGGCGGATATCGACGATCAGGTCGCGCGTATTGGCCTTCTGGCGCGGCTCGCCGTTGACCCACAACTGCATGTCGATGTCCGCGACGTCCGGCACTTCGTCGGCGGTGGTGATCCACGGGCCGACCGGCGTGAAGCTGTCGTACGACTTGCGGAACACGCGCTCTTCCTTTCCGCGCACGGTCATGTCGAGCAGGCAGGTGTAGCCGAACACGTAGTCGAGCGCGTTTTCCGGCGCGATCTGGCGGCCTTCCTTGCCGATGATCAGGCCGATTTCGCATTCGTGATGGATTTCGCGGCCACTGCCGAGCGCCGGCAGCACCACCGGATCCTGTGGGCCGCTCAGCGACGAGTTTGACTTGAGGAAATAGCCTTGCACGCTGGCGAGGCCCTTGGAGGCCATTTCGGTGGCGTGGTCATGGTAGTTGACCGGATAGGCCATCAGCTTGTTCGGCCACGGCACCGGCGTTTCCAGGCGCACCGAGCTCAGCGGCGCGCCGGCCTCGGTCTGCAGGCGGCGCTCGAATGCCCCGCGATGCTGCGCGAAATCGCGGATCAGGCGGTTCATGCCGACCGGCGGCCATTCGTCGGGCCCGGCACCAAACAGCCCGGTAACGTCGATGACTTTCTGACCGTCGCTGATGCCGAGGCGGTTCTCGTTGAAACGAACGATCTTCATGCGCTCCTCTGTGCCCGATTGCGAATGGACCGATTGAAGCAGTTACCGCTGGAATGCGCCGACAAAATATGAGATAAGAAATATCTCGAAGTGGAGTGGGGCAGTCGACGCGGCCCCACCGGTCCGGTTTTTTTTCAGGGGTCTGCGCGTCCTGTTTCGAGTCGAACATGCTGATCGATGACCTCCATGCCTTTGTTTCCGTGGCCAGAACCCGGAGTTTTTCTGCGGCGGCGATCCGTTTACGCGTCGCGCAGTCGTCACTGTCCAAACGGGTGTCGCGGCTGGAGCAGCATTTCGGCACGGCGCTGTTCCTGCGGCACGGGCGTGGCGTCAGTCTGACCGCGGCGGGTACGGTGCTGCTGGCCAATGCGGAAGGGCTGCTTCGCGAAGTGGAGCGTATCGAGGCCGATGTCCGCGGCATCAATGCGGAGCCGGAGGGTCTGGTAAGGATCGCCATGCCGCCCGCCACCGGCCCGGTGCTTGCGCCGATGGTGCTCGAACGTTGCGTTGTGGAGTATCCGAAGATCGTGCCGCAGATCCGGGAGGGCACGTCGGATGCGATCCATCAGTGGCTCAGTAGCGGGGAAGTGGACGTCGCCATGATGTACAACCCGGAGCTCGGCCCCGCCATGGAGGTCCAGCCGCTGGTGACCGAACCGCTATTCCTGATCATGCCCGGTACGCCGCGCGCCAGGGCGCTGACCCGCGCCGAATTTCCCGAGGCGTGCGCGGTTGAGGATTTGGCGCGGCTCCCGCTGATCCTGCCGCGCTCGCCGCACAGCATCCGTGTGCTGGTCGATCGGTTGTGCGCGGGGCATAACGTACATCCGAACGTCGTGTTCGAAAGCGACAGCATCCGCTCGACCAAGGGCATCGTCGAGCGCGGTCTCGGCTGCACGATCTTCAGCCGCAGCTTTCTGGTACAGGAGCTGTCGACGGGGCGTCTGGCCGCCGTGCCGTTCAAGAGTGCGCTGGCCGCCTGGCAGCTGTGTCTGGTGATGCCACGGCGCGATCAGGTCTCGATGGCGATCCGCGCGGTCCGGCGCGTCATCCTGGAACAGGCCACACGGCTATACCAGGAGAGATTCTGGCAGGATGCCCGCTTTCATATCGCGGCTGACGAACCAAGTTCGGCGCAGTCATCCTCCAGGGATTGAGGTCGCTGTTCTCTCGGAGCGCGTTGGGGAGTGTCGTCCGTTGCTGATTGAGTCCCCTGGCACACGGGGGCATTCACGCCGACAACAGGATGGGCCGTGGAGACGACGGGGTCGGCCATCCCGCGACGTTAGCCGATAACGCCAGCCAGGCCGAAGATCGCGATGGTCGCGCCAACCGGAGCCGCGATCATGCCCCACATGACACAGTCGACGCAGCTCTTGAGAAATGCGTGCCACACCAATAGCAGCACCGGCCATCAATATACGGCCGTCGGTTGCTCGATATCTTCCGCGGCTCGGCGAAGATTCTGCCGATCGTCTGCATGGCCTGCTTTGCGGGCGCGACGGTGCTGTTCGGCCAGTGCTCACCCTTCCGGCGCTCCACGTCCTCGCGCCGACTGCGCCCTCGCGCTGATCATGGTGGGCGGCGTGTTCGCGATCGGGCATTCGTTCTCGATGGCGTTTCTGATGCTGGCGATGGTGCCGCTGACGGCCTGATTGCGGTGACTTCGCTGATCGGCCAGGCGCGTCCAGCGGGATGTAAACAGGTGCGCGGAGTCCAGCCGCACGCGGGCGGCCGCTTATTGGCCGCTCTGCCGTTTTGCGATGTCTATTTCGCGGACCAGGGCGAGACTGCCGCGGACGCGCGCTAGCTCCATCGGCGGCAGGCATGAAAAGAACGCTGCCTCCGCTTTCTGAACAGCGCGGTTGCAGCGCGTATAGGTCTCCCAGCCCAGCGCGCTGCGGCGAATCAGCAAGGTGCGGCCATCTTCCGGGCTGCTCATCTTCTCGAGGAAGCCCCGCTTTTCGAGTGCCTTGACCGATTCGCCCATGGCCTGCGCGGTCATATGTGCCAATCGCGCCAGATCGGCCGACGAGCACGGCTCATTGTCCGCGAGGAGGTCGAGCAGCAGGAACTGCCGCGCAGTCACGCCTTCCTTCTGCAGCGCTTCCTCCACCCGGCTGGCGACCAGCCGGTGCATCTGCTGGATCAGAAAGAAAATGCTCAGCGAGGTACTCATGTGTTTCCTGGCGGGCCGCGGCGATGAAACCACGTCTCGGGGCGAGACGGCCGGCGGATGGTCAAGCATATCAAAGTTCTTTCGGGCCGCGCCCGGAATCCCAGTTGATTGGCCTGATATTGTAATGAAGCCTTATTTGTTCTGTTGGGATGATTTCCCTCTAGGGGAAAGCCCCAGTATCAATAGTAAGGTAGGCTGATAATCTTTTGAAGATCAAGCTCAGCAACGAAATGGCTCCAATGTGGTAGGACTGGATCACTTGGCGTCAAGCAGGTTCCCTAGTGCCAGGCCGATGCTAGCGACGATTTCGGGTAAATAGATTAATCAGGTTACATGATGAGTCGAGCAGACAAGCGTTCAATCGAAGTGCCGGGCGTCAACCATGGGCAGACGCCCATTCCGATGGGAGCCCGCAAGGGCAACATCATCTGGTCGTCAGGGATTGCCGGCAAGGACCCCGAGACGGGCACGCTGCCGTCCGACGCGGAATCACAGGCGCGATTCGCGTTCCAGCACCTGCGTACGCTGGTCGAGCGGGGTGGCGGTACGGTCGAGGACATTGTGCGCGTCACCGTGTTTCTCAAGGACGGTTCGCTGCGCCCGGTAGTCAATGGTCCCTGGCTCGAACTGTTTCCGGATCCCGAGGATCGTCCCGCGCGGCATGCGCTGATCGCCGACCTGGCCGGCGGCATGCTGATTCAGCTAGAGGTGGTGGCGGTGGTCGGCAGCGACTGAGCCTGCCGGGCGTATAGAACCTGCTGTGGCCGGGCGTCGGAAGACCCGGCGGCCGCAGCAGGCATCGAATCGAAAGAGACCGAGTTCCATGGCAACGATTGAGCAAAACGAATTATTGACGCGGGTCTGTGGCGATGCGCCGATGGGGAAGATGCTGCGTCAGCACTGGTGGGTGCCCGCGCTGCGCTCGCAGACGCTGGAAGCCGATGGCAAGCCGCAGCGCGTGCGTCTGTTCGGCGGGGACTATGTGGCGTTCCGCGCCACCAACGGCAAGGTCGGCTTCTTCGACGAGGCCTGCCCGCACCGCCGTGCGTCGCTGGCGCTGGCGCGCAACGAGGACAACGCCCTGCGCTGCATCTTCCATGGCTGGAAGTTCGATGTCGAGGGCGTCACGGTGGCTGTGCCCACGCAGCCTATCAATGAGCGCGAGTACTGCAAGCATGTGCCGCTGAAGCATTACCCGGTGCGTGAAGCGGGCGGCGTGGTGTGGGTCTGGCTTGGTGAAGGCGACGAGCCGCCCAGCTTCGCCGATCTGCCCTTCACGGATCTGCCCGAGGCCAACTGCGTGGTGCATCGCCAGCGCCTTGAATGCAATTGGCTGCAGGCCGTCGAGACCACCATGGACTCGGCGCACGTCGGCGTGCTGCATCAGTCGTGGCTCGAACACGAAATGTCGAACGCCTCGGTCAACCAGGCGCCGGTCTACAAGATCAAGCCGAAGGAATATGGCTTCCGCTATGCCGCGGTGCGCGCGCTGGCGGACGGCACGTTCTATGTCCGCACCAATTCGTTCGTGATGCCCTGGTTCGGCGTGATCTCGCCGCGCAAGGCCACCGACGTCACGCGCGCCCAGCTGTTCTTCTCGGTACCGATTGACGACGAGAACACCTGGTACTGGCATTTGACCTTCATTCTCGATCAGCCAGTGCCGCACGAGCCGTATCTGTTCCCGGAGAACCGCGACAACTGGCCGCCGATCCCGTCGCGCTCGGGCGAGGACAACTGGGGCCAGGATCGCGAAGCCATGAAGACAGGACATTTCTCGGGCTTCCCGCAAACGCTCGGCACCGAGGATTTCGCGATCCTGCTGAGCATGGGAGCCACCACCGACCGCAGCAAGGAATTCCTTGGCGCGGGCGACGGGGCGGTGATGCAGGTACGTCGCAGCCTGCTCGGTTCGTTGAAGGAATTTCAGGATGGTCTTACGCCGGCGCTGGCCCGGCACGACCAGATCGATTACCGCACGATCATGCCGATTTCCGGCCTGTACGACAGCGATGAAGGTTGGCTAGCCTCGCTGTAAGGCTGGGCTCGTCACGATTTGAACGATTTCTCAGGAAGGAACCGCAATGTCTTTGATCATTGATTCCCACGCGCACGTTGTACTGCCGCCGGAAAGCTACAAATTCATGGCCGAGCTGACGGCGAACCGGGGCAATCCGACGCTGGGTGTGCCCAAGCTTAGCGACGAGGCGGTGCGCAAGGCAGGCCAGAGCATCGTCGACATCATGGACCGCGTCGGTACGGACATCCAGTTTCTGTCGCCGCGGCCCTATATGCAGATGCATTCGGTCAAGCCGTCGAAGGTCACGGCGCTGTGGACGCGCCATATGAACGACCTGGTGCATCGCACGGTGCAGCTGTTCCCGGACCGCTTTCGCGCAGTGGCGGGGCTGCCGCAGTATCGCGACAGCAGCCCGCAGAACTGCCTGAAGGAACTGGAGTTCCGGGTGAAGGAACAGGGCTTTATCGGCTGTCTGCTGAACCCGGATCCGACGGAGGGCGACGGCGCTCCGCCGCCGGGCCTGGGCGACGAGTTCTGGTTCCCGCTGTACGAGAAGCTGTGCGAACTCGATGTCCCGGCGCTGATCCACTCGGCCGGCAGTTGCAGCCCGCGAGAAAGCTACACGATCAAGTTCATCAACGAGGAAAGCATCGGCATCGTGTCGCTGACGGAATCGGATGTCTTCGACCGGTTCCCGAACCTGAAGCTGATTTTCCCGCATGGCGGCGGCGCGATTCCTTATCAGATGGGCCGTTTCCGCGCGTGGAACCTGCGCCGCGGCGTCACGCGCTTCGAAGACCAGCTGCGCAAGCTGCACTTCGATACCACGAACTACGACCAGGATGCGCTGGCGCTGCTGATCAAGAAGGTGGGCGCGGACCGCGTACTGTTCGCGACCGAGAAGCCGGGGACCGGCAGTGCGGTGGATCCGGACACGGGCCGCGATCTCGACGATCTGAAGCCGGTGATCGAGGGCATCGATTTCCTTTCGGCGCAGGACAAGGAAGACATCTTCAGTTGCAACTGCATGAAGCTGTATTCGCGGTTCAGACTCAAACTCGATTGATACCCGCGCCATGGCCCGAATTGTTTCCGGCATCGCCGCTTCGGATATGTCGCAACTGATCCATCACGGCGCGGCCGTGCATACGATCGACAAGCTGCGGGATCCGGCCACGCGGGACTGGCGGCGCACGGTGCGTCGCGGCTCTACGAGCTGGCGCTGCGGCTGATTACCTGCCTGGTCGACGAGGATGTCGACGTGCACGCCCGCGTTGGGATGGAAAACCCGCTGAAGCAGGCTTTCGGGCACGCCCGGTTCGTGGTGACGCGTCTGTTTGGCGATCGTCAGATTCAGGTCGTGCCGGTGCTGCCGGCTACGTGTTTCGGTCCCAATGTACCGGGGCGCACCGTTGTTACGACATCGGTCGGGCCATCCGGCCCGTGTCCAGGGATTGCCGCACGATCCGCGCGTGACGGTGGTGGCGTCGCGCGGCTGGAGCCACGTCGTGGTGGACGAGCCGCTACATCGCGAGATCGTCCCCGCCCTGGAGTGCAGGGACGCCGCGTTTCTGCGGAGCCTGTCGCGCGCAGCCCTGAACTCCGCGTCGTCGGAGACTCTGAACCGCGTGACAGCCGCCGGGGGACTGGAAGGCTTGCAGGTTCGCAACTGCACGTATGCGCGGCTGCGCCGTACGCCTGCGGGGAGGAGCGTGGCGCGGGGCTCGTTACCTGGTCCTGATCCACAACGATGACTAATGAACAGCATGTTGACGGGCCGGCAGGCCCGCATACGGCAGGAGACGATGAGATGAGCGAGTTGGTCGGAGGGGTAAGGAGTCTGGCGGGCGCGAGAAGCTCCTGGTACGAGCGATGGCTGCTACTTCTGCTGGTGCTGGTGTATGCGTCGAGCTTTATCGACCGCATCATCATCGCGGTCGTCGGGCCTGCGCTCAAGGTGGAGATGGGGTTGAGCGACCTGCAGGTCGGTCTTCTCAGCGGCTTTGCCTTCTCGATCTTTTACGCCACGCTGGGGGTACCAATCGCGCGTCTGGCCGAACGCCACAGCCGCGTGGTGCTGATCGCGATCTCCGCCATAGCCTGGTCGGTCATGACCATGCTGTGCGCAACGGCTACCGGTTTCGGCTGGCTGATGGCCTACCGGCTCGGCGTCGGTATCGGCGAGGCCGGCAGCACACCGACCTCCCACTCGCTGATCTCCGATCAGTTCCCCGCCAATCGCCGCGCCACCGCGCTTGGTATCTATGCCCTGGGGCCGCCGCTCGGCGTGGTTCTGGGCGCGCTCGGCGGCGGATGGGTCGCCCAGCATTTCGGCTGGCGCGCGGCTTTCTATGTGGTTGGTATCCCGGGCGTGGTGTTGGGGGCGCTCGCCTATCTGACCCTGCGTGAACCGAAGCGCGGTCAGGCCGAAGGGCTGACCATCACGGCGCAGGAAGCGGTGCCGTCGGCGGGGGAGGTGATGAAGGTGTTTTTCCGCGAGAAGGTCTTCTGGCAGATGTCGGCGGGCGTGATGACGGCAGCGGTCGCGCTATACGGCACGTTGATGTTCCTGCCGATCTATCTGGGCCGGGTGTACGGCATGAGCATGGAGCACGCCGGTCTGAGCTTCGCTTTCGTCAATGGCGGGGGAGCGATCGTCGGCGGACTGATCGGCGGCTATGGCTCGGATTGGGCGTCGCGCCGGGATCGCCGCTGGTACGCCTGGATTCCCGCATTGGGCTCGCTGCTGGCGATCCCGTTGACGGCGGCTTCGTTCCTGACTTCCACGTGGTATTTCGGCATTCCACTGCTGCTGCTGACGACGATCGCACTCAATGTCTGGAACGGACCAACGTTTTCGATCGTGCATGGCCTGGTCGAGCCGCGTATGCGCGCCACGGCCTCGGCCCTGGTGTTCCTGCTGATGAACCTGGTGGGCCAGGGGCTGGGTCCGACGCTGGTCGGTTTCCTGAGCGACCGCTTCGCGAAGTATGGCTTTGCGGGCGGCGACTATCACGCCCTGTGCGCGCTGCCGCATGGCATGACCCCGGCGGCCGATGTGCTGATGAGCTGCCATCAGGCCGCGGCCCAGGGCCTGCGTTACGCATTGCTGGTTCCGATCGTGATGGTGTTGGCGTCGGCGCTGCTCTTTTTCCGGGCGTCGCGCCACATCAAGCGCTAAGCCATGCCGCCGGGCGCTGCGCGCAGGCCCGCCCGCGTGAACTACAAGGAAGGATGAAATGACTGATTTTCCTGCAGAAATATCGAGCCTGGGGTACGTCATACTGGGGGTGAAGGATCTTGACGCCTGGACCATCTTTGCCCGCGACATCCTTGGCTTCCAGGTCTGCGCGCGTGGCGGCGCCGAATCGCTGGACCTGCGCATGGACGAACGCCTGCAACGCGTGGTGCTCGAACGGAACGACGCGGATGACCTGCTCGAAGCAGGCTGGGAGTTCGACACAGAAGAGCAACTGACGCGCTACGTCGAGCAATTGCGCGCGTACGGCGTGGGCGTAGAGCAGGCGGGGCCCGAGGAGTGCAGGCGCCGCCGCGTCGAGTCGCTGTATCGCTGCGATGATCCGAACGGCTTCCGCCATGGCTTCTATTACGGCCCGGCGATCGCGCCGATGAGCAATGCGTTCCGCTCCACCGTCATGCGCGGCCCCGGCTTCGAGACGGGCGCGCTCGGACTCGGACATATCGTCACGCGTTCCGCCGACGCGAAAAAGACCATCGATTTCTATCGTTCGGGCCTGGGTCTGAGAGTCAGCGATTACATCCGTGCGGAAGTCATGCCCGGAAAAACGTTCGAGGTGACCTTCATGCATACCGCCACCGGCAGGCATCACTCCCTGGCGACTGGCGAGCTGCCCGGCGAAAAGCTGCTGGGGCACCTCATGGTGCAGGTGAAGGACATGAACGACGTGGGGCTCGCCTACGAGCGCTGTCTGGCGGCCGGTCTGCCGATCGTCATGCACCTGGGTCATCACCCTAATGACCATATGTTCTCGTTTTACGTGCGCTCGCCGTCGGGCTTCGCGATCGAGTACGGCCATGGAGGCATCGTGATCGACGATGCGACCTGGAAGGTCGTGACCCATTCGCGTCTGAGCGACTGGGGACACCAGCGCGGAGAGATGCCGCGCGGCTGAGGTCGCGGGGCGAGGTTTTGAACCAGTAATACCGGCTTACGGAGTCAGGATTTCATGTTGAATACGGTCAAACCATCCGAAGCGCCTGTGATCAGGAGTCCTGATCGGTTGGCCGAATGCGGCGACATTGTGGACAGCGCATCGTTCGCGGCCGGCATGCGGTATCTGGCCGGCAGCTGCTCGGTCATCGCGACGCGCAAGGATGGGCTGCGCGCTGGATTGACCGCCACCGCGGTGTGCTCGGTCAGCGCCGATCCGGCCCGCTTGCTGATCTGCATCAACAAGTCGACCTATGCGCACGACATGATCCACCATGCCGGTCTGCTGAGCGTGAACGTGCTCAGCGAGCAGCAGGAAGAGACCGCGCGGCGGTTCGCGGGCATGGTCAAGCAAGCGCGGGGCGACGCCCGTTTCGTCGACGACAACTGGGAAGAGGGCAAGCTGGCCATTCCGCGGCTCAAGCAGGCGCTGGTGTCATTCGGCTGCCGGGTGGCAGAGACCCTTCCCGGAGGCAAGTCGCATACCGTGTTCATTTGCGACGTGGTGGAAGTGCATTGCGCCACGCAAGCGCAGGGGCCGTTGATGTACTTCAACCGAAATTTTTCCAAGCTGAAGACGTAACTGGGTAGGGTAGACCGAGAGGGAAACGAGATGAACACCGTATTGAAAAGCGAAATCGGACAGGACATTCCGAGCGAACAGGAATTGATCGAACGCGCCCGCGCGATGGGGCCCTGGTTGCGCTCGCGCGCGGCGGAAGTCGAGGCGGCGCGCTGCGTCCCGGCCGACATCATCGAGAAATTCCGCGAGGCAGGTTTCCTGCGCGTGCTGCAACCGCGCCGCTGGGGCGGATACGAAATGAACCCGTCGGTGTTCTTCAAAGTCCTCATGGAGGTCGGCCGCGGCTGTTGCAGCAGCGCCTGGAATCTGATGATCCTGGGCGTGCACCCGTGGGAATTCAGCCTGTTCGATCCGCGCGCGGGCGATGACGTCTGGGGGCAGGACGACAGCGTGATCGTGGCGTCGTCGTACGCGCCGGTCGGCGCGTGCCGCAAGGTCGAGGGTGGTTATGTCATCAGCGGCCGCTGGCCGACCTCGAGCGGCACCGACCACGCCGAATGGGCGATCCTGGGCGCGATGGTGCCCGGCGAGGAGGGCCAGCCGCCCGTGGACCGCATCGCCTTGCTGGTGCCGCGCTCGGCCTATACGATCATCGATGACTGGCAGGTATGCGGGCTCGCGGGGACAGGCAGTAAGAGCTTGCAGGTGCGGGAAACATTCGTGCCGGACCATCATACCCACAGCCTGGCCGATTACTCGATGAGCGATCGCGGCGACATGTACCTGTTCCCGTTCACGCAGGTATTCAACGGCTCGGTCTCGGCCGTGATCGTCGGCATGGCGCAGGGGGCCATCGATCTGTTCATCGAGCAGATGGGCACTCGCCGCAACTCGGGAAATGGCAAGCTGACCAGCACCAGCCCCTATGTCAAGGACCGTCTTGGCAACGCCATCTCGATGGTCCGTTCATCGCGCGCACGCCTGCTGATGATGCAGATCGAGACCACGCCGATTGTCGAGCGGCGTGAGCTGGTGCCGCTGGCGAGCCGCGTGGCCAATGCGCTCGATATTGCGCGCGTGGGCCGTGAATGCGAGCAGGCCGTCCAGTCGCTGTTCAAGGCGCTGGCCGCGCGCGGCCTCTATCTCGAGAACCCGGTTCAGCGCATCGTGCGCGATGTGATGGCCGCAGCCAACCACATTACCCAGAACGCAGACGATTCCGCCGGCATTCTGGGCGGATTCGTGATGGGTGAGCAACTGCCGCCGCTGTCGTATACCCGCTGAGCGCAGATGAGGGCGAATCGCCCCCGCGTCTGTCGAATGTCCCTTGTATTTACGTCTTGTCACGCGTGATTGGAGCAATCTATGTCTCTGAATGAAGCCGGCACCAGCAAGTTCGTCACCATCAACGAACTGGGTCTGGAGAACTTCCGGATCCACTTCAACGAAGCCGGCAGCGGCCCCGCCGTGGTCATGTTGCACGGCGGCGGTCCGGGCGCCAGCGGCTGGAGCAATTACTATCGCAATATCGATGCGCTTGTCGAAGCGGGTTTCCGCGTGCTGCTGATCGACAGCCCGGGCTTCAACAAGTCCGACGAAATCGTGGCGGGCACGCCGCGCAATTTCATCAACGCGCGCGCGACCAAGGGCGTGATGGACGTTCTCGGCATCGACCGGGCCCACCTCGTCGGTAACTCGATGGGCGGCGCCTCGGCGCTGGCCTTCGCGCTCGAATTCCCCGAGCGCATGGACCGCTTGGTGCTGATGGGCCCGGGGGCGCAAGGCCCGAGCATCATGCAGCCGCAGCCGGGCGAGGGGATCAAGCGCATGGGCAGGCTCTATGCGCAACCAACCTACGAGAACTTCGAAGCGATGCTCGAGGTGTTCGTCTACAACCCGGCCGCGATTACCGAGGAGCTGCGCCAGGGGCGCTGGAATAATATCCAGTCGAACCTCAACCATCTGAAGAATTGGGTCGAGAGCGGCAAGCGTTGCCCGTCGACGAGCTGGGATCTGTCGGCGCGCTTCCCCGAAATTCCGCACAAAACGCTGATCACCTGGGGCCGCGACGACCGGTTCGTGCCGATCGACCACGGCCTGCGCATGATCAATACGCTGCAGGATTCGCGTCTGCATATCTTCGCGAAGTGTGGCCACTGGGCGCAATGGGAGCATGCGGACGAATTCAACCGCCTGGTTGTCGACTTTCTGTCGGCCTGACCGCCCCCGCCCGCGGTGAAGCGGCCTCTCGACCGGGGCCGCTTCACCGGCATTCGGCGCTGCCCGACGGTCTCGCGGGGCGCCGCATCCTGAAGGACTATGCCGCAGTCTGGCGGTCCATCTTATCCGTCACGCGATGTCAGTCGATGCACAGGAGATTCGGATGATCCATCTCCGTGTAGAGCGCGTGCACGGCATCGCTACGTTGTTCCAGCACTTTGCGCTGATTGATATAGCCCTTGTCGTTGGTCTCTCCGAGATCCAGGGACGCGGGCTTTTCCAATAGCCAAACTCTGCGGATACGGGTGCTGCTTCCTGGCTGGCGCGCATTATGGGCCGCGAACGCAGCCTTGAGCGCGGCGCGCAGCGTGGGGTCGGCGACGAAATCGGCGAAGCATAGACCGGTACGCTGGACGAAGTCCTGGCAAGCCGCTAGGTTCAGCCAGGCGAGGGCGCCGACATATTCCCGATCCGCCCCGGTAATCACCAGATCGCTCAGCAACGGCGCCGCCGCGCTGAGGCAGTCGACCCTGAGGCTGCTGACGCGAACGAACACGCCGGACTGCAGCTTGAATTCCTCGGCCACTCGGCCCGCGAACGTCAATCCTTCATCCGGCCGCCCGGCCTCGACGAACGAGGCGGCGTCGCCCATGCGGATGAAGCCGTCTTCGTCGAAGGTCTCGCGGGTCAGCTCGGGCTGTTTCAGGTAGCCCGGGGTCACGGCAGGGCTTCGGACCCTGATCTCGTATCTTGCGTCTGCTCCGAGCGGAATCAACTTGAGTTCGACACCGGGATGCGGAAGGCCGATCAGCCCGGTCCGTTCCGCGGGCCAGTGGACATAGGTGACCGCGGCTGAGGTTTCGGTGGAGCCGTACGCGGAGACGAATGGAATCCGGCATCCCGTATGCCGCACGGCCTGCCGTTGAATCGCGTCGTGGACGGCGTCCGGCAACCGCGCGCCCGAATACGTCAGGCGGTGCAGGTGGCGAAACAGCGATGCGCCGAGGACGTCGTCCTTTTGCAGCGCTTCCGCGAGCATTGCGTACGCGACCGGCATGCCGCTGAAGCGGGACGGCGAGATGGCCCGTAAATTGCGCAGCGTCCTGGGGAATTCGGCGGGGGTCGGGCGGCCGTCGTCGATATACAGCGTGCCGCATTCGTCGAGGACGCAGTTGAACACGCTGTGCCCGCCGGCCACGTGGCTCCAGGGCAGCCAGTCGAGCAGGACGGTTTCCGGCGTGTTGCCGTCGTCCCACCGGATCATCTGCGTGGTCATCGCCAGCGATGCGGTGAGCATGCGCTGCGTGACGATCACCGCCTTCGGGGTGCCCGTCGACCCCGACGTGAATTGATATTTCGCCACAGTGTCGGGCGTGATCGCATCGATCGATGCCTGCACCGCGCTGGTGACCCGGGTGCGAGCCACCTGTGTCCAGGTCGCCAGTTTCGGATGGTCGATCGGATAGTCGACGCAGACGAGCACGGCGTCGCCGGCGATCGCGCGCAGCGCCTTTTCGTATCGCGTCCCGTTCTGCGCGAAGATGACCGCCGGCTCCAGCAACCCCGCCATCGCGCGCAGCTTTTCGTGATCCTGGCTCAGTAACGAGTACGCCGTGGTGACGGGCGCATAGGGCATGCCCGCCTGCATGGCAGCCAGTTCCAGAACGGCGTGTTCCAGGGCGTTCTCGCTGAGCACCATCACAGTACGTCCGGGCCGGTCCAGATCGAGCAGAAACTGGGTCGCCGACTGCACCTGGGCGAGCCCGTCCCCGTAGGTCAGGGGCTGCCATTCGGCGGCAGCTCCACGCCGCTGCACCAGCCACGGACGCTCCGGACGTTGCCTCGCGTTGCGGTGCAGGAGCGAGGGAATGTGAGGCACGCCAGGCGCGAGCGGAATTCTGCTGCGGACGATCAGCGATCCGTCGGGCCGACGCTGCAGATCGATATCCCGCGGCAGGAACGGGACGTTGCGGAAGGGATACTGTTTCAGGTCAATGGTCATGTCTGGCGGTGTGCGAGGCAGGTGCTCTGCGTATCAAAGGAAAATACCCATGAGCGGGTCGCTCACGGGTATTTGATTGCGGGGCAGTGTGCTTGCCGCGTATTCACGCCGCTTGCGCCTTGAGCGCGGCGAATTTCCGGCCAGCGATCCAATAATGAATAGCGGCCCAAAGCAGCACCGGGATGATCGTCAACATCGCGTACTTGAACCCGGTGGTGGTCGCCGAGTGGCACAGGGCGGCGATGTCCGACGGCACCTGCGCCGGCAGGCCCGGCGCCCCGTGCGTGCCGAGCACGCACATCTGCGCGAAATCGGGCCGGCCGAACAGATGCTTCGCGAAGGCATCGCTCATGAGGCCCACGTACCAGGGGCCGAGGCCTTGACCGAGCAGCGCCATCGCGGACAGTGTCAGCGCGGACGCCGTGGCGCGCATGCGCGGCTCGAGCAGCGACAGGATCACGGCAAAAGACGGGCCGTTCCAGAAGTTCATGCCGATCGCGAAGGCCACAAGCAGGGCCACACAGGGCACCGCCATGGGTTGCAGGAAGGCGAGTCCGGCCAGGATGCCGGCTGCGATGCAGCCGAGCGCGGGAATCCGGCCGTTCCAGACCGGACTGCGCCTGCCGAGCCGGTCGGCCAGGTAGCCGCTGAGCAAGTTGCCGATAATGCCGCCCACGCCGCCGATCAGGCCGAAGGCGATGCCCGCCTGGGCGAAGTTCATGCCATAGACGCGCACGAAGTAGATCGGCAGGAACAGAATGATCGCGGACATCGCGAACATGCCGACGATGACCGCCGCGATCATGTGCCGGGAAGCCGAGGTCGAGGCCATCGCGCGGATCACGGCGAAGAACTTCGGCGCGCTGTTGCCGTCGGCTTTCGCCGAGCCGGCGCGGGGCGGTTCCTTGATGGTGAGGAGCGCCAGCAGGCCGAGCAGCACGCCAGGCGCGCCGAAGTACAGGAACGCGGCCTGCCAGCCGAGGGTCTTGACGAGCGGTGCGCCGACGAACGCGGCGATGAGCGCACCAACCGCGACGCCCGACGCATAGATGGCGAACACCAGCGGGCGCCGCTTGTCGGGGAAGTAGTCGGCCAGCAGCGAATAAGCCGCTGGCGTCGCTCCCGCCTCGCCGATGCCGACGCCAGCGCGGAACGCCACCAGTTGGGTATAGCTGGCCGCCGTGCCGCATCCGATGGTCATGAGCGACCAGAGGGTGACGGTCACGGAGACGATGGCCACGCGGTTGAAGCGTTCGGCGAGCCGTGCGATCGGAATACTCAGAACGGTGTAGAGCAGGGCGAAGGCCAGACCGATCAACAGGCCAAGCTGGGCGTCGCTCAGATGCATCTGGGCCTTGACGGCGGGTGCCGCGATCGACATCAGTACACGGTCCATGAAACTGAATGCATAGATGACCGTGACGAGCAGCAGGACCCACGCCTTGTACGGCGCGCTACGCCGCTCGCCCGAAGCGACCAATGCCTCGACAACGTTTTCCATGTGCGTCTCCAATATTGTGTGTCAGGGCTAGAGCGGCGCGGGTCCCTGCCTTCTCCGAGGCCGTGCGCGCCGGGGAAATCAGCGGGGCAGGCCGAATACCTTGCGTGCGTTGTCTTCGAAGATCAGTTGCTTGTCATGCTCGCCGAGCCAGTCGAAGCTCGCGATGACGGGGCGCAGATCGTCGCGCGCGCGTCCGGTCGCCGGATTGACGGTCGAGCCCACGCCAGGGCATTCGGAGCCGAACAGGCAGCGGTCGGCACCCACGGTCTTGATCAGCAGGCGCAGCGATTCCTCCGAGTACAGCACGGTGTCGTAGTAGATGTTCCGCATGCCGGCGAGGAAGTCCTTGCCGGCGCGGGCCGAGGCCGACTGGAAGCGGCCGATCTGATACGGAATCGAGCCGCCGCCGTGCGAGCAGATCACCTTGAGCTGCGGGAAATCCTTGAACACATCGGAATGCACCAGGCCATATACCGCGATCGATTCCTCGTTGACGAAGTGCAGGGTGTAGGGCGAACGTTCGGAGTGGGAACCGGTGGCATGGATATGCATCGGGATATCCAAGTCGCAGAGCTTTTCGTAGAGGGGGTACCAGTATCGATCGCTGAGCGCCGGCGCTTCGGTGCCGGTGTTCTCGTACGGGTCCGGATTCAGCAGGACGCCACGAAAGCCCATCTTGGCGCAGCGTTCGAGTTCCGGCAGGGTCTCCTCGACCGGAGCGCCGGCGACCTGCGGCAGGCCCGCCACTGGAATGAACTTGCCGGGAAACAGCTCGGCCGTGCGCGCGACGATATTGTTGGTTTCTTCCGTGAACCAGTGCACGATGCGGCCCGGCTTGGCGCTGTGCATCATCTGGAACGGGCGCGGCGAAAGCGCCTGCATGTCGGTGCCGACGCGCTCGAGCGCCTCGACGTGACCGCACGGGCCCATTTCCTTCTGGTTCATCGCTCGGATGATTTCTTCGTCGCTGACCTCGGGCATCTTGCGGCCGTGTGCGCCGAGATGGGAGACCAGATTCGCTTTGTAGACCCAGAGTTGGGCCGGCGCGCTGACGTGACCGTGGCAATCGATAATCATCGTTGTGTCATGTGATGGAAAAAGGTTGTCGGGGTGGCGTACTGGATGCCCTATCGCCAGACTGCGAAACCGAGGCCGATACCCGTGCCGGCGGGTGTGCGATAGACCGGAATATATTGGTCGTATGCGCAAGTCAGGTCACCAAGGGCGCCGGCCATCGTGATCCAGTTGCGGATTTCCGATGAGCCGGAACACAGCGAGGCCTGCGGGATGCTGGCCAGCACATCGGCGTCGCGCGTCTTGATGGCCTCTAGCACCTTCCGGTCGAATTCGGCTTCGCAGAGGAAATGGCTTAGGCCGCCCGAAGCGATGATCGCGACGTTGGCGTCGATCGGCGATTCGGCCAGGGCTTCCGCGATGCATTTGCCGACGTGATGGCAGCGCGCCGCGGTCGGATTGTTGGGCGGGAAATACGTATTGAGCAGAATCGGCAGCATCGGCACCTTCAGGTCCTTCATCAGACGCTGATAGATAAAGCCGTAGGCATGGCCGAACGCGCGCCTTTCCGGATCCGGCACGCTGTTGCTGGTGGCCACGTCGACACCGCGCGCGATCAGCCCTTGGATCAGGTCGTTGGCCAGCGCAGGCGCGCCCAGGAAGCGGCGCGGCAGGTCCATGGCGTAACCGGCCCAGAAGTTCTTGTCGCTCCACTTGAGACGGGGGTGTGGCAGGTCCATTTCCTTCATGACCACTTCCTCGCCTCGGTAGACGGAGATGGCGGGCAGGTTGTCGTAACCGAACAGTTCGTCCTGATCGTCGCCGATCACCAGCACCACGTCGGGGCGTGCCGCATGCAGGTAGGCCTCTAGGCGGTCGAGCGCGGCTTCGGCCTCGCCCGCGAGCCGCGGAAATTCGCTCGGATCGCTTTGCCCGGCGTAGGGCGAGCCGCGCATCGCAGCAAGCTCGTCGTAACTCACCTTGCGGCCGTCCAGCAGGTAGAGCGAGCGGTTGTGAAGATCGTCCTGCGCGCGTCGCTGCCATTGGTCGCCGGGCAGAATCAGGATCGGACTATGGGAAGTGCCGATGGCGAGGGTGATGCGGGCCATGTCAATTGTCCAGATGAATCAGGTTACGTAGTCGGGTGGCGGACGGGATGGTGCGGGGCGCCCCGTCCAGGACCGGCGCCCCTGGTGCGGCGGTTAAAGCAGCGCGCGCCAGTTGGCTTCTTCCTTGAAGACGCCGGAAAACGGCTGCAGCACCCGGTAGTCGATTTTTTCGTGGCAGGCGAGTTTCGGCACGCTTTCGCCCATGAACTCGCGCACCGACTTCAGGAGGCAACGGCGCACAGCCAGCAGGGCACCATCGCCGGCGCCGAGATGCTCCTGGCTGCGGTCGACGATCTTGCCCATGCTCAGCAGCACCGCGAAGTCCTCGGTGCCCAGCATCTGCGTGAAGCCGGTGAAGTGGCCGTTCTTCATGGCCTCGCGGTCCTGGCCCCAGTTATCGTCGGCGCCGCCCGGCGGCAGCGGCGGCCACGAATCCGGATCCTCGTACTCGAGCGTGTGGTTCAGCACGAGCGGCGCATCGGTGCGGTAGGTCAGCTGGTAGTAGTGGATGTTCTCGTCATCGATCGGTACCGAGAAGAACACGCTGCCGCCCTTGTTGTCGGAACCGCCGGTAGCGATGACGCCGTACCACGGCATCACGAACGAATTGGTGCGGACATAAGCGTGGCCGTTCTCGAGCGCGCGCACCGCGGCGTAGCGGAAGCCAAACGGCTTCTGCTGCACGTGATAGACCGGAGCCATGTTGACCGAGGAGAAGGGAAGATCGCCGCCCAGGCCGCCCAGCCAGCTTTGGTGCAGCACGCCGAGGTGCGCCGAGTCCATAGTCGTTTCGACGCCCTGCAGCCAGTTACAGTTGACCTTCTGGCGGAACACCACGAAATTTTCGCGCGGCAGGCCGACCATCGGCAGTTCGGTGAACTTGGGCGGCGTCTTGCCTTCGCCGAGCCAGACCCAGACCATGCCGCCTTCCTCGCGCACCGGATAGTGCTTCAGCGGAACGTGCTTGCAGTATTCGGGTTCATTGGCCGGCTGGGTCGGCACCGCGACCGTGACACCTTCGACGTTGAACTTCCAGCCGTGGAAGATGCAGCGCAGCGCGTTGTCTTCGTTACGCGCGAGCGCCAGCGATGCGCGCCGATGCGGGCAGGCCTCGTCAAAGAAGCCGACCTTCCCGTTGGTCGCGCGGAACGCGACGTAGTCCTCGCCGAACAGACGTACGCGCTGCGGCTTGCCGTCGGCTTCGAGCTTGTCGGACAGCGCGGCGGGGATCCACCAGTGCTGCTTGATCATTTTGCCCATCGGGGCGCCGTTGCTGACCTGGGTCAGCAGATCATTTTCTTCTTTCGATAACATTCTTCACTCCGGACGGAAGGTGTTTGGCGACAGGGAGGCGAACGACCTCAGGACGCAGTCGCGGGCAATTGCCGGCGGCCGTCGAAAAATTCGGAGATGCGTTTCGCTGCATTCGTGTCGGCCGAACGGGTCATTGCTGTGACCATGGTTTCGGCGAATAGGCCTTCGCCGAACGGCATTTCGGAGATCCGGCCGATGCCGTTGATGATCGCGTAGTTGGTGGCCGGCGCATTGCGGACGATCGCGCCGGCGAGTTCGAGCGCCTTGTCGAGGCCCGCGCCATCGTCGACCACATGATGCGCGAGGCCGATCCGGTGGGCGGTGTCGACGTCGAGCACGCTGCCCGTGAGCATCATCTCGATCACGCGCGAGGCGCTGATCAGCCGCGGAATCCGGACCGAGCCGCCACCGCCGAGAAAGATGCCGCGTTGCCCCTCGGGCAGTTGAAAGAACGTCGAACGTTCGGCGATGCGCACGTGCGTCGCGGCCGCGAGTTCGAAGCCGCCGCCGATCACGCCGCCTTTCAGGACGCTGACGACCGGGACCTCGCCATACTGGATCAGGTCGAAGGTGCGGTGCCACTGGCGCGACCGTCGCATGCCGACCAGCACGTCGGGGCTGCGCTTGCTCATGAGCTCGAACAGGTCGAGGCCGGCGCAGAAATGCTCGCCGCTGCCATGCAGGATGACCGCGCGCGCGCCGTCGATGCCGCGCGAAAACACCGCGTCGAGTTCGGCTAGCAGCGCATCATTGATGGCATTGCGTTTGGCGGCCCGGTTGAGCCGCACGAGTGCGATCTCGTCCTCGCGTTCGACCTGTATCAGGGGCTGGGCGGTTTCGGTGTTTTGAGTCTTCATGGATCTGGGAATATGAAAATGGGGAACGGACTGAAAATGGGGAACGGACGTCACGCTTCGATGACGACGATGTCTGCGGCCGGTGGTTCGGCATACAGCGCCGCCACGGCGTCCGCCCGCCGCGCGAGCACCGCGCGCTGGTTGACATAGCCCTTGTCGGTGATTTCGCCCGCATCGCTCGAGGGCGGTTCGCGTAGCAGGATCAGGCGGCGGACGCGCATGCTGCCGCCGGTATGGCGCCGGTTGTGCTGCTGCAGCGCTTCGCGCAGTGCATCGCGGAACGGCGCGTGATGCGCGAATTCGGCCGGATCGCGCAAGCCGAAGCGGTCCTGGCAGGCTTCGGGGTTGTGCCACGCGAGCAGCCCCACGTAAGGGAGGTCGGCGCCTGTGACGACGACATCGCGCAGCAGCGGCGCGGTGCAGCTCACCACTTCCACGCGCAGGGTCCCGACGCGCACGAAAATGCCCGACTGAAGCTTGAATTCCTCGGCGACGCGGCCTGCGAAGGCCAGGCCTTCCGCGGGCTTGTCGCGATCGACGAAGGTCACGGCATCGCCCATCCGGTAATAGCCGTCTTCATCGAAGGCTTCGCGCGTCATTTCCGGTTGATTCAGATAGCCGGGCATGATCGACGCCGCGCGCGTGCGCACTTCGTAGCGTTCATGATCGAGCGGGACCAGCTTCAGTTCGACGCCCGGTTGCGGAAGGCCGACCAGGCCCGCGCGCTCGGTGGGCCAGTGCACGACCGTCGTGGCCGCGCAGGTTTCCGTCGAGCCATAGCTCGCGACGAACGGAATGCGCCGCCCGAGATGTCTGACCGCCTGGTCCTGCAAGCGTGCGTAGAGACTGTCGGGCAGCTTGGCGCCGGAGGAGGTCAGGCGCCGCATACGGCGGAAGAAGATCTGTCCGAGCGCTTCATCGTGTTCGAGCGCATCGGCGAGCATGGCATAGCCAGCCGGGACGCTGCTGAAGCGGGTCGGGGAAATCTCCCTGAGATTCTCGAGTGTCTTGTCGAACTCGCCTGGAATCGGTCGCCCATCGTCGATATACATCGTCCCGCCGTCGTGCAGGATGCTATTGAATATGGCCGTGCCGCCCGCGACATGGCTCCACGGCAGCCATTCGAGCAGCACCGATTCCGGAGCGGCATGGTCGTAGCCGACCGTCTGGGCGTGCATGGCCATCGACGCGCAAATCATGCGCTGCGTGACCGGCACGGCCTTCGGGACGCCGGTGGATCCCGAGGTGAACAGGTATTTGGCGACTGTGTCGTGCGTGATCGCCTCGATCGACGCCTGAACCGCGGCGGTGACCGGCGTGGCGATGATCTCGCTCCAGGCCGTGGCGCCGAGGGCGGCCACGGGGTCGTCGACGTAGACCAGTTTCGCGTTGTCTGTCCCGATGGCGCGCAGCGCGGCCTCGAACTGACGTGCGCTCTGCACGAATACCGCGGCCGGCCTGATCAGTTCGACCATCGACCTGAGCTTGGCGTGGTCCGTGCTCAACAGCGAATAGGCCGGCGTCACCGGCACATAGGGCAGGCGCGCCTGCATCGCGGCCAGCTCGATCACCGCGTGTTCGAGCGAGTTGCCGCTCAGCACCATGATGTTGCGGCCATCGATGTCCTGTGACAGCAGCCATTGGGCCGCGGCCTCGACCTGGCGGCCGGCTTCGCGGTAGTCGAGCGTGCGCCAGCCGCCGGTGGCGGCGCTGCGCTGCTTCAGCCACGGGTGCTCGGGGCGCTCGATCGCGTGTTGCCGCAGCTTGGATGGCAGATGCCGGGCCACCGGGCCGAGTTCCACCTTGCTGCGCATCATTATCGTGCCGTTGGCCTGCTCGACGATGTCCAGATCCCGTTCCAGAAACGGAACATCGACGAAAGGAGCGTGAGCGGTCATGTCCATCGAAATTCTCTTGAAGGTAGGGGCTTGCACAAGCCGTTCATTTGATAAGGGCACCTTATATAAATACCACGCTTAAATCCACACCGTATAAACCCTGTGTGCCACTTTGCCCGGATTTGGTGGTAAATTCGAATATAAGTAAACCTTACAAAAAAACGCGTGGGGTGCGCTCGTTGGCCTCGAATGAAGCGCCAGCCTGGCGCGCCACCGTTGTACAGATCCCTCGGAGGCTCGAAGTGGCAAGCAAACCGGACACCGCGTATATCGCGGGTATTTACGAACTTCCCATGCGGCGGGCCGATGGAATGTCGACGGCCCAGATGCACGCGCAGGCCGCGCTCGGCGCGCTGGAGGACGCTGGCCTCACACTCGACGACGTCGACGGCTACTTCTGCGGGGCTGACGCGCCGGGCTTGGGCGGGCTTACGATGGCCGAGTACATTGGCCTGCGCAATCTGCGTCACGTCGATACCACGGAGTCCGGCGGTTCTGCGTATCTGCTGCATGTGGCGCATGCGGTCGAGGCGATCAGGGCGGGGCATTGCGATGTTGCGCTGATCACGATGGCCGACCGGCCGCTGTCCGCTGGGGCCGGCACCATACTCGCCGGCATCGACCGCAACACCATGCCAAATCTGCCGTTCCAGGCCGCCGTGCCCCCGCCGCCGATGTACGGCTACGCGATGGTGGCACGGCGCCATATGCACGAATACGGCACGACCTCCGAACAACTCGCCTGGGTGCGCGTCGCGGCCTCGCATCATGCGCAGCACAATCCGCACGCCGTGCATCGCGAGTTGGTGTCGGTGCAGGACGTGATCGATTCACCGCTGGTGGCCGATCCGCTGCATCGTCTTGACTGCTGTGTGGTGACCGACGGCGGCGGGGCCGTGGTGATCGTGCGGCCCGAAATCGCGCAACGTCTGCCGCGCCCAAAGGTCCGCGTGGTTGGGACCGGCGCGGCAGTCAAGCACCCCGACGCCGGGTGCATCGATCTGCTGACCTCGGCCGGCGCGCGTTCCGGGGCCGCGGCGTTTGCCGAGGCCGGCATCACGCCCGCAGATATTGGCTATGCGTCCCTGTATGACAGCTTCACGATCACCGTGCTGATCCAACTGGAGGATCTGGGCTTCTGTGCCAAGGGCCAGGGCGGGCAGTTCGTGGCGGACGGCAATCTGATTTCCGGGGTGGGGCGTCTGCCGTTCAACACCGACGGCGGTGGCCTGTGCAACAACCACCCGGGCAATAAAGGCGGAATGACAAAGATCCTCGAAGCCGTGCGGCAATGCCGCGGCGAAGCGCATCCGGCGGTGCAGGTGGCACGCCGGGAGTTCGTGCTCGCGCACGGTACGGGCGGCAATCTGGCGGGCGCGCATGCGGCCGGTACGGTCATTCTGCAAGCGGAGTAACGGTCATGAAAGAAAAACGAGGTCTGCTTCCGGCGCCGGTGATGTTCCCGGGCGACGAACCCTTCTGGGAAGCCATGCGTGCGGGCGAACTGCTCGGCAAGCATTGCGGGGCGTGTGATCGCCTTCATTACTATCCCCGGGCGCATTGCCCGTTCTGCGGCAACCGCGAGACGTCGTGGCAGCGCCTGTCCGGGCGCGGCACGATCCACTCGTATTCGGTCGTCGAGCGCAACCCGCGTCCGCTGGCTCCGGCCATCATCGAGCTCGAGGAGGGGCTGCGGATCCACTCGGTGATCATCGATGCCGACGTGCGCACGCTGAAGATCGGCGACCCGGTCGCCCTGCGCACCCTGCCGACCGCGGACGGTACGCCCGCGCCGGCCTTCACCACGCTCGCCGCTGAGGCGTCGCGAGGCTATACGAACACCGCCTACGCCGCACTGGGCGGCGGCGCGGTGCCCGGCGTGCAGGCCTTCCGCCATGGCGCCGTGATCGGCGCCGGCAATATGGGGGTGGGCATTACCCTGGCACTGCTCGCGGGCGGCCTGGAGGTGCATCTGATCGACAGTTCGGAAGCGTCGCTTGCCAGCGCGACGCAGCGCATCGACGACGCGCTCGCGCGTGACGTCGAGCGCGGCCGGCTCTCTACCGAGGAGCGCGCCGCGCGGCGCGCCCGCTTGACGACGGGCCAGGATTTGGCTGCCGTCGCGCAGGCCGACGTGGTGATCGAGGCGGTCTGGGAGGATCTGGCTCTCAAGCAGCAGCTCTTCGCGCAGATCGATCGGCATGCCGCCGAGGGCGCCCTGCTGGCAACCAACACCTCTACGCTTGACATCAATCTGATCGCGTCGGCGACGCAGCGTCCGGGCGCGGTGGTCGGCCTGCACTTTTTCAATCCCGCGAACGTGATGCGCCTGATTGAGGTGGTACGCACCTCGTCCACGTCGGCCGCGACGCTGGCGGCGGCCAAGCGCTTCGCCGCCGCGATCGGCAAGACCGCGATCGTGGTCGGCGTCTGTGATGGCTTTGTCGGCAACCGTCTAATGATCGCTCGCGAGCGTCAGGCGGGCCGTCTGTTGCTGGAGGGCGCGCAGCCCGAGCAGGTCGACCGCGTGCTGCGCAATCTTGGGCTGCCGATGGGCACCTTCGAACTGCAGGACATGGCGGGCGGTATCGAGCTGATGTACCGCTCGCGCCAGCGCATGGGGCAGCGGGACTGGCTGATCGAGCAACTGCACGCGCGCGGCCGTATTGGCCAGCGCGTCGGACGCGGATTCTACCGGTACGAACCGGGCAAGCGCCGGCCGCTCGTGGATCCTGAAGTGACCACGCTGATCGAGGAAGCCTCGCGCGTCGAGGGGATTGAGCGGCGCAGGCTGTCGGATGAAGAGGTTCACGATCGCCTGGTGCTGCCGATGATCAACGAGGGCGCCAAATTGATCGAGGAGCGCATTGTCGAGCGCGCCAGCGATATCGACCTGATTTGGCAGCTCGGCTACGGATGGCCCGGCTGGAAGGGCGGGCCCATGTACTACGCGGACATGATTGGCTTGCCGACAGTCGTGCGCAAGCTGAACGACCTCCATGCGCGTCATGGCGATGCATTCCGACCGGCCGCGCTGCTCGTGCAGCTCGCTGGCGCGTCGGAGCGAATTTCAAACCTTACGACTCCGATCTGACCATGCCGAGCTATCGCGCGCCCGTCAAGGACTGGCTTTTTATTCTCCACGACCTTCTGCATGTCGAAGCGCTCAGGCATCTGCCTGGTTTCGCCGAGCTGACGCCGGATTTGACCGTGGCCGTCATCGAGGCGGCGGCGAAATTCCATGAGGAGGTGCTGCATCCGATCAACCAGAGCGCAGACGCCGAAGGCGCCCGCTTCACCGACGGGCAGGTCCGGACGCCGGCTGGTTACAGGGAGGCCTGGGCGGCCTATCGCGCGGCGAAATGGCATTGCCTGAGCCTGGCAGAGTCGCTGGGCGGCGGGGGGCTGCCGCCGGTAATGTCGGTGCCAGTGTCGGAAATGCGCGCGGCCACCGGTCACTCGTTCTCGATGTACAGCAGCTTCTGCACGCCAGCGGCCAGCATGCTGGCCGCGCTCGCGCCCGACTGGATCCGGACGCACGTGGTGCCGCGACTGTCCGCCGGCGACTGGACCGCAACCATGGGCATGACCGAGCCGCAGGCGGGCACCGATCTGCGGCAGATCACCACGCGCGCGACGCCGCAGGCCGACGGGACCTGGCGCATCAACGGCCGCAAGATCTTCATCTCCGGTGGCGACCACGATCTGACCGACAACATCATCCATATCGTGCTGGCCAAGGTGCCGGACGACGACGGCCGCCTCCCGGCTGGCCTGTCATCGGTCAACGTGTTCCTGGTCTCCAAGCGGATGATCGATCCGTCGACCGGCGCGTTGGGCGAGCGCAACGGCGTTTACGCGCGTTCGATCGAGCACAAGATGGGCATCGAGGGGAGCGCGACCTGCGCGCTTGATTTCGAGGACGCTGTGGCCTGGCGGATCGCCGGGGCGGAAGGCCGGGGTACCGCTGCGAACATGGCGCCGATGTTCCACCTGATGAATTACGCACGCGTGGGGACGGCCGTCTCT
Source organism: Cupriavidus lacunae (assembly GCF_003353055.1). Lineage (GTDB taxonomy): Bacteria > Pseudomonadota > Gammaproteobacteria > Burkholderiales > Burkholderiaceae > Cupriavidus > Cupriavidus lacunae. The sequence goes on from NZ_QKWJ01000075.1 coordinate 31,018, forward strand.
GGGATCGGCTACGCCGAAATTGCACGGCAAAACGCCGCGGACTATGCGCGCGAACGCCGCTCGGGGCGTGCCGCGTCGGCGTCACGGGCCTCGACGGACAGCGCCGATCCCATCATCGCGCATGCCGACGTGAGGCGTTTGCTGCTCGAGTCAGCCGCTTTCGCCGAAGGCGCGCGCGCTGGCGCGCTGCGGGCGGCGTTGCTGCAGTCGATTGCCCAGCTGGAGCCGGAGGAGGCAAAGCGCGAGGCCGCCGCAGACATGCTCGAGATTCTGACGCCGGTGATGAAGGCCTTCTTCACTGACCGTGGGTTCGATGCGGCCGTGGCGTGCCAGCAGGTATTCGGCGGACACGGTTATATCAAGGATTACGGCGTAGAGCAGTTCGTCCGCAATGTCCGGGTCGCGCAGATTTACGAAGGCGCGAACGGTATCCAGGCGGCGGACCTGGTGCACCGCAAGCTGTTTGCGCATGGCGGACGTCCATGGCGAAACTTCGCGGGCGCCATTGCCGGTTTCATCGACCGGCATCGCGACGATGCGGCGCTGGACCGCTATACCGTCCCCCTGGACGAGGCGCTGCGGCGGCTCGACCGTGTGGTCGCGTCTTTGCGGACCACGGACCCCGCCCAGGGCGGATATGCCGAGGTTGCCTCCTACGATGTCCTGACGGCCGTGGGCATCGTGTATCTCGGCTGGATCTGGGCCGAAGTGGTGGCGGTGGTGACCGGCGGCGCCGAATGCCAGTTCCTGGACGAGAACATGCGTGCGCGCAAGCTGGTTTTGGCCGATGTCTGGATGCAGCGGCAGTTGCCGCTCGTGGACAGCCTTTGCCGGCGCATCGAGAGCGGAAACAGCGGGCTGCTGTCGATTCCGGCCGAGCTGATCTGAGCCTACGGCAGGTTCTCCGGATTTTTCAACAACACTGAAATTGCAAAGGTGTGATGTGAGCGATGCATCCTTGATACAGGTCCGCGTCAAGGCGGTGACGTGGCTGGCGCAGAACGTGGTGAGTGTCACGCTCGAAGCCCTGGACGGCAGCGATCTGCCCGGCGCGGAAGCCGGTGCGCACATCGACGTCAAGCTGAACAGCAAGCTGTCGCGCAGCTACTCGATTGTGCGCTGCGAAGGCTCGCCGGTGCGTTATGAAATTGCCGTGGCGAAGGATGCTGCCAGCCGCGGAGGATCGCGCTACGTGCACGAAACGCTGCGCGTGGGCGACGTGGTGCAGATCAGCGCGCCCCGCAATCTGTTTCCGATCACAGAAGAGGCGGACCTGAGCGTGTTGATCGCGGGCGGCATTGGCATCACGCCGCTGTGGTCCATGGTCCGGCAGTTTGACGCCCTGGGCCGTGCATGGGTTATCCATTACGCGGCGCGTGACCGGTGTCACGCGGCCTATCTCGTGGATATCGAACGCTTTGCGGCGGCTTCCGCGCATGGCCGGATCGAGACGTATCTGGACGGCGATCCGGGAGGCCGGCGCATGGATGTGGACGCGGTCATCCGCGAAGTCCCGGCGGGGGCGCACGTGTACTGCTGCGGTCCGCAGTCCATGCTTGCGGCGTTCGAGGCGGCAACCGCCGGGCTGTCGGCGGAGCGCGTGCATCTCGAGCGGTTCGCGTCGGTGCAGCCCGAGTGCGCCGCCCGCGAATTCACGGTGGCATTGTCTCGGTCGGGGCAGTCGTTCGAGATTCCTGCCGACCGGACGATTCTCGACGTCCTGCTCGAGAACGGCATCGATGTGCCGTTCGGCTGCATGCAGGGCGCCTGCGGCATGTGCGAAGTCGGCGTGCTGGACGGAACGCCGCAACACCTCGACACGCTGTTTTCGGAAGACGACAAGGCGTCCAAGCGCAGCATGCTGATCTGCTGCTCGCGCAGCCTGACCGACGTGCTGACCCTCGACGCATGAAACGAGGTGCGCGCGCCAGTATCTGGCCCCGCAAAGATTCTATTACTCAACGGAGACATCATGGCTGACCAAAACGTACAGCGCCTGCGCCGGCTCGACTGCTGCGCCGTGTCGGACGCGCTCGACAGACTGAAGCTGACGGGCGTGGTGAGCGGCCCGCCGCAGCGCTCCGGCGCCGGCCGCGTGGCGGGCCGCGCGATCACGGTCAAGCTCGGCACGGGCGAACCGCCCCCGGGGCCGCCAGTGCATCTGGGCTGCACCGCCATCGAGCGGGCCGACGGCGACAACGTCATCGTGGTCGAGCAGCGCAGCGGCGTGGAAGCTGGCTGCTGGGGTGGGCTGCTGTCGCTGGCCGCCAAGGTGCGCGGCGTGGCAGGCGTGGTGGCCGATGGCCCCGTGCGCGACATCGACGAAGCCGTGACCTACGAGCTGCCCGTGTTCAGCCGCGGCATCACCGCGCGCACCGCGCGCGGCCGCGTGGTGGAGAAGGGGACCGACGTGTCGGTGCAGATCGGCGATGTGACCGTCGAAGCTGGCGACTACGTGGTGGCCGACGGCAGCGCCGTGATCTTTATCCGTGCCGCCGAAATCGAGGCGGTGCTCGACATGGCCGAGACCATCGTCAGCAAGGAAGCCGTGATGGTCAAGGCGATCCTGGCCGGCACCATGGTCGGGCAGGTGATGGGCGGCAACTACGAGCACATGCTCAAGTAATCCCAGCGAATCCAGTAAGGAGTACAGACCATCATGACGACTCAGGACAAGAACGTCGAGCGCGCCTCGAAGCTCGATACCGCGACCCTTTCGGATGCTCTCGACAAGCTCGGCATCGTCGGCCAGTGCTACAAGATCAAGCCGCGCAGCAGCGACTTCCGCACCACTGGCCGCGCCTTCACGATCAAGTACGGCCCGCCGTCGGTGCCAGTCGGCACCGTGGGTGACTTTATCGACGACGTGCCGGTCGGCAGCATCGTGGTGCTCGATAACGGCGGCCGCGAGGACTGCACCGTGTGGGGCGACATCATGACCGAGATCGCGCATCGCCGCGGCATCGCCGGCACCGCGATCAACGGCATCTGCCGTGACGTAGCGCTGTGCATCAAGCTCGGCTACCCGGTGTTCGCGCGTGACCACTGGATGCGGACCGGCAAGGACCGCGTGCAGGTCGAGGCGGTCAACATCCCGGTCAACCTCGGCGACGCGCGCGTGACGCCGGGCGACCTGCTGCGCGGCGACGCCGACGGCATCGTGGTGATCCCGAAGGAGCACGAGGAAGCGGTGCTCGAAGCGGCGGAAATCATTCACAACGCCGAAGATGCGATCCGCGAAGCGTGCCGCGGCGGCATGCGTCTGGACGAAGCGCGCAAGCAGTTCAAATACCACCAGTTGCAGACCCGGAGTCAGTAATGACAGCGAATATCAAGGAACACGACGCGTAGACCACAACCTGCGCCGATATCGAACGCGTCGACGCCAGCGTCGTGGAACGCGCCCGCAAGCTGCCGACCGCGACGCTGCACGAGGCGGGCGGCAAGATCGGCGCGCTGCCCTCGGCGATCAAGGCGGTGGCGCCGGGCTTCAGGATCTGCGGCACGGCTTTCACGGTCCATTCGCCGGGCGGCGACAACCTGTGGCTGCACCGCGCTCTGGTGCTTGCGCAGCCGGGCGACGTGCTGGTGGTGTACGCGAACGGCGCCTACGAGCATGGCTACTGGGGCGAGGTCATGACCACCCAGGCGAAGGCACGCGGCTTGAACGGCCTGGTGATCGACGGTGGCGTGCGTGATGCAGATCTACTTGAGGAAATCGGTGTCCCGGTGTTCGCGCGTGGGCTGTCGATTCGCGGTACCGGCAAGGACTACGGCGCTATCGGCTGGCTCAACGCGCCCGTGCGCATCGGCAACGTGACCGTGCAGTCGGGCGACCTGATCGTCGGCGACCGCGACGGCGTAGTGGCGATTCCGCGCAAGTGCGCCGCCGACGTGGTTGAGAAGGCTGTGCAGCGCGAAGCCGAAGAACTGGCGATCTGCAGGCGCCTCGAAGCCGGCGAGACAACCATGCAGGTCTACGGCTTCCACTAAGGCAGACAACCGGATAAGGCAGCGCCCTCGCGGCGCCGGTCGATTCGTCGACCCTGGGCCGCGTTCGTGCTCTCGCCGGGTATCACAGGGGCTGCGTGTCTGACGTGTCGAGCTCTTTGTCGCGCTTGGCGAGTTGGGCGCTGCGCACTCGGCTTACCAGGAAGCGCAGATGCGCAAGGTCTTCTCCGCTGAGGCAGCTAAAGAACTCACGTTCGACCTCGTCGATTTTCGACTCGCACTGGACAAGGGTCTTGCGCCCAGCTGCTGTCGACGATATCAGGATCGTACGCTTGTTGACTGTCGAGGATTTCCGTTCGATGAGCCCTTTGGCCTCCAACACCCGGATGAATTCGCCCATGGACTGCGCCGTGATCATGGTTCTCCGCGCCAGGCTCGCTGATGACACCGGTTCGAGGTGCGCAATCAGATTGAAGACCATGTACTGGCCCGCAGTGATGCCGATGCTCTGCAGGCATTCGTCGAGTTGCCTGCGTATCAACTGCTCGAGCTGCTGGATGTAGAAGAATGTGCGACTACTACTGGCCATCAGATTTTCCTTGTTGTTGGTTGCTATGCCGGGAAGCTGGATACCGAGGCCGACAAATATGAGGGTAATGAATACCTTCATTGTCGCACACTTGTTGAATGCTGGCTTACATCTTATTTGGCGTGAAATACGTTTATAGGGAAAATGCCAAATTATTAATATGGGGGTTACAAATCTTATTGAGTCACGACGATAAAGATTATTGAGCGTTTGCGGGTAGGACGAAGTCAGGCGACCTGATGAGTTTCTATGGCTGGTGTTCAATCATATGGCACATATCTTCCACGGCGGGGTGCAAGTCTGGCAAGCCTCGCCCAGGCGGGATGTGATTTCGTAACTGCTCAATAACCCGGGGCGAACGGCGGCACCCTGTTCAAGCAGAGCGCAGGAGGCGTTGTTCAAGCAGGTGTGGTAGTGGTGGGATGTGATCGCTGCACGAGATGCGGTCTGT
>NZ_QKWJ01000076.1 GCF_003353055.1 Cupriavidus lacunae
ATCCTCTACGAGGATCGCTTCACACAACCCCATCACTGAGATAGGATCAAAGGCCTGCCTGCCGCGCAGCCTGCCCGGCAGGCAGGCCTTTAGCCTTGCACACAAAAATCCTGACACCCCCCATAGGACGTGGCCGTCCGCCTGCCACGTTAGGGCCGGCGCGAAGCGCAGCCGAAGGCGTCCGACCGACGCGGTGGTTAGCAGGCTGCCAACCGCCTAAAGTCGGGTTCGTCCAATAGTCCGTCGATGTGGGCACAGACAGGGTGCGTAGCAGGCCCCCCGAACGGGCAACCACGCCAAACGGCAAGCACCACCGCCCGAACCACCCCCACCACCAAATTGATGGCCAGCCGCCTGAGGCGACGCGTTTTTTGGTTACTTTTTGTCGCTCGGACAAAAAGTGACCCGCCCAGCAGGGCGGAACCAGGCGGTTAATCNTCGAACCCGACCTACATAACCAAGCAAGCCAACGAGCAAGAAGCCCCGCCGGCTACGCCGGCGAAACAGCCCACACCAAGAACCACAACCAGCCGCACCGCACCAACCCACTACTCAGCCCTTCAGGAAGTAGCCATCAGCGGCGGCCGCCGCCGCGTAGCCACCGCAAAGGCAATCTGCGCCAGCCCGGCAGCCAGCCCCAGCGCCACGCCGACCTGCCAGGCCACGGTATAGGAACCGAGCGCGTCATAAACCACCCCGCCGCCAAAGGCACCGACAAAGCTACCGATCTGGTGACTGAAGAACGCCACGCCGCCCAGCATCGCCTGCCAGCGCAGCCCGAAGGTCTCGGCGATCCAGCCCGATACCAGCGGCGCTACGCCCAGCCACAGGAAGCCCATCACCGCGGCAAACACCAATGTGCTCTGCGGCGTGGGCGCCGACGAGAAGTACCAGGTCAGCGCCAGCGAGCGAATCGTATAGATGCCCCCCAGCAGCATCAGCTTGTTGAAGCGGCCGCCGGCCCACCCGAAGAAGATGCTGCCCAGCACGTTGAAGCCGCCGATCACGCCCAGCGCCTGGGCGCTAAGCATCGGGTCCATGCCGCATACGTCGAGATACGACGGCAGGTGCGTGGTCAGGAACACCAGCTGCATGCCGCAGACGAAATAGGCCAGTGCCATCACCACGAACGGCGCATGCCGCAGCGCGGTGCCCAGCGCTTCGCGCGCGCTGTCCTGGCCGCGCCCCGCGGGCAACACCAGCGGCATCCGGTCCACGCGCCCGGCAAACCACGCTGCGGGTAGCATCACCAGCGCCAGCACCACGAATGCGGCCAGCCCGGTGCGCCAGCCGTAGGCCTGCGTCACCATCTGCCCGATCGGCGCCGCCAGTAGCGCGCCCAGAGATCCGGCGCCGGACACCAGCCCCAGCACCGTGCTGCGCAGCGCCGCGGACACCGGCCGCGCCGCCACCGCCATCGCCAGGGCGCTGCCGGTGCAGGCCATCGACGCGCCGATGGCCACGCCCGCGCCCAGCGTGACGCCCACCAGGCTGTGTGCAGTTGCCAGCAGCACCAGCCCGGTCACGTACAGCAGCGATCCGGCCAGCATCAGCGGCCGGAAGCCGATCCGGGTGGCCCAGGCGCCAGCCAGCGGCTGCAGCAGGCCCCAGGCCAGGTTCTGCACGGCAATGGTGATGGTGAAATCCGATACCGAGATGCCGAGGTCGCGCGTCAGCGGCGGCATGAAGATGCCAAGGCTCTGGCGCAGGCCCATGGCCAGGCTGAGCATCACGGAAGCGCCGATCAGGATCGGCAAGGCCGGGCGCAGGCCTGCGTAGCGCGAAGGCGCGGTGAGGGTAGTCACGGTTTGGTCTCGTCGATGTCGTTATTGTTGTGAGCCCCGGGGCGCTTTCTATGTATTGAATGTCCTTGTATTTAAGCGAGCGCTGAATATACCGCAGGGTAGGGCGAGCGTATGCCGCAGGCCCGACCGTGTCAATTTGGCATTGGGCCGGGCAGCCTTCCGTTTTGGCAAAGGCGGCCCGGCACTCTGCTAGTCCAGGCTGACTTTGGACCGGCTTGCGGCCGGCCGTTCTCTAATGCGCGGCGGATGACATCGATGCCCTCCGCCTGGCGTGGGCTATTACTTGCCCGTCCATACCGGCTTGCGCTTCTCGGCGAACGCGGCGGCACCCTCGCGGGCATCGGCCGAGGTGAACACCGGCGCCAGCAGCGGGCGCTGGCGCTCGAACATTTCCTCGGCGCTCCAGTCGGCGGACTCGGCCACGATCTGCTTGCTGACCGCAACCGCCAGCGGGCCGTTGGCACCGATCTCGTCGGCCAGCGCCAGCGCGCCATCGAGCGCCTGGCCCGGTTCGGTCAGGCGGTTGATCAGGCCATAGGCGTGGGCCTGTTCGGCGCCCAGCATATTGCCGGTCAGTGCGTATTCCATGGCGATGTGGTACGGCACCCGGCGCGGCAGGCGCATCAGGCCGCCGGCGCCCGCCACCAGGCCGCGCTTGACTTCAGGCAGGCCGAACTTGGCCGCCCTGGACGACACGATCAGGTCGCAGGCCAGTGCCAGTTCGAAGCCGCCTGCCAGCGCATAGCCTTCCACTGCGGCGATCAGCACCTTGCGCGGCGGCTTCTCGGTCAGCCCGCCGAAGCCGCGGCCGGGCAGGCTGGGACGCTTGCCTTCCAGGAAACCCTTCAGGTCCATGCCCGAGCAGAAGGTGCCGCCCGCGCCGGTCAGGATGGCCACGCTCAGGTCGTCTCGGCTTTCCAGCTGGTCGATGGCGGCGGCCAGCGCCGTCGCGGTCTCGAAGTCCATGGCGTTCTTCGCCTGGGGCCGGTTCATGGTGATCAGCAGCGTATTGCCGCGGGTTTCGAGTTGCAGCGTGTCGCTCATGTGCGTTTCCTTGTCAGCAGTCGATATCGGTGTGGCCGGCGGCTCAGCGCGGCGCCATGCGTATGGCGCCGTCCAGGCGGATGGTTTCGCCATTGAGCATGGGGTTCTCCAGGATGTGCAGCGCGGTCGACGCGTATTCATCCGGCGCACCCAGTCGCGCCGGGTGCGGCACCATGGCGCCGAGCGAGGCACGCACGTTGTCGGGCAGCTTGGCCAGCAGCGGGGTGTCGAACAGCCCCGGGGCAATGGTGCAGACGCGGATCGCGCGCTGCGCCAGGTCGCGCGCGGCCACCAGCGTCATGCCAACGATGCCGGCCTTGGCCGATGCGTAAGGAATCTGCCCGATCTGGCCTTCGTAGGCGGCCACCGATGCGGTCAGCACGCAGGCGCCACGCTCGCCGTCGATCAGCTCGTTCTTGGCCATGCGCGCGGCACCCAGGCGCAGTGCGTTGAAGGTGCCGATCAGGTTGATGCGCACAATCGACTCGTACTTTTCCAGCGAACCCGGTGTGCCGTCCTTCTCGACCACGCGCACCGGACCGCCCAGGCCGGCGCAATGGATCAGCGCGCGCAGCGGGGCAATGGCTTCGGCGGCGTCGTAGACGGCGTTCATCTGGTCGGTGTCGGTCACGTCGGCCTTCAGGAAGCGGACCTTGCCGCCGAACTCGTCGACGGCGGCGTTGCCGCGCTCTTCAGACAGGTCGGCGATCACGACGTCGACGCCGCGTTCCACCAGGCGCCGCACGCAGGCCAGGCCCAGGCCGGAAGCACCGCCGGTCACGACGGCGGACATATTGGTCAGTTTCATGCTGTGTCTCCTAGATTGGATGCGTTGTTCGGTAGGGGGGCGCCGCTCACAGGCGCTCGATGATGGTGGCGTTGGCCATGCCGCCGGCTTCGCACATCGACTGCAGGCCATAGCGCTGGCCGCTGTCTTCCAGCGCATGCAGCATGGTGGTCATAAGCCGCACGCCGGAGGCGCCCAGCGGATGGCCCAGCGCAATCGCGCCGCCGCGCGGGTTCAGGCGCGCCGGGTCGGCGCCGAGTGCGCGCTGCCAGGCCAGCGGCACGCAGGCAAAGGCTTCGTTGATTTCGTAGTGGTCGATCTGCTCGAGCTTCAGGCCGCTCTTCTTGATGGCGCGCTGGCTGGCGGGGATCGGGGCGGTCAGCATCGCGATCGGATCGTCGCCGCAGACATCGAACGCCACGAAGCGCGCGCGCGGCTTCAGGCCCAGGCGCTGCGCCATGGATTCGCTCATCAGCAGCATGGCAGCGGCGCCGTCGCTGATCTGCGAGGCATTGCCCGCGGTCACGTTCCAGCCGATCTGCGGGAAGCGCGCGCTGAGCTCGTCATTGCGGAACGAGGCCTGCAGCGTGCCCAGCTTCTCCACCGACGTACCCGGGCGGATGGTCTCATCGTGCTCGACCACGCCATTGGGCGTGCTGATGCCCAGGATCTCGCGGCGGAAGGCGCCGCTTTCGCGCGCGGCGGCGGCCAGCTCGTGCGAGCGGGCCGAATAGCTGTCCATGTCGTTGCGCGACAGTTCGTACTTGGCCGCGACCAGTTCAGCCGCCACGCCCTGCGACACCAGGCCGGGCGCGTAGCGCGCTTCCATCGACGGGCCGTATGGGTTCTGGCCGATACGCGCCGAGCCCATCGGCACGCGGCTCATCGACTCGATACCGCAGGCGATGACGATGTCGTAGGCGCCCGCCATGATGCCCTGCGCGGCAAAGTGCACCGCCTGCTGGCTGGAGCCGCACTTACGGTCGATGGTGGTGGCCGGCACGTGCTCGGGAAGGCCTGCCGCCAGCCACGCCACGCGGCCAGGGCCGGCGGATTGCTCGCCCGCCTGCGTCACGCAGCCGGTGATCACGTCGTCGACCAGGCCCGGGTCCAGCTTGTTGCGTTCGACCAGCCCTTTGAGCACCTGCGCCAGCAGCTCGGTGGCATGGAGTTCGGTAAAGGCCGAACCGGGCTTGGAGCGGCCCATCGGGCTGCGGATGGCGTCGACGATGACGGCTTGTTGCATGGGGTGTCTCCTGAAGAAGCTGAGCGTTGCGAGTCATGGCTGGGATATTGAGACGACCGTACCGAAAAGTGCTCGTCTAATACGATGAATTGGGATTCTGGCTTCGGAAAAGCCTCATGTAAACCCAAAAAGCCAGGTTTGACTTTGGAAAAAACGAAGGGCAACATCCGGGTTTTGAGACTCGCGTATCAAAAAACCTTAAATCAAGGCAATAACATGACGAATGCTTCACACGCTTCCCTGGCCCCGCCGCCCGCCGATGCCGACGGCGAGGCGCGCCTTGTCAGCGCGCTGGCGCGGGGCATTTCGATCCTCAACTGCTTTTCCCCGACAGTGCAGGAGTTGAGCAGCCGCGAGCTGATGGAGCGCACCGGTCTGACCAAGCCAACCCTGTTCCGGCTGCTCGACACCCTGTGCGAACTGGGCCTGCTGCACTACTCGGAGCGCCTGTCGCGCTACGTACCCGGGGTGGGGCTCATCAACCTGGCCGCGCCCGCGCTGGCGCGCATGACGATCCGCCAGCTGGCTCGGCCGGCCATGCAGCAGCTGGCCGACCATATCGCCGGGCAGGTCGAGCTGATCGTCGGCAGCGGCAATGCGCTGACCTATGTGGAGATCGCCCAGGGCGTGGGCAGCCATGTGTTCCGGCCCGAGGTCGGCACGCGCGTGTCGGTCTCGCGCACGGGCTCCGGACGCGGCTACCTGATGCTGATGACCGACGCCGAGCGCGAGGCGTATCTCGCCCAGCTCCGCGCCGCCGATCCGCAGCGCGCCGACTGGCTGCAGCAGCGCCTGGCCGATGCCGCCCGCGACCTGCAAGACTATGGTTTCTGCCGTGGCCACCGCGACCTGCACCGCGAAGTGGAATCGATTGCCGTGCCGATGCGCACCCGCCGCGACGGCGAGGCATGGATCTTCGCGGCGTCGGTGCCGGTGTTCAGCCAGCAGAGCAAGCAGCTGGAGGAGGATATCGGGCCGCGGCTGGTAAGCCTGGTGCGCAATGTTGAGGGGGCGCTGGGCGTGGCCGGCTGAGCGGCACGATGCGGGATGGCGGGCGCTGGCATCCGACAACGGCAAACCGTCGCGAGCACGCCGCTTCGCCATGCCTCTACGGAATGGGAGTTATTCGCCGGTGCCGGCTACCGGCGCGACAGGGGTTCACGGAAGATGGGTTCCACGACGAGCCGATCGCTCGCCTGCCAGGAAACACGGACTTCCACTTACCTCAAGGAGATTCGCCATGTCGCTCCAGGACAAACTCGACGCATTCAAGGCCGACTTCAAGGCGGGCAAGCCGCCGTACAACGCGCCTCCCGAAATCCACCCGATCATGGAGCGCGCGACCGCCGAACTCGTCGCCAGCGGCCAGGCCGCGCGCGCAATCAAGGCCGGCGACCGCGCACCGCAATTCCGTCTCAAGGATCAGGACGGCAACGAAGTGTCGTCGGCCGACCTGCTCGCGAAGGGGCCGCTCGTCGTCACGTTCTATCGCGGCGTCTGGTGCCCGTATTGCAACCTCGAACTCCAGGCGATGAACGAAGCGCTGCCGCAGATCCAGGCGCTTGGTGCGAACGTGGTCGCGATCTCGCCGCAGACGGCCGTCAACAGTCGCAAGTCGGTGCGTACGAACAAGCTGGGCTTTCCGGTGCTGAACGACGCACGGGGCGAGACGGGTGCCGCATTCGGACTGCGCTTCAGCCTGCCCGACTACCTGGTCGACCTGTACAAGATGCTCAGGAACGACCTGCCCGCGTTCAACGACGATCCGAGCTGGACGCTGCCTATGCCCGCGCGCTACGTGATCGGCCAGGACGGCATCGTGCTGTATTCCGAAGTCAACCCCGACTACACGCATCGTCCGGATCCGTCGGAAATGTTCCCGGTCCTCGAAAAGGTCGCCAACACCTGATCGGCGCCGGGGCCGCGCCGATGCAAGTGGCGCGGTTTCCGCGAAGGCCGCGCTCGTGAGCTTCCTGAGCGGTATTCAGGCAGCCGGCGTGCGTTCACCGTCCGCGAGCGCCTGTTCGACGAACTCGACGAACGCGCGTGCCCTCGCCGTCACGAGCCGGCCGGCCGGAAACACGGCCCACAGATCGATCGGCGGCAACTGCCAGTCGGTGAGCACGGCCTGCACGCGCCCTGACTCCAGTTCCGGCGAAAACATCCAGCGCGACGCGACCGCCAGGCCCATGCTGCCGAGCACAGCGGTCCGCATGCCCTCGGCCGCGCTCACGCGCAGCCGGCCCGACACGGCCACCGCGACCTCGGAGCCGCTCTTGCTGAACGACCACGCTTGGCCGCCGCCGCGCTGCGAATAAACGATCGCCTGATGGCGAATCAGGTCGGCCGGCGCCTTCGGCACGCCGGCACGCGCGAAGTATTCCGGCGTGCCGACGACGAGCCGCGGGCTGCGCGCAATGCGGCGCGCCGTCATCGACGAGTCGATCAGCGTGCCCATCCGCAACGCCACGTCGGTGCCCTCTTCGAGCAGATCGATGTTGCGGTCATCGAGCGCGAGGTCGATTTCCAGATCCGGATGGCGGTTCAGGAAGGTATCGAGCCGCGGTAGCACGTGCAGGCAGGTGAACGACACGGCCGCGCTCACGCGCAGCTTGCCGGACAGGCTCGCGGACGCGTGGCGGACGACCTGCTCGGCCTCGTCGGCCTCGCGGATCGCCAGCTTCGCATGGTCGTAGAAGCGCTGGCCGGCGTCAGTCATCGTCAGCCCGCGCGTCGAGCGCACCAGCAGGCGCACGCCGAGGCGCTCCTCGAGTTGGGCGATCGATTTGGAAATCGCGGGCTGACCGAGATCCATCCGCTTCCCGGCCGCCGAGAAAGAACCGGCTTCCACGACGCTGACGTACGTTTCCATTGCCGCGAGTCGATCCATGTGCTGCTTCTCCTCGTTCAAACCTGCGCTATTCCGAAGAACTCGACCGCCTGGCCGTTCAGCCGCGGATGATGAACGACCGCGCCGAAGCAGTACCCCGAGTCGTAATCGAACGCGACCACCGCGTCCCGCGCCACGCAGTACAGATGCCCGTTGGGCCCGAACCGCAGGCCGCGCGGGCGCCGGAACGGCACTACGTTCCAGGCATCGAATTGTTCGTGGACGGCGGGCTCGGGCAGGTGTGACCGCCGCAAGCGGGTCGCTCTTTCGCTATGCGACGTCGGGCACTGCGTCATCGTGCCCGACATCGAACGACCGGCGCGGCCAGTCAGGGCCGAAAGCGCTATCTAAGTCTCAAAGTGTTACCCATGTGAGTGAACTTGTTTGTTACCCATGTGGTTGTTCCGTACATTACCCCGTAAACACTGGCGTGCGCTTGTCCAGGAACGCCTGCACCGCCTCGCGGTGGTCGGCAGTCTGGTGCGACAGCGCCTGGAAGCCGGCGGACAGCTCCAGCAGCGTATCCAGTCGGGTATGCATGGCCTCGCGCATCAGGCGCTTGGCCAGGCGCACGGCATGCGGCGGGTTGGCGGCGATGCGGCCGGCCAGCTCATAAGCCGTGGGCAGCAGCGCCTCGGGCGCGACCACGCGCGACACCAGGTTCCATTCCAGCGCCAGCTTCGCATCGATCGGCTGGCCGGTGAAGGTCATTTCGGCCGCCCGCGACAGGCCGATCACGCGCGGCAGCAGCCACGCGCCGCCGTCGCCGGGGATGATGCCCAGCTTGACGAAGGACTCGGCAAACTGCGCGCGTTCCGACGCAATGCGGATATCGCACATGCAGGCCAGGTCCAGCCCCGCGCCGATGGCCGCGCCGTTGACCGCGGCGATCACCGGCACTTCCAGGTTGAACAGCGCCAGCGGCAGCCGCTGGATGCCGCAGCGGTAGTCCTGCCGGATCTCCATGCCCGGCACTGCGCCGGAAGCCTGGCGCTCCATGTCCTTGATATTGCCGCCGGACGAGAACGCCGTGCCCGCGCCGGTGATGACCACCGCGCGCACGCTGCGGTCGCCGTGGATACGCTCGATCGCGGCCAGGAACTCCGCCACGGCGGTATTGCCGGTCAGCGGGTTGCGGCGCTCGGGTTCGTTCATCGTCAGGGTGACGATATGGTCCTGCTGCTCGTAGAGAAGGAAGTTGCTCATGGCGATGTCTCCAGTCTGATCTTCGGATGCTGTCCTGGCGCCAAGGCTAAGCGACGCGCGCGCCCGCCGTCCAATATTCATTTCCGCACAGGCAATATCCGCTGGATATCAGTCGCCAACAAATGAATATTGGACCTGCCGACCCCGCGCTCCTAACCTGTGATGCTGGCCCCGCACTGGCGCGCCGCAGAAGAACAGACCAAGGAGACGCATGAAGCAAGCCCTCGAACACCTGAAGGTGCTGGACCTGACCCGCGTGCTGGCCGGGCCATGGGCCACCCAGAACCTGGCCGACATGGGCGCCGAGGTGATCAAGATCGAGCGCCCCGGCGCCGGCGACGACACCCGCGCCTGGGGCCCCCCGTTCCTGCGCGATGCCGCCGGGCAAGAGACGCGCGACTCGTCCTACTTCCTCAGCGCCAACCGCGGCAAGCGCTCGGTGACCGTGGACATCGCCACGCCCGCCGGGCAGGACATCATCCGCGAACTGGCACGACAGGCAGACGTGGTGGTCGAGAACTACAAGGTCGGCACGCTGGGGCGCTACGGCCTGGGTTATGAGGACCTGTGCGCGCTCAACCCCCGGCTGGTGTACTGCTCGATCACCGGCTTCGGCCAGAGCGGTCCGTACGCGGCGCTGCCGGGCTACGACTTCGTGTTCCAGGGCATGGGCGGGCTGATGAGCATCACGGGCATGCCCGACGGCGAACCGGGCGGCGGGCCGGTCAAGTCCGGCATTGCGATCACCGACCTGCTGACAGGCATGTACGCCACCACCGCGATCCTGGCCGCGCTGGAGCACCGCCACGTCAGCGGGGCGGGGCAGTACATCGACATGGCGCTGCTGGACTGCGTGGTCACCATCAACTCCTACCAGGCCATCAACTACTTCCTGTCGGGCAAGGTCCCGCAGCGCATGGGCAATGCGCACTCCAACATGGTCCCGTACCAGGTATTCCGCTGCAAGGAGGGGGACGTCATCGTCGCGGTGGGCAACGACAGCCAGTACCGCGCCTTCTGCGAAGTGATCGGGCGGCCCGAGCTGGGGCGCGACGAGCGCTTCGCCAGCGCGGGACAGCGCAACCGCAACCGCGAGGCGCTGATCCCCCAGGTTGCCGAGGCCATGCTGGCCCGCACCATGACCGATTGGGTGGAACGCATGGAGGCGGCCAACGTGCCGTGCGGGCCGATCTACAACATGGAGCAGGTGTTCGAGGACCCGCAGGTGCGCCACCGCGAGATGCAGGTGTCGCTGCCTCATGGCGCCGGCGTACAGGCGCCCGGCCTGGCCAACCCGATCCGCCTGTCCGGAACGCCGGTCCGCTACGAACGCGCGGCGCCCACGCTGGGCGAGCATACCGACGACATCCTGCGCGATCGGCTGGGCTACGACGCGGCGCGCATCGCGGCGCTGCGCGAGTCAGGCGTGCTGTAGCGCTGGGCCGGGTACGGCCACGAACATCACGACAATAACCAGAGGAGACCAAAATGCCAGCCAGCAACCTGTTCCGCCCAACCGCCGCGAAAGCGGCGGCGATATCCTGCCTTGCCGCGATGGCGCTGTGCGTCGCGGCCATGCCGCTGCACGCGCAGACCCGCGCGCAGCCGATCCGCCTGGTCGTGCCCTATCCGCCCGGCGGCGCCGCCGACCAGATCACCCGCCTGGTGGCACAGCAGGCCAGCGTCTCGCTGGGCACGTCGATCGTGATCGAGAACAAGGCCGGCGCCGGCGGCATCATCGCGGCCGAGACCGTGGCCCGCGCCGAGCCGGATGGCCAGACCTTCCTGGTCGGCTCCAATGCCCCGCTGGTGATCAACAGCGCGCTCTATGCCAAGCTGCCTTATGACCCGGTCAAGGACTTCCGCCCGGTGGCCGGCATGGGCAAGTCGCCGCTGCTGCTGGTGACGCGCCAGGACCTGCCGGTGAAATCCGTGCAAGAACTGGTCTCGCTGGGCAAGCAGGCCCCGGGCAAGCTGAGCATGGGCTCGGCCAGCAACGGCAATATCACCCACCTGGCGGGCGAATATGCGGCATCGTCGCTCGGCATGCGCGTCACGCACGTGCCGTTCGCGGGCAGCGCCCCGGCCATCGTCAGCCTGCTGGGCAAGAACATCGACTTCATGTTCGATGCCTTGCCTTCGTCGATGCAGCAAGCCAGGAGCGGCAAGCTGCATGCGCTGGCCATCCTGGACAGCCGCCGCTTCCCGCTGCTGCCGGACGTGCCCACCATGCAGGAGCTGGGCTTTCCCGGCCTGGAAGCCAGCGCGTGGTTCGGCGTGGTCGCGCCCGCGCGCACGCCCGACGAACCCGTGGCGGCGCTGAACCGCGCCATCAATGCGGCACTGCAGCGGCCGGACTTGCAGGAGAAGTTGCATGCCATCGGCGCGCAGCCCATGCCGGGCAGCGCCGATGCCTTTGGCAAATTCATCCGCGACGAACGCGCGCGCTGGATCCCGCTGGCGAAGACACTGGGCGTCAAGGCCGACTAGCGCTGCGCCGGCCGCGGCCTCACTCAAGCGGGTGAGGGCGGGCGGCTACCGCGCAAGGACCATCCGTCACTTCGGGTAATCCCGGTATGTAAACGGCGCGCGCACAGACCATCCTTGTAGGCGCAGTCCATATAACAAGCCTCACAAGGAGACGAGATGAGCCATGCGTTGATGCGGGCGACGGACACGGCTGCCGTCGACATCGGAAGGCAGGCGCGCCATCCAGCGGGTTCCCGGGCGGGTCGCAGCGCCCGGGCGCTATGGCTGGCCGTGGCGGCACTGGCGCTCGGCCTGCACGGCGCGGGCGCCGGCGCGGCGGCGCCGCGCAATGCCGCAGTCAAGGTCGACGGCAGTTTCATCCGCAGCAACGAGCAGGCCGCCCGCGACTGGCCCAGCCACGGCCTGGACTACGCCGAGACCCGCTTCAGCCGCCTCAGGCAGATCGATGCCGGCAACGTGCGCGACCTGGGCCTGGTATGGACCTACAACCTTGAGTCGACCCGCGGCGTGGAGGCGACCCCGCTGGTGGTGGACGGCGTGATGTACGTGACCGCGTCGTGGAGCGTGGTGCATGCCGTCGATGCGCGCACCGGCAAGCGGCTCTGGACCTTCGATCCCAAGGTGGACCGCTCGCTTGGCTATCGCGGCTGCTGCGACGTGGTCAACCGCGGCGTGGCGCTGTACCAGGGCAAGGTGTTCGTGGCGGCCTACGACGGCCGGCTGATTGCGCTGGATGCCGCCAGCGGCCGCAAGCTGTGGGAGAAGGACACCATCATCGACCGCAAGCACTCGTACACCATCACCGGCGCGCCGCGCGTATTCAAGGGCAAGGTCATCATCGGCAATGGCGGCGC
Source organism: Cupriavidus lacunae (assembly GCF_003353055.1). Lineage (GTDB taxonomy): Bacteria > Pseudomonadota > Gammaproteobacteria > Burkholderiales > Burkholderiaceae > Cupriavidus > Cupriavidus lacunae. The sequence continues at coordinate 12,323 of NZ_QKWJ01000076.1, forward strand.
TGAATTTGGCGTGCGCGGCTATATCACCGCCTACGACGCCGGCACCGGCGAGCAGAAGTGGCGCTGGTTCACGGTGCCGGGGGATCCGTCCAGGCCGTTCGAGGACGAGTCAATGGCGGCGGCAGCCAAGACCTGGGACCCCAGCGGCAAATACTGGGAGGCGGGCGGCGGCGGCACGGCGTGGGACTCACTGGCCTTCGACCCCGAACTGAACCTGATGTACGTGGGCACCGGCAATGGCTCGCCGTGGTCGCGCAGCAAGCGCAGCCCGGCCGGCGGCGACAACCTTTACCTGGCCTCGGTGGTCGCGCTCGATCCCGACACCGGCAAATACGTCTGGCACTACCAGGAAACCCCGGGCGACAACTGGGACTACACCTCGACGCAGTCGCTGATCCTGGCCGACCTGAAGCTCGACGGGCAGATGCGCAAGGTCATCCTGCACGCGCCCAAGAACGGCTTCTTCTTCGTCATCGACCGCACCAACGGCAAGTTCATCTCGGCGAAGAATTTCGTCGACGTGAACTGGGCCACCGGCTATGACGCCAACGGGCGCCCGATCGAGCGGCCCGAGGCACGCGCCACCGACAAGCCCTATGACTCGGTCCCGGGCCCGTACGGCGCGCACAACTGGCATCCGATGTCGTTCAATCCGCAGACCGGGCTGGTCTACCTGCCGGCGCAGAACGTGCCGATCAACCTGATGGACGACAAGACCTGGCACTTCAATGAAGGCAAGCCTGGCACGCCGCATGGCAACGTGGGCTGGAACACCGCCAAGTTCCTGAACGCCGAGCCGCCCAAGAGCAAGCCGTTCGGCCGGCTGATCGCCTGGGACCCTGTGCAGCAGAAGGCCGCGTGGACGCAGGAACAGGTGTCGCCGTGGAACGGCGGCACGCTGACCACCGCCGGCAACCTGGTGTTCCAGGGCACCGCCGATGGCCGCTTTGTCGCCTATGACGCGCGCAGCGGCGACAAGCTGTGGGAGTCGCCCACTGGCACCGGCGTGGTGGCGGCGCCGGTCAGTTTCGAGCTCGACGGCGGGCAGTATGTATCGGTCGCGGTGGGTTGGGGCGGCGTTTACGGGCAGGCCCAGCGCGCCACCAACCGGCAGGGGCCGGGCACGGTCTACACCTTCGCGCTCGGGGGCAAGGCGCCGTTGCCCGCCTTTGCCGAATACCGCGCCGGCAAGCTGCTGCAGGGCGTGAAATACGATCCCGCGCTGGGCAAGGAGGGCACCGCCCTGTACGTCAGCAATTGCGTGCTGTGCCACGGCGTGCCCGGCGTGGACCGCGGCGGCAATATCCCCAACCTGGGCTATATCGATGCCGCGTTTATCGAAAACCTGGACAAGGTCGTCTTCAAGGGGCCGGCAATGGCGCGCGGCATGCCGGACTTCACCGGCAAGCTGACGCCCGACGACGTCGAGAAGATCAAGGCCTTTATCCAGGGGACCGCGGACGCGGTACGACCCAAGCCCTGAGGGCCGGGAAGGGCCGGGCCGGGGCTCAGTCCTCGGCCTGGAATCCGGTCGCCTCCACGATCGGCTTCCACGCGGCGCGCTCCAGCTGGATGCGGCGGCGGGCTTCCTGGCCGGGGCGCGCCACCACTTCCAGGCCAAGCGCTTCCAACTTGGCCGCGGTGGCGGCGTTGGCCGAGGCGGCGAGGAACATCTTTTCCACCTGCGCCACCACGTCCGGCTGGGTGCCGGCCGGGACGAACACGCCGTACCAGCTGGTGGCGTAGTCATACTGGCTGAAGCCCTGTTCCTTCATGGTGGGCACTTCGGGCAGTGCCTTGGCCCGGCGCGTGCCGCTCACGCCCAGGAAGCGCAGCTTGCCGCCCTTGTACAGCGGCATCATGCTGGCCACGGCATCCCAGCCGATCGACACATTGCCGCTGATCACATCCACCAGCATCGGGGACGCGCCCCGATACGCCGCCGGCGTGATCGCGATGCCTTCCATCTTGCCCAGTGCCACGGTGCCCAGGTGGCCGGCGCTGCCGATGGTGGCCAGGCCCAGGCTGGCGCCGCCCGGGTTGCGCCTGGCCCAGATCACGTACTCCTTCATGTTCTGGTAGGGCTGATGCACGCCGGTCGCGACCACGGTCGGCACATCGGTCAGCACCGCCGCGGGCACCAGGTCCTTGTCCGCGTCGTAGGACAGCTTCTTGTAAGTCAGCGGAAAGATGGTGAACAGGGGCGAAGGACCAATGAACACGGTCTTGCCATCGGGCTTGGAGCGCTTCACGTAGTCGAGCGCCAGGCGCGCGGAGGCACCGGGGCGGTTTTCCACGATCACCGTGCCGTGGCCGTCCTGGCGCAGTTGCTCGGCATACAGGCGCGCCAGGCTGTCGGCGGCACCGCCGGGCGCGTAGCCGACGATGATATGCATCGGTTCGGCATCGGCCGCGCCGGCCGGCGCGGTCATGGCGAAGGTGGCGGCAGCAACGGCGGTCAGGGCCAGCAGCCGGCGCGTCAATCGGACTTGATCAGTCATGGCAGTCAGGGAGCGATGTTGTGAGGTGGTCAGGGCAAGGCGGGCCACTGGCCGGTGAAGTCATGCACGGATTCGAACAGGGCCGCCGCCCGCAGCATTGCGGCATCGACGCGGAACTGCCCGACCAGCTGCAGCCCGATCGGCAGCCCGTCGTTGCCAAAGCCGCAGGGCAGGCTGATGGCCGGATGCCCCGTCATATTGAACGGCATGGTCCAGGGGAACCAGTTCGCGCGCACATTGGGATAATCCTGGCCGTCGATGTCGATCGTGCCGAAAAGATCCTGTTCCAGCGGCAATGCGGTGCGCGTGATGGTGGGCATGACCAGCAGGTCGGCGCGAGCCAGCAACGCCTGCACGCGCAGGAACAGCTGCGAGCGCTCGAACATTGCCTGCTGGTATTCCACCGCGGTGAAGGCAGCGGCGGATTCCACCTGGCGCACGAAGGTCGGGCTCAGGGCATCGCGGTGCTGCGCCACGATCGGCGCAAAGCGCGTGCGCCATACCGTGTGGTTGATGGCGCGCCAGACCGGCTCCACGTCGAACCCCTCGCCGCCGAAGGGCTCCAGCTCGGCGCCGAGCGCGCGCAGCTTGTCGAGGCTGGCCTCGAACGCGCGCGCCACGTCGGCCGATGCCGGGCGGCCCGGCGGCGCCAGGCAATAGAGGATGCGCCGACCGCGCAGGTCGCCCTGCGGCTGTGCGGCGGCCACGTAGTCTGCTGCTGGCATGCCGATCGACCACGGGTCGCATGCATGCTCGCCGGCCATGGCCTGCAGCATCAGGCCGGTGTCGGCCACCGTGCGGGTGGTGGGCGTCACGTAGGTCTGGTTGCCGAACAGGTCCTGCGCCTGGCTGTGCGGAATCACCCCCTGGCTCTGCTTGATGCCCACGACGCCGTTGCAGGCGGCGGGAATGCGCGTGGAGCCGCCGCCATCGGTTGCCACCGCCAGCGGCGCGATGCCGCTGGCCACCGCCACCGCGGCGCCGCCGCTTGAGCCGCCGCTGGTGCGCCCGGCGTGCCAGGCATTGCGGGTGCGCCCGAACAGGGGCGAATCGGTCAGGCACTTGGAGCCGAATTCCGGTGTGGTGGTCTTGCCGACCAGGATGGCGCCCTGTACGCGCAGCCGCGCCACCGCCACGGCGTCTTCGGCCGGCACGTTGTCGCGCATCGGCACGGCGCCAAAGGTGGTGCGCACGCCGCCCGTGTTGACGATGTCCTTCACCGTGAACGGGATACCGTGCAGCGGGGGCAGCGGCCGGCCGGACATGACTTCCGCTTCCGCCGCGCGCGCCGCGGCCATGGCCTGGTCCGCGCACAGCGTGATAAAACAGTTCAGCACCGGCTGCAGCCGTTCGGCGCGCGCGAGCACGGCACCGGTCAGTTCCACCGGCGAGACTTCCTTGCGCCGGATGCGTTGCTGCAGTTCCGCGGCGCTGACAAGACAAAGCGCTTCGCTCATGGGGCGGGCGTCTCCTTAAAGTGACCGCGCCTGCCGGCTCCGGCGCGCGCAGGCGTGATGTCGATGAGCTGGAACGGGCATCTTACAACCGGCGGGGGTCGGCGGGCATTATCTCCGCCAGGTGCCGTCCGCCAGGAAGCGTTCCACAAGCTCGGGGATGCACTGCGCCACCATGCGTGCCGCCTGCGTGAACGGACGCAGGCTGCTGGCCGCCAGCACCACCGACTGGCGCATGGCGCGCTCGCCCAGCGGCCGCGCATCCATCAGGCCGCTGGCCAGTTCCTCGGCCACGGCGTGATAAGGCAGCACGCTGAAGGCCATGTGATCGGCCATGATGCGCTTGACCACGACCGAGGAGCCGGCATCCATCACCACCGTCAGGCTGAATTTCTGCCGCGTGGCCAGGTCGTCGAGCAGCGTGCGGATGGCATTGGGCGGCACCGGCAGCACCAGCGGAAAGCGCGCCAGCTGCCGCGTGGCCAGCGGGCCTGGCCCGAGACCGAGTTCGCGGCAACGTTCGGCCAGCCGCTCGCGGCGCCCGACCAGCATCAGCGGAGTCTCGAACAGGCGCCGGTAGCTGTTGCGCCCGGCGGCGCGGTAGCGGTTGACCACGCCGAGATCGATCTCTCCTTGCGACAGGCGGGCTTCGATATCGCCGCTATATCCCTCCACGATCCGCAGGCGGATGCCGGGATAGCGCGTGCCGATCTCGGCCAGCAATGCACTGGACAGCGCCGGTGACACCGCCGGCACCAGGCCGATGGTGACCACGCCGCTGACATGGCCGGCATGGCCGCGCGCGGTATCCAGCAACTCGGTCGCGCCGTCCAGCAGCGGCACGGCCTGCCCCAGCAACTGGCCGGCGAGCGACGTGAGCGCCACGCCGCGCCCGTTGCGATAGAAGAGGGCGCCACCGATCAGCCGCTCCAGCGCCGCGACCTGCCGGCTGACCACCGACTGCGCCAGTCCCAGCCGTGCCGCCGCGCTGGTGACGCTACCGGTGCGAGCCACCTCCACAAAGATGCCAAGTGCCTTCAGGGTAAGTTCGTCTTGCATATGCGCGGCTTTATCGATGGCAGTCTGGATTTGCCGGAAGTGGAATTCTGCTATGCATTGTAGGCATTGATCGGTGCCGTGGGCAGGTCTATCGTCCCCTCTAGGCCACGGCCATGACCGATGGCCAGACCATAAGGAGACATTCAGCATGCCAATTCACGCCGAGCATCATCCGCTCGTCTCACTGCAAGCCCCGGAAGCCGACATGCTGGCTCGGGTCCAGGCCCTGGTCCGGGAGCAGATCGGACCGCAGGCCGAGCAGGTCGGCCGCGAGGACGTATTCGCCTGGGACACGTTCCGGCTGCTGGCGGACGAGGGCGTCATCGCCACCGCCTTTCCGCGCAGCCTGGGCGGCACCGAGGCGTCGATGCTGCTGCGCGTGCGCATCATCGAGGAACTGGCGCGGGCATGCAGCACGGCCGCGTCGCTGGTTACCGGCACAGACCTGTCGTCGCGGCCGATCGTCGCCGGCGGCTCGGATGCGCTGCGCAGTGAGGTGGTGCCGAAGCTGGCAACGGGCGCGCAGCAGTCGGCCTTTGCGCTGACCGAGCCCGGTGCCGGCTCGGACCTGGCCGGGCTGCAGGCCACGGCGCGCCGCGACGGCGGCCACTACGTGCTGAACGGCACCAAGAAATTCATCACCCGCGCGGGCGTGGCCGACATGTACGTGGTGGTGGCGCGCCTGGCAGACGGCCCGGCCGGCAGCAAGGGGATGAGCGCCTTCCTGGTGCCGCGCGCCAGCGCCGGGGTCTCGGTGTCGCCGACCATTCCCAAGATGGGCTGGAACGGCGTCCCGATCGCCCAGGTCTGCCTCGACGAGGTGGTGGTGCCGGTCGGGAACCGGCTGGGCGAAGAAGGGCAGGGGATGGCGCTGGCGCAGGATACGCTGGTGCGGGCGCGCATCGGCCACGCCGCCATCGCGCTGGGCCGCATGAGCGGGGCGCTGCAGATCGCCGCCCAGTACGCGGATGTGCGCCGGGTATTCGGGCGCGCGGAGGGCGAGCACCAGGGCGTCCAGTGGATGCTGGCGGACATGGGCGCGCGCATCGAGGCAGCCCGCTGCCTGGTCTATGCCTGCGCGCAGCGCTACGACCGCCAGGACCCCGATACCTCGATCCATGCCTCGATCGCCAAGATGCACAGCACGGACCTGTGCATGAAGGTGGTGGTGGACTGCCTGCAATTGCTTGGCGGCAACGGCTACCTGAAGGCCTATCCGCTGGAGCGCTTCATGCGCGACGCCAAGATGAACCAGATCGGCGAGGGGACCAGCGAGGTGCACAAGAACCTGATCGGGCGCTACCTGATGAAGACTGCGGCAGCGATGCCGCGCCACCCCTGCCTGGACCTGGAACCCGACCTGTTCGGAGCCGCATGATGGCGCACACGCCTGAGCAAACGCAGCAGCCCGCAGCAGTGCAGGATCCGCTCACCAATCCCCTGTGCCGGCGGCTGGGTATCCGCTGGCCCGTGTACGGGCTGGCCCATAGCATCGAAGTGGCCGCCGCCATCTCCAATGCGGGCGGGCTTGGTGTCTACGCCGCCGCGCGGGACGGCCCCGACGAACTGGCGGGCAAACTGCGCGACTTGCGCCGGCTGTGCCCGGACCGCCCGGTCGGCGTGGACCTGCTGTTGCCCACCGCCTTGCCGGGCGCGGTGGAAGCGGACACGGTCGCGGCGGCGGTGCCCGACGGGCACAAGGCCTTTATCGACCGCCTGTTTGCCCGCTTCGAGGTGCCGCCAGCCACGCAGGGCAACTTCTTCTCGCTGTACGTGCGCTCGCAAGCGCTCTTCGAAGAGCAGGTCGAGGCGGTGGCGCAGAGCAACGTCGAGGTCTTTGCCGCGGGCGTGGGGACACCGGCCGGCACGCTGGCCCGCGTGCGCAAGGCCGGCAAGACCACCATGGCTCTGGTTGGCGCGGCACGGCATGCGCAGAAGGCCATCGAGGCCGGCGTCGATATCCTGGTGGCACAGGGCTACGACGCAGGGGGGCATACCGGCCCGATCGGCACCTTCACCCTGGTGCCGCAGATCATTGCCGCGGCGCAGGGGCGGCCGGTGCTGGCCGCCGGCGGGGTCGGCACCGGGGCGCAGATTGCCGCGTCGCTGGCCATGGGTGCGCAAGGCGCATGGCTGGGCACGCTGTGGCTGGGCACCTGCGAGCAACAGCTGGCCGGCCCGCTGGCCGACAAGCTGATCGCCGCCGGCAGCGAAGACACCGTCATCACGCGCGCGCATAGCGGCAAGCCTTGCCGCGTGGTGCGCAGTGCGTTCTCGGACGCGTGGGAGGAGCCGGGCGCGCCTGCCCCGCTGGAGATGCCATACCAGCAGGCGCTCACCGGGCGGCTGCTGGCGGCCGTCGAACAGCACGCGGTGGCGCCGCTGATGTACGAGGCAGCCGGCCAGAGCGTGGCCTGGGTGCGTGAGGTGGAACCGGTGGCAACCGTGATGGACCGCCTGGTGCGGCAGACGCGCGAGGCACTGGCGGCACTGCGGCCGTACCTGGCGGCCAGCAGCGCCTGACGCCATCCCGCAGCCGCTCAAATGGCAAAGACCGACGGCAAAGACCGTGACACGCATGGAGACCGCATGAACCGCAGACAATTCACCATTTCGACAATACCCGCGGCACTGGGACTGTCCGTGCCGGCATGGCTGCCCGGCGCGGCCCGCGCGTCGGTGCCACCCCCGCCGGCTGGCTACCCGGGCCGCGTGGTGCACGCCGTGGTCCCATATCCGGCCGGCGGCGTGGTCGACATCACCATCCGCACTGCCATTGATCGCATGTCGCTGGCCATGCCGCAGCGCATCCTGGTGGATAACCGCCCCGGTGCCGATGGCAGGATCGGCGTGGAAGCCGTGTCGCGGGCCGAGCCGGACGGCTACACCTTGCTGGCGGCCACGCCGGTGCTGTCGGTAAGCGAGAGCCTGTATCCGCAGACGCCGATCCGGGCCAGGAACTTCCGCGCCATCGGCGCCGTGGCCGCGGTGCCGTCCATATTCGTGGTGGCGGATTCGGTGCCCGCCAGGACGCTGGCACAGTTTGTCGCCTGGGCGCGCGAACGGCCGGGGCGCGTCAACGTGCCAAACCCCGGCACCGGCAGCTCCATCCACCTGGGGCAGGAGCTGTTTTTCGAGGCCACCGGCATCAAGGCGGTCAATATCGGCTACAAGGGCCAGCCGCCGTCGGTGCCGGACCTGGGCCAGGGGCAGCTGCATTTCGCCTTGTTGTCGCAGTCGATTGCCTTGCCGCTGATCAAGGCCGGGCGCGTGCGGGCACTGGCTGCCAACGCCGGGCAGCGCACCCAGTCGCTCCCCGAGGTGCCGACCATTGCCGAGGCCGGCTACCCCGGCGTGCTGGTACGCTCCTGGTATGGCCTGGCCGCGCCGGCGCGCACCCCCGACAAGGTGATCGCCTACCTGAGCGGGGTGCTGCAGCAGGCCATGGCCACGGCCGACGTGCGTGGCAAGCTGGCCGGGCTCGACGCGGAGATCCTGGCGCTCGACGCGCCGGCCTTCGACCGGTTGATCGCGGCGGAGCAGATACGTTGGGCCGCGCTGATCAAGGCCCGCAATATCCAGGCAAGCGCATAGCCGCGGTCTGCGTCTCGCTGTGCGTCACGCTTCAGGGACGCGCCGGGGATGCCAGGTACGCCAGCAGGCCGTCTGCCCGCAAGGCTCGTGAAAACAGCCATCCCTGCCCAAACTGCGCGCCGCGCTCGCGCAGGACCATTGCGACGCGCATTCAGTTTCTTTTCCGGTACGATGATTTTTTTCGTTAATCGCACCAATTGACTGGCACAGCTTGCGCAATGCCGGCAGAATCGGGACAGTAGGGGCCTCGATCGCCCGCAGAGAGAATCCAGACCATGACCACCGCCCCGATGACGAAACTGCAAGCGCTGGCCCGGCCTGCAGCCCCGCGCACCTCCTCAGCCGTTGCCCGGCACAGGCCGGCCGCGACCCCAGGCGACGGCTGAGGGGGCGCGCATGGCGCTGGTACTGCTGATCGCGCTGCCGTTGCTGGCCGCGGCGCTGACGCGGGTGGTCGGCATGCGTGCCGCGCGCCTGCTGGCAACGGTCATCATTGGCTTTCCGCTGGCCGCGCTGGTGCTGCTGCTGAGCCTGCGCGCCGAGGTCTTCGCGCAGCCGGGGCATGCACTGGGCTGGCGCGTGGCATGGCTGCCGGCGCTCGGGCTGGACCTGTCGCTGCGGCTCGATGGCCTGTCATTCCTGTTTGCGCTGCTGGTGCTCGGCGTGGGCCTGCTGGTGATCCTGTACGCGCGCTATTACCTGGCGCGCAATGAATCGGCGGTGCGCTTCTTCTGCCTGCTGCTGCTGTTCATGGCGGCCATGCTGGGGGTGGTGCTGGCCGGCAACCTGCTGTTGCTGGTGGTGTTCTGGGAACTGACCAGCATCCTGTCGTTCCTGCTGATCGGCTTCTGGTCCTGGCGCACCGATGCGCGCCAGGGTGCGCGCATGGCCCTGGCGGTCACGGGCGGCGGCGGGCTGGCGCTGCTGGCCGGGGTGCTGCTGCTGGGGCATATCTGCGGCAGCTTCGAGCTATCCGAGGTGCTGGCCCAGGCCGGCAAGGTGCAGCATCACCCGCTGTATCTGCCGATGCTGGTGCTGATCCTGCTGGCGGTCTTCACCAAGTCCGCGCAGTTTCCGTTCAGCTTCTGGCTGCCGCATGCCATGGCCGCGCCCACGCCGGTTTCGGCCTACCTGCACTCGGCCACCATGGTCAAGGCCGGCGTGTTCCTGCTGGCGCGGCTCTATCCGGTGCTGGACGGGACCAACAGCTGGTTCTACCTGGTCAGCATGACGGGGCTGGCCACGCTGATCTTCGGCGCGGGCCTGGCGCTGCTGCAGCGCGACCTGAAAGGGCTGCTGGCCTATTCCACCATCAGCCACCTGGGACTGATTACGCTGCTGTTCGGGCTCGACACCCAGCTCAGCACAGTGGCAGCCATCTTCCACATCATCAACCACGCGGTGTTCAAGGCGTCGCTGTTCATGGCCGCGGGCATCATCGACCATGAGACCGGCACGCGAGACCTGGACCGCCTGCACGGGCTGGCGCGCTATATGCCGCACACCGCGGTGCTGGCCATCGTGGCGTCGCTGTCGATGGCGGGCGTGCCGCTGTTCAACGGTTTCCTCAGTAAGGAAATGTTCTTCGGCGAGACCCTGGCGCAGGGGCTGCTGGGCGAGTTCAACTGGGTGATCCCGGCTGCGGCAACCATGGCCGGGGCGCTGACGATGGCCTATTCGCTGCGCTTTATCTACGGCGTGTTCTTCGGCAGGGGGCAACCTGACGTGCCCAACTACCCGCCGCACGAGCCGCCGCGCTTCATGAAGGTGCCGGTGGAGTTCCTGGTGGTGATCTGCCTGGTGGTCGGGCTGGTCCCGGCCTATACCGTCGGCGACCTGCTCGCGGCGGCGTCGCTGGCGACGCTGCGCGCGCCGCTGCCGGAATACAGCCTGCACCTGTGGCACGGCGTGAACCTGCCCCTGTTGATGAGCCTGGTGTCGATGGCCGGCGGCGCGACCTTGTTCTTCCTGCGCCGCGACGCGCTGCGGCGCTGGCAGCAGGCCATCGAGCACCTGAGCGCGCGCCGCTCGTTCGAGCAAGGCATGGCTGCCCTGGAGCGCTTTGCCAGGGCCGTCACGCAGTGGCTGGAAGACGGCTCGCTGCAGACCTATGTCGCCTGGATGCTGCTGGCGATGCTGGCCGTGCCGGCGTATTTCCTGGCCGACCTGGAATCCCTGGCCGGCAGCGTGCCAGCCGGCGCCATCGATCCGATCGGCACCGCCACGCTGGCATTGCTTGCACTGTGCGCCATCGCCGTGGTGGTGGCGCACCGGCAGCGGCTGCTGGCGCTGGTGCTGCTGAGCGGCTGCGGGCTGATGGTGTCGGTGGCGTTCCTGCGGTTCTCGGCGCCGGACCTGGCGCTGACGCAGATCTCGGTCGAGGTGGTGACGATCCTGCTACTGGTGCTGGCGTTGTTCTATTTGCCGCGCGAAACCCATGATCGCCCCGGCCACGGCCGCCGTGCGCGTGATGCGGTGCTGGCGCTGGGTGGCGGCACGCTGCTGGCAGTGGCGGCCTATGCCGTGATGACGCGGCCCTATGACCCGGTGTCCACCTTCTACGTCGACCAGTCCGTGCCCGGCGGCGGCGGGCACAACGTGGTCAATGTGCTGCTGGTGGATTTCCGCGGCTTCGACACCATGGGCGAGATCTGCGTGCTGCTGATCGCGGGCCTGGCGGTGCAGGCATTGCTCAAGGGCATGCGGCTGCCAACGCCGTCGGCGGCGCCCGACGGGCTGCCGTGGACCAGCCAGGCGCATCCGCTGCTGCTGGCCATACTGGCGCGGCTGATGCTGCCGCTGACGCTGCTGGTGGCGGTCTTTATCCTGCTGCGCGGGCACAACCAGCCGGGCGGGGGCTTTATCGCGGCGCTGATCACCTCGGTGGCGCTGCTGCTGCAGTATGTCGCCAACGGCGTGCGCTGGACCGAAGCGCGCATCGCGCCGGACTATCGCGCCATTGCCGGTGCCGGCATCCTGCTGGCGGGGCTGACCGGCCTGGGCAGCCTGGCCTTCGGCTATCCGTTCCTGACCACCGCCTTCGGGCACTTCCACATCCCGGGCATCGGCGAGGTGGAACTGGCCACAGCCATGATCTTTGACCTGGGAGTCTTCTGCACCGTGACGGGAACCACGCTGGTGATAGTGTCGCACCTCGGCGTTCGCAACCTGCCCCCGGCCCAGGCCGCGGAGGACGCCTGATGGCCGCGCTCTACGCCATCGCCATCGGCATCCTGACCGCCAGCGGTATCTACCTGCTGCTACGCGAGCGCGTGTTCACCGTGGTGCTCGGGCTGACGCTGCTGTCCTATGCGGTCAGCCTGTTCCTGCTCGGCATGGGTCGCCTGTCGATCGGCAGGCCCCCGGTAATCGCGCCCGGGGCCAGCTATGCCGATCCGCTGCCGCAGGCGCTGGTGCTGACGGCCATCGTGATCGCGTTCGGCATGACCGCCTTCGCGGTGGTGCTGGCGCTGCGCTCGCTGGGGCTCACCGGCAGCGACCATGTGGACGCCGCGGGCCGGCCCGAGGCTCACCGTGACGATGCGGCCGATATGGAGAGCCGGCCATGAACCACGCCGTGCTGCTGCCCATCCTGATCCCCATGTTCGCCGGCGCGCTGCTGACCGCGATGCCGGCCCAGCGGCTGCGCGCGCAGCGCATCGTCTGCGCGGTGGCCGCGTTGCTGCTGATACCGGTTGCGGTGCTGCTGCTGCGCCACGCGGCTACGGGCGACATCGCGGTCTATGCGATGGGCAACTGGAGCGCGCCGTTCGGCATCGTGCTGCAGCTGGACCGCACCGGCGCGATGATGCTGGCCCTGACCGCCGTGCTGGCCATTGCCGCGCTGGCGGCGGCAGGCGAGGGCACGGCCCGGCAGGGGCGGCATTTCCACACCCTGTTCCAGTTTCAGCTGATGGGTCTGAACGGGGCCTTTCTGGCCGGCGACCTGTTCAACCTCTTTGTCTTCTTCGAGATCCTGCTGATCGCGTCCTACGCGCTGCTGGTGCACGGGGCGGGGCGCGCGCGCATCGGCGCCGGGCTGCACTATGTGATCCTGAATTTGGTGGCGTCGTCGTTCTTCCTGGTGGCGATCGGGGTGCTGTACGGGCTGGCCGGCACCCTGAACATGGCCCACCTCGGCCTGCGGCTGGCCGGCCTGCCGGCCCAGGACCTGCCGCTGGCGGTGGCGGCGGGCGTGATGCTGATGCTGGTGTTCGCGCTCAAGGCGGCGCTGTTCCCGCTGTATTTCTGGCTGCCGCGCGCCTACGCCAGCGCCACCGGCCCGGTCGCGGCGCTGTTCGCCATCATGACCAAGGTCGGCATCTACGCGATGCTGCGTTGCGATGCGCTGATCTTCGGCGGGGCGCAGGGGCTGCTCGGCCCGTTCCTGCATGACTGGGTGTTCGTGCTGGCGCTGGCCACGCTGGTGATCGGCGCGCTGGGCGCGCTGGCTGCCAGGGCCCTGCGCGCGATGACCGGCTATCTGGTGGTGGCGTCGGTCGGGCTGCTGGCGGCCTGCATCGCGATGCAGACCCAGGCCGGCTGGGCCGCGGCCATGTACTACCTGCTCAGCACCACGCTGTGCACCGCGGCGCTGTTCCTGCTGGCCGATGCGCTGGAGCCGGAACCGGCGCGCGAGGACGGTGCGCCGGTCAGCGCCTCGCGGCTGGCCGGCCTGCTGTACCTGGTGGGCGTGGTCGCGGCAGTGGGGCTGCCGCCGCTGTCGGGCTTCCTCGGCAAGGCCATGATCCTGCGCGCGACGCCGGCGCCGTGGATGCCGGTGCTGTGGCCTGTGGTGCTGGTGTCTAGCCTGCTGTTGCTGATTGCCGTATCCCGCACCGGCACGCGGCTGCTGTGGCGCCTGCCGCATGAGGCCGGGCGCGTGCCGGAAGGCGACGAATACCTCGACGAAGACCATCCCGGCGCGGCGCGCCTGCGCGTGCGTCCGGACGCGCGCAAGCTGGCCTGCTGCGCGCTGCTGCTGGCGGGCAACGTTGCGCTGACGGTGTGCGCGCGGCCGGTCAGCGACTATGTGGCGGATGCCGCCGCGCAATTGCTGGACCGCGCCGCCTACCAGCGCGCGGTGCTGCCCGGGGAGCAGGGGTAAGCCATGATGCGCCGCTTGCTACCTCATCCCTGGCTGAGCCTGATCCTGATGCTCATATGGCTGATGCTGACCCACAGCGTGGCGCCGGGACACTGGCTGCTGGGCGCCTTGCTGGGCTGGGCCATCGGCCGGCTGGCCGACCGCTGGCTGGTGCTGGGCGCTTTCCGCCTGTCGCGCCCCGACCTGATCGCGCGGCTCAGCTTCCATGTGCTGATCGATATCGTGAAGGCCAACCTGGAAGTGGCTGTCATGGTGCTGGGCCCCACCGCGCGCTTGCGCCCCGCCTTTATCGTGGTGCCGCTCGATGTCGAGCATGAACTCGCCACCACCGCGCTGATCAGCATCGTTTCGCTCAGCCCGGGCACGCTGTGCGCCGAACTGAGCGACGACCGCCGCGCCTTGCTGGTGCATGTGCTGGACCTGGAAGAAGAGGCCGCGCTGGTCGGGCTGATCAAGTCGCGCTATGAAACCCCGCTCAAGGAGATCTTCCAATGCTTGCCATCGTGATTCCGGTCTGCCTGGGGATCCTGGGCTTAGCCTTCCTGCTGACCCTCGCGCGGCTGCTGCGCGGGCCCAGTTTGCCCGACCGCATCGTGGCCCTGGATACGCTGAGTATCAACGTCATCGCGCTGATCGTGGTGCTCGGCATCAGCCTGGACTCGGCGCTGTTCTTCGAGGCCGCGCTGCTGATCGCGGTGATGGGCTTCGTCGGCACCGTGGCGCTGTCCAAGTACCTGCAGCGCGGCGATATCATCGAATACTAGGAGCGCAGAGCCATGCTGCATCCCGTTGCGGAATTCATCGTATGCGCGCTGCTGCTGGTGGGCAGCGTGTTCATGCTGGTCGGGGCGATCGGGCTGTTCCGGTTGCCCGACTTCTTCATGCGCCTGCATGGGCCGACCAAGTCGACCACGCTCGGCGTGGGCGGGGTGGTGCTGGCCTCGGTGGCGTATTTCAGCTTCCGTGGCGATGCCAGCCTGCATGAGTTGCTGGTGACCGCCTTCCTGTTCCTGACCGCGCCGATCAGCGCCCACATGCTGGCCAAGGCCGCGTTGCAGCGCCAGCTGCCGGTGGATCCGCGCACGCGCGGCAGCGGCTGGATGCCGCGTATCAAGGATTAGCGCCGCGACGCGCAAACCCGCAGTTTACATTCATCGCGATGTGTCCTACACCCAATCAGGCGCCACCGGCAACTTTGCGGCCGGGGCAGGGGGGGCAGTGACCATGGGCATGCAACAACAGGACAAGGTCTTCGCGGGTGCGATTCCCGAGGTCTATGAGACCTTGATGGTGCCGATGATCTTTGCGCCATATGCTGCCGACATGGCCAGGCGCATCGCCGCGCTGCAGCCGCGCCGGGTGCTGGAACTGGCCGCCGGCACCGGCGTGCTGACCCGGGAAATCGCCGGGCGGCTGCCGGCGGACACCTTGATCGTCGCCACTGACCTCAATGCGCCGATGCTGGCGCGGGCGCAAGCGGCGGGCACCGCACGCCCGGTGCAATGGCGCGAGGCCGATGCCATGGTGCTGCCATTCCCTGACGCCAGCTTCGACATGGTGGCATGCCAGTTCGGCGTGATGTTCTTCCCCGACAAGGGCAAGGCATTCGCCGAAGCCCGCCGCGTGCTGGTGCCGGGCGGCACGCTGATCTTCAACGTCTGGGACCGGATCGAGTTCAATGCCTTCGCCCGCGATGTCACCGGGGCACTGGCCGAACTGTTTCCCGACGCGCCGCCCGATTTCATGGTCCGCATCCCGCACGGGTATCACAGCCAGGCGGCAATCGAGCAAGACCTGCGGCTGGGCGGCTTCACGGCAGGCGCGGTCTTTGAAACGGTCACCGAAAGCAGCCGTGCGGCCTCCGCACGCATCGCCGCAACGGCGTACTGCCAGGGGACGCCGCTACGCGCCGACCTGGAGGGGCGCGGGTCGGATGCGCTGTCGCGCGCAACCGACCACTGCGAGCAGGCGTTCGTCCAGGCCTACGGCACCGGGCCGCTGGCCGGCCCGATGCAGGCGCACGTGGTGATGGTGGCGGCGCCCACCACCTGAAGCGTCGACGCGGCGTTCCAAATCCAGCCCCGGGGCGTGCACAAATCGCCGCCTGCACCGATATTGTAGCCAGGCGCATCACGACTGCAGGAACCTCGGGCACCGGGCATGGACTCCCTGGCAGGCGCGGCCGGGCATATCTTTGCGCGCCTGTTCGGCGACCGGCTGGGGCTGCCGGTATCCGGCCTGTTCGGCGGCTTCGTCTCCAGTACCGCAACCATTGCCGCGATGGCCGTGTTGTCACGCAGGAGCGCGGAGCTCAGCAAGATCGTCGCATCGGCGGCGGGCGGTGTGCGCTTGTGCCGGTGGCGATCGGGCTGGTCCTGTCGACCGGCGCGACCTGGGCGGTGGCGTGGCTGCAGCGGCTGGCTTGAGGCGTCGCGGCAGGTCGGCTACCATCGGCCGGGCGCTGTCCGGATCCCCTGGCGCGCACGGTCGGACGATGATGACGATGCCCCTTGTACGCGTAATCGCCATAGGCCTGCTGTTCTGTTCGCTGTCGGGATGCGACTTCCTGCGCGGCTACGCGGAAGGCGAATCCGCTGTCATGCGGGACTTCAGGGTCGGCGATCGGACCGGTGACATCGGGGCCATGCGCTTTGTCTTCGATGATTTTGGCGGCCTGAGCACCGATACGCTGGAAACCAATGCGCTGCCCTGGAAGCTGGCAACGACGGCGCTGCTGCTCGCCGGCGGCCCGGATGTGCCCGTCACCCCGGACACCTTGCGTCGGGCGCTGCGCGAGTTCGGCTTCATCTATCCCGATGTGGTCCTCAACTGGCCGCGCCAGCAGCAACCCAGGTTCGACAAGCCGCTGGGCGTAGTGAGCGGAATGATCGGCCGCGACTTCCCGAAGGTCCGGCTGGAGGTATCGAACCTCGGCTGCGCCTCATGCCATGCAGGCATTACCTACGGCAAGGACGGGCGTCCCACCAACGAAGTCTGGCTCGGGCTGCCGAATACCTCGCTCAACCTTGATGCCTTTGTCGGCGCGGTCTATCAGGCGGTCAAGCGGGTGAAGTCCGATCCGGAAAGACTCCTGTCGGCCATCACGCAGCTCTATCCCAATACCAGCAAGGAGGAGCTGGACACGATCCGCAAGTTCGTCTGGCCGCGGCTGGTGAAAAGAGTGGCGGAACTCGAAGCCAGTGGCGATGAACCCTTGCCGTTCAGCAACGGCGCACCCGGCAGCACCAATGGTGTCGCGGCGCTCAAATTCCAGTTCCACCTGATCGCCGCGGGCACGGCCGCCAGCGGCTCCACCTCGATTCCGGAACTGGGCCAGCGAAGCCTGCGCTCATCGCTGCTCTATGACGGCGTCTATACCAGCAAGGGCGCGTCGCGCTTTGGGCAGGTAGCGCCCGGTGCCGTCAGCGATGCCGGGCGGCTGGCGCATATCGTTGCCTTCTTCACCGTGCCCACCATGGGCATGCCGCCCGATCGCGCCGGCCGCGCCATGCCCCAGGTGGAAGACGTCATGCGGTTTATGGCGGGCTACTCGCCGCCGCCATTTCCGGGCCCGATCGACCGCGCCCGCGCCGCCCGCGGCCGTGCCGTGTTTGACGCGAACTGCGCCCAATGTCACGGCAGCTACAGCCAGGACACGGAACGCCTGCGTCTGGTGAGCTTTCCCAACCGGCTGGTGGCGCAGGCGGAGATCGGCACGGATTCCACGCGCTGGCAGGCGATCGATCCCGGCCTGCTGCAAGCCATCTCGCGTTCCGAGCTGGGCAGGCATATCGACGCTGCCAACACCGGGGGCTATGTCGCGCCGATCCTATCCGGCTTGTGGGCGACGGCGCCGTACTTCCATAACGGTTCCGTGCCGACGCTCTGGCATCTGATGCACCCGCAGGCGCGGCCCACGCGCTTCTGGGTGGGCGGGCATGCGCTGGATTACGGCAAGCTGGGCATCGCCGGCACGCTCGACGCGCGCGGTACCTGGGCCTATCCCGCCGGCTACCAGCCATGGTCGAAGCCGGTGCTCTACGACACTGCGACAACGGGGCGCGACAACCGCGGCCATGAAAAGGAATTCGCGACCCTATCCGAAAGCGATAAGGACGCGTTGCTCGAATTCCTGAAGCTATTCTAGCTGCCGTCAGGCATCCTGCAGCAGCTCCGCGACGGGGAGCCTGGCGCTTTGCGCAATGCCGCGCTCCGGCACCGGCCCGAAGCGCATCACATTGACGAGCCGGTTTCCGCGCGGCAGCCGCTGGCTTTCGGCAAGCAAGGCCGCATGGCCGGGCGAATCGGCCAGCGCCGACATCGGCACGCCGGCAAAGCCGCTCGCCGTCATGGCCAGCCAGAACCGGTACCAGCGGCGCCCGACGTCGAAATTCGATACATCGGGGCTGGCATGAATCAGCACGATCCGGGCCGCGCTTTTTATCTTTGCGCTTTCCGATGCCAGCGTGCCAGTCAGGGAAAGCGCCGAAAGTACGCTGAAAACCCCCGGCCTCAGCGCAATCGACGCACCCCAGGCTTCCCATCGCGACAGCGCCATGCATTCGGCCGAAAGGCCGTCGCGCGGCCAGCCTGGATCGTCCGGCGACAAGCGCAGCCAGCGGCAGAGTTCCGCCGCGAACCCAGGGTGATCGAATGCCGCAGCCGCGGCATCGTCATACCATCTGGCGATCTGCGCCGTGCTGCTCTCGCTCGCCAGCGTGACAAAATCCGCGTGGGCGGCAGCGCAATCAGCCAATGCCTTGAGCTGTGACCGGGTCGCGCCGCGAAACTTGCCTCGAAAAGCGCGGCGCATATCCACGAAAGCGGCGAGGGGATCGGGGCTCGCACCTGTCGTGATCCGGCCCGCGGCTGCCTGGCGCAGGCGCGGCGCGGCGGGCGGGTAGGGCAGGTCGGCAACCTCGGGCTGCGTGAGTCCCAGGCCGAGCGTCGACAGTGCCATGACCATGCCTTCCCAGGCCATGCCCAGGGCGACCTGGTTGTCGCGCCCGGTGGGATCGCCCACGGATAACCAGCGCGCGGGTTCTTCAACCAGTTCGATCCTGTCGCCGGCAAAGCGCCAGCGAGCGGGCTGGATATTGTGCGCGCTGGGGGCGCGGCCGGCCTGCGCAACGAGGGTGAGTTGCTGATCGCGCGTAAGCATATGGCTAGAGGGCCTTCCTGAAGAGATGCAGCCGATGCAGTGTCCTGGCGCCCATCTTTGCCATCTGCTTCAGGCTGGCGCCGTTCGCATCCGATACCCAGCTGATGCCAAGGTGCGAGTACCCGGCACCGCGCATGGCGGTAAGCACATGATGCAGCATCACGCCATTGATGCCGCGGCCATGGTGATCCCTGCGCACCGAGAAGAAGATGATGGCCGCGCGCTTGCGGTTTGCGCGGAACCTGATCAGATGCCAGAGCGTTGCCAGCTTCAGGCGGAAGCCGGTGGCGCGCAGGAAGGGGTTGAGGTCCGGCACGCACAGCAGCACGCCGATTGGCTCGCCGTTGAAATAGGCAGTATAGGACAGGCGCTCGTCGATAATCCACATCATGCCGGCGCAGGGGAACAGGAATTCCTCCTCCGTCAGCGGCACGAAAATCGGGTTGCTGGCGAAGCCGTCGTTCAGCACGGCGCACGCCTCCAGCAGGCGCCGGTCAAAGCCGCGCCGCCGGATCGGCGTGAACTGCCAGGCGGGATCGTCCAGCAGCGCGCGCTGCTTGTCCCCGATCAACTGCTCCGGATCGCAGCCGCGGACGTCGAGCTCGAACGTGCGCATCGGAAAGAACGGCTCGAAGCCGCATGCGTGGAGCAGCCTGGCGATATGGGGCGGCGTGTATTCCTGGTAGGTGTATGGCGGCTGCTCGAAGCCTTCGGTGACGATGCCAATCATCTGCGTGATCGTCAGGTTGAAACTGCCGGCCAGTTCGTCGCAGCCGTGCCGCTTTACCCAGCCCGCCGCGGCATCGAGCAGCGCCTGCGCGACCTCCACGTCATCGACACAGTCGAACAGGCCAAAATAGCCGCGCTTCTGGTCATATTGCTGATTGGAGGCATCGTGGATATGGGCCAGGATACGGCCCACGATGCGCCCGTCCCGGTGGGCCGTGAACCACGTGCGGCGCGCAAACTGCCGGAACAGCGGGTTCTTCGCCGGGTCCAGCGCGCGCGCAAGGTCCCCCTTCATCGGCGAGACAAAATGCGTATCGCGGCCATAGCAGGCAAACGGCGCCTCGAAGAACGCGTCGAAATCGCCTTCGCGCAAGGCTATCGGCATGCTGCCTCCCGCTGCCCGAGATGCCGCGCCAGCCGAAGGATCACCGCGGCGCGCAACTCGCCGATGGCCGCGTTGGCGCCTTGCGGCAGGTTCAGCAGCACCACCTGCGCGGGCTGGCGCGCGATCAGCAGCGCATGGGTCATTTCGTGGCGCTCAAGCAGGTCTACCAGCTGCTCTGCTGCCTCGACCCGATCGCCTTCCCGGATCTTGGCCCATGCCCTGGCTTCGCCGATCGACACGGGTTCACGCCGCTTTCCGGCCATGTCGAACAGCGCGTCCAGGGCGTAGCCGGCTAACTCCGCGTTGCCCAGCACCACGTGGTCGGCGGTTTGCGGCAGGCGCCTGAGCGAATGCAGGAAACCATCTGGCGTATCCAGGCGGGCATGGAGCAGCCAGCGCAGGAAGGCGTAGCCATCGCCCGCCAGCGAAACGGCGCGAATGCGGACAAAAATGGCGGTCAGCAGCACCCATGCAATGGCAACCGGCATGCCGCGCAGGGCAGCCTCGGCAAAGCCCGGGCCCGGCCCGCGCGAGGCCAGCGCCATCACGCTGGCCAGCAGGATGGCGAAGAGCAGGGCGACGACGATATGCACCAGCAGCCCGCGCACGACCCGTTGCGATTCCGACAGGTTCAGGAACACATAGACGAATGCCAGCGCGCCAAGCGCCCCCAGGCGAACCGGCACATGGCGGAGTTCCTCGCGGAAGTCGGTGGCCGCGAGCGGCACGGCCAGGGCCACGACCAGCACCACCGCACGGGCCAGGCGTTCCTCGTTATCGGACAGTTCGGCATCGCGCAGCCACAGCAACAACCAGCCATTGCTTGCCGTGACCACGGCAAAACAGCCAAGGAAGGCCAGCAGCAGCAGCGGCGTATCGCGCGACAGGTCGGCAAACAGATTGATGGCGAAGAACACCACCGACACGCCCAGCGCCAGCAGCTTCAGCCACAACGGATGGTGGCGCCGAACCAGGTGCTCGGCAAACAGGGTCATCGCAATGGGCAGCAGGGTTGCCGCCGCAAAAACCAGCTGCGCGAGCAACGTGCCGCCAAACAGCCAGGAAAAGCCCCGGACCGCCAGCAACGCTGTCAGCACGCCGAACAGGAACAGGCCCGTGCCGGCCCCCACCTCGCGCCGGGTCCAGAGGAAATGCAGGTAGAGCCCGCAGCCCACCGCACCGAGCCAGGTAACGGCCACATCGCTTGCCAGGGCGTCAATCACGCGTCAGACCCCATCTCGCATCAACCTCGCCATGAAGCGCCGCACCAGCGCGCGCACGGCCCATGCCGTCAGCGCATTGCGCGGCGTCTCGACCCGCATGGTCCAGGGATTGAAGAAATAGCCGCGCACATCGGCCAGCCGCGGCCGTCCGAGCACCAGCTTGACCGCTTCGAACGCCATCAGGTTGCCCGTGGTGATCACCATCGGCGCAAACGACATGCGCTTGCGCTTGCCGGTCAGCAGGTCCTTGGCGATGCCAAGCTCCACATGCCGCACGGAAGTGGAATTGACCATCACGTATTCCAGTTCCTTGCCCAGGCATTCCTGCCGGACTTCCGGCGTCAGGGACTTCCAGTCCATGCCGGCCGTGGGATAGGACAGGCGCTCCTCGGGCCGGGGATCTTGCGGCCGGACGACCGTGACTGAGGGCAGGGGAGCAGTATAGGCGTCAATGACGGTCGCACCGTGCTCCCGCGCCTTGCGGTAGAGCGCGATGCCCGCGGCCATGTCATCCATGCCGTTGACCACGATCTTGTAGCGGCTCAGCAGGTCATCGAGCTTGTCGGTCCATTGCGCGCCGAAAGTCTCAATGGCAAGTTCCGGGTTGATGCGCCGGATCTGCGCCACGGTAGCCTCGACCTTGTTCACGCCAACGGTATCCAGGCTGGCAAACACCTGGCGGTTCAGGTTCGACACGTCAAATGCGTCGAAGTCCGCCAGCGCAAAGCTGCCAATGCCCATCCGCGCCAGCGCCTGCAGACAGGCGCCGCCCATGCCGCCGACGCCGCAGATCAGCACCCGGGCATCGCGCAATTCCTGCTGCTCCGCTTCGGTCACGAAGCCGATATTGCGGGTCGTGAATTCCTCGTATGTGAAGGGGGGAATCATTGACTCTTCCTCGCGCGCAGGTCGCCCATCGGCTCGCGCGGATTCAGCCAGTGGAACAATGGCAGGACGATCCGGCCGACAGCCAGGAACGCAATCTGATAAAGGATGGCGGGCAGGGAGTCCCGCGGCACTTCCCGCAACAGGTACTTGCGGGCGCTGGCCAGGTCCAGGCAGGCGATCTGCAGGAAATCGTCGCCGCGCTGGTAATCGAGCTCCCGCCGGCACAGATCGTTGGCGCGCTCGTCGCGATGCTTGGGCGCCTGGTCGAAGGTCTTCTTGAGATTGTCCGAGCCGCCGGTATAGGCATCGGTAATCACGAACCGCGCCTCGTCAAATCCCGCCGCCCGGTCGACACCAAAGACATGCCGGTGCGATTTCATGATCCCGCGGGCCACGTTCAGGTGTTCAAAGCTGCGCCGCGACGGCTCGAAGGGATTGGGATAGGCCGTGACAAAGACCTCGGCGACCTTGCCGATGATGGCCGGCACCTGGGTCACATTGCTGATCCAGATCGGCCGCAGGCCGCGGCGGAAGAAAAGCAGGATGCAGGTCAGGCCGTACAGCACCCAGGACAATCCTTGCGTGCGATAGCCCGGATCGACCATCACCAGCCCAAGGTGAATCGCCTCGACCGGCCGGCCCCTGAGCTCGACCGGCATGATCGACAGCGCATTGAACGCAATCGGACGGCTGCTTTCCCGGTCATAAAGCAGCGTGATCACGGCTCGCCGCAGCCTTTCAGGGTCTCCGGAAAGCACCCCGTAATCGAGATCTTTGCCGATTCCCCGTTGCACAATGCCCCGCATCTCGGCCAGCATGGCGTCGAGTTGCGAGGCATCCATCCATAAGCCGGGCCGCTCGACGACCCGGATCCGGACGGATCGGCTGGCGTTTAGGCTCAGGTCCAGGTAGCGCAGCCGCTGTCGAAAGCGCCCGATGAAATTGAACATGCAGGGTTGGCTGTTGCCTTGTTCTTGTGTGGCGGGACTGGGAAGCAAGTGTGGATTGGAGCATATAACAGCACGTCGTTGGTGTCACGGGCGGGGTTCGGAGCCGGGATCCATTGTCATCCATTTTAAATGCAAAAATCGCATAATGTATATTATGTTAAATACCGCAGACGCCTGCGGTTGTGGCTACAACAGGCGGTTCGTGGATTTTCATAGGATCAGCCGTCGCGCCTCCGCCATTCGAAGATGGCCTAGATAGCTTCAGCGAGACTGGCCGTACCGTCAGGTCCTGCACTAGCCGCCTCCCGGAATGAGACAAAATACCCGTAATCTTGTCGCCCCGTCCGCTTCGGAATGGCTCCACTCGATCCGCGGTATCTCGTCCCTTTCCCGCTCTTCTTTCAACCGCCTCACATGGCGCAGGCAAGGTTGACG
>NZ_QKWJ01000077.1 GCF_003353055.1 Cupriavidus lacunae
CGTGCATGCCGCGAGCGCGCACCATTGGGCCGTCGGTCATCGCGGCGCTGCCGTTCACCGGTATAGCTCATCTCCGTTTCTCCGCCCACGCCGGGGCCGGAAGGGCCTTGAAATGCTCCTGAGCAACCGCGCCGGTGAGCGCTGGGCGCGGCGCCTGGACCCGGCCGGCAAGGTGTCGGACTGGACCCTGTCGCGCCCGTTCGCCGACATGGTCCAGGCCGCCTGCGACCCGCAGCGCGCGGTCGCCGCGCGGGCCGCCCGCGCCACCGACGGCAACGGCTCCAGCGCGCAGGTGATCGTGCTGCCGCTGCCGCCCTCGCACGCCTTTGCCGCGCAGTGGCAGGAACCGGCGGCGCTGGTGATCGTGCATGAGCAGGACAGCGCGCCGCTGTTGCTGGCGCCGGTGCTGCGCGACCTCTACGGGCTGACCCCGGCGGAGACCCGACTGACCGTCCAGGTGGCCACCGGCCAGGGCCTGCCCGAAGCCAGCCAGCAGCTGAATATCCGCCACGAAACCGCGCGCACCCAGCTCAAGGCCGTGTTCAACAAGACCGGCTGCAACAGCCAGGCCCAGCTGACGCATCTGCTCTCGCGCCTCGGCGCGGCGCTGGACGGGGCCTGAACACCACACACGTGGCAGGCGGGCCGGTGCCGCCGCGGCGGCACGCCCGTCGCCACGCGAAAAAAGTGTTAAAAGTACAAGAAGTAAAAAGAAGGGAAGCCATGAGCGACACACAGATGCACGACACCATTCGCGCGCTGTACGAGGGGATCTTCGATGGCGACGCCTGGCAGCGCAGCCTGGGCGCGCTGTGCCAGGCCAGCGGCAGCAGCCATGCCCATCTGCTGGTGCTCGACACGGTCCACGAGCGCGTGCTGGTGAACCAGGAGGTCAACCCCATGCCGGAGGCGGTGGCCGTCTACCGCGAACAGTACGCGGCCATCGACCCGGCCCTGCCGTTCGCCAGGCGCATGTCGGTGGGCAGCTGGTATATCGATTCGCGCGAACTGGGCGCGCAGACGATGCGCCAGTCGCCCTTCTACGGCGAATTCCTGCGGCAGATCGAACAGTCCTCGGTGATGGCCTGCCTGATCGAGCGCCAGCCGCACTACGACGTCCTACTGTCGCTGCAGCGCCCGCGGGGCCACGACCACTATTCGCCCGAGGACGCGCGTGCGCTCGACTGGGCGATCCCGCACGTGCGCCAGGCCATGGCCCTGCGCGAGCGCACCCTCCAGGTGTCGGCACTGGCGCATGCGTCATCGCAGCTGATGGAGCGGCTGCCGTTCGGCGTGATCGTGTTCCGCGACGACGGCAAGCCCCTGCTGGCCAACAGCATCGGTGAAACCTGGGTGCGCCGGTTGCTGCCGGCGGTGTCGATCGAAACCCGCGCCACGGAGGCCGCTGCGGCCGCGCGCGAGGAAGCCAGCTGGCAATTGTCGCGCCCGTTCGCCGAAGCGCTGCGGGCGGTGTCCAACCCGGCCAACCCGCAGCCGGCACAGGCGCTGCGCGCGGCCGACGGCGCCGGCCGCCAGGCGCAGGTCATCCTGCTGCCGCTGCCTCCTGCCCATCACCTGGCGATGGACTGGCAGCGCCCCAGCGTGCTGGTGGTCATCCATGAGCCCGGCGCCGCGCCGATGACGCTGCCGGCCGTCTTGCGCGACCTCTACGGCCTCACGCCGGCCGAGATCCGGCTGGCCTTGCAGCTGTCATCTGGAATTGGCCTGCCCGAGGCGTGCGAGCTGATCGGGATCCGGCGCGAGACCGGGCGCACGCAGTTGAAGGCTATTTTTACCAAGACGGCTACGGGGACGCAGGCGCAGTTGGCGCATTTGTTGACTAGGTTGGGGGTGAGGGTTTAGGTGCCGGGCTATAGCGGGTGTGGGCTGTTTCGCCGGTGTCGCCGGCTTGGCTCCTTGCTCGTTGGCTTGGGTTATGTAGGTCGGGTTCGATGTTGTCGTAGGTTTAAGCGCCTGGTTCCGCCCTGCTGGGCGGGTCACTTTTTGTCCGAGCGACAAAAAGTAACCAAAAAACGCGTCGCCTCTGGCGGCTGGCCACCAATTTGGTGGTGGCGGTGGTTCGAGCGGCGGTGCTTGCCGTTCGATGTGGTGGGTGGTTCGGGCCTGCTACGCACCCTGTCTGTGCCCACATCAACGGACTATTGGACGAACCCGACTTTAGGCGGTTGGCAGCCTGCTAACCCGAACTAACCACCGCGTCGGTGGGACGCCTTCGGCTGCGCTTCGCGCGAGCCCTAACGTGGCAGGCGGACGACCACGTTCTGATTTGCGCTTTTGGCCCAGCATCACGACAGCCCCGTGCGAGCGCAGCGACGCACTCCGTGCCCGAGCACCCGACCTACGATACTGAGTGCGCGCAGCGCAGCCGAAGGCGTCCCACCGATGACCTGCTTAGCAGGCTGCCAATAGCCTAAAGTCGGGTTCGTCCAATAGTCCGTCGACGCAGGCACCGGACAGGGAGCGTAGCTGGGTCGAACGGCCAACCACGCAAAACGGAAATCACCGCCGTTTGAACCACCGACGCCGTGGAATGGATGGCCAGCCGCCTGAGGCGACGCGTTTTTTTGGTCACTTTTTGTCGCTCGGACAAAAAGTGACCCGCCCAGCAGGGCGGAACCAGGCGCTCAAACCTACGACAACATCGAACCCGACCTACATAACCAAGCCAACCACCAGGAAGCCCATCCAAACACGATAACGCACGGCTACCCCCCTTCAATCCACCGAAGCCCCCACCGCCCTAACCACCCCCGCCCACTTCTGCCGATCCCCCTTCACCGTAGCCTTGAACTGCTCCACGGTCTCGACCCGCGGCGTGTTGCCCGCATCGATCAGCTTCTGCCGGATCGCCGGCGTTTCCAGCGCCACCTTCACCGCATCATTGATCTTGCGCGCGATCTTCGGGTCCAGCCCCTTCGGCCCGAAGAAGCCGAACCAGATGGTGCTGTTGAAGCCGGGCAGGCCGCTCTCGCCAATGGTCGGCACATCGGGAATCACCTGCACGCGCTGCTTTGTGGTCACGCCCAGCAGGCGCACCTTGCCGGCGCGGTACTGCGGCAGCACGCTCTGCACCTGGTTGAAGATGCAGCAGACCTCGCCCTTCACCACCGCCTGCAGCGCGTCGGGGCCGCCCTTGTAGGGCACGTGGACCATGTCCAGGCCGGCACGCGCGTTGAACTCGGCAAACGCCAGGTGCGTGCCGGTGCCATTGCCGGTGGACGCGTAGTTGTACTTGCCGGGGTTGGCCTTGACCTTCTCGATGAATTCCCTGACCGACTTCACATCGAGCACCGCCGGGTTGACGGTCAGCACATTGGAGACCTCGACCAGCGGCGCGATCGGGGTGAAATCGGCTTCGGCATCGAAGGGCAGGTTCTTGTACAGCGCCGGGTTGATGCCGTGCGTGGCCGCGGTGCCCAGCAGCAACGTGTAGCCGTCCGGCCTGGCATGCGCCACCACCTCGGAGGCAACGTTGCCGCCGGCGCCCGGCCGGTAGTCGTAGACGATGGTGGTCTTCAGCGACTTCTGCAGCGATTCCTGCAGCGTGCGGCCGACGATGTCAACGCCCGAGCCCGCGGTGAAGCCCATCAGGATCGCCACCGGCTGCGTCGGCCACTCGCCTTGCGCGCGGACCGGCGTGCTGACCGTGCTGACGGCAGCGGCGGCGCACAGGACGGCCAGGGCGGTAGCGGAACGGAAGGACCAGCGCGGCAGCAGGCGGGACGAAGTAGGCATGGGGGGCACCGTCGGTAAGTATCAGCAAGGTAAGACCCGGCGCGGCGGCTCAGCACAGTGGCCGGGATCACAGTGCCCGGGATCTGAGCCCCGGGCCAGCGCCACACGATAGCAAGGTTCCTGCCAAAACCAAACGACCGACTTCGCTTGAAGGTATTCCATCGGGGCATATGTGTCGCCCCGCCAACGTATCAGCGCCGCAGCAACCCCACCAGCTCGTCCACGTCCGGCAGCGGCGCGCCGGTGCCCGCCGCGCTGTCGTCGTCGGCCTCGAGCAGGTCGTCGGCCAGCGCGCGCTTGTCGCGGTGCAGGTCGACGATGCGCTCTTCGATGGTGCCCGCATTGATCAGCCGGTACACCGTGACGGGGCGCTGCTGGCCGATGCGGTGGGCGCGGCCCATGGCCTGGTCTTCGGCGGCGGGGTTCCACCAGGGGTCGGCGATGATCACGTAGTCGGCCGCGGTCAGGTTCAGGCCGAAGCCGCCGGCCTTCAGGCTGATCAGGAAGACATCGCCCTCGCCAGCCTGGAAGGCGGCCACGCGGCGCGTGCGCTCGGCCGCGGGGGTGGCGCCGTCCAGGTATTGCAGCGCCAGCCCGGCGCGCTCCAGCCCCTGGCGCAGCAACTGCAGGAAATCGACAAACTGGCTGAACACCAGGGTCTTGTGACCACTGGCGGCAAGCCCGCTGGCCAGGTCGACAAAGGCGCGCACCTTGGCGCCCTCGGTCAGTTGGCCGCTCAGTTCCGGGGTCACCAGGCGCGGATCGCACGCGGCGCGGCGCAGCCGCATCAGTTGCGCCAGCAAGTGGATGCGCGCCTGTGCCTGCTGCTGGGCCTGCGCCAGGGCCCGCGCCTGTGCCCCTGCCGGCGCGCCCTGGGTAGCCTTGCGTGCCGCCTCCGCGCGCGCCAGCGCGGCTTCGGCCTCGGTCTGGGCCTGGCGGCGCAGGGCCTCGTAGTGCGCGGCTTCGACCGGCTCGGGCTCGACGCGGATCACCAGCTCCGTGCGCGGCGGCAGCTCGTCCAGCACCTGCGGCTTGGTCCGGCGCAGCACGAAGGGCGCGATCATGCGGCGCAGGCGCAGGCGCGCCTCGCGCATGCCGGCGCGCTCGATCGGGTTGGCAAAATGCTCGTTGAAGCGGGCCAGCGAGCCCAGCAGCCCCGGATTGCAGAACCGCATCACCGACCACAGCTCGGCCAGCCGGTTCTCCACCGGCGTGCCGGTCAGCGCCATGCGAAAGCCCGACGGCAGCGCGAACATCGCCTGCGCCCGCCGCGTGACCGCGTTCTTGAAGGCCTGGGCCTCGTCAGCCACCACGGTATGCCATTCGCGCCCGCAGAACGCCTTGCTGGCCTGCTGCAGCAACGTGTACGAGACGATGACCAGATCGTGCGGGCCGGCCTGCGCCAGCAGCGTGTCACGCTCGCCCTCGGCATAGACATGGACCGTGAGCGTGGGCGCAAAGCGCCGCGCCTCGGAGGCCCAGTTGCCACATACCGAGGTCGGCGCGATCACCAGCGCGGCGCCGCCGCCGGCGCGTGCCACCAGCACCGCCAGCGCCTGCAGGGTCTTGCCCAGGCCCATATCGTCGGCCAGGCAGGCGCCCAGGCCCGAGGCCGCCAACGTCATGGCCCAGCGGTAGCCGGCCTCCTGGTAGGGGCGCAGTTCAGCCGCCAGCGTGGCAGGCAGCGCGATGTCCGCCTCGCGCGCGGCGCGCAGCCGGGCGATGCGCTGGCGGAAATGCGCATCGGGATCGATGCCGGCGCCGGCCAGCACGTCGTCCAGCCACGGCGTGGCCATCTGCGGCACGCGGATACCGTCGGGCACACGCTCGCCGACGCCGGCCAGGTCGCGCAGCCGGCCGCGCAAGGCGCGCGTCAGCGCCACGTAGACGCCCTGCCCCATCGGCACGAAGCGCCCGGCATGGCTGCCGGTCCAGTCGATCAGCTTGCCCAGCTCCAGCACCAGCCCTTCGGCCACGCGCAGCTCGCCGGCCAGCCGGTACCACGCGCCGCGGCTCTCGATCTGCACGCCCAGCTGCGGCAGGTCGGCCGACAGCACCCGCATCTCCTTGCCGCGCGGCCATTCGACGGCTAGCACTGCGGACAGGCCAGGCAGCGCCTCGACCACGTCCAGGGCGTCCTCCGGATCGTCCAGCGTCCAGGTGTACTCGCCGCCCGGCGGCGACAGCGCCACCAGCTGCGGCAGCGCGGCGAAGACTTCGGCCACGCTGGCGAGTTCTGCGTCCAGGTCGCGCTGCGTGGCCAGGGTCTCGCCGCGCACCGTCGCCATCAGCCGCTCGCGTCCGGCGCCGGGCGCGAGCCGCGGCCCGAGCGGGCCCAGCGGCGTCACCACCAGCCGCAACGAGATCCCGCGCCCCACGGGCGCCACTTCGGCACGCAGGCGCGCCTCGGCCTGGATCGCGCGCGTGCCGCCCGCGGCGTCGGCCTGGATCTGGAACTGACCGGCCAGCGCGCGCAGGGTCTGGTCGAGCCGGGCGTGGCCGTCCTCCGGGATCGCCAGGCCGTTGCCGATCAGCCGGGCGGCCTCGAACTGCGCCGGGGTGTAGCGGATCACCCGCAGCCGATGCGGGCCATCTCGCACCACCGTGACCTGGCGCAGCGCCTCGGCCTCCTGGCGCGCGGCGGCGGGCAGCAAGGCCTCCATCGCCGGCGCCTCGCGCACCGGCGGGAACATGCGCAGCACGTAGCGGCCGGCGCTGTGCACCGCTTCCAGCGCCGGCGCGTCCTCCACCACCTCGAGCGGCTGCGTGGGCGCGTGGGCCAGCACCACGCCCGGGTGCCCCACCAGCGCCATCACCGCCATGGCGCGGTCAAGCACGTAGCGCCGGTTGTGCGACTGGTCGCGGCGGATGGCCCGGGCCATGCGGGCGTCCCAGGGCTCCAGCCGGTCATCCTCGGCCACCCGCGCCAGCGCCACCGGCCGGGGCTTGCCCCAGCCGCGCGCGCCGCGGACCTGCTCCAGCGGCTCGATCGTGCCGGGCACGCCGTCGGCATCCAGCGTCAGCGCCCACAGCAGGCGCCGCGCTTCTGCGCCGGCGGCAGGCTCGGTGCCGGCGAGCGCGCGCAGCGCATCCAGCGCCTGCTGCCAGCCGGCCTGCGGCGCGGGCGCGCCACTGGCGTCGGGCGCCGGTTCAGGCTGGTTATCAGGGTCGGAATGTGTTGTCAGAGGCACGGCGAATGTCGCGATGATCGTGGGCTAACAGGCAGCCGAAGCTGCGGCACAGTGCACGGGATGGGGCAGGAACGCCCGGAAAAGAGGATTCTAGACCGCCGCGGCCCCCGCGCCGCGTTGTGACCCATGCCCCCGGGGCTTACAATATTGCTTTTGCAATTTCCACGGCACAGGGAGAACAGACATGTCGATGGCGGATCGCGACGGCAAGATTTGGATGGACGGCAAGCTGATCGAATGGCGCGACGCCAAGATCCACGTGCTGACGCATACGCTGCACTACGGCATGGGCGTGTTCGAGGGCGTGCGCGCGTACAAGACCCCCGAAGGCACCGCCATCTTCCGCCTGAAGGAGCACACCCGGCGCCTGTTCAACTCGGCCAAGATCTTCCAGATGGTCATGCCCTTCGACGAGGCCACGCTCGAAGCCGCCCAGCGCGAAGTGGTGCGCGCCAACAAGCTGGAATCCTGCTACATCCGCCCGCTGGTGTGGATCGGCTCGGAAAAGCTGGGCGTGTCGGCCAAGGGCAACACCATCCATGTCGCCATCGCGGCCTGGCCGTGGGGCGCCTACCTCGGCGAGGAAGGCATGGAGCGCGGCATCCGCGTGAAGACGTCTTCCTTCACCCGCCACCACGTCAACGTGTCGCTGGTGCGCGCCAAGGCCAGCGGCTACTACATCAACTCGATCCTGGCCAACCAGGAAGCCACCGGCATGGGCTACGACGAAGCCCTGCTGCTGGACACCGAAGGCTATGTCAGCGAAGGCTCGGGCGAGAACGTCTTCATCGTGCGCAACGGCGTGATCTACACCCCGGACCTGGCCTCGTGCCTGGACGGCATCACCCGCGACGCCACCCTGACCATCGCGCGCGACCTGGGCATAGAGGTGCGTGAGAAGCGCATCACCCGCGA
This sequence comes from Cupriavidus lacunae, assembly GCF_003353055.1. Taxonomy (GTDB): domain Bacteria; phylum Pseudomonadota; class Gammaproteobacteria; order Burkholderiales; family Burkholderiaceae; genus Cupriavidus; species Cupriavidus lacunae. The sequence goes on from NZ_QKWJ01000077.1 coordinate 7,863, forward strand.
CGAGATGTACTGCGCCGACGAGGCCTTCTTCACCGGCACCGCCGCCGAAGTCACCCCGATCCGCGAACTGGACGACCGCGTCATTGGCGAAGGCCGCCGCGGCCCGGTGACCAAGCGCATCCAGGACACGTTCTTCGCCGCCGTGGGCGGCACCGACGAAAAGTACAAGAAGTGGCTGACGCTGATCTGAAGCCTGAGCACAGGCCTGGCCGCCAGCCCCTTTTGTCCGCGCCCGCTGTTTTCATCGAACAATAAGCATCAATCCCTGCAACACCATGACGCAAACCGCCACCATAATCGAAATCAGCGCTGACGATATTCCGCTGCATTGCCCGACCGCCAACACCCCGGCATGGAACTACCATCCGCGCGTGTTTCTCGACGTGGCAGACACCGGCGAGGCCAGGTGCCCCTACTGCGGTACCGTCTACAAGCTCAAGCCGGGCACCGTGCTGAAGGGCCACCACTGACCCGAGCCTCCTGCAATCGCACGATCCTGACGCTCCGGGCCGCCCTCAGGCGCCCCGGAGCGTTGGCGTTCCCGGCGTCCGCGCCGGTGCGCCCGTGCCGGCTCCTTGCGCCCCGCCCATGAAGAAAGCCCTCGTCATCGCCCCCAACTGCATCGGCGACGCCTTGATGGCGCAGCCGCTGTTTGCGCTGCTCAAGGCACGCCATCCGCGCCTGGTCATCGACGCACTCGCGCCCAAGGGGGTCGCGCCGGTGCTCGCGCGCATGCCGGAGATCGGACGCGTGTTCCCTTCCGACCTCGCGCACGGCAAGCTGCAACTGTCGGCGCGGCTGATGTTCGCGCAGCAGCTGAAGAACGAAGGCTACGACCTCGGCTACGTGCTGCCGAACTCGCTCAAGGCGGCGCTGATCCCGTGGCTGGCCGGCATTCCGCTGCGCGTCGGCTACCGTGGCGAAGCGCGCTTCGGCATGCTCAACGTGCGCCACGCCAACCCGCCGCGCGACCAGCGCCCGCCGATGGCGGAGCACTACGCCCGCCTGGCGCTCAAGCCCGGCGCGCGCCTGCCCGAAGACCTGCCCGAGCCGCGCCTGCGGGTCGACCCGGCGCGCGTGGCGGCCACCGCCGAACGCTTCGGCCTTGCCCCGCACGCGCGCGTGATCGCGTTCTGTCCGGGCGCGGAGTCCGGCCCGGCCAGGCGCTGGCCGGCCGGCCATTTCGCCAGGCTGGCGCAGATGCTGCGGCGTTCCTACCCGTACGCGCAGATGATCGCGCTGGGCTCGGCCAAGGATGCCGAGATCGCCACCGAGATCGCCAGCGAGGCCCCGTTCGTGCGCAACCTGTGCGGCCAGACCTCGCTCGACGATGCGGTGGACCTGCTGGCGCTGTCCGAAGCCGCCGTCTGCAACGATTCCGGCCTGATGCACGTCACCGCGGCGCTGAACCGCCCCCAGGTGGCGGTGTACGGCTCGAGCGATCCGCGCCACGCGCCGCCGCTGTCACAGGCAGCGAGTATCATGTGGCTGCAGCTGGAGTGCAGTCCCTGCTTCAAGCGCGAGTGCCCGCTGGGCCACCTGCGCTGCCTGAAAGAGATCGAACCAGAAATGGTGTTCGTCGAGCTGCGCAAGCTGCTGCACCGGCCCTGACTTCCCTGCCCTTGCCACGTCTACTGCCAACATGCCTCGCTTTGCCCGCCTGTTCGATTCCGCCGAAGACATCGTCGAAGCCTTTCGCGAAGCGCTGAAGCTGCGCGACGCCGAGGGCGCGCTGCGCCTGTGGCTGGACGAAGACTCGATCACCTGCGTGCTGCCCGACGGGCAGCGCCTGATCGGCCACGAGCAGCTGCGCCAGGCCTTCTTGCAACTGCTGGAAGAACAGCCGGTGCTGGTCGATGCCATCGAAACCAGCAGCCATGCGTCGATGGCCGTGTCGATCTTCGACGTGACCGAGGCGCTGCGCTTCGGCAGCGACCGCGTCGAGGCCGACCTGTACGTGCACACCACCTATGTGCTGATGCAGAACCACGAAGGCTGGCGCCTGGCCCATATCCACTGCAGCCCGGCCAACGCGGTGCAGGTCGCCGCCGTGGCAGCAGCGCCGGGGCAGGCGCTGCACTGATTCCGCACGGCCGCGCCGCGGCCTGCTGCAACACCACACCGGCATGACGCAGCTTCCGCACCACCGCCTGCCGCACGCCGTCCAGGCTGATCTGGTCACGGCACCCAGCCATGGCTATGGCGAAGGCGCGCCGATGCCCTGGTGGCTGCGCGGCGGCCATGCCCAGACCATCATCCCCGCGCGCTTCACGCGCCGCCCGCCACGCGTCAGCTTCCGCCGCGAACGCTGGGACACCCCCGACCAGGACTTCATCGACCTCGACTGGACCACCCATCCAGTGCAGCCGGATACGCCACTGGTGGTGATGTTCCACGGCCTGGAGGGCGATTCCGGCAGCCACTACGCGCAGGCGCTGATGCATGCGCTGTCCCTGCGCGGCTGGCAGGGCGTGATCCCGCATTTCCGCGGCTGCTCGGGCGAACTCAACCTGGCGCCGCGTTTCTACCACTCGGGCGATTCCGCCGAGATCCGCTGGGTGCTGGAGCGCATGCGCCAGCACCACTGCGCCAACGGCCGCAAGCTGCTGGTGGTGGGGATCTCGCTGGGCGGCAACGCACTGCTGCGCTTCCTGGGCGAAGACGGCGCCGGCGCCGGCCACGTGCATGCGGCCGCGGCGATCTCCGCGCCGCTGGACCTGGCCGCCGGGGGCGCGGCGCTGTCGGCCGGCTTCAACCTGGTCTACACGCGCATGTTCCTGCAGACGCTCAAGCGCAAGTCCTTGGCCAAGCTGGGACAGTTCCCGGGGCTGTTCGACCGCGATGTGATGCTGGCCAGCCGCGACCTGTACGCCTTCGACAACGTCGTCACGGCACCGCTGCACGGCTTTGCCGATACCGACGACTACTGGCGCCGCGCCGCCAGCAAACCGGTGCTGCGCGAGATCGCCGTGCCCACGCTGGTGCTCAATGCGCGCAACGATCCCTTCCTGCCGGCCCGGCACCTGCCCGGCCCGGCCGACGCCAGCCCGCAGGTATGGCTGGAGCAGCCCGAGCACGGCGGCCATGTCGGCTTCATGACCCCGCCCGAGGGCTGGCGCCGGCACCTGCCGCTGCTGCCCGACGGGCGCTTCAGCGGCCATATCGAATGGCTGCCGGCGCGGATCCTGAGATTTTTTGACAGCATGATGTAAGGCGGGCGCAGTCCCTTACCGGTCCGCCAAGGAGACAGAGATGGACGAGATCGTCAGGCAGGCAATGGCACGCTGGCCCAACGTGCCCAATGCCTATGGCTGGCTGGCGCTGGACCGCCGCGGCCAGTGGCGCCTGCGCAATGAGTACGCCCAGCAGCACGGGCTGTCGGGCGACCCCATCCGCAACGAAGCGCTGATCGGCTTTATCGAACGCAACTACCTGTGCGACGAGCGCGGTGCCTGGTACTTCCAGAACGGACCGCAGCGCGTGTTCGTGTCGCTGGGCTATGCGCCGTGGATCGTGCGGCTGCATGAGGGCGAGTTTCGCACCACCACGCAGCAGGCCTTCACGCTGCAGGCCTGCTACGCCGACGAGCACGGCAACGTGGTGCTGGCCGGCGCGGTCGGGGGCATGGCGCCAGGCAGCGCGCCGGCACAGCAGGCCGCCCTGCTGCACGACCACGACCTGGAACTGTTCAGCGGCGCCAGCACCTGGCATGGCGAAGCGTGCGGCGCGGCGCTGGGCGTGTTCCACCACGCCGGCCGCGATCTCCCGATCGAGCCTGTCGCGGAAGACGAGGTGCCGAAGCGCTTCGGCTTCGTGCGCCAGCCGGCGTCGACGGCCGGCTGAACACCGGCCTCAGTTCGGCATGCCCTTGTTGTCCTGCTTGTCCTCGCGGAACTGGCGCTCCAGCTGGTGCAGGCGCGCATCGACTTCGGACAGCGTGTAGAAGTCGCCATCGCCGGCCTTGCGCGCTATCTGCAATTGTTCGATGGCGGCCTGGTAGGAGCCGTCCATCGCGTACTTCTCGGCCAGCGCCTGATGCTGCTGCAGCCGCTTGCCCTGCCCCGCGTAAGCGCGCGCCAGCATTTCCCACCATTCGCTGCGCCCGGTCTCCTGGCGCGTGCGCTCGCGCAGGAAGCGCACGGCGTCGTCATAGCGGCCCGAGCCGACCAGGGTCTCGGCGTAGGCGACCGCCACCGCGTGCGACAGCGGGAACGCCTTCATCGAGGCATTGGCCTGGGACAGCGCCTCGGGCACGCGGCCCTGCGCGCGCGCCAGTTCCACCGCCATCACGTCCAGCATCGGACTGCCCGAGGTGGCGCCGGGAATATTGCCGTAGAGGCGGCGCGCCTCGCCCAGCGCCTGCTCGGCGGCGGCGTAGCGGCCCAGGCGCTGCTCCGTAAACGCGATCCCGTAATACACCGCCGGCAGGCGCAACGCCGAGGCCCCGGACATCTGCGCCTGCAATGCGGCGCGCAGATTCTGCAAGTCGCTGGGCGAGCCCTCCTGGATCACGCGAGCCCGCATGCGGGCGAACTCGTACTCCGGCGTGTTGGACACCTTGCGCGCCGCGACGTGCCTGACGCGGTCCTGCATGTCGGCAATCCGCTCGGAGGTCAGCGGGTGGGTCCGCACATAGGACGGCACCGAGTTCTCCGCGGTCCCCGAGGCGCGCTGCAGCCGCATGAAGAAATCGGGCATGCCTTGCGGGTCAAACCCCGCCGCGGTCAGGATCTGGAAGCCGACCCGGTCAGCCTCGCGCTCGGCGCCGCGCGAGAACGACAGCTGGTTGGCGATGGCCGCGCCCTGCCCGCCCATCGCCAGCGCCGCCGCCGCATCCGGGCTGCGCGTCGCGGCCAGGCCCGCCAGCACCATCGACGCCAGCGCAATCCACATCGACTGGTCCTGCGAGGTGATGCCGCGCGCGATATGCCGCTGCATCACGTGGCCGATTTCATGCCCCAGCACCGAGGCCAGCTCCGACTCTGTATCGGATTGCACCAGCAGTCCCGTATGCACGCCGATATAGCCGCCCGGCAGCGCAAACGCGTTGATGCTGCGGTCGCGCACCGCGAACAGGTCGAAGCCGGTGGCAAACGTGCCCGCCCCGGTCGAGCCCGAAATATTCTGGCGCCGCGCCGCCTGCACCAGCCGGTAGCCGAGCGCGTTCAGGTAATCGGCCAGCAACGGGTCCGTCACGTACTGCGGGTCGCGCCGGATATCGCGCATGATGCGGTCGCCCAGCCGCTTTTCCATATCGGGCGACAGCGCGGCGGTCGACGGGTCGCCCAAGTCCGGCAACTGCACACCGCCGGCCTCGACCACCGCATTGTTGGTGCGCAGGCCGAACTCGGATTTCTGGCCCGCCTTCACGCTGCGGTTCAGGTTGTCGTAGACCTGGTCGCTGGCCTCGTCCGAGATGGCGGGCGCCGGCTGGCGGCTGGCGGCCACGGGCGTGGCTGGCGCCGTCGCCGCGCGCGGCGTAGCCTGGGGCCAGGCCGGCGCCGCGAACGTCAGCGCCAGCAGCGCCGCCAGCGGCCGCCGCCATGGCGTCCAGGCGCCGCCCGCGCGGCAATGGCTGTCGTCGCCGCGATGTGACGCGGAACCGGCAGGAACAGCGTCCGCCACGGCGCCAGGGCCGCTTGCGGCAGACCTGCGAAGCGATGGGTGTTTTGGCATGTTGCTATGATAGCGGCCTCCCGTGGCCGTTCCCATCGGATGCTTCCCAATGGCGCCGATGGCCCTTGCACGCAGTTCGCACCGAAGCTTCCGATCATGACCCAGCTCACCCATTTCGATACCGCCGGACAAGCCCACATGGTCGACGTCGGCGACAAGGCCAGCACCCGCCGCGTCGCGGTGGCCACCGGCACCATCACCATGCAGCCTGCCACCTTCGCGCTGGTGCGCGACGGCAGCGCCAAGAAGGGCGACGTGATCGGCATCGCCCGCGTGGCGGCGATCATGGCGACCAAGCGCACCGCCGACCTGATCCCGCTATGCCACCCGATCGGCCTGACCAAGGTCGCCGTCGATTTCGCCCTGGATGAAGCCACCGCCACCGTCGCCTGCACCGTGCGCACCGAGACCCGCGGCCAGACCGGCGTGGAGATGGAGGCACTGACCGGCGTGCAGGTGGCGCTGCTGACAATCTACGACATGTGCAAGGCGGTGGACCGCGGCATGGTCATCGGCAATGTGAAGTTGCTGGAAAAGCATGGGGGCAAATCGGGCGACTGGGTGGCGGGCGACACGAAGTGATTTGACCACTGACCCGGGGTTTCCGACGATCAACCCATGCACGTATGGCAGGATCACCGTCAGGTAGTGGCCTGCTTCAATGGGACATGCATCAATAAACAAGGCACCGACCCGCGCATCTCATGCTTACAACATCGATTTGCCTTGGGCGAGAATCTTGTCGCAAACCTGCTTCGTGATTTGTTCCTTCAGCCCGCCGCCGCTCAGGTCTATCTGATTGCCATCACCACTGTGCAAGATGCCCTTTGAACCGTCGGTGTAGCTGCTGTCGGATGAAGACGTACCGCCCGGCAGCTTGCCCATCAGGGAATCCTTGACCGAGGCTGCGCCCCCGCCCAGATAATTGTTCTTGATACAAAATTCCAGAACTCCCGCTACGTTGCCGGTGCTGCTGGATGTCAGTGATTGCAAGGAAAGTCCGCTACCCATCGCACCCAGGCCGCCAAGCCCACCGGACGATCCGCTGCCCGCGCCTTGCTTGAGAAGATCACCTAGTTGCGCGTGGGCCGTGCAAAGGGACAGCAAGCCAGCGATCAGGAAACCCTTCGCTGCAGTGCGATGCGTGCGTCTGTTCATGCCACCCTCTTTTTTCAGAACTGAACGGTCTTCCAATATAGTGCCGTTCAGAGGCGCCGCCGTTGCGCGATGCGTTGGCAGCATGGCATCGAATATGCCTGTGGACCGCGGCATGGCGATATGAGGGCAAAGCGGGCGACTGGGTGGCGAATGGCTGACCGCCCCCCGCCGACGTGACGCCTGCGACACGCGTCGCGATGGGATATATCACAACGTCTTACGCCACCGTCGTTCCCCGGTAATAAAGGTAACGTCGCAGGCACACTGCCCCGACGCCAGCGCGCGACAATTTGGTATTCAATACGATTGCAGGCCGGCAATGATCGCGGCTTGCTGACCCTGTCCGAGACGTGCCATCGGCGCGCGCGGGGATGAGGTGAATACCATGAACGGGCGCATGCTATGCCAGCTTGCCCTGGCACTCGCGGCCACGGCCGCAAGCGGCGCCGCCCTCGCCGGGCGGGCCGAATCTGATCACCATGACGGACGCGGCGGCTTCATCAAGACCCACGTCGGCGTCGGCGTCTATGTCGGGCCCGGCGTGTTCTATGGCGGTTACCCGTACGGCTATCCCGCGTATCCCTACAATCCACCCGCGGTGGTCACGGTACCGGCGGGGCCGCCGCAATACATCGAGCAAGGTCCCAACGGCCCGGTTCCCGCCCCCGGGCCGGAGGGTGCGCAACCGTCGCAAGGCTGGTGGTATCACTGCAGCCAGCCCGACGGCTACTACCCCTATGTGCAGTCCTGCCCCGGCGGCTGGCAACGCGTGCCGGCGCAGCCGCCGGCCAACTCCTGATGCGGGGTGACACTATGCATGCCCTGACCCGTGCCGCGCTGGCCGCGGCCACCCTGACCCTCGGCGCCTGCGCCGTGATGCCTGCCGGCCCCAGCGTGATGGCGCTGCCGGGCACCGGCAAGAACTTCGACCAGTTCCGCGCCGACGACTACAACTGCCGGCAGTTCGCCCTCGGCCGCGTCGGCGGGGTCTCGTCAGCGCAGGCCGCCAACAATGCCGCCGTCGGCAGCGCCGTGGTCGGCACCGCGCTGGGCGCGGCGGCCGGCGCGGCCTTCAATGGTGGTTCGGGTGCGGCGGTGGGCGCTGGCATCGGCCTGCTGACCGGCGCCGCGGTTGGCGCGGGCAATGCGCAGTACGCGGGGTACGGCACGCAACAGCAATACGATGCCGCCTACGTCCAGTGCATGTACGCCAGTGGCAACCGCGTGCCGGTCCCCGGGCGCGTGGCCGCCGCACCGCAGCCGGCGCCGCGGTACTACTATCCGCCGCCCCCGCCACGGGTCTATTACAGCCCGTATCCGTACTACTAGGTCAGTTGCGGTCGAACTCGGAGAACCGGCGCGAGCGATCGCCCACCCAGGCGCAGAACGCCTGCGGGCGTTCGCCGGGCTTCAGCGCCCGGCAATCCTGCGCGATCGCCGCATACTGCGCGGCTTCATCGCCCAGGTAATACCAGTGCAACCGCTCCATCCACTGGCGGCCTTGCGCAGGATCTCCGGTCAGCGCCAGCAGCCACGCTGTGCGCGAGATCATGGTCGGTGTAGGCAGCAGATGAACGGCAGCGATATGAGCTGGCAACAGCTCCGCCGCGTTCTCGGGCGTGATGGTGGCCTGGCCGACAGCGTCGGCCAGCGCATGCTGGCGGAACCAGAAGCGTGGCATCGGCAAGGCATCGCGGCCCTCGCTGCTGGCATATTCGCGCGCCTCGGCGCGGCGGTAGTCTTGCCACATGGTGGCCAGCACGACCGCCGCCACCACGACAAACGCGAACGTCAGCCCCCGTGCCACCGGCATCGGCACGCGCCAGCGCCCGAAGGCCGACGGCTCCAGCCAACCGAGCATGAAGCAGAACGGCAGGAAGAAGTACAGGTAATGCAGCGGGTATTCAAGCATCGAATGCGCACACAGCATCGCCAGCCACGTAAGCACCAGCACGGTCTGCTTGCGCGCTTCGCTGTCGCCGTGCCACAAGCGAACACGAATCACGCGCCATAGCCACGCCAGCAGGATCACGCCCACCCCGGCGGTGCCGACGATGCCCGTCTTCGCCAGCAAGTCGAGGATGGCGTTGTGAGCGTGCAGGGACATTTCTACCTTGACGCCGACTTGCTGCAACTGCTGGAATTGCGCCCAGCCGAACTCGCCCCAGCCGACGCCGAACCAGGGGTAGGAGCGGAACATGGCCAGCGCATGCGTCCATAGTGCGCCGCGCGCGGACATCTGGTCTTCAGCCTCGAGCTGCGCGATGGTATCGAACAGGTGCCAGTCAAATGCATGGCCTGCCGCGCGGATCGCAGGCTGCAGGATCAGCAGTATTGCCACCATTGCTACCGCTGCTACGACCAGACCGACTGGGCGTTGCATGGGATCCAAGTCGCGTCGAGCGCCTCGCGCGAGCCACGCCATGACCAGTGCATAGATCGCAGCCAGGCCAACATGCAGCACGCCGGTGCGTGAGCCGGACAGCACGATGCCGCTTTCAAGCAAGGCCACGGCGGCAAGCCACATCGGGAAGCGCAGGCGACCACGCGAGGCCAGCCACACAGACGCCGCCAGCGCGAGGCCTTCGACAGTGGCCTGGTGGTTGGGCTGGTTCAGGTTGCCCCAGAGGCGGCGGTTGGTATCGTAGAAGTAGGTGGAGACTAGGCCGAGCGTGCGAGGTTCGAGGTGGAAAAGCTGTACCCATTGCGTCACCGATCCGAGCAGGCCAGCGATGAAGAAAGCCGTGGCTAAGGTGTCGGCGATATCCCGAGTGGATACTGCCGATGCATGTCGGTATGACCATGCAGCGCATGTCACTATCGCACCGAGGAGCAATGTGAGAACGGTGACCAGGCGACTCCCTGTGATGTCAGGAGGGCCGACGACAACTTGGGCCAGGCTGACAGCAGCCAGCCATAGAAACAGGAGCGCTACCCACGGCATCAACACAGCTTGCGATGCGGTGGGCCGACGAACAGCATGTATTGCGAGGACGCCGATGGCGCAGACTGCGGCTGTCCATTCGCCATAGAAAGTGGCTAGCGGCAGGGTGTGCCGGGAAACCAGCAGCGGGAAGGCAATCGTTAGGACGACGGCAGTCGCCGGAATGACAATCCTGGACGGCGGCATGCATACGCCTTGTTGGGAGAAAGGCGAATGATAGCTCGCGGGACGAACAAAGAAAAAGCGCCCGAAGGCGCTTTTTCTTTCAGTGCAACTTGATTAGACGCCGGTCTTGGATTTGGTGCAAGCCGCTGCACCGCCTGCGCCGCCTACATTCGCAACCGCCCAAGTAACAGCAGTTGCCGAGATCGTCGGCGTGACAGTTACAACGCAATTGCCTGCGGAGGCTGAACCCGTGATGGTGATCACACCAGCGGCATAAGCCACGGTGCTGCCATTTGTGGGAGCGGGCATCCCGGCCGTGTAACCAACAGCGGCGTTTGCCAGACCGGCTGCAGTGTCGTCATTGCAAGGCGCAGCGATTGCCGTCTGACTGTTGTTCTGAATGCATTCCGCGATCACCTGCTTCAAGGGAGCGATAGAAGTGAGGTTGTCCGACCAACGTGCGCGGGTCACGTAATCCTGATACTGCGGAATAGCAATCGCCGCCAAAATACCAATGATCGCCACAACGATCATCAGTTCGATCAGCGTAAAGCCCTTCTGGACACGGCGGCCCAGTTTCTTAAGTTGTACCCGTTGCATGATTTGACCCCTCGAAGAGATTTTGGTTAAGCGTTGCACGTCTTCGTTTTTCGTGACGCGGGAACGATTGAGCAGTAAGCGTGCCAGCGGATCCCACATCCCTAGAGGGTAGAAAAGCGACAAATTTCGTCACCCGTCAGGGGGAGACTCGCCAGTTGCGCCAAAAATTGTCACGCCGGCCCGCCATCACGGACCAGACCGACAAATCGTGCGATCACTCACATGAGTTAGTTGGCCAGGGCGCCGGCAACCGAATCGCGGGCGCGCCGACGAAAAAGGGCGGCCAGCTGGCCGCCCTGCTCGCCTGCGCAGCGTCTCGTCAGGCGGTCTGTGCCTGGCGGCGGCTCAGCAGCTTGCCGATGACCACCACCAGGATCGCGCCAGCGACGCCGAATACCAGGTGGGCATGCGGCACATGGACTTCGAACCAGGCGGCGTCGATCGGGTCGCTGACCAGCATTTCGCCGGCCAGGTAGCCCAGCAGCGCGGCGCCCAGCACGATGATGACCGGGAAGCGTTCCATCACCTTGAGCAGGATGGTGCTGCCGAACACGATCAGCGGGATCGACAGGCCCAGGCCCAGGATCAGCAGCATCAGCTGGCTGCCTTCGGGGCCCTTCTGGGCGGCGGCGGCCACGGCGACCACGTTGTCCAGCGACATCACCAGGTCGGCGATCAGGATGGTGCGGATGGCGGCCCAGATATTGTCCTTGGCGTCATGGCCGTCCTCGTCGTCTTCGCCGGTCAGCAGTTGCACGCCGATATAGACCAGCAGCAAGGCGCCGATGATCTTCAGGTACGGCAGGCTCAGCAGCTTGACCGCGGCCACGGTCAGCACCACGCGCATGATGATGGCGGCGGCGCTGCCCCAGAAGATGGCCTTCTTCTGCTGGGCGGGCGGCAGGTTGCGCGAGGCGAGCGCGATCACCACGGCGTTGTCGCCGGACAGGACGATGTTGGTCAGGATGATCGATCCCAACGCAATCCAGAATGTGGTGGAAGACAGCAGTTCCACGGGGAGGCTCCTCGAGTTCTATCTATGGATCCGAACCCGCCATTTGATGGCGATTCGGATGTCTGAAAACACAGACATGAATATTTATCGTACGAACCTTTCGATTCGGTTTCAAACCCCGGCGAGACCACTTGGGAGATACCCTAAGAACCGCCCCACCAGAATGACATTGCCCCCGCACGGGGCGGGGGCAATGTCTCGTCATTCCCGCGCGGGCGGGATGACGTGCTCGAAAGCACTTGACAGTTACAGCATTGCCTTCAGCAGGCGGGCCATTTCCGACGGATTCTTGGTGACCGTGATACCGCAGGCTTCCATGATTTCCAGCTTGGCCTGGGCGGTGTCGGCACCACCCGAGATCAGCGCGCCGGCGTGGCCCATGCGCTTGCCCGGAGGCGCGGTCACGCCAGCGATGAAGCCGACCACCGGCTTCTTCATGTTTTCCTTGATCCAGTAAGCCGCGTTGGCTTCGTCCGGACCACCGATCTCACCGATCATGACCACGGCGTCCGTTTCCGGATCGTCGTTGAACATCTTCATCACGTCGATGTGCTTCAGGCCGTTGATGGGGTCGCCACCAATGCCCACGGCCGACGACTGGCCCAGGCCCAGCGCGGTCAGCTGACCCACGGCTTCGTACGTCAGCGTGCCCGAGCGCGACACCACGCCGATGCGGCCCTTGCGGTGGATGTGGCCCGGCATGATGCCGATCTTGATTTCGTCCGGCGTGATCAGGCCCGGGCAGTTCGGTCCCAGCAGCAGGGTCTTCTTCTTCTCGCGGCGCATGCGGTCCTTGACTTCCATCATGTCGCGCACGGGGATGCCTTCGGTGATGCAGACCACCAGGTCCAGGTCGGCGTCAACGGCTTCCCAGATCGCGGCAGCGGCGCCTGCGGGCGGCACGTAGATGACCGACACGGTGGCGCCGGTCTGGGCCTTGGCATCCTTGACGCTGGCGTAGATGGGAATGCCTTCGAAGTCTTCGCCGGCCTTCTTCGGGTTCACGCCCGCGACGAAGCAGTTCTTGCCGTTGGCATAGTCGCGGCAGCCACGGGTGTGGAACTGGCCGGTCTTGCCGGTAATGCCCTGGGTGATGACCTTGGTGTCTTTGTTGATCAGAATCGACATGCTGTAATCCTTTGCTTGGCTACGAGCGGCGCGCGCAAGGGCGCATCAAAGCGCCTGCGCACCGCCCGCGTTCGCGTATGGTTGCGTTCGTGCGACGGCTTACTTGCCAGCGGCAGCGGCCACCACCTTCTGGGCGGCTTCTTCCATCGTGTCGGCCGAGATGATGGGCAGGCCCGAGTCGGCCAGCATCTTCTTGCCGAGGTCTTCGTTGGTGCCCTTCATGCGCACGACCAGCGGCACCGTCAGGTGCACGGCCTTGGAAGCGGAGATCACGCCTTCGGCGATCACGTCGCAACGCATGATGCCGCCGAAGATGTTGACCAGGATGGCCTCCACGTTCGGGTTGCTCAGCATCAGCTTGAAGGCTTCGGTCACCTTCTCGGTGGTGGCACCGCCGCCCACGTCGAGGAAATTGGCCGGCTCGCCGCCGAACAGCTTGATGGTGTCCATGGTGGCCATGGCCAGGCCGGCGCCGTTCACCAGGCAGCCGATGTTGCCATCCAGCGAGATGTAGGCCAGGTCGAACTTCGAGGCTTCGATTTCGTTGGCGTCTTCTTCATCCAGGTCGCGGTAGGCGACGATTTCCGGATGACGGAACAGCGCGTTCGAGTCGAAGTTGAACTTGGCGTCAAGCGCGATGACCTTGCCGTCGCCGGTCAGGATCAGCGGGTTGATTTCAGCCAGCGAAGCGTCGGTTTCGTAGAACGCCTTGTACAGGCCTTGCAGGGCCTGGCGGGCTTGCGCCACGCTCGCGTCGGGCACGCCGATCTTGCGGGCGATGTCGTCGGCTTCAGCGTCGGTCAGGCCGACCGACGGTTCGATGATCAGGGTGTGGATCTTTTCCGGGCTGTGGGCAGCGACTTCTTCGATGTCCATGCCGCCTTCGCTCGATGCCATCAGCGCGACCTTCTGCGAGACGCGGTCCACCACCAGCGAAACGTACAGTTCCTTCTTGATGTCGGCGCCTTCTTCGATCAGCAAGCGATTGACCTTCTTGCCTTCCGGACCGGTCTGGTGCGTGACCAGTTGCATGCCCAGGATGTTCGAAGCGTAGGTCTTGACGTCGTCGATGCTCTTGGCAACCTTCACGCCGCCGCCCTTGCCGCGGCCACCCGCATGAATCTGAGCCTTGACAACCCACACCGGGCCGCCGAGCGTTTCTGCGGCCTTCAGGGCCTCGTCAACCGAGAACGCGGGAATGCCGCGCGGAACCGGCACATTGTATTTGCGCAGGATTTCCTTGCCTTGATACTCATGGATATTCATGCGTGTTTCCTTTCGGGTAGGCGTAAAAGGTAGAAGGGAAGAATCTGAAAGAAGACGAACTCTCTCGTCTGGCTGGCCAATCCTGAGAATCAGCCGGAAGTGCCGGTCGGCCGCTCGGCCGGGACAGCGTCGTTGCCGTCGTTTGCGTCACCGCCGCGGTCGCCATTGGCCGCGGCTGGCGCCGGAGGCGCAGTTGCGACGGCAGGTGCTGCCTCGGCCCGTACCTTGGGCGTCGGCTGGTGACCATACCAGCGCGGGTAAAACTGACGGACCACCTCGCCATCGAAACGCAGGGCATGGCAGCCGTTCAACTGATAGGGCGGCTCCGGATTCGGATCGTCCTCGCCGTTGCCGCGGATATCGATGACTTCACCGGCAAAGGCCTGGATAGCGGTGCTGGGCAGCACGCCCGCGGCCTCGGTCAGGTGCGAGCAGCCGTGCATGCCTCCCAGGCGCTCCCGGACCGCCTTGCGGAAGCCCTTGAGCAGGTTCAGCCCAATCAGCTTGCGATAGGCCGGGCCGATCGTGTCGCAATAGGACGGATACGGCACCCAGTCCGAGCAGGCCTCGGCATCCAGCACCGTCATTGCCTCGTTGATCGTGATGCGCAGCCACAAGTCGTGCAGGGGCTGGCCCACCGGCCGGACGCGGTCGCCGGCCAGTTCGATGTCGCGAGGTTTGGTGTCGGTCAGGCGCACCTCGATATCCCACAAGCCGTCCCCTCTCTGGTACGCCTCGGCCGTAATGGCGCGACGGTGACGCTGGGAGCGGTTGACGGGCTGGGACAGAGGCATGGCCAGGCTGGAAATACGGGGGCTGGGGAACGGCGGTGCCGGAGCACCGAATAACCCGGGGAGTTTAACATGCCGCGCCGCGTTGGCCGGGAACATCCTTGCGCGGCAAATGTCGCGGCGGGATTGTCGGCCAACCATGGTGCCCCGGCATGGCGCGGCGCCTTGCCGCAATGCACCAGCGGAAACCGGCCCGGCGGTGGCAACAAAATCGTTGCCAGTCCTGCCCAGAGATGACGCAACGCAGTGAATATACCTGATGCCAGTGCAGGTACTCCGGCGAAAAATGGCGCAAGCGCCACGCATCGGCACTCAACCCTCGTTGCCGTAGTCTTCGTCCGCACCCCGGATGATCTTGCTGACGACCGAACGCGAAAACCCGCGCGTCACCATGAAACGGATCTGCTTTGCCCGCGCTTCGGGCGTGTCCGGCGGAGTGCCGAAGCGCTTGCGCCAGACCTCGCGCGCGCGCTCGACTTCGGTAGCGCGCAGCCGTTCCCGCAGCTCGCCCAGTTCCTCGCTGCCCAGCTTGTGGGTCTTGGCTTCCTGCATCACCCGCGCGGTACCGTAGCGGGCGCCGCGGCGATGCACCAGGCTGTCGGCAAAGCGCTGGTTCGACAGCCAGTTCTCGCGCTCCAGCGCGTCCAGCAACTGCTCAAGCTGCTCGGCAGACTCGGCGTGCGGCGCCAGCTTGCGCGCCAGCTCGGCGCGGCTGTGCTCGCGGCGCGACAGGTAGCCGACGGCGCGGGCCTTCAGCGAAAGCGGGGGACGGGTTGCCATGAATGGATTGATAAAAAACTAAAAGGCCGAAGCATCGGCGATGCCCCGGCCTTCCGGATGGCGCAGTGGCCGCCGGCGCGGTCAGTCTTCGACCGCTACCGCTGCGGCGGCTGCGGCCGTGGGGTTCATCGCCACCACGCCCAGCGCCGCGCGCACCTTGTTTTCGATCTCGTCGGCAATATCGGGGTTCTCGCGCAGGTATTCACGCGCGTTGTCCTTGCCCTGGCCGATCTTGTCGCCGTTGTAGCTGTACCACGCACCCGACTTCTCGACGATCTTGGCGTCCACGCCCAGGTCGATGATCTCGCCCTGGCGCGAAATGCCCTGGCCGTACAGGATGTCGAAGAAGGCTTCGCGGAACGGCGGCGACACCTTGTTCTTGACCACCTTGACCTTGGTCTCGTTGCCGATCACGTCGTCGCCCTTCTTGATCGAGCCGATGCGGCGGATATCCAGGCGCACCGAGGCGTAGAACTTGAGCGCATTGCCACCGGTGGTGGTTTCCGGCGAGCCGAACATCACGCCGATCTTCATGCGGATCTGGTTGATGAAGATCACCAGGCAGTTGGTGCGCTTGATGGTGCCGGTCAGCTTGCGCAGCGCCTGGCTCATCAGGCGGGCCTGCAGGCCTGGCAGCGAATCGCCCATTTCGCCTTCGATTTCGGCCTTGGGCACCAGCGCCGCCACCGAGTCGATCACGATCAGGTCGATCGAGCCCGAGCGCACCAGCGCGTCGGTGATTTCCAGTGCCTGCTCGCCGGTGTCCGGCTGCGAGATCAGCAGGTCGCCGACGTTCACGCCCAGCTTGGAGGCGTAGCTGACGTCCAGCGCGTGCTCGGCGTCGATAAAGGCGCAGGTACCGCCCAGCTTCTGCATTTCGGCCACGACCTGCAGCGTCAGCGTGGTCTTGCCCGACGATTCCGGACCGTAGATCTCGACCACGCGGCCGCGCGGCAGGCCACCGACGCCAAGTGCGATATCCAGGCCGAGCGAACCGGTGGAAACCACCTGGATGTCCTTCTCGACCTCGCCGTCGCCCAGGCGCATGATCGAGCCCTTGCCGAACTGCTTCTCGATCTGGGAGAGCGCGGCGGCAAGCGCCTTTTGCTTCTCGGCGCTCACGCCGGCACCCGCCTTCTTGTCGTCCATGGTCGTCCTTGAGTCAATGGTGTATAAATAGGCCGCATGTGGCGCGGCACCGGCATTTGCCGGCATCAGCGCCGGCCCGGCTGTCTGCGTGGCCGCACTCCAGGGGGTCTCCCCCGGGCGGCCCTAGCGGAACGTGCGGGTACTGTATAAAAAAACAGTATGCTTGGCAAGCCCCATCGTGCCGCCTGCGCCCGTTGCGCACCCGGTGCCGGCTATGCCGGCCAGGGTGGAGACAACCATGCGCATTCTGATCGCCGAAGATGACGACGTGCTGGCCGACGGCCTGACGCGCTCGCTACGTCACTCGGGCTACGCCGTCGACCATGTCGCCAACGGCCTCGAAGCCGATTCTGCATTGTCGACCCAGACCTTCGACCTGCTGATCCTGGATCTGGGCCTGCCGCGCATGTCCGGGCTGGAAGTGCTCAAGCGCCTGCGCGCGCGCGGCGCCATGCTGCCGGTGCTGATCCTGACCGCCGCCGACAGCGTCGACGAGCGCGTCAAGGGCCTGGACCTGGGCGCCGATGACTATATGGCCAAGCCCTTCGCCCTGTCCGAGCTGGAAGCGCGCGTGCGCGCGCTGGTGCGGCGCGGCGCCGGCGGCGGCGCCACGCTGATGCGGCACGGGCCGCTGGCCTACGACCAGGTCGGGCGCATCGCGTATCTCAACGACCAGATGCTGGAACTGTCCGCGCGCGAGATCGGCCTGCTGGAGATCCTGCTGACGCGCAGCGGCCGCCTGGTGTCGAAAGAGCAGCTGGTGGACCACCTGTGCGAATGGGGCGAGGAAGTCAGCAACAATGCCATCGAGGTCTACGTGCACCGGCTGCGCAAGAAGATCGAGGTGGGCGGCATCCGCATTGCCACCGTGCGCGGGCTGGGCTACTGCCTGGAGAAATTCCAGCCGGCAGTGGCCACGCCACATTGACCCACCGACCGACGCCACCGCGGGCCACGCGACTGACCTGAGCGCAATTTCGCCGAGATGAGCCTGCTGCGACTGCCCTGGCGGCGCGTGCCGCGCGCCGCGCCACCGCCCTCCTCCACCGCCCCGGGCATGAACGCCGCGGACGCCACCGACCAGGACCTGGCCGACGCCCTGCCGCACCTGGAGGAAAGCACCGCCCATCCGGCGCCGCGCTCCTTGTTCGGCGAGATCCTCGACTGGATGCTGGCACCGCTGCTGCTGCTGTGGCCGATGAGCATCGCGGTGACTTACCTGGTGGCCAAGTCGATCGCCAACGGTCCCTTCGACCGTTCGCTGGAGGCCAGCGCCATCGTGCTGTCGCAGCAGGTGCGCGAGGTCAACGGCCGCGTCACGCTGCAGCTGCCGCTGTCGGCGCGCGAGATCCTGCGCGCCGACGAGACCGACAATATCTACTACCAGGTGGTCGGCAAGCGCGGCGAGTACATCGCCGGCGACCATGACCTGCCACTGCCCTCCGAGGACGACCAGGGCCATGCCGGCCTGGTGTCGCTGCGCGATGACCGCGTGGCCGGCAACGACGTGCGCGTGGCCTATACCTATGTCGAGCTGAAGCAGGTCAGCGGCACGCAGCCGGTGCTGGTGCAGGTGGCTGAGACCCTGGACAAGCGCGCGCGGCTGGCCAACGAGATCATCAAGGGCGTGATCCTGCCGCAGTTCGTGATCCTGCCGCTGGCGGTGGTGCTGGTATGGTTCGGGCTGTCGCGCGGGCTGGCGCCGCTGACCGCGATCCAGCAGCGCATCCGCGCGCGCAACCCCGGCGATACCAGTCCCATCGACGAGCGCGCCGCGCCGCAGGAAATCACGCCGCTGGTAGCGTCGTTCAATGATTTGCTGGCGCGCCTGGATCAGTCAGTGCAAACCCAGAAACGCTTTATTGCCGACGCCGCGCACCAGATGAAGACGCCGCTGGCCGGACTGCGCATGCAGGCGGAACTGGCGCAGCGCGAGCAGTCGCCGGAAGAACTGCGCCGCTCGCTCGCGCAGATCGCCGGCAGTTCCGAGCGCACCGCGCACCTGGTGACGCAACTGCTGTCACTGGCGCGCATGGAAAACCTGGCCGGCGCGGGCACCATGGCGGCGCTCGACCTGTCGGCGCTGGCGCGCGAAGTCGTCAAGGACTGGCTGCCGCAGGCCTGGGCGCGCAGCATCGACCTGGGCCTCGACGCCGACGACCATCCGGTGATGGTGCATGGCAACCGGCTGATGCTGACCGAGATGCTCAACAACCTGCTCGACAACGCGATCCGCTACACGCCGGCGGGCGGTCACGCCACCGTGCGCGTCAGCGCCGATGCGTTCGAGCCGTTCGCTTACCTCGATGTGGAAGACACCGGCCCCGGCATCGCACCGGCCGAGCGCGAGCGTGTGATGGAGCGTTTTTACCGCGTGCTCGGCACCAATATTGAGGGCAGCGGCCTGGGCCTTGCGATCGTGCGCGAAATCGTCCAGCAGCACGGCGGCGAGGTCAATATCACCGACCACGTCTACCAGCAGGCGCCGCGCCTGGCTGGTGCGCACTTCCGGGTAACGCTGCGGCGCCCCGATACTGAGCCCTCCTGATGCACAACCGTCCGCACATCCCTGCCGCCGAGCGGCAGGCCTGGCACCGCAACCTGCGCTGGATCGGCGGGCTGCTCGCCATCTGGTTCGTGGTGACATTTGTCGTCAGCTGGTATGCACGCGAACTGCGTTTCGACTTCTTCGGCTGGCCGTTCTCGTTCTGGGTCGGCGCGCAGGGCGCGCTCATTGTCTACGTGCTGATGGCCGCGCTCTATGCATGGCGCATGAACCAGGCCGACGACGCAGACCCTGACGAGCACCCTGTCGCCCCCACCCCTCCTTCGCAGGGCGCCTCGCGCAGCACACACTCGGATGTTGCATAGCGGCATGGCCGGCGCCCTACAGAGGCCTGGCTGTCGCCGCTGCAACCCACTGCAATGCAGCATGAAACCGCCTGTGCCGGCTAGCGTATACCCCGACGCATTCAGCGTTACTGCGCGCGAATCTGTCAGAACGCAGTAAGTTTCGCGACCCACAATCCTTGCAACTTCGGCAGCCGGGCCTGCGCCGCGCCTTTGCGCACGCAGCGCGCGGCGGCGCGCCGGAGACCCATTCGACAGACGGAGGAGACAAGATGGCAAACGTGCAGAACGTCGCGGTGCCTGGCGGAGGTGCCCAGAATGCGCCGATGACCCACGAAGAGAAGAAGGTGATCCTGGCCTCGTCGCTAGGCACTGTCTTCGAGTGGTACGACTTTTACCTGTATGGCTCGCTGGCGGCCATCATCGCCAAGCAGTTCTTCGCTGGCCTCGACCCGACCTCCGCCTTCATCTTCGCCCTGCTGGCCTTTGCCGCCGGCTTTATCGTGCGGCCGTTCGGCGCGCTGGTGTTCGGCCGCCTCGGCGACATGATCGGGCGCAAGTACACCTTCCTGATCACCATCCTGATCATGGGCATGTCGACCTTCATCGTCGGCCTGCTGCCCGGCTACAACACCATCGGCTGGGCCGCGCCGATCATCCTGATCGCACTGCGCATGCTGCAGGGCCTGGCGCTCGGCGGCGAGTACGGCGGCGCGGCCACCTATGTGGCCGAACATGCCCCGCACGGCAAGCGCGGCTCCTATACGGCGTGGATCCAGACCACCGCCACGCTCGGCCTGTTCCTGTCGCTGATCGTCATCCTGCTGTGCCGCAACCTGACCGGCCCGGCCTTCGATACCTGGGGCTGGCGCATCCCGTTCCTGGTCTCGATCCTGCTGCTGGGCATGTCGGTCTACATCCGGCTGTCGATGAGCGAATCGCCGGCCTTCCAGAAGATGAAGGCCGAGGGCAAGACCTCGAAGGCGCCGCTGACCGAGAGCTTCGCCCAATGGCGCAACCTCAAGATCGTGATCCTGGCGCTGGTGGGCCTGACCGCCGGCCAGGCCGTGGTCTGGTACACCGGCCAGTTCTACACGCTGTTCTTCATGACCCAGGTGCTGAAGGTCGACGCGACCACCGCCAACCTGCTGATCGCCGGCTCGCTGGTACTGGGCACGCCGTTCTTCCTCTTCTTCGGCTCACTGTCGGACAAGATCGGCCGCAAGTGGATCATCATGGCAGGCTGCGCGCTGGCCGTGCTGACCTACTTCCCGATCTTCAAGGGCCTCACCCACTACGCCAACCCGGCGCTGGAACGCGCCCAGCAGTCCGCCCAGATCGTCGTTACCGCCGATCCGAAGCAGTGCTCGTTCCAGGGCAGCCCGATTGCCCGCGAGATCGACTTCCGCAGCTCGTGCGACATCGCCAAGCGGACCCTGGCCCAGGCTTCCGCCAGCTATGAAGTAGTGGATGCGCCGGCCGGCACCACCGCTACGGTGAAGATTGGCGACAAGGAAATTCCCTCGCTCAATGGCACGCTGGTGCCTGCAGGCCACAGCTTCGACGACGCCAGCAAGAAGCAGATCGCGGCGTTCAAGAAGGAAGTGGCTGACTCGATGGGCGCGGCCGGCTACCCGACCAAGGCCGACCCGGCGCAGATGAACACCATCATGGTGCTGGTGCTGCTGACGATCCTGGTGATCTACGTCACCATGGTCTACGGCCCGATCGCCGCCATGCTGGTGGAACTGTTCCCGACCCGCATCCGCTACACCTCGATGTCGCTGCCCTACCATATCGGCAACGGCTGGTTCGGCGGCCTGCTGCCCACCATCTCCTTCGCGCTGGTGGCACAGAACGGCAATATCTACTACGGCCTCTGGTACCCGATCATCATCGCTGCCATCACCTTCGTGGTCGGCTCGGTGTTCGTACGCGAAACCAAGGACGTGAACATCTACGCCAACGACTGACCGGTCGTGCGGCACTGACTGAAACGGCAGGCCATCCCGCCTGCCGTTTTTTTATGCACGAAGCCTTCCTGCAAAATCTTTACCCGAAGGTGTTGACAGGCTCGAAAGCCCAGGTATAATCTCAGTCTTCGTTGGCGAATTAGCTCAGTCGGTTAGAGCGACGGAATCATAATCCGCAGGTCCGGGGTTCGAGTCCCTGATTCGCCACCATTTATTTGAAAAGCCGCGATCTCGCAAGAGTTCGCGGCTTTTTGCTTTGGGTGCTCTGTACAACGAGCCGGCACAAATCCCCTCCTTCTCACAACATCCACACGAAAACATGAGAAAGGCGGGTCGAGTCAAATCATGGCATGCCGACAAAGGCTATGGCTTCATCAACGTCCATGCCGACGTGAAGGACATCTTCTTCCACGTCACCGCGCTACAGAACCGGTCAGCCCCGCCAGCGACCGGCGACCGGGTGATGTTCGAACTGGCCACCAGCAAGGATGGCCGAGTGCAGGCGGTCAACGTCGCGATACTCGGCACGGAAAAACACGCGCAGCCAAAGCAACCCGCTGCAAATGCCGCACTGCTGCTGTTTGCGCTGGCTGCCCTGGCTGGCATTGTCGGCGCCGCCTTCATCGGATACCTTCCAAGGGAGTTCGGCACCGCCAGCCTGCTAATGAGCGTCCTGGCGTTCGCCACCTACTATGTCGACAAGACACGCGCTAACCGCAACGCCTGGCGCATCTCCGAGGCCAGACTGCACCTGATTGCCCTGTGCGGCGGTTGGCCTGGCGCGCTTGCCGCTCAGCAGTTGCTCCGGCACAAGAACCGAAAGCAGGAGTTCCAGGTGACGTTCTGGATCACCGTCGTCCTGAACGTCGGTGCGGTAGTGCTTTGGAAAACGATAATGACAGCTTAGCCGCCGGCCGACCCTGAACGGCTGGCTGCGGCGGCTACCAATAGCGCACGCGCCCGGTATCGATGTGCACGAACTGGTCGGACTCGTAGAAGCCGACACCCCCGCCCTGCAATGACTTGGCTGCGTCGCGCACGTCCGCCAGCGGCACGCCGGCCAGGCGGATGTCGATGGCCTTGCCGTCCATGTGCAGGCTGTGCCTGGCCACGCCGCCGCCGCGGGTGTTGCGCAGGCGCGAGTTGGTGGCCGGGCTGCGGTAGCCGGAAATGACCTGGAATGGCTGGTCGGTGCCGAGCTCGCGGCGGACCTGGAACAGCAGGTCGAACAACTGCGGGTCGATCGTGCCGACCTGGCCGGAGTAGTGGTCGCGCAGGAAACCATTGAGCGTCGTCAGCGCTTCGGGCACGAAGCGGTCGCCCACGGCGTAGACCAACGACACGCGCTCGCCGGTATGCGTATGGTCGAAATCCAGCGTGCGGGCGTCCGGCAGGCTTGCCAGGCCCTGGTTCGCAGGCTGGCTGGCCAGTGCCTGGCGCGGTGCGAGCGGCATCAGGCCGGCGGCGAGGGCCAGGGTTCCGGTGGTATGAAGAAAGTGGCGGCGTGTCTTGCGCGTCGCATCAGTCATAGAACTTCCTCTGAATGTGCGGGTGGCGCCTCAGTGGGTGGTGCCAGAGGCGCTTACGATAGCGGGTTGCTGGGGCCTTCCGTTGCGTTGCCGCAGTGCCTTGTCCAGCAATTTGTCGTGATCGTAGATGTCAGGCAAGAAGGATACACGACCGTCGGCGCGCGCAATGACCGTGCCGTAGGCCAGCACCACCGGCAAGGGCTGCTGCAGGCGTACCGTGTTGGACTTGCCACGCGTCATCGCTTCGCGGATCCGGTTCTCGTTCCAGTCCGGCATATCCTGCAGCACGAACTGCGCCAACGCCACCGGGGCTTCCACGCGGATGCAGCCGTGGCTGAAGTCGCGCCGGTCGCGCTTGAACAGCTGCGGCGAAGGCGTGTGGTGCAGGTAGATATTCTCGTTGTTGGGGAACACGAACTTGATATCGCCCAGCGCATTCAGCGGTCCCGGCCGCTGCCGGATGCGCATGCGGCCGTTCAGCACCGCATCGAGGTTCTCGTCGGACAGCGTGGTCACCGCCTTGCCGTCGCCGGTGACGAACTCCAGGCCCTGCCGGTTGAAATATGCGGGGTCGCTGCGCAGGCGCGGCACCGTCTCGCGGCGGGCGATCGACGGCGGGATGTTCCAGTACGGGCTGAACTCGATATACCGCATGTTCTCCTCGAACAACGGCGTGCGCGTGTCCAGTGCCTTGCCGACGATCACCTTCATCTCCAGCTTGATGTCGAGCTTGCCGTCGCGGACCTCGTAGGCGCGCAGCATGAACTCCGGCACGTTGACCACGATCATGCGCGGACCGTCCAGCGGGGTCCAGCGCAGCCGCTCCATGGTCAGTTCGATCTGCCGCACGCGGCTGGCGATGGGCAGGTTGAGCTGCGCCAGCGTGCCCGCGCCGATCACGCCGTCGGCCTCAAGGCCGTGGCGCGACTGGAACGCCTTGACGCCGTCGACCAGCGCGCCTTCGTAACGTGCCGGCGGCTGGGTGCCCGCGGGCAGGTCGCCCAGCGCGACCAGGCGTGCGGTCAGCGCGGCGATACCCGTCCATGGCTGGCCCGGCGTCAGCTTGCTTGCCGGCAATGGCGGCAGCGGTCCCTGCCAGACCGGCTGCTTCGCGATCTCGCGATAGCGGGCCAGGGCCTCGCGCAGCGTGTCGTAGAGCGGGAACGTGGGCGCTGCCTGGCGAATGGCATCGGGCAAGCGGTGCTGGGCGACGGCGTCGCGCAGTACGGTGGCGGCATCGAAAGGACGCGCCGCCTGCGGGGCGAAGTTGGCATGGACCGTGCGCGGATTGATGCGTCCGCCGTGCAGGTCGGCCAGCATCCGCTCCAGGGCGGTGCTCAGCGCGGTATCCAGGCGCGCGGCGGCATCGGGCGGCAACGCCGGCCCGCTGGCGGCCTGGGTCACGGCCTGGCGCAAGGCATCGGCGTCGTAGTCGCGCGGGTCGAGGCCGTCGGCATCGGCCGCGGCCAGCGCATCGACCGCCTGACGGGCTTCCGGCACCGGGCGGCCCTGCGCAAACCACATCGGTTCGTTGGCGAAGGCGGGCGTGGCCAGCCACGCGGCGCAGGCAATCGCGGCAGCGCCCAGGCGGCGCGCAGCGGCATTCAGGGACTGGGGCATCGGACGGAAAGCTCGGATTCGTCACACATGTCCACAGTCTACCCGCGATGCTGACGTGGCGCGCCAAGCCCGCCACGCGGCACTCACCACACCAGCTGATGCCGGCGCGCATAGTCCACCATCTCAACCAGCGAGCCGACATTGAGCTTGGCCATGATATTGGCCTTGTGCGTGCTGACGGTCTTGCTGCTGATCAGCAACTGCGCCGCGATCGACTTGTTGGAATGGCCGCGCGCCAGGTATTGCAGGATGGTGATCTCGCGGTTGCTCAGCCGCGGCAGGCCGATTTCGTGCAGCTCGCCGAGCTGGCGCACGGTCTCCAGCGTCTGCATGGGAAATACCAGGTAGCCGCTCAGCACGCCGCGCACGGCCTGCATCACTTCGGCCAGGCCGCGCTGCTTGACCACGAAGCCGTGCGCGCCGGCGCGCAGCGCCCGCACCGGCGCCTGCGTGGCGTCGGTGCCGGACAGCACCAGCACGGGCACGGTGGGCAGCATCGCCGAAACCCGCCGGACAAAGTCGATGCCGGAATTGCCGTAGCGTTCGACATCCACCAGCACCAGGCCTGGCCGGTGCTCGCGGGCAAGGCGGAAGCCTTCGCTGACGCCGTCGGTTTCCAGCACCTCGCCCGTGTCCAGCTCGGCGGCAAGTTCGGCGCAAAGCATGGCGCGGAACTTCGAGGGTTCGTCGACGATCAGCGCAAGCGGCAATTCGAGGCTCCTTAACAACTGGCAACGGACTAGTCAGGGACTGGCTGTGCCAAGGTTAAGGGGCCGGAGGGAGTTTGAAGCGCCGAATTCTCGCTGCGCAAACGCAGCAATTTCTGCACGAGGGTCAGGCTTTTCCTTCGATGACGCGGTCCGCGTCAGGCGCTGGCGGCGTCGAGCACTTCGGTCAGCTTGCGGCTCGCATCCAGCGCCGCGGGGAAGCCGCAATAGACCGCACTGTGCACCATCAGCTCGCGCAACTCTTGCGGCGTGACGCCGTTGGCCAGCGCGCCGCGCAGGTGGCCGGCCAGCTCCTGCGGCCGGTTCAGCGCGATCAGCATCGATACCGTGGCCAGGCTGCGCTGCTTGCGGTCGAGCCCCTCGCGGGTCCAGACCGTGCCCCAGGCGAACTCCGTCACCAGCTGCTGCAGGCTGGTGTCGCCCTGCTGCGCGGCGGCGTCGAGCGCGCGCTTGACGTGCTCGGGGCCGAGCACTTCGGTGCGCACGTCAAGACCGGCCTCGAAGGCCGGCGTGGGGGTATAGGCGGGAAGTTGGCTGGGTTCGGCCATGGCATGCGTCTCCGGTTCGGGTGGATGCCGCATGGTAGCCGAACCGGTCAGGCAGATTTGACGGACCGCGGCATCGGCGCCGCGGCCCCTGGTCATTCCGTGCCGGCAGGCAGGAAGCGCGGCGCCGGCGCCGAGCGCGGCACCTCGCGCTCGCCCTGCTGGTGCAGGCGATAGGTGCCGCGCGCCTGGTTATGGGGATGGCGTGCGGCCTCGTCCAGCGTCAGCACGCGCGCGAAACATACGTCGGTGCCGCCCAGCACCGATTCCCAGTGGGCGCTCGGCCTGGCGGCGATGCAAGCAGTAATGCGCGCCTTCACCGCCGGCCACTGGGCGCGGTCGTATTGCGCGGCCGGGTCGATGTCGGTCAGTTCGAGCCGCTCGAGCAGTTCCCGGTAGAACTGCGGCTCGAGCGCGCCCAGCGTGATGGCGCGGCCGTCGGCGCAGCGGAACACGTCATAGAACGGCGAATCGTGGAACGGGCTGGGCTGCGGGCCGCCCAGCGTGCCGGCGGCGCGCGACACCTGCACCAGCGAGCCCAGCATGGCGACGATATCGGTAATGGCGGCGTCCACCACGCAACCCTCGCCGCTGGCGCGCGCGCTCAGGATGGCACTGGTGATGCCGAACGCCAGGCCGAGCCCGCCGGCGGCATCGCCCATCACGGTCGGCGGCACCATCGGCAGCGCGTCATCGCGCGCAGCCATCGACAAGAGGCCGGTCAGCGCGATGTAGTTGAGGTCGTGGCCGGCGCTCTGCGACAGCGGGCCGGTCTGGCCCCAGCCGGTCATGCGGCCGTAGACCAGGCGCGGATTGCGCGCGTGGCACGCCTTGGGGCCCAGGCCAAGGCGCTCCATCGCACCGGGCCGCAACCCTTCGATCAGCGCGTCGGCGCCGGCCACCAGGTCCAGCGCGGCGGCCACGCCCTCAGGCGACTTCAGGTTCAGCTGCACCACGCGCTTGCCGTGCTCAAGCTCCATGTCGGGCGGCACGTTCTGGCCGCGCAGGATGCGGCGGGCATCCGGCGCGACCGGGCGGGTGACCAGCGTGACCTCGGCGCCCAGGCCGGCCAGCATTGCACCGCACAAGGGGCCGGGGCCGATGCCTTCGAATTCCACTACCTTGATACCGCGCAGGGGCAGCAGGTTGCCACGCTCACTCATGATCGTCGTCTCCGGAATCGCCGCTCGCCCGCACCATGGCCGGGCGGCGGCTTGCATTGTGGTATGGGATAGTCGTGCCCGCCGTGGGGCTCGGGAGCATGCTACGCGCCACCGTGTTGACGGGGCAATGGCCAAATGCTTCAGCCGGGTTGACGGATTCCGACAGCCAGCCGGATAGTGTCCTGTTCCGCAAATGCCTTGCCATGAAATCGCCCAGTTGGCCGCCATGCGTCGTTGCTCGTCGTTGCCATAGCTACGGCTATGGCGCCTCCTCGCGCCTAGCCTGACGACCAACTGGACGATTTCATTTTGGCAAGCTATCTGCGGAACAGGACACTAGCGCACCGCAAAATCGGATAAATCCGATCCGACTTGATCTAAATCGGGTCCCGGCAGGACACTGATATGTATTGACCCTGTCAAGTGCTCGTTTCCTTGTTCACGGTAGGACAAGTGTGTTTGGGCCAGGCCCGGCGGTTCTTCGACGGTTGATCATTCTGATATGCGCGGGTTGGG
>NZ_QKWJ01000078.1 GCF_003353055.1 Cupriavidus lacunae
GCTGCGTGACCAATTCATTATCGCCGGTGATGATCTTGACCGCGACCCCATCGGCGGCGAGCTCCGCCAGGGCCGCCTTGGCGCTCTCCTTGGGGGGATCGAGGAAGGCCGCGAAGCCAGCAAAGACCAGTTCCGCTTCATCGCCCACCACGGCATGGGGGTGGTCCATCCCCACCTGCCGTGATGCAATGCCCAGCACCCGGAAGCCCTCTTTACTGAGACCTTCAAATTGCCCGTTGATCGCTTTGAGCGCCGCTTCATTCAGGGGCCACAGACCGGGCTCGCCATTCAATCCGTAGCTGACCGACAGACGCAGGATATCTTCGGGCGCTCCCTTGACCACGAGCAGTCGGGTCGTCCCGTTGTCAAGGAGGACCGACACCCGGCGGCGCTCGAAGTCGAACGGCACTTCATCGATCTTGCGCCAGCCGCTCACGTCGATTTCTGTGTGCTCCAGGATGGCGTCATCCAGGGGGCCTCTTAGTCCTGTTTCAAAAAAGCTGTTGAAGTAGGCCAGTTCCAGGACCCGCTGACTTTCCCGGCCAAGGGGGTCCAGATGGCGCTCCAGGTGGATGCGGGCTTCGGTCAGCGTGCCGGTCTTGTCGGTACAGAATACGTCCATGCTGCCCAGATTGTGGATCGACGCCGGCGGTAAGGAGCGCCACATCGCCGGGCACCAACTCCGCAATCGGTATCTCAAGGGGCTTGCCGTCCCGCAGCACCTGCCCCCGTACTGCCACCGACTGGCGCAGTCGATCCGCCGCCTGACCAGCCCGGTATTCCTGAACGAAATCGAGGGACACGCTGATGATGACGATGGTACCGATAATGAAGAAGCTGACGGTGTCGCCGGTGAAAGCGGAAAGTGCGCTGGCAGTGAGGAGAATGATGACCAGCGGATTGCGGAACTTGGTCAGAAACTGAAGGATCAGCGCTCTTTTGCGCTCCCCGTGGATCAGGTTTGGGCCGAACTGTGCCAGGCGCGAAGCCGCCACAGCGCTGCTCAGTCCGTCAGGGCTTGTGGCCACCTGTTCCAAGAGCGCCGCAACAGGGAGCTGCCAGAATGCGAGATCCGTTTTGACGGCGGGTGCAGGCATGATGGATTCCTTCGGCGAAACTCTTTTGGCGGTACCGGCCTGACAGGCGTGTCCATGTCAAAGAAGTTGCTCCGCACCCAGAGCCTGGTCGTGCCCTGTCACGGCGAAGCGTCAAGGACATGCGCGGGCCAGGACAGGCCATTTGCTCAGAAAGCAGCAGCAGCAGTGTCACCCACCAGGTGAGAAGGCTTGAATGCAAAGCGCTGCTCCACCCGATCAATCATTGTTTCTCGGTCGAGTTTACCTCGCTCATTCGATTGGCCGGCGCCCTCGACATCGACGATGATTCCTGCCTTGATGTCAATCAGACAATTTGTTGAGGCGTAGAAAGCATGGCTGCCGACCGGTCTGCTGCGGGGTCATTAATCCCAGTCTTTTCTCTGAGCGGTTGTATAATGGCCTAGAACATCGAGACATCCTCTCGAGCCTTCGCCTCACCATAGTCAAGTGCAACCGCGGCCGGCCGTGGCCGTGGAGAAGAGAGCCGAGATCATTCACCATTCCGCTTCCCCCAGAACTATGTTCCCCGGCTTTCTGCATGGCAAAAACACACGACACCTGTGAACTCGCTACCGTGGACATCGACTCGGATCCGCGTAAGGCTCACCTCACCGACGCTCATTGCCATCTGAAGTTCGGAAGCAAGTCGTTGTGCTCGTCGACGTTGACCCCACCCAGCTCCTGAATAGTACGCTTCATGAGGTCCTTGGACTTCGAATCGCAGCTGACGACCATCAGCATTTTTCCAGGTGTGAGTCGTAGCTTTTTACTCGCCAGACCGAAGCGCCGGATCCTGGCGCCAACCAGCCCGCCAATCCACCAGCCAATCATGCCGCCAAACATGAGGCCACCCACGAAGGCGACAACGCTCGCAGCCGGGCCGGCGGAAGCCCCGTACGCGAGTATCACTGGCACTGCCGCGATAGCCCCCACAACAAAGCCACCGATCGCTGTTTCTTCACGATACGTGGTCTGGCTAAGTTCCGTCCTCGGCAGCCCTTCAACGGGCTGATTGTCGCCCTGGACGAACCACGGTCCTCCGACGAGTTCAGACCTGTTGAACAGCTCGCCGAGCCGTGCCTGTGCCAATTTTGCGGTGGCCACATCATTCAACGTGAAATATAGAAAAGTACGCATAGAGTTACCTCACTCCGGCCCGGCCGTTACTCCCCTCGATTCGTCGAAACCATGCAAGGATCTCGGCACGAGGCCCGACGCCCTGGAATTGCGGCGGGTGCAGGTCGGTCCACCCATCATTGACGGCGCGATCCCAGTCGACAACTGGCATAACTGATGGGGGTCGCGTCGAGTGGGTGTCGAGCGTGCACCAAGTATCGAACATGTCCTCGGAAGTGCTTACTAAGGCGACCTCGAGCTCGAACCCACGATACTCGGTAACGCGATGTATGCTATCTCCCAACACCCCCACGAGAAGCATAGCGCGACGCCCCCCAATTGAATCAGGAAGCGTGTAGACACTGATGCGATATTGACCCAATCTGCCGGCCGTGGGAAGACGATCATCACCGCTCGCCCAGCCTTGCACGGTAAGACCTTCAGCGCAGATGACCGGGTCAGGCAATTTGCGGCACAGGCTGGAAAGCTGCGCAATCTTACGTCAGCAGCCTAGAACAGCGTCAAAACCACCTCAAGTGCGATTTGGCCCATGGGGAGTTCTTTCGGGCTTTGTGGAGACCGGGCCAGAGCTGGGCCCCAGACAGGAGCGGCGACGGTTAGAGCAGCCGGCCTCAATGCGCCCTGTCCAACTTGATGACGACCGCGCGGCAACGTCGAGCCATCTGGCGTGGTAGCGGGGCGCGGCGCGCATTCTTGGGCTGAAGGAACATGGGCCGATTATCGCAGGCGTTGCTTGAATATCACGAACGCAGCAAGCACCGTGTCAACAGCTATGCCCCTGGCCCCCGAGGGCTCGACTGGGCAACCCAGCCAGACCCGTTCCGGGCGTTTCACGGCACACCGCGGATTGCTCTGCCGCTCGCCGCGGGCACCCTGGCCGCACGCTACAACGAGCTGCGCTCCGGCACTCTTCCGCCCCCGCAGAGATTCAGTCTTCGTACCCCGGCGATCCTTTTCGAACTCTCACTTGGCCTGTCGGCGTGGAAATCCTACGGCGCGCAGCGGTGGGCACTGCGCTGCAACCCTTCGAGTGGGAATCTGCATCCGACCGAGGGCTACCTTCTGTGTCCGACGCTGCCGGGCTTGTCTGGCGGGGTCTACCATTACCTGAGCCGCGACCACGTGCTTGAACATCGCGCTGCAGTGGATGATCCGCGATGGACCGAGGCATTTTCGGACGGTGGTGTCCTGGTCGGGCTCAGCTCGATCCACTGGCGCGAGGCGTGGAAATACGGAATGCGCGCCTGGCGCTACTGCCAGCATGACTGCGGGCATGCTATCGCCGCAGTAAGTTACGCGGCGGCGGCTATCGGCTGGCAGACGCGGCTTGCGGAGGCGGCTGCGGACGATGCGTTAGCCACATTGCTTGGATTGGACCGCAGCGAGGATTTCGGAGCAGCCGAACCAGAGGTGCCGGATGTCCTGCTTTGAATCGGCAATCCTGAAGCACAACCTGAACTAGAGCGCCTGTGGGCTGCTTTGGATAAGGCACACTGGCACGGATACGCGAATCAGCTAAGCGCGGGGCATCAGAGGTGGCCGGATATCGATTCGATCCATCGCGCCACGCACAAGCCTCGTACCTGCCAACCGCCCTCACTAAGTCCGGAGCCGCACCTGTGGTCTGCGACGCCCGCCCCTCGATCTGAGCTTTGCCCAGATCGCTCGGCAACGCCGCAGCGCCACGCGTTTCGATGGCACGACGCGCAGGACCACTGCGGCTTTCTTTACCATGCTGGCGTGCTTGTTGGTACGTCGCGACACGCCACCGTGGAATGCGCTGGTGTCTCCTGTCGCGGTGCATCCGGCGCTATTGGTGCACCGCGTGGACGGTCTGGAGCCCGGCCTGTATGTGCTAGTGAGGAACCCTGGGGCGCTGCCGAGCCTCAAACAGGCTATGCGCCCGGAATGGCTGTGGCAAAAGACTGGACCGGACCATCTGCCACTCTATTTTCTGCTGCCTTACGATTTGCGCGCGGTGGCAAAGTTGATCTGCTGTCACCAAGATATTGCCGCCGACTCCTGCTTTGCGCTGTGGATGCTCGCGAACTTCGAAATCGCCCTGAAACAACCATGGCGTTATCGCCATCTTTTCTGGGAATGTCGCATGCTCGGCCAAGCGCTCTATCTTGAAGCCGAAGCGACCGGAAAGCGTGCCACGGGGTGAAATGCACGCCATGCTCGGAATCAAGGACCAAGCTTGGCAAAGCCTGTATCACTTTACCGTCGGCGGCGCCATGGTCGATCAGCGCCTGTCGGTATCTGCACCGCATCAGGAGTAATGCACCCGACGCGAAGCAGGTCAGTCAATCTCGCTGAAATCAGTCGTTCAGTATTTGTGCTCAGCAGCCATGTACGCTGCCTACGGGAACGACGGGCTAGACGCAGTTACGGCATGCCAACGCTCCATGATGTAGATCACGAGTGTGTGTGAAGCGTTGACAGCTAGTCTTGTTGGAGGTAGTAGTCCACGTCCATGGGCACGCTAGCCCCGGAAGATTCTAAGCAACGGGAAAACCCATCTTGATAGGGCTACGTGGTACAGACGGAGGGAGCTCAGCGATCCGCCAAGAGATGATGAGCGCGGGCCTGCTGATCACAGTCGTCCTGCCATTGACCGCCGGCCTAGACTCGGAAGTCCAGCACTACATGGAAGAAGAAGGCTCAGTTGGGTGAGCCATGGGATACATCGGAACTGGCGGCGATGCTCGACGACATGCTACTGCCACCCGGCACGGAGGACGACAACCAAGGCGACGCCGCCGTGGACACGGCTGGCCGCCCGCAGAGCGCGCCGCCGCGTTCGTCGATCAATCCATGGAGCCGATCGAGGCCTATGAGGAATGGAAGGCCGCCATGGAAACCGAGAGCATGAAGGGAAACAAGCGTTGATGCGCGACGGACCACGGGGCCGGTAGCAGCGGCCAACTAGCGCCGGCTACCAGGTGGAGATAGCCTTTGCAGTGAACATCGGCATTTCGATCCCGGCTGCTGTGTCTGTCACAGCCTGGATTTCGACAAAGGGTCGCTTCGATTCCACCTTGCCAAATATCGCCGCGAACGGTATGTCAGCGGCATCCCGGCCGGTGCCAATACGAAGCAGCCCCGTCGGGATCGATACGCCAGAGGGATCGAGCAGGTACCACCGGTGGGACAAGTACACTTCTACCACCGCATGAAAATCCGGCGCCCCCATTGTCGGATCTGCCCCATAGTCCAGGCTGCTGGACATGCGCGCCGGAATGCTCAGGGCGCGGCAGATCCCAATCATCAGGTGAGCAAAGTCGCGGCAGACACCGGTGCGTTCCACGATGGTATCGACCGCCGACGTGCGCTCGTTGGTGGAGCGCGAGAGAAAGCGCACGTGATTGCGCACCCACTCCCGAATTGCGTAGACGCGGGCATAGCCGCGCTGCATGCCCCCGAACTCACGCATCGCAAATTCCATTAGGCGGTCAGATTCACAATATCGGCTAGGCGCCAGGTAGTGCCAGACATCGAACGGTAGTTCGGCGACAGGCACTTCTGACAACTGATCGCAGTCGTCCAGGCGATGATCGATATCGACGACTGCCTCATAGCGGATGGCAAGGTGACCCTTGGGTGCGCGCATTCTAAGCAGGCGGTTGCACAGCACCGCATCCGTGTAGTGGGTGGTCTGAATTGACGGGGGGAACGTCAATTGCTCGGCAACGACGACCTGCCGGGAAGTCCTGGCGGCTTCAATGTTCAGAAGGAAGTCCGCCATGGGATCCATGACTTCGTAGGACAGACTCACCGAGTATCGGAGACGGTTCATCTCAAGCCTTGCGTTGACGACGATCCGAAGAAAAGCAAAGAGATCCGGACAGCGAAGACTGCTGTGGATTGCCATTTCAGTGTAGTGCCAGCGGTGGAGGACCGGTTTGCGTTTGCGGGCGCCGCGGGTGCGCGGCGCAATGCCTGCCAGGCCATATTTGTAGGGGCGTTAGGCTGGGGTGCAATGGTGATGTCACATTGGCCGGTCGGTCAGATAAGATGGAGCGATGAAGAAGAGCAAATCGCTTTATCGTGGCCAACCATGAGCACCCGCACTGCGTGCTCATCTCCTCGCCATGCAAGGGCGCTTCCGGCCTGCTTTCCGAGTCGCTCAGCCGCACGCCGAAGTATCAGGCGCTGAACGAGCTGACGCTGCGCTTCGTCTGGCTGATGTGCGAGGCCTGGAAGGCTGACCCGGTCGAGCTGATCATGTTCGAGAACGTCCCGCGGCTGGCCACGCGCGGCCGGCACCTGCTGGATCAGATCGTCCAGATCCTACGCCACTACGGCTACGCGGTGAACAAGGCGACGCACGACTGCGGCGAGATCGGCGGCCTGGCGCAGAGCCGGTAGCGCTTCCTGCTGGTGACCCCGGCACATCGCCAAGGTGCCAGCCTTCCTCTACGAGCCGCATACCCACTGCCTGCAGGGCGTTGGCACGGTCCTTGGCCGTATGCCCCTGCCGGGAGACCTGGTCGGCGGCCCGATGCACCTCGTGCCGTCCCCTCCAGTGGAAGACCTGGGTGCGGCTGGCGTTTGTCGAGGCCGGCAGCGACTGGCGCAGCCTGAATCGGCTGGCGGTGGAAGACGGACACCTGCGCGACTACCTAATCATGCCCGAGCGTCGAAATGGCGCCCTGGATGTGCTGGACTGGCACGAGCATGCTGGCGCTGTGGCAGGAGAATCGCTGCCCAGCAACGGCACATTATCAATCGCGGACCCGCGCAGACCGGCAAATGCTGCGCAGTATCGGCAGCACGGGGGCCTCCGTTGGGGCGAAGCATCGGGTGCGATCACGGCCGGCACCTCGCCAGGTCAGGGCACGTTCAGCGTCGCCGATCCGCGCCACGCTGGCCCAGCCAAGCACAACAACGAATTCAGGATCGTGCCGTGGGCACAGGCCGGCGCCGTCACCAGCGCGCACGGCACCGGCCAGTGCGTTCAGGACCTGCGCGCATCGTCCGGCTTCGAGGGTGCTGGCAAGTACAAGGTGACAGGTTTCGACGAGCCTGCCGGCACGATCATCGCGCGCAGTGACACCGGCCAAGGTGCTTGCGCCGTGGCGGACCCGCGACCGGGCATGCGCCGGCAGCGCGGCGACAACGACCTGACCGGCGGGCATTACGGTGTAGTGGCGTGGGTGGGATCAGCCAAGCGGCGCGGTGTCGACGGCGGCTGGCCACGACAACGGCCGGTGGTCGGTGGCGGACCGCGCATGCCTTCCGCGAACGACAAGCTGATCGCCATCGTCCGCGCGCTGGACGGCACCTGGCACCGCCCTTTCACAACGATGGAACTGGCCTGCCTGCAGTCCCTCGTTGAGCCCGAGAAATATCTCGAGCTGGACGGCCTGAGCGATCAGGGCTGGCGCGAGCGCATCGGCAACGCTGTGCCGCCGGACGCGGCGCGCGCGATCACGGAGGTGATGGGCACCACCCTGCTGCTGGCCGAGTCAGGCGAGACGTTCATGCTGTCAGCCACGCCGGTGTGGGTACGGCCGGTGGCGATTGCTCTGTCGGTGGCACAGAGGTTATGTAATGGCCTATTTTCCGACCAAACCGGCCACGGCCACAAATGCGGAAGCGATAGCGATACCGAGAGCCCATTTCGAAATGCGGAGCGCTCGTCGCGCAGCCTCGACTTGGTCCTGCGCCGCCCCCGCTGCCTGCTCCGTCGCCAGAAGCGCTCGCTCCTCGCGCCTCTGCGCTCGCTGGCTGTCGATCCTATCGAGATATGCACGAGCGTTCTCTAAACGCCTGTCGCCGAACGTGTGGCGCTCTACGTGCTGCCGGAATTCGTCCTCGCTGTGTTTAGCAATCCACTCGAGTATTTCGGCATCGGTTTCAAAGTTCGCCATGGTTTGTCCCCTATCGCTCCAGAGGAGCGTAGCACGCGAAGGAAGCAAGGCGGATGGGGATGGCGGGGTGATCTTATTCCTCCACGCCAAGAATTACATCCACCGCGGCTCTGCCTGCTACCTCGGCGACAAGATATGCCCAGCGACGAGAGAACGGGCCGCCGTGGACTTTGATTCGCTTGCCGAGTGCAGCAACTCCCGGAGCCCTCATCGGTCCCTCGATCTGGAACCAAACATCGAACATGTCCTCGGATGTGCTCACAAGGTCAATATGGATCTCGAATCCTCGATATTCGGTAACGCGGTCCATGGCTGTCTCCCAATGCTGCCAAGGATCCTAGCATGGCCAAAGAACACCCCATCCTGTTCACCGGCGCCATGGTGCGCGCCATCCTGGACGGCCGGAAGACGCAGACGAGGCGCGACGGCTTCACGCCCGACTATGTTGCGCTTCTCGAGAACGGATATTGCCGCTACGCCTATGCCGGCGATCAACTTTGGGCCGGCGAGACGTGGGCACAGCCAGCCGCTCTCGACCCCGGCCCGACCGTCTACCGCGCGGACTACCCCACGTGGGTACCGCTTGGATACCAAAACATCCCGCCTGTCGAAGCCATCCGCTGGAAGCCGTCAATCCACATACCGCGCGCTGCGTGCCGCCTGGTGTTGGGAGGACCGACGTCCGTGTGGGGCGGCTGAACGACTGCAGCGACGCTGACACGATCGCGGAAGGCTTGATCCACGTGGTGGAGTTCAGGAGGCTATATTGAGCCACTCAAAAATCGTCGCTACTGAGCACGATGGGATCGAGCGAAGGATTCACCAACCACTTAAGGTGGGCCGCTTCCTTGATCCGATCTCGATGCTTGTCGAAGACCTCCCCGAGGTCGCCAATATGGCCACCGGCCAGTTCATCAAGAGCCGAGCGCGAAATATAGCCTTTACTTTTGGCTCCATCCGCCTCGATGGTGAAGTACACCCGCTCCCCATCGTCGGACGGCTTCGGCGAATGTATCGAGAAGGAATTTGGCATTTTCAACTCCTCTGGCTTGATAAAGGGATCGTAGCATGAGCGTGTTAGTCCAGATCTTGAATGATGTCGATTGCCCGCTTGCCATAATAGAGCGCGGCCTGCTCCGCCGCCGCACGGGTGAAGTAGTCGCTGCGGTCGCCTGCCGGCCCGTAGATCATGTCGTCGTCCCGGTCAGCCGTGTAGCGGATGGCAATCATGTAGCCCCACTTTTGCCCTGGGGGCGGTTCCATTCGGCGCATCTCCGCGATCTCAAAGGCGATCGCGTGGACATACATGCCGCGGTACTCCTCAGTGATCCAGCGCATCCGTTCGCTCATGCCTGCTCCCCTGCCCAGCGGATCGGAATCGTGCCAGGCTCAACTGTGCGCGTCCACCCAGGCCTTCGCCCAGGCGATCCCGGCTGCCGCAGCACGATCAAACGAGGGGTAGTACCCCAAGGGATCCGAGCCTTCCTTGATGCTACCGTCCTTCGCAACTGCACCGGATGCCTCGAAGGATCCGTCGCCAAGCTGCTTTGCAAAGCAGCGGACGGTGTAGCCCTGGTAGCTTTCGATTGTCATGACGACCTCCGCCCTGGACGGGGAATCGTAGCATGAAGAAACTGGTCAACCCCACCCTCGACGGCGAGGCCGGCGCCATCCTCTCCGACTGCGAGCAATACCGCTACCGCCTCTGGCGCGAGTGGGGCCGAAGCAGCCCGGGCCTCGGCTTCATCATGCTCAATCCGTCGACCGCCGATCACCAGGTCAATGACCCGACCATCACCCGCTGCCTGCAGCGCGCTGGCCGGCAAGTACGGCCGTCTGGAAGTGGTCAACCTGTTCCCGCTGCGCTCGACAGATCCTGCCGGCCTACTGACGCATCGATCCGCCGGGGCGCGAGGATGTGGCGAACGGCGCGGTGATGGATACCCTCGACCGCTGCTCGCTGGTGATCTGCGCTTGGGGTGCGCACAAGGTGGCGCCGGCGCGCGCGGCGGAGGTGGTGCGGATCATCCGCATGTGCGGGCGCGGAAATCTTCTCCACCACCTCGGGCTCAACCAAGACGGCAGCCCGAAGCACCCCCCCTTTGCATCGCGGCCAAAGTCAGGCCGCAGCGATTCAACGTATGACCGAAGCAGCGGTACGTATTATCGAGACAACCCGGCAGCACTGGGAGAACACAATGATCCTCACCAACCAGCAACTGGTCGAACTCACCGGAGGGCTAAAACAGGGCGCGGCCCGGCGTCGCTGGACCCGGAAGAAGCTCGGGATCGAAACGCCCGTGAAGATCGACGGGCACCCTATGGCCCTCAGCGTTATCTGCCTTCCCTCGTACTCGGTTCCGGCAACCCAGGCAAGCGAAAAAATTACTACACTAATCCGCACCCTCAGACTCTTCGGACGAGGTGCTTGCCATGCCGGCTACTGATACACGGCGCTCAATTCGCCTTTACTTCATCTGCCTTTACATTCTCGTCTGGCTCGGCGGCTGTGCGACGCTGACGGGTCAGGAACCGCTGCGGGTCACCGTGGCAGGCATCGATCCGATGGCAGGCGAAGGGTTGGAGATGCGCTTCAACGTCAAGTTGCGCATCCAGAATCCCAATGACTCGCCAATCGAGTTCAGCGGGGTGTCGCTGCAACTGGATCTGAATGGTCAATCCTTCGCCAGCGGCGTCAGCGACCAGAGCGGGGTCGTGCCCCGGTTCGGCGAAACGGTGATCGATGTGCCGTTGACGGTGCCTGCATTCGCCGCCGTGCGCCAGGCTTTCGCCTTCGTCGGTGGCGCGAAGGCGGGCAACATCCCATACGAGGTCCACGGACGGTTGGCGGGCGGAATGGGCGGCGGCACCCGTTTCACAGACCAGGGCAAGCTCTCGCCGCCTGAAGGCATGATGAGCCCGTGACCTCAGGCGGGTTCCTGCACCAGCGACTCGCCTTCGACTTTCGCCGCACGCTGGGCACACGCACCCACACGCTTTGCCGTTGGGCACTGAGCCGATATGGCGCAGTACCCCACTCGCGTCCAGCGCGAAGGTCAACATAGCCTCGTTTTCGGCATGCAGCGTCAACGAGGGTGGATACTCAATGAGGTCGGTCAATACGTGTGCTCGGGGATCGCTTTCCAATGCGGCCTCCATCGTCACAACCCAATAATTTCGTGATTGAAATTATTGATTGGGCATCCGGAACGGAGCGCCTGCGCGTCAACGGCCGACTGAACTGCTGTCGGCGCCGACAGATGCCCACCCTCCCCCAGTGAACCTCCCGGGGCCGGCAAAACTTCTCAGTACGGGCGTTATGTTCAGTGGCTGCAGCAGTACGACGCCCCTTGGGGGGCACCGTCGTTTGCATAAACTTGTCCTTGGCCCCATGGCCACTGCCTCCTGGCGCCTTGGAGTGCGCGCGTTGGCCGCAAGCGCGGACCAGCGGCGTGACGCAGGAGCACTGGTGCCGACTAAGATATGTGCAGGTGGATCCAACACAACACGCTGCACGACTAAAATCTGTTCATTAAACTAGTCATAACGTCATGTTTTGCCTAGAATAATGGACATATGCCAGCCTTTACCGACACCACCTCTGTACTTGAGCGCCACTTGCTCCTGCAACTCGGCGACCGCATCAAACGCCTGCGGAAGGCTCAGGGCCTTGGCACGGTCGAGATGGCCAAGCGCGTCGGCATCTCCCGGACGACCCTCGCTGCCGTTGAGGCAGGCGACCCCGCGCCAACCATGGGCACATATCTGCGTGTCATGTCCGTGTTGGGGGTTGCCGGTGACCTTGCCCTGTTAGTCAGCGATACTTTTCAACCGGCGCCGGCGAACTCTGCGGCCGCCACATCCAAGCGCGCCATTCCGCAGGTTCAGGTTCGGGTCAGGACTGATCCAAGCCGCCATGAGGCTCAGGACTTGCAGAGCATGGCGCTGCACAAGGAAGCGATCCGCCTGATTCAGGATGACCCAGCGCTACTGGACCGGGCCCGAGAAGTCCTCAGGCGATGGCGCGCGCAGGGAGACTCACGGTCTGATTCACTCTGGTCCGAGTGGGAAACGATTCTTGCGAACCAGTCGTGGCGCAAAGCGCTTGGCCGAACTCGGCGTGCTCAAGAGCTACGCCAAGCGTCTCCCCTGCCCACGCTTTTGCCAGATGCCCTTCGGCAGGAAGTGCTAGCACAGATTCAGGCGTTGAAAAAAGGCGTTGTCCTCGGGGACCAGGAATGAAGCGGGAAGATCTGGAGCACATCATTCGAGCTGCTGCCGACATCACGAACGAATATGAGTTCGTTGTCGTTGGCAGCCAATCCATCCTGGGGCTGATCCCTAATCCCCCGGCGGTTTTCACGATGTCCGCGGAGGCTGACATATACCCGCTCAATGCCACCCACAAGGCGGATGCGATCGACGCGGCGATTGGCGAAGGCTCGCGCTTTCACGAGACGTATGGTTACTACGCGCAGGGCGTCGGGCCAGAGACAGCGTGTCTTCCGGCCGGGTGGGAAAGCCGCTTGCAGCGCATCCAGACGGCGGGCACGAATGGACGGGTCGGCTATTGCCTTGACCTTGTGGACCTCTTTATGGCGAAGGCGGCAGCGGATCGCGACAAGGACCGAGTCTTCTGCGCTTGCATAGCTCGCCACGGAGCGCGACCGAGGCTGTCGACGAACAGGGTGTGCGCACACCTTCGTGAGGCATTTGCCGAGCAGCCTAACGCAGCCGGATTCCGTGAAGTGCAAAGGCGCTGGCGCCGGTAGTCGGTGAACCCGCACGCGCTTGTCTATCCTTACTCGGTAGGCAAGCGCTCGAAACTGTCAAAGCGCGCAAACGGTGGCTGCACTTCGGTAACTTCAAGCTCTTCCACAAGCGCTGCTGACATGCCTTCGCTCAGCCAAGCGCACATGTCGGCAAGTTGCTTCGGCGAGCCCTGCAACATCGCCTCTATGGATTCGTCCATTCGGTTACGGACCCACCCTGTGACACCCAGCTCGTGGGCACGATGTACGCAGGCCTCCCGATAGCCGATACCCTGCACACGACCACGGACGCGGACCAGCCGCGTCTCGAGCATCCCTTCGTTTATATCCGTTTGCATGAGAGCTCTCCTGCCTGAGCAGCTAAGGCTTGGCGCCTCAGTGAAGCAGCCCGGCTGCAATTGCATGTTTGCGCATCTTCTCCCAGAGGCTCTTCCGGGAAATGCCAAGCGCATGGGCTGTCTCAGAAATGTGCCCTTGGTGCTGTAGCAGTGCAGCGCGGATGAACGCGCTTTCGCACGCAGCCATGTACCCGTCGAGTGGCGTGTCCACATCCATTACCGCCGTGGCCGGGGCCCCGTCCTCTTCGAATATATCGGACGAGAAAAGCATGTTCTGCGGGCAGACAATGCACGCGCGCTCAAGGCGGTTCTGCAACTCGCGAACATTCCCAGGCCAACCATAGGTCGCTAGCCGTGCCTCTGCCGACGGGTGAAATAGCTTTGTCGGTTCGCCGAGCCTGCTGGCGATGTCGCGTACAAAGCGATGGGCGAGCCAGAGAACATCGTCGGGGCGGTCGCGCAGCGCCGGCACGCGCAGCTGCAAAATGTTGATTCGGTAAAACAGGTCCTCGCGGAACTTCCCAACGCTGACCAGCTCGGCGAGGTCCCGATTGGTTGCGCAAACCAGGCGGAAGTTAGTTTCGACCTCTCTCTCGCCACCGACCCTCGTGATGCGGGGTTCTTGCAACGCCCGCAACAACTTCACCTGCATCGACAGCGGCAGGTCACCTATCTCATCAAGGAAGAGCGTCCCGCCTTCGGCCTGTTCGAAGTACCCCTTCCTCTGGCGCCCCGCGCCCGTGAACGCACCCCGCTCGTAGCCAAAGAATTCGGACTCAAGAAGCGTCTCTGGGACGGCGCCACAATTCACGGCAACAAACGGGCTCGCATCGCCCGGCGCGTGTCGATGAATGAATCGCGCCAGCACCTCTTTGCCGACACCCGACTCTCCAGTAATCAGAATTGCTTTCGCACGACCTGCAACGCGCGGCACCATGTTTGCAAGGCGCCGCATCGCTTCGGATACGCCAAGCTCGCTCTGCGCCGGCATTGCCTGGTCTGGAATAGCAGTGCCTGTCAACAGCCGGACCTTCTCCACCAGCGCGCCAATGTCGAATGGCTTCGTGATGTAGTCAGCAGCACCGTTCTTCAGCAAGGCAACCGCCGTTTCGACGGACGCGTAGGCAGTAATAAAGACAAACGGCGGCTGAGATGTACGTGCGGCCATCGAGCGTGCAAACAGGTTCTCTCCCGAGATGTCTGGCAGACGGATATCACTGATGACGGCCTGATACGGGCGAGTCTGCAAGGCACCCAAGGCCGATTCGCCATTGGTGTGCCAGTCCACATCGAACCCCTCCAGGCGGAACCTGTCCGCCAAAGACTCCCCCATGATGGGGTCGTCTTCCACGACACAGATTAGCGTAGTCGACATGATGAACTCCTGCTCTTATTGAGAGGAAAACGGCAGCATCACTACAAAGAACGTTCGGCCAGGCTCACTCTCAACTGCGATGGTGCCACCGAGTTGGGTGGCGATTTGGTAGCTGACCCAAAGACCTAACCCATACGAACGCCGTTCTCCTCCTTCCCAAGCGGAACTGAATGGCTCAAACAAATGTTCCATTGCAACGCCTGCTATGTATTGTCCGGTGTTCGATACCGTTATGTGGAGCTCCGCTGGGTGTGCCGAGACCTGGACGTCGACTCGGCCTCCGTGCTCTACGGCTGTCGCAGCATTCAGCAGCAGATTAAGAACGAGTTGTCGAACTAAATGGGCGGGGAGCGCGATGGCCTCTGCTTGCTGCACTTCCCAGTTGAACACCGCTTGCTTCGCATGAATCTGCGGCGCAATCAACAGTCTCAGGTCCTGCCAGTCTGAAGGATTCATTGCAGGGGAATCCAGCCGAGCCTCAACAAGCAGAGCGGCAACGGTGGACCGAATTTGGCCCAGGCCTCGCTCAAGGAGCCCCAAGGTTCTCTTGGTTTGGGCGTCTGGGGTGCCGTGCGTGTTGAGTGTGTCGATGGCATTGAGCATACCGCCCAGCGGGTTGTTGATTTCATGGGCGATACCTGCAGCGACCCTCCCGACGGCGGCCAGTCTTTCGGAGACAACAACCTCACGCTCCAACGCCTGCTTCTGAGCCAATTCTCCAAGCATGGCCTGGAACTGGTGACCCAACTGGCCTATCTCATCCTTGCCCCGCACAGTCATTTCGGCGCTAACCTTCTCCGCTGGCTCCTTGCCAATCCGTGCCATTGCCGAAGCGAGCCCCAGAAGCGGCTTCGCCATCCGGTCACCCCACAGCCAACCCAACGGTATGAGTAGCAACAACGCTGGAACGGTAGCCACCCCCAGTTTTACCAGCGTTGAGCGAATGCGGCCATAGAGGATATTCGCGTCGTAGACCAACACAACATATCCCAGACGCCCTCCATCATCTGAATTCACTGGCGTGCCTGCAGTCACGTCATGGGTCGCCAGTAGCCCCGGAAAATTGAAGTAGAAGCGGTCGCCGGCGGTACGCAAGTGTGAAAGAACGTCGCCGTATTCGGCAGGTAGTTGGGCGACGTCCGTCTGAATGGGTGCCTTCCGGGGCGCAGTCGATGCATACACGCGCCCTTGAGCGTCGAAGAGCGCGATTTCCTTGAGTGGATTCGTCGAATCCTTGACTGCTACGGGCGTGCGAATAACTTCGAATGCTCGCCAAACATCGTCCTTGACCATTGGGTCACGTACCGACAGCGTAAGCACGCGACAAAGATTCTGTGCGCCATTCTCTAAGTCCTTCCGCGCGTCGGATAGTGCGAGGCTGACGAGAGCGGCGGTCACCAGAAGTTCGGTAAGCAGGATGACCGCGCTCAACGCCAGTGGAATCTTGTAGCGGTAACTGAGATTGGAGAACATCTGTGGGCGCCTACCTTGGCCCAGCGTCCAAAATCCGGACTAGCCCGCGAATGCTGTCGAACACGCTGTCGGCACCTTCCACGAAGCCGTCGAGGTTCAAT
Organism: Cupriavidus lacunae; assembly: GCF_003353055.1. Lineage (GTDB taxonomy): Bacteria > Pseudomonadota > Gammaproteobacteria > Burkholderiales > Burkholderiaceae > Cupriavidus > Cupriavidus lacunae. The sequence continues at coordinate 16,170 of NZ_QKWJ01000078.1, forward strand.
TGCTGAAGAATGTCGCGCCCTTCCTGTCGTTCCTTCATGCCGACGAGCGCCCCCTGAATGCGACGAAACGTCTCTTCGTCGAGATTCGTGCGGGCCACAATCGGCGGGAAGCCGTACTGCGGGGAACGCCACGCCACCTTTACGTCTCGGGTGCGGTCCGGGTATCGCCTCTCAATGGTGTCGTAGACGTAGCCATCTATCTCGCCGGCATCTGCCAGTCCGGAACTCACCGCATCGACCACCTTCCGGTGCGCATACGTGAAAAAGGCCTTCCTGAAGAATGCGCTTGGCCGTATGCCTGCCCGAATCAACTCGGTGGTAGGAACCAGAAAACCTGAGTTCGACTGCGGGTCGCTGAACGCGAACACACGATTCCGAAGTTGCGTGATATGCGTAGTTTGGGCGTCGCCCTTGGGCACAATCAGGTAGGAGCGATAAAGCGGTTGCCCCTCGTAGTCTGGAATCGCCATCAACCGCATTGTCTGCTGGTGCGTGACGTAGGGGTAACCGCAGACCCATGCGACATCGAGGCGATTCGCAGCCAATAGCTCGTGGATTTCACGGTAGTTATTGCGCTGCACAAACCTCACGTTGGCATCGCAAACGCTTCCGAGTTCTTTGGCCCAACGTGCCAGCAGACTGATTTCGTTATCCAGGAAGACGGCCGTGGTGCCGAACGCAATCGATGGACGTTCGTCGCCTGAGGCGAACCTAAAGGCTGAGAGAAGCGGCAAGCTCACCGCAGAACGGAGAAGCCGCCGTCGACCGATGTTAAGAATTGGTGACATAACGGCTCACTCCCCCTCACGAACCGTTACTGGACGGTAACGGCGCCCAGCGACTCCGCGTCGATATTTCCCTACACACGAGCCTGCCGACCGCCATTGAGCCGGGTGGCACAGGTCTTGCCACGCAATCGATGCTAGCGACTAGGCAAGCAAGATTCAAGCAAGGAGGGAACATGTCCGAACTCAAAATCGACCGCCGGACGTTCTTGAAGCTGGGAGGCACCTCCGTTGCCGCCTCCGCTGCGTGTGCATTTGCGCCGACCGCAGCGGAAGCCGCCACACCGGTCGACACAAGCAAGACCAAGCTCCCATATCCGAGAAAGAGTCTGGCGCAACTCGGGCGGATGGGGCTCAACACCCCAGTCTCCTTCACATATCCGGACGCCGCGTCGCCCTGCATCGCTGTCAAACTCGGCAGCCGGGTCCCAGGCGGTGTCGGTCCGGAGGGTGACATCGTCGCGTATAGCACGATGTGCACCCATATGGGTTGCCCCGTGGCATACGAACCTGCGACAAAGACATTCAAGTGTCCTTGCCACAACAGCATCTTTGATGCGGAAAAGGCTGGACAAATGGTTGTTGGCCAGGCCACCGAAAATCTACCCAGAGTGAGGCTGCTCTACGACGATAAGACGGGAACAGTATCAGCTGTCGGTGTGGAAGGCCTGATATACGGCCGCCAGGCCAACATCCTTTGAGTGCGAGGAGCTGAAAATGGCTACCGAAAAGGACCGCATCGTGCTACCGCCGGTCACGGCCAAGCGGACAAACATGACCTGCCACTTCTGCATCGTCGGATGCGGGTATCACGTTTACAAGTGGCCGGAGGACCAGGAAGGGGGGCGCGCACCGAACCAGAATGCGCTCGGACTTGATTTTCGCAAGCAGCTGCCGCCGCTCGCGATTGTCATGACGCCCGCGATGGAGAATGTCATCACCGAACGTGACGGCTCGCGCCACACCATCATGATTGTCCCGGACAAGAGTTGCGTCGTGAACAGCGGACTCAGCTCGACACGGGGCGGCAAGATGGCAACGTATATGTACGCACCGGACGGGCTCACGAAGGACCGCCTCAAGAATCCGCGCGTCTATCTGAGCGACCAATGGGTCGATACGACCTGGGACCAGGCGTTGGCCCTATACGGCGGCCTGATGAAGAAGGTGCTCGACAAGGATGGCCCGAACGGCATCGCCTTTTCTGCCTTTGACCATGGCGGTGCGGGTGGTGGATTCGAGAACACGTGGGGGTCGGGCAAGCTGATGTTCACGGCGCTGCAGACTCCGATGGTCCGCATCCACAACAGGCCGGCGTACAACTCCGAATGCCATGCCACGCGTGAGATGGGCATTGGAGAACTGAACAACTCATACGAGGACGCCGAACTCGCCGACGTCATCTGGTCCATTGGCGCCAACTCGTACGAAACGCAAACGAACTACTTCCTGAACCATTGGGTGCCAAATCTCAATGGAACGACGGCTGACAAGAAGAGGAAGTGGTTCCCTGGAGAAGCGACGCCGAAGACAAAGGTCGTGTTCGTCGACCCGAGACGCACTCCGACCATCGCAGTTGCCGAAAAGGTGGCGGGGAAGGATAACGTGCTGCACCTGGACATTCAGCCGGGGACAGATATTGCGCTGTTCAATGGCCTTTTCACGTACGTCGTCCAGCAGGGGTGGATTGACCGCGAGTTCATTGCTGCACACACGAGCGGGTTCGATGCGGCGGTACAGGCCAACAAGCTGTCCCTTGAAGATTGCAGCAAAATCACCGGCGTGCCTGTTGAGAAGATTCGGACGGCGGCCGAATGGTCCTACAAGCCAAAGGCTTCGGGCCAGATGCCGAGGACAATGCATACCTATGAAAAGGGCATCATCTGGGGCAACGACAACTATCTGATTCAGTCCTCCCTCGTGGACCTTGCGCTCGCGACGCACAATGTCGGACGGCGAGGTACCGGCTGCGTTCGTATGGGCGGTCACCAGGAAGGCTACACCCGGCCTCCGTACCCCGGTGACAAGAAGATATACATTGACCAGGAACTCATCCAAGGCAAGGGCCGGATGATGACGTGGTGGGCTTGTAATAACTTCCAGACCAGCAACAACGCTCAGCAGTTGCGCGAAGTTGTTCTGCGCAGGTCGCAAATCGTCAAGGACGCGATGCAGCGCGCCCGTGGCGTGACCACCGAGCAGATGGTCGACGTTATTTATGATGCGACTAGCAAGGGCGGGCTGTTTGTAGCGAGCATCAACCTCTACCCTACCAAGCTCGAAGAGGCTGCACATCTGCTGTTGCCAGCGGCACATCCGGGCGAGATGAATCTGACTTCCATGAATGGCGAACGGCGCATGCGGCTTTCCGAACGGTTCATGGACCCGCCTGGAACGGCTCTGCCAGACTGCCTTATCGCGGCTCGCATCGCTAACACGCTGCGCGACATGTACCGCAAGGATGGCAACGCGAAGATGGCCGCCCGGTTTGAAGGCTTTGACTGGAAGACTGAGGAGGATGCATTCAACGATGGCTTCCGCAAAGCTGGACAGCCGGGCGCTGGGAAGATTGACAGCCAGGGCGGCGATACGGGCAATCTGGTGACTTATGAGCGGTTGCGTGTGATGGCCAACAACGGTGTGCAGCTGCCGGCGAAGGCGTGGGAAGGAGGAAAGCTGGTCGGCACAGAGATGATGTATATGGATGGTAAGTTCGACACGCCGGACGGCAAGGCACAGTTCAAGCCGTCGCCATGGCCAGGTCTACCGAAGCTCATAGCCGACCAGAAGGCGAAGTACCGGTTCTGGATTAACAATGGCCGCACGAACGAAGTGTGGCAAACGGTCTATCACGACCAGTACAACGATTTCGTCCGCACGCGGGACCCGATGGCTTATATCGAAATGAACCCTGAAGATGCTCAGCAACTCGGCATTGCTGCGGGAGACATCGTCGAGGTCTTCAACGACTTCGGGTCTACCTATGCCATGGCTTATCCGGCTGCCGAAATCAAGCATGACCAGACGTTCATGGTGTTTGGCCATGTCAATGGCATCCAGGATAACGTCACGACGACATGGACGGACCGCAACATCGTTCCTTACTACAAAGGCACGTGGGCGAACGTTCGACGCGTTGGGTCGATGGACGACTACAAGAAAACGGTGAGCTTCAAGAGCCGCCGCTACACATAGGTGGCAGAGGGCCGGCGCGTTGCCGGCCCCTTCCCATTTCTGTCTGCAGCTGAACACGAGCTGGATAGGTGGCGCGATGAAATCATTCACCCTGGGGCGCGTGATTCCTCTGGTGGATGTCACTGCCTTCCACCCTACAGAGAACCACTTCCGCACCGCAGATGTCACCGCTGTTGCATTGCCGGTTCAGGACACGCGGCTTCGGCCGTTGCGAGACTTACGCATTTCGGTAACAGACCGCTGTAACTTCCGCTGCATCTACTGTATGCCGAAGGAGGTTTTCGGCAAGGACTACCCATTCCTGCCCCGAGCTGAGTTGCTCACCTTCGAGGAAATCGAGCGTATTGCACGTGTGTTCGTCGGCCTCGGCGTTGAGAAAATTCGCCTGACTGGCGGGGAGCCATTGTTGCGAAAGGACCTGGAATACCTAGTCGAGTTGTTGGCGAAACTGAGAACGCCCGGCGGCGACGACATCGACCTATCGCTGACAACGAACGGCTCACTGCTTAGCCGCAAGGCGCAGTCACTTCGGGACGCGGGGCTGAAGCGCGTCACAGTGAGTCTCGACTCAGTCGACGAGGCCGTGTTTCAACAGATGAACGGCGTTGGCTTTTCCGCTGCAAGTGTTCTTGAAGGGATTGGCTCGGCGCTGCGCGTAGGCTTCGCGCCGGTCAAGGTCAATATGGTCGTCAAGCGCGGCGTGAATGACACGCAGATTCTTCCCATGGCGCGGCACTTCCGGGGGACGGGCATCGAAGTTCGGTTCATTGAATTCATGGACGTCGGCACGAGTAATGGCTGGAACCTGGAGTCGGTTGTCCCTTCGTCCGAGGTTATACGGACTATCGAATCAACGTTCCCACTCGTCCCGGCCGGGCGCGACAGGCCATCGGACACCTCAGTTCGATTCCGTTACGCAGATGGCCAGGGAGAAATTGGCGTTATCTCGAGCGTCTCACGGCCGTTCTGCGGCAATTGCACACGGCTGAGGCTGTCCGCAAACGGCCAGCTCTTCACTTGCCTGTTTGCCTCTCATGGCGAGGACATCCGAGCGCCATTGCGCAGCGGAGACTCTGACGACGCGTTGCGCCGACGAGTGGCCGACCTTTGGCTGCATCGAACTGACCGCTATTCGGAGCAGCGCGCTGAAAACACAATCGCACCCAACCAGCCCAAAGTCGAGATGTCGTTCATCGGCGGTTGATGGTCGACTATCTGCCAGTGCCTGTTTTCCGGCGTGGCACTTTTCTCCTTGACCTTCCCACTGTGGCAACGTCCACAATGCCTGCATTAGGTCAGGTGCCCTGCGCAAGGGGATATGGACCATCAGCGGTGGGAGACGGAAGATGGGTACCTTAAAGCACTCTCTGAGTGACGACGTGCTGGCGGTATTCAAGAGGGCCTGCCGGGAAAACGACTTCGAACTGGCCAACCACCTGCTGTCCGCGCTTGAAATCGTGGCGAGTAAGCAGACCGACAGACATCGACTAGTACGACACCCATTAAATAGCTTTAATAATTACGAGTACCACCGTCTCGTTGGAACCCGGAAGCCGTCGCCGCCCCCAATCACGTGCAAACGACAGCGACGGGTGGGGAGTGTGAGTTCGCTGATATGGGACGCCGCCGTCCGGCTGCTCGACACTGCCACCGTCAAGAATCCGCCACATTGCTGACGCAGAACCCGGCCCGAGCCAATGTTGGCAAAGGCCGATCGCCCGCCGGCCAACGTGTCAAAACGAATGGCCGTTGCGCACCAGATAACTGCCATCGAAGCGTCAGTGGGGCGAGTGGCAGTTTTGGGTCGGTCGGGAAGAGCCGGCCGGCGCCTTCCACTCAGTCGGCGGATGCCGAACCAGCCGCCAGTTCTGCCGTGCGGTAGCGGATAGCTGGACGTTCGTCGGAAAGCGGTCGCGAAGCGAGGCAGGCCGTTCGCCGGCGACACCTCTCGTGCACTATAACTAACAGACACAGGTGGGGGCGTGCCCTCCGGGCTCGGAATGCTACCAATCGCCCTGTCCGGCGTGCTGCTGTCGGCATGGCTGGATATCACCAGCCTACCGAGGGAGGGCGACATGTCCGAGACAAGCAAAGTAGTCCTGGTCACGGGGGCTACCGGCGGCATCGGGAGCGCCGTCTGCGCACGGCTGGCGCACGCAGGTTATTCGCTGATTCTCGCCGCGCGCGACATTGGCAAGCTGCAAGGCGCCTGCGCGAATCTCCGGAGGCTTGGCGGCCAGTCATTTCACTGGATCTCCGTCGATATGTCCAGCGATGCCTCTGTCGCGTCGTTTTCCCATGAGCTTGCGGCGGAAGGAAGCGTCCTCGACGGCGTCGTACTGATGCCACCCCAGATGCGGCCCACCGGCGAATGCCAGCCTCCAGCGGACACGTGGCGCCAGTTATTCCAGAGCAACTTTATCGGCCCCCTTGAACTCCTTAAGAGCGCGATCTCCACGATGCAGCCCGAACCCTCCCAAGGACGCCGGGCGAAAATTGTCATCATTTCCGCCATCACCTCAGTGCAAGCCCTTGGAAACTACGCCACCAGCAACGTCCTGCGTTGTGCATGGCTGGCTCAGGCCAAGACGCTTGCTTTCGCGATGGGCGAGAGAGGGATTCACGTCAATACCCTCTCTCTCGGAGGCACGCTGACCCCAGACTATGTGGCATCGATCGGCCAGCGTGCCACCAAGGTTGGCATGACCTTCGATGAGCGGTTAGCCGAGGAAACTTCGAACATTCCCTTGCGGAAGTATGGAAGCCCGGAAGAGGTGGCTCTGGCGGTCGAAGTCTTGTTATCCCCTTTCTCCGACCACATGACTGGCGTGAACCTGCTGCATGATGGCGGGTTTACAAGAACCTATTGAGCGCTCACGAGCGAAGCAACGTCCCTTCCCGGGCCATAAAGCGTCGTTCGGCACCTGCCTTGCCGAGACGTTGGATCGTCCGGTCTCCTCACAAAACCGCCGCTCCGAGGCCGCATCGTGACCGCGCTGTTGGCTCGACAGCATGCTGAACCGAAGCCACCACGCTTCCCTCCCCCACGCCGCCTTAGGAGGCCCGCAGACTGTTCAACGACAGCAGCGTTTCCAAAGCCTTGCTGACGACGCTAGCCCCCGTTATCGTGTCTTATCGCCACGTCCCAGCGATGCCAGGGCCTCACGTGCAGTCCGGCCCGGCGCGCTGCGGCTAACCGTGACTCGCCAGAGATGGCAAAAGCGCAACGGCGGTAGCCGGCCATCAGCGGGCGTTGGTTAGATCTTTCGCGCGGCCATTCGAGCGGCGGCTCCGCCCAGCCAACGGACATATGCGTCGCTCCCTCCTGCGCTTCGTCGGCCTGCGGTACTTCAGGCTGTGTATGGGGGGGGGTAAATGGTCTCTTACGTTCTGGCCCTGCCTGGCATCCCGCATGCTCCAGCAGCCCTGAAATCTTTACTGGATACGGCAGTGCTCCCTTCCGCGAGTGCTTTGTCCGACCCTCGTTCCGAAGTGCCTGCGCGCGGTGCCGCAGGCCATCGCGCAAAACACTAAACTTCGATGCACCGGCTGAACGATTCCATCAAGCCGTTGCATCGACCGGTTGATGAATCCGAAGTCGGTCAGAGACGGTCGCAGTTCCCCTGCGGCCGTCCGTCTGAGTGTTTGTCTTTTTTGGATCGTCAGGAAAATGTGTGGGTGCCCGGAGGCTCCGGAAGGTTCCCAAGTGCATGATATAGCGCGATTTCCGTGGCTCTGAAGGTCCGGAAGCCGTACACTTTTCTCATGGTGACTTTGGCCTTATTGTTCAGACCCTCGACGACGCCGCTGGAGAACTGCTTGCGCGCACGGAAGTAGTTGAGGATCAGTTCACGGTGGACACGCACGGTGCGGGCGAACTTCTTCATCGGCTCGATGCGCGAGCGCATCACTTGGGTACACCACTGGTCGAGGAATTTGCCGGCCCACTCGGGCGAGATGTAATCCCAGAGTTGCTGGAACTCTTCCTTGAGCAACCAGGCCCGCACGGTCCGCAAGTTGTATTGCAGCAGATCGCGCAGACGCACCCGCTGTTTGTCGGTCAGATTTTCCTGCCGCTTGAGCAGGCACCAGCGGGACTTCTTGAGCACTGGCTCGTATCCGTCGCGGCTCATGCGGCGACTTTCCTCGGCGCGAACCTCATCGATCGCCTTGTTCATCTTGGCAACGATGTGGAAGCGATCCAGGATGTTCAGTGCGTTGGGGCAATGCAGCGCGATCATCTCGAGATAGGGCTTCCACATGTCAGAGCAGACGAACTCGACCTTCTCACAAAGCTGTTTTCCGATCATGGCGAAGAACTTCGCGAAGCTTTCTTTCGTGCGCTCCTGCCCGACCCAGAGCAAGCGCGTGCAGCCGGCCTCGATCTGGTAGACCAGTGTGAGGTACTTGTGTCCACGACCATACTGAATCTCATCGACGCCAAAGGCGCGGATCGTACCGAGTTCGCGATGGGCCAGCCCCCAGTCGACCACCCACTCCACTGCGTTGAAGACTTTCTCCCAACTGGTGCGGAAGCTTTGTGCCGTCTCCTTCCACGACAGCTTGCGTGCCCACTGCGCCAGGAACAGCATGTACGCTCGGGTGAGCGTGTGCTTGCCACTGGCCCACGGCAGGGCTTCGACCTTGACGCCACAGTCACGACAATCGACGCGCCGCATGGTGTAAAGCAGGAACACTGCAAAACCCCAGACTGGAATAAACTCGAACCTGCGCTGCGCAAGCGTGTCGTAACCCCGCGCAGGCTGGCTACAGCATGAGCAGATCGCCTTGGAACCCTTGCGCGGTCGTACCTCGATCTCGATGGACTGGGTTGCTTCGCACAGCCGCGCACCTTCATAGACAAAACCGGGAAAATGGTGGCAGGCGTTGAGCAAGCGAGTCAGCAACATGGTTAGCGCGGCCCCAAGCGGCAAGGGCAAAAAAGTCGCTATTGTCGCCCCGGACCAGGATGCGTTGGCGCGTTACGTGCCGGACCTGCAGAACTGGCCCGCATCCTGGCGTTTCGATGACCAGGACCTCCCGCCCGGGCAGGCACTCGTCGAAGTGTTCACGCCTTTCCTGCAACACCTGCTCACACTGGGATATGCGCGCAAAACGTTGAATTATCACCGCGATCACCTCTGGATGCTCGGCGGGCATCTCATTGAGGTCCGCCACGAAGACCCGGACGCGGCCGCCATGGATGCCCGCACGCTCGTTCTCCACCAAATTCACAAGTACGGAGGTCCGTTGATCTCCCGGCACCTCGACGAGCAGGCCCAGAGCGCCTTCGATGCGACCTGCAAGAAGCTCTATCGCTTCCTCTGCTCCTCGTAAATCGCCTCCATCTACCCACAGATTCCCCCCACGAGCCTCTTTTTTATGACCCAATCTGTCAACGCGGTGCTATCTTCTCGAACGCTTCCTGACTTCCTAAAGTTCATTCAGCAGCGCTGCGCGAAGAACTGAAACCTCAAGGAGTTCATCATGACGGTCAAGCATGTGTTGTTCGTATTGACAAACGCGGCCGAGATCGGCCCCAACAAGCGTGCCACGGGCTACTTCTATCCCGAGGTGGCGCACCCCTACAAAGCGCTCGACGCAGCGGGCATTGCGGTGGAGTACGCGTCGCCGCAGGGCGGCAACCCTCCGGCTGACGGCTATGACGACAAGGATCCCGCGCAGCGCGCGTTCAGCGAGAGCCAAGCAGTCCGCCGCATGGCGCACAGCCGCAAACTCTCGGAAGTCGATGTCCTGGACTATGACGCGATCTTCTTCGCCGGCGGACTCGGGCCGATGGTGGACATCGCCATTGATCCCGATGTCAAGCGTGCGGTACTGCGCGCCTGGAATGGCGGCAAGATCGTCGCCGCCGTTTGCCACGGCCCAGTCGCGCTGCTTGGCGTCAACCTTGACGATGGCACGCCGCTCGTTCAGGGGCGCCGCCTGACTTCCTTCTCGGACGCCGAGGAGGAAGGCTACGCCAAGGCCGACGTCCCGTTCATGCTGGAAAGTGCGCTGCGCGCCGCCGGGGCGGAGTACTCGTCGACGGATCCCTGGCAGTCCAAGGTCGTGGTCGACGGCCGCCTGATCACCGGCCAGAATCCCGCGTCGGCCAACGCAGTTGGCGAAGCCATTGTCGCCGCGCTCCGGGGGGTCAAGTGATGAGCGCACCGGACCACATCGTCGTCATTGCCCGCTGGCAGACGGACGAAGCGCGCGTGGCTGAGGTACTCGAACTCGCCACGGCGCTGCGCCAGCAGTCGCTGGCCGAGCCGGGGTGCCTTGGTTACGAGGTGTTCCGCAGCACGGAGAATCCCGGCGCGATTCTCCTGCTCGAGCGCTATCGCGACAACGCGGCGATCGACGCGCATCGCCATTCGGCCCACTACCGGGAACTGGTCGTGGATCGCATCGTTCCGCTGCTTTCGAGCAGACAGGTGGAGTTGCTTCGGGCGTGAGGCCCTGGCCCCGGCGCGTACATATGGCAATCGGTCGCCGACACGCGGCGGGGGCAGGTGCTCAGGGAGCGCTTGCTCCAGCCCCGGAGGCGCCAACCGGTTGCGATCTGCCACCTGCTTGCGCGGGCCGTCGAGGGCATATAGAGGAGTTGATTGGAATGCCGCCAGCCCTTCTCTGGCAGTCGTATGAACTGGACCCAAGCTGCCCTGAAAGCAGGTCAAACGGAGACGCGCTGGCGTTCCGAAGCGCTGCCTAAGTAGACATCGAATACCGTCACGAAATGCTGGATCGCTTGCTCGAGGTCGTCCGCAGGCATTTCAACAGGCATTTCAATGGAGTGAACTGGCTGCCTCGCTTCGCTCGACGTCAGCGCTTCCAGCATCCCTGCGGTCAGCGAATCGTAGCGATGGGCTCTCTGCCGGTCACGTGCGTCCGGCTCCCCGCTCCGTAGCACTTCGATCACTGCGGCGGCGGCGCAGACTGTCCGCAACGCGACGATCACGCCCCGAAGTCGTTCGAGCCGCGCCGATCGCCACCGTCCCTCCAGCAGCATGCGTTCTCTCGCAACTTCAAGGCGTGTGCTGGCCAGCCCGGCCTCGCGTTGCAGCCGATCCACCGTGGCCATGGCGCCTTGATCCCCTCCTTCCATCCGAAGGACGGCGGCCGCGAACGCCATATTGGCCGCGATCGCCGCCGAGATTGCGGCCGTCAGCGCGTTACTTTCCTTTTGCGGCCACAGAAGAAAGCTCGCCACCATACCCACGCAAGCGCCAACAAATTCATTGGTCAGGCGAGCGACAATCAGCCCCTCCGCAGGATGGATGAAGTCCGACATCAGCATGAACATCGGCGTCAGGAAGACGACGAACAGACCGTAGTTCACCAGCCTCAAGGCGACGGTCACGGCGGCAAGCGGCAAAATGGCGATTGCCATTACCACAGGACCAGACAGATTCGTCAGAAGCACAGCAGCGATCATGCCGCCAACGAGCGTGCCGCATGCGCGCTCCAGAACGCGCAACCATGTATTGGCAGAAATCGGTTGGGTCACGACGATTGCAGCAATTGCTCCCCAGTAGGCAAACGTGACGCTTAGCATGGTGCCGATCATGAAAGCGAGCACCGATGCGACCGCCACCCGCAGCGCATGGCCCCAGACCAGCCTGTCGAGCTTGATCGCGCCAGCAACGGCAGGCGGGGGAGTCTCAGGGTCCATTGCGAACGCGTGTTGACGGTCCGCGAGCCGGACGACGGCCCTGGCTGCAAAGGCTACGGCGCTTGCCGTCTGATCCTGCCGATCTGCGGCCTGCCGCAACAGCGGGTCTGCCTGCGCGATCAGCGCGTCTGGCATTGACATTTCGTGCTGCACCCGCTCGGTCACGCCTTGCAGCAACCGATGCAGGCCTTGAAGCAATGGCCGCGATCCATCGTCGATCGCCTTGGCGGCATTGCGTCGGACATGGCCGATGGCGATCAGCGCGGAAAACACTCTGCCCGCGGCATCGATGCCCAGACCGAGATCGGGGCTGTTGCGCGCATCGTGCGCCGCCAATGCCCTCCCGCGCTCGATCGACATGCGCACCCCACGGCGATAAACGGTGTCGAACTGGGTCCAGCCTTGTCTATCCATTCCAGGCCGGCAATCCAGCGACTCCAGAAAGCCCACCATGTCCTCCAGCCTGCCGAAAATTGTTGCGAGCGTGAAGCACGCGGATTGCGGGAACGGGATGGGCCAGAGAAAGATGCAGAACAGCATGGTCCAGGCCGACCCGAGCAAGAAATAGCCAGCGTGTTCAAGTGCTCCGGCGAGCGGCTGGGGCGACGCAATGCCGATCACGACTGCGAGCGAAGCGATCAACCCCGCCTGCGCCGGCATGGGCCCGAGGGAGGGCTTGTAGGACCGCGTCAGTCCACAAAGGAACACCAGGACAAACAGAGTGCCAATGCTGACGGCATAGCCCCAATGTGCACCATAGGACGCCGTCAGCATCACGACACCGCCCATGGCGGTGAAAATGGCCATCGTCTTCAGACGCGCCAACTTCGATCCTTGCGGATCGCAAAGACAGTTCCAGAACGCCGCAACGGCTCCGACAGCGATCTCTGGACGACCGAAAAGCGCCGCCGCACAGAGCATTGGCGCCATCGCAAGCGAAGCGTGTACCCCTTCCGCAATCGCAATGCGTTCGGGCGTGATGGCGAAAACATGACCTTCCACCCGCAGGGTCCGACGGCTGACCAGAGATACGAGCTTGCCTAATAGGGTCATCAGCCGCTGCCACTCTCAGACGCTTGTTTCGGAAGGATGAGGGCCGGGAAATGGCCGCGACTTCATTCTAGGCAATGGCGCGCGAGGTCGGCGATCGGAGATTTTTGACCATTTGCACATGAGCCAACGGTTGCATGTCTTCATTGACTGGGCGACGGGGCGGTTTGCACACACGTTCGATCGGACAACGTAGCCGGGATCGCGAATCCCTTTTCCTGATTGAGGAATCGGCTCATCAGGGGGTGTTCGATGTCTTCATTTTGTAGTCACTAAAAATACTTGACATAGGCGTGTTTTATCCTATTCTGCTGGGTATGCCAGCACGAACCGGAACCGCTCACGTCGTTACGACGACCCGCAAGTACAAGGACCAGGTCTATCGCACCCACCTGTTGCGACGCAGTTACCGCGAGGACGGCGTGGTCAAGAACGAGACGTTGGGCAACCTGTCCCACTTGCCCGAGGCACTGGTCGAGATCATCCGCCGCTCACTCAAGGGCGAGACCTTCGTGCCGCTGGGCGAGGCGTTCGAGGTGACACGCTCGCGCGCTCACGGCCACGTGCAGGCGGTGGCCACGGCCATGCAGCGTCTGGGCTTTGCCTCGCTGATCGCCTCCAAGCCTTCGCGCGAGCGCGACCTGGTACTGGCGATGGTGGCCGCGCGCATCGCGGCGCCGCACACGAAGCTGGCCACCACGCGCTGGTGGCACACCAGCACCCTGGCGGAGGACTTCGGCGTGACCGAGGCCAACGAGAACGACCTGTACGCGGCCATGGACTGCATGGACTGGCTGCTCGCGCGCCAGGATGCGATTCAGAAGAAGCTCGCCGCGCGCCACTTGAGCGCCGGTGGCCTAGTGCTGTATGACCTGAGCTCCAGCTACTTCGAGGGCAGCACCTGCCCGCTGGCCAAGCTTGGCTACAGCCGCGATGGCAAGAAGGGGCTGCTACAGGTCAACTACGGCTTGCTCACCGATGCGCGCGGCTGCCCAGTGGCGGTGTCGGTGCACGAGGGCAACGTGGCCGACAGCCAGACCTTCATGCCCGAGGTGCGGCGCCTGCAAGAGGAATTTGGTCTCTCGCGATTGGTCATGGTGGGTGATCGCGGCATGATCTCCAGCAAGGCCATCGACCAGATGCGTGAGGGCGGTGACCTGGGCTGGATCACCGCGCTCAAGAGCGCCTCGATCCGCCCGCTGCTCGAGCAAGGGCAACTGCAGCTTGGCCTGTTCGACGAGCGCAACCTGCTGGAGCTGAGTTCACCGGACTATCCGGGCGAGCGGCTGGTGGCGTGCCGCAATCCGGAACTGGCCAAGCTGCGTGCCCACAAGCGAGAGGAGTTGCTGGCGGCCACCGAGGCGTGCCTGCAGCCGATCGTTGCCCGCGTGCAGGCGGGCAAGCTTGCCGGGCGCGATCAGATCGGCCTGCGCGTGGGCAAGGTGATCGACAAGTACAAGGTGGCCAAGCACTTTGCGCTGAGTATCGACGACGCGGCTTTCACGTTCAGCCGCAACAGCGAGGGCATCGCCCGCGAGGCGGCGCTCGACGGCCTCTATATCATCCGCACTTCGGTGAGTGCGGCGCAGATGGACTCGGCCGAGTGCGTGCGCAACTACAAGGCGCTGGCCAACGTGGAGCGCGCGTTCCGTTCGCTAAAAACGGTGGACCTGAAGGTGCGGCCAATCCATCACCGCACGGCCGATCGGGTGCGTGCGCATATCCTGCTGTGCATGCTGGCCTACTACGTCGAGTGGCACATGCGCGAGGCTTGGCGCGAACTGATGTTCGCCGACCCGGATCAGGCCGCCAAGGCCACGCGTGATCCGGTGGCGCCTGCGGTGCGCTCTGCGGCAGCGCTGGCCAAGGCGGCGCGCCACACGCTTGAGGACGGCACCCCCGTACACACCTTCTCGAGCCTGATGGCCGAACTCGCCACGATCGTGCGCAACACCTGCCGCGCCCCCAGCGCCGGCGCTGAGGCGCCGACGTTCGAGCTTGTCACCACGGCAAACGCGAAACAGAAGCAGGCGCTGGAATTGCTTCAGCAAATCCGCGTGTAGACAGAAATCGGAACCCGGGAATTACGCCAAGTGCCTGTCGCAAAAGGGGAAACTCGCCCAGGCGGTTGGTGAACTAATGACATGGACTCCCCCTTCCCCTGCGGCATCGGAAGTGCCAGATTGAGAGGCCGGACCAACCTCAATCACGGAGAGGAGGGAGTCATGGACAAGGTTACATGCATCGGACTGGATATCGCCAAAAATGTGTTCCAGGTACATGGGGTGGACGCCCAAGGGAAGATCGTGGTGCGCAGGACGCTGACACGGTCGCGGGTGAGGGAGTTCTTTGCGAAGCTCCCGCCGTGCCTAGTGGGAATCGAAGCCTGCGCGAGTGCCCACTACTGGGCGCGGGAGCTGCGCAAGCTTGGGCACGAGGTGCGCCTGATGGCTGGCCAGTTCGTCGCCGCTTACCGCAAGAGCGGCAAGAACGACGCCAACGACGCCGAGTCGATATGCGAAGCGGTCCGGCGGCCCAGCATGCGCTTTGTCGCCGTCAAGAGCGAGGAGCAGCAGGCGGTGCTGGTGTTACACCGGGCGCGCTCGCTCGCTGTTCAGGCGCGCACCGCACAGGCCAATCAGATCCGCAGCCTGTTGGGCGAATTTGGCATCGTGCTGCCTCAGGGCATTCACAAGTTGCGCGAGCGCCTGCCTGATGTTCTGGAGGACGCCGAGAACGGATTGCCTGGGCTGGCACGCGTCGCCGTATGCGAGCTGATGGAGGAGTTTCATCACCAGGACGAGCGCGTGGCCAGCTATGACCGGCAGATCAACCGGCTGGCCGCGCAAAGCGAGCCAGCCAAGCGACTGATGCAAATCGAGGGCGTCGGGCCCATCACCGCTACCGCGCTGGTGGCCAGCGTCGGCGATCCGAGGCTGTTCGATAGCGGCCGACAGTTTGCTGCTTGGCTGGGCCTGACGCCACGTCAGCACTCATCCGGGGGCAAGGCACGGCTGGGCAGCATCACCAAGCGCGGCGATGTCTACCTGCGTACCTTGCTGGTGCACGGCGCCCGAGCGGTCATGCGCACCATCGAGCGGCGCAGTGACGCCAACAGCGCCTGGGCCCGCGCACTCGAAGCACGCAGCGGTAAGAACGTGGCCGCCGTGGCGCTGGCCGCCAAGCATGCCCGCATCATCTGGGCGATGCTCGCCAAAGTGACACCGGTCACAACCAGCGCCAAGGGCACACTGCGCCGGTCTACAACGAGATGGCGTTTGCTGCCGGTTTGCCCCGGTCCGTGGGGTTCGGGCCAGTCTGCTGGCCCCCCCCGGGGGCCTGCCACCGCTGCGCCATCGATGCTTTGCCCGACTCCAATCGATCTGGTCATGCTCACGCAAGCGGGTCAGCAATTCCCGATGCAGGCGCCCCCAGACGCCGCCGGCCTGCCAGTCACGTAGACGACGCCAACATGTCATGCCACTGCCAAAGCCGAGTTCCTGTGGCAAGTCATCCCACGGGATGTCGGTCTGCAATATAAACAAGATACCGTTGAGCGATGCTCGGTCATCTACTCTGGGGCGGCCGCCTTTTGGGCGAGGGTTCCACGGTCGGCAGCAGCGGCTGCAATGCCTTCCACAATTCGGTGTTGATCTTCTTCCGTGTCATGACACATGGCAACGCTCAACAGCCATATGACGATGACATGATCTTGTTAGCGGCACTTAGCCCGGACTACCGCCCTGCGGTGGAAACGTAGCAGTGCCCTGCTCGACGAATCGACGCCCACCTCGCAGCTCACGGCCGGCTTTCCGCGGCGGCAGCGATGAGACCGCATGGCTTAGCGACTGATAGCTCTGGTGCAGCATCGATTCGATGATTGCCCAGTCCGCGTCCGTCATGTCGCCCGCTTCTGCGTGAGCATCGCGAAGCAGCATCGCTTGCGCGCGCAGCCGCCCGTGTTCGCGCGTGGCATTCGCGGACACCATGTACAGCGACACTGCCGCTTCCGCGCAAGCGTTGGTCAACGCATCGGGCCCATAACGATCGTGCTCCCGATGCACGATCCACCATTCCAGTTCCAGCCTGGTGGTGCGAGCCATGTCGAAGTTGCGGTCCCCCGTGTTGTGGATCAGGGTGAAATAGGTTCTCAGCGCTGACAACGCCTTTTCGTAGTCGCTGCGCTGCTTCCCCTCTTTGAAGGTGAAGGCGGCGGAGGCGCCGTAATAGGCGCCGACGTACGACCTCAGCCACGGAAATCGATACTGCGTGCGCAGGGTCTGCGCCAGTTCAAGGAAGAGCGAGACGGGTCGGCGATCGTAGTACGAGCGCCACATCCTGGTTTCCAGCGTGCCGGTCGCGATCAGATCGAAGCGGCTCAGGTCGCGGTGCCATGGCCAGAAGAGATCGGCGGCGGCATAGCCGATCAGTAACAAAAGCGCGACCAGGATAGTCCGTCTCGAACGTCCTGGCCGGGCAGCAGTCGGATAGCGCCTCAGGCCGCGAAGGGAGGCGTGCCGGGTTGTGTGCATGTCGAGTCGCGTTGCTACGCAACTAGCGCGCCTGGTCTATTTCTTGGCTACGCGCCCGAAGACGGCGGCCAGCTCGGCATCTTCCAGGACCGGCATGATCTCCAGCTCCATCAGATCGCTCCACTGATAGGCGAACTCGGTGAGCTTGGCCGCATCATCGGTTTCGAGCAGATCGAAGCCCGACCCGAGATCGGCGCTGGTCCATCTGCCCAGTAACTGGACGCCCTGCGGCGGTACCCCGCCGGTTCGCAGAAAGCGCTCGATCGCTTCGGCGCGCTGCTCCGTATCCGGAACCCAATGGAAGGTCATCATGAATTTCATGGCGGCATCTCCTGATGGTGGTGTCTCACCTCCTCCTACTTCTATATACGTTCCGGCGCGCCATGCGGATGCGATCGAGCGCGCGCGTCGCCGCGCGTGGTGAAATGGAGGGGTGTGTCCTGTCGGGATGCCCGGAACGGACGCCGTCCGACGCCTGTCACCCGACGCGGACGGCTGGCGGCGCTAGCAGGTGAGGTGCAGGATCGCGTTGGCGCCTTTTGGGTTCGCCTCGAGCGTCTCGATGGCGTCGGCTGTCGGCTGGATGACCAGCTCGACATGGCGCCGTTTTGCCTCGCGCTTCACCTCGTCCATCACCGGCAACGCGCCGGTTCCGGTGCCGACCACGAGCTTGCTGCAGTTCCAGGGGATGTCTTCCTGGATCGCCAGCGGCGTGTGGCCGAACGCTTCGCGGAATGGCTTGGAGGGGCCCTTCCTGCGTTCGCGGACCTTGCCGTGGTCGATGACTACGTCGTGGTCGTATGTGACGCCGTCGATACTGATGGTGCCGAAGGAGAATGATTCAAACCGCATTTGGGGCTCCTTTGCGATTTGGATGCACGGTGGCTGGCCTTCGCGTGCGCCCGCTCTGGTCGGCAGAAGTGCTGGCGAGGTGCTGCGGTCAGGCGGCGCGTTGCGCGGGGTGCTGC
Organism: Cupriavidus lacunae; assembly: GCF_003353055.1. Lineage (GTDB taxonomy): Bacteria > Pseudomonadota > Gammaproteobacteria > Burkholderiales > Burkholderiaceae > Cupriavidus > Cupriavidus lacunae. The sequence continues at coordinate 34,378 of NZ_QKWJ01000078.1, forward strand.
AGGCTGCGCTTCAGTTCCTTGCGTTCGGTGAAGGTCGGGTTGGCCTGCCAGCCGACTAGTTAGTCGTGCCAGCTCTCCCACGCGTTCCGTCGAACTCGAAGTCCTCATCCAGCCGCCCGCCGTCGCGCAAATAACGCACAGAGACTGCTGCTGTCGTAGTCGGAGCCAAGTTCCATCGTCAGTGACGGCTGACGGTTTCTGACGTTCGCCGCCACCTTGGCACAGACATTTACTCAGCAGTCGGAAATATAGGCGACAGATGGAGCGTCGAAGAATGAACGGACAAGACGCGGCTTATTCTGGACGTCGGCGAGTTGCTCCTCGATCCGCTCGCGTAGCCTCTCGCCCTTT
>NZ_QKWJ01000079.1 GCF_003353055.1 Cupriavidus lacunae
GAATCGCCTCCAGCGTCTGATGGTCAAATGTACGTCCGTCTCGTTTCATACACGATCCGACCGGCACGGGCATCGCAAAGTTCCCCAATTTGTCGACTTACTTATCGACTGGTGAGTAAACGTCCGCTCCGCCCAGATAGCGAGCGCTCGCTGAGCGCAAGTATCACACCGCTTCGCGACACGGCCTTTCGTATGGAAGCCAACTCGCAGGCCGCGAGGACCCGCTAACAAGAGGTGCGACTCAAGAAGCGCGCTCATTCGCTTCGCTGTACCCGGCGCTGACCTCTCGCCAGGCCGCGATAATCGAATCCGCCGATCGATCGATATCCTCTTCAGCCGTGGCCCACGAAATGACGGAGAAGCGCATGACGAGCCTGCCGTGCCAAGTGGCCTCCGCGACGTAGCAGATTCCCGCAGCTTGGACTCGCTTGATGGTGGCCCTGGTTACTTGATCTCGGCGCTCAGGCGGCCCTTCCATGCCAAACTGTACGACAAACTGGTTCAGCTCCACTTGATTGAGAATCTCAACACCGGCTTCAGATCCGAGCCGATCCGCCATGCGCCGGGCGAGAAGACAATGTCGCTCAATCATCGCCGCAATGCCACTGCGCCCGAGTGTGCGGATAAGCGCCCACGTCGCGAAGCCGCGCGCACGCCTTGAAAGCTCGGGGACATAGTGAAAGGGTTCCCGGCATTCTTCGCCCGCTGCGGGCAGATAGCTCGCTTCGTATGCCATCGCGTGCCGGTGTGCATCCGCGTCGCGGACGATGGCATAACCGCAATCGTAGGGCGTTTGCAGCCACTTGTGGCCGTCGGTTGCCCAGGAGTCCGCCTGTTCGACGCCCGCGGTTAATTGGATCAGGGACGGACAGGCTCTGGCCCATAGCCCAAACGCTCCATCGACATGAATCCAGCCGCCATGGAGATGCACAATGTCCACGATCTCCCGGAATGGATCGAACGCGCCAGTGTTGATCTGGCCGGCTTGAACAATGACTATCAGCGGTCCATCGCAGGACACCAAGGCCCTGGACAACGCGGCAACCTGCATACGTCCCGCATCATCAGTCGCGATTCGGGTGACGCGATCGTGCCCAAGTCCGAGATAACGCAACGCGGCAAAGATGGCGGCATGAGCGTCGTCGCCGATGCATACGTTGATTGGGGGGGCGCCGAACAAGCCATCAGCATCGGCATTCCACCCGATCTGTCGCAAAACCGTACTTCTGGCCGCAGCAAGGCAAACGAACGTTGCCATCGTCGCCCCTGTCGTGAAGCCTATCGAGCAGCACGCAGGCAAAGACAGCAAGTCCAGCAGCCACTCAACCACAATTTGCTCTACGACTGCATTCGCGGGGGACCCAAGATAGCTCCCGCTGTTTTGCCCCCACATGCTTGTCAGCCAGTCGGCCGCGACGCCGACTGGATGGGAGCCGCCTATCACCTTGGCAAAGAACCGAGGGCCTGCCTCCCCCATGAGGCCTGCGTCTACACCGGCGGCCAACTGCCTTATGACTTCGGGGGGCGACATGCCATCGTCAGGCGTGGGTGCATACAGTACTTCCCACAATTCATCGAAGCTGGCGGTCGCCGCAGGCCTGCGCGTCGTTCGGGAGTCATGGAAAGCCATGGCGAGAGCATAAGCCTCCTCGAAAGCGGCGCGTTGCTCGTCCGACATGGCGGCCCCCTACGAAAGATTGCTCTATTTATAGAGGCTCTAGCGAATAGTTTTAAGGCCTTTATTTGTCGGGCGACACTGTCGGCCATATGCGAAGCCTTCCCCAGGGCCGACGAGCCGCCCACGAGTCACGTCAAAGTCTGACCGCTTGACCTTGAAACCTGCCGCTGGCACCGGGCGGTGTCGAAGGGCGGAAACGGGTCGCGAAGAGACGACCGCGTAGCGGCCTTGCCCGTTGCCCCTTGCGGCAGGGAGGCCGCACGCACCGAAACATCGGTCCGTGCGGCCAAAGCGCCGGCTTATTCGACGCTAAGTGTGGCCTTCATGGTCGGATGGAATGTGCAGGTGTAAGGAAAGATGCCGGTCCTCCTAGATATGTATTTCCACGAATTGCCTGGCGCGATGCCCTTCGAGTCAAAGCCACCAGATTGTGCGGTCACCGTGTGTGGGAAGGGATCCTTGTTGACCCACACGACGATGTCACAGGGCCATATGCTAAGCGTCTGCGGTTCGAAACAGGTTCCCTCGATCACCACGGTGTGCATGACGGGCTTGGCGCGGATTGAGCCGCTCATAGGCCTCGCGGCGTCGAAAGCCATGACCGACTCGGAAAGCACTACTGTTCGAGCGCTTCGTCTCAAAGGAGTTCGGCGAGCCGAGCCGCTCGATATCGACGGGGACTTCGAACACCAGCACATACCACCACATCTATGCACGCCGCATAAGCATAGCGCGGACACCGTGCTATCTCGCCGTGCTGGCCTCGCGCATGCAGAGGCAATCCCGCAATGCGCGCGCGGTGCGCTGGCAGAACCGCGTCTTCGGCAACGTGCTGGTCCCGGTAGGCGCCGCGCTCTTCTTCGTGCGCAGGCAGTCCGCCTGAGTCTTTATGCGGGGGCATGGGCGTGCTGGTGGCACTCGGGCGGCGGGTTTGCTTCAATGAAGGCAGATCGCCATCGCGGAGACGCCCCATGCGCACCTTCCTGACGCCGCTTGCCCAGTCCCGCCACCGGCCGGCCCATACAGTGCCGCCGATCGAGGAGCCGCCGCCCCCGGGCATTCCGCCGGACTTGCCGCCGATCGAGCATCCACCGCCACCGGCGGAACCGCCAGTGGCGGTACCGCCGCCATCCTACGAGTAGCGCAGCGCGCGCCGGTATTGAATCGCTTCGCCCACGTTGGCGGCCTGCAGGATCGCGGCGCGGTCGAGATCCGCAATGATGTGGGCGATCTTTAGCACTCAAAAGTACGAACGGGCGGGCCAACCCAGCTTTGTCATGGCCCCGCACAGCAGCGCCTCCGCTTCCTTTGCCCACCGCGCCAGTCGCCGTTCGGACGCGGCCAGCACGCGGACCTCGGCGCTTGGCTCGCCCGGCGGGCCGTCCAGCATCTCCTCTGACAATGGTGGCCCGGTACCTGGTCTATGAGACCTTCCACTATTGCTGTCACGTCCACGACAATTGATTCGTGCGCAACATGCCCGGATGAAGTACATGAACCTCACCTTTCCCGTCACCGACTGGTTGCTGGGCAACAGCTACCTGCGCAGAGGTCGGTTCGGTCGCCTCTTTTATCGCTACAGTGAGTATGTCAAGGAAGAGTTCCGGCCCATCATCAACAAGTTCTATAACGACCATTCCCGCATGACCCTGGGCGGACCGACGATAAGCGCCGCAAGATGGCAGCCTGAGGGCGCGGCAACCACCTGCCATGAGAGGTATCCTTACGTTTCACGCAAGCTACCGATGAAAGCCTGTTGCAGGAGCCGGTAGCGGACGAGGCCTCGGTCGTCCGCTTCAGGCGCCATCGTGTGTCACGGGCGATCGATGCAGTCACCCTCCCTTCCCTACTGGCGTCCTCGGTGTATTGAGTTGCAAAATCGGTTCAAGCACGAGCGTCGCTGCTGTCATGCACACCCGATCCCGCGAAGTCGCGCTGCCAAGTGCCCCAACCCGGCCGCAGGCATGGGCGCGCCCTGCCGGGCGCGCCCAAAGAAAAGGCAGAAGCGAACGCTTCTGCCTTCCCTCGCTGACACACTCCACCGCCCCGGGTGAGAGCCCTTGCCGGCGGCAATGCCAATGCTTAGACGTGTTCGCCCAGGACGGACGCGGTCACGTCCACGGCCACGTCAGTATGCAGCGCAACGCTGACCTGGTCACCCACCAGCTTCAGCGGGCCGTTGGGCAAGCGCACCTGGGCTTCTTGACCATGAGCCTTGGGTGCCCAGGGCTTCGGCGATGCCTGCGTTGGTGACCGAATCGAACTGGCAGCCGCCCACACCGGACTTCCGGTCAGACCGTTCAGCTTCTCGCCTTCGGCCTGCACGGGCGGCCAGCTTCTGGGCGGCAGCCTTTTCCAGTTCGACGCGCTTGACTTCGAGCTCGCTGATGGCGGTTTGCGTAGCGCGGCGGGCCTTCTTGTTCGGGATCAGAAGTTACGGGCGTAGCCGTCCTTCACGCGAACGATGTCACCCAAGCAGCCCAGGCTGATAATTTTTTCCTTGCATCGTATTTTCCTTAACGGCCTGGGCAATCAGTGCTTGTGCAGGTCCGTGTAGGGCAGCAGCGCGAGGAAGCGCGCGCGCTTGATGGCCGTATCGAGCTGACGCTGATAGTGCGCCTTGGTGCCAGTCAGGCGAGCGGGCGTGATCTTGGCATTGTCGCCGATGAAGTCCTTCAGGGTGTCCAGATCCTTGTAGTCGATCTGTTCCACGCCAGCCACGGTGAAGCGGCAATAGCGCTTGCGCTTGAACAGTGAGCTTTCCTTTTTGAAAGGCTTCTTCTTTTTATCGCTACGTTTGATGAATGCCATGATTCGATCCCTTACCGATGCCTTACATATCAGCGATATGGAAGACGAGAACCTTGCCGTTGCGGCGCCTGCGAGCCCGCGGCGGTCAGGCCAGGTGCGAAGCGGAGCGCAGTGCGGGGAAGCCCAGGCCAGCTTACAGTAATACGACTCTCATTGTGCCCGATCGTGGCCGCCATGAAAGCCTGCGCCACAACACTACTTGATGCTTAGGCCGCTACTGGGGTTTCGGCTGGCGACTGGAGTGCGGCCTTGTGGGCTTCTTCGCGCTGCACTTCCTTCATCATTGGCGACGGCGCGGTTTCGGCCTTCTTGGTCTGGACGATGGGGTGACGCAACACGGCATCGTTGTGACGGGCTACGCCGTCTCGGCTTCCCACTCGCGGGCGGTGCTGGCGACGGTGCATTCCTGGTCAATGGGCCGAGGGATCGGCTTCGCCGCGGCCTCAGCCGGCTCGGCCTGCTCCAAGGATGTGGCCGTCACCCGGCTGGTTGTGTTTGGAGACGGACGCAGCCACGCCATCAACGCCGCCCAGCGCTCGTTGAGGCGAGAGCGAGGCGACAAGGTCGTCGAAGTATGCCGCTGCTGGGCCGCTTTCTCTCGCGGGTGATCCAGATCACGAATCCGGTAGCACATCGGATACCTCCTTTCGGAAGGCGGAGACGAAAACTCGTCCCCACGAGCATCGCTGCATTCCGGCGGGGACGATCACTTCCAGTATGGAATGTGCACGCGCTGACCGCCACCCGAACTGGCTGTTTCACCTCCCGGGGCACCCGGAGCGGCCATGCCACCGCGCGCGGTACTACGGGATACTGGCCGCTCCTGCCAGCTGGTTACCGCCCTCGCCTACCTGGCGTGGGCCTCGGGCCCATGCTGAACCCACTATCACCAGACGACCGCCCCAGGCTAATCCGCTGTCGAAGCTATCCAATCCGGAAAAACTCCACGCTCTGCCCCGCATTGACCGCCCGGCGCGGCCAGTCCGGCATCTCACCCTGTCGGTCCCAGGTGAGCCCTTCGGCATTGCGGTAGCAGACCGCCGGCGGCGGCGGAGGCGGTGGCGGATCAAAGCACCCCGCCGCCTTTAGTTCCTCCATCGTCAGCCCTGCCCGTCCCCAGTGAGCCTCTCGGCATTGCGGTAACAGACCGGACACGCGACGGGTGGTGGCGGCAGCGGCGGATCGAAGCCTGCCGCCTCCAGTTCATCCATCGTCAGCCCGTAGTTGGCCATCTCTGCCTGGATCCAGCGTATCGCGTCCGCCCGCTCAATTTCTGTTGCCGTCGTTGCCATCGGGGTTGAGGGAGGTAGCAGGCACGCCAGGTACTTCCTCCGCGCTCGGCGCCGGGCCGCCGGCCTTGCGCCGCCGTTCACTACCGCCATCCCGCTCGCGCGGCGCCACGCGCGATAGTGCCAGCAGCTGGCCTGCGAGCGCCGCTTCGGCTTCGGCCCGCTCGGCCCGGCGCTGCGCCGCGGCGCGCCTGGCACGCGACTCCTCCAGCGCGGCGCGTAGCGCGGTCAATTCCGCCTCCAGTCGCGGCATCGCTTCCATCCGCAACTGCGCCTTGGCCAATCCAGTGCGCGCCCTTGCGCCAGCCTCTCTGCACATTTAGGGGTGATCGTACCTTTCGTGCAAAAGCTGGCGGTGATCACCTGGCGAGCCGCTTGGGACAAGGCTATGCGTCTATTTCGCACGAAAGGTACGATCTCCCCTGCTCCCGCGCGCTCCAGCTCGGTCGAGAATTGGGTACGCAGTTCGGGCTAGCTGACGGCCCGCGGCTGCAGCACCTCCGCCGGCGTGCCCATGTTTCCCTTGCGCACCAGGCTGTAGCGCTTGTTGGCGGTGGGCGTGACACCGTAGCGGAAGAACAGCAACCAGCACACCTCGCGGTACAGCGCACGGGTTTCGGGGAAGCGGCTGCGCAGCTCGGTCAAGTCGGCCTGTAGGAGACTGCGCCAAAATGGAGGCGAACTCCCTGACTCCCGCTCTTCGCATCGAGATCCATGCCATGTGAGTTCAGTGCGGCGTACAGCGAAACGAGTTCACGCGCGTCTCGCGCGCGGGTCGGCTTTGGCGTGTTCGATCGCCGTAAGTGTTTCTGAGTCCAGCACTGCCTGGGCGCCGGACGAAATGGCAAACAGTTTGCCGTCGATGTCATGGACGTGTAACTGCTCATGGGTGACAGCATCCGTCACCAGCGCGCGGCCGGTGAGGCGCAGGGCGGCTTGGAGATGGGATTGTCCCGAGACGATTCGGTAATTACGTCCTTCTGATTGTCTCACCACCGCGTCGGTGGGGATCTCGCTGAGCTCGATAGTGCCGAATCCGGGGAGCGACATTTCCTCGATGCGATTCTTGATGCAGGCGACCATCACGGCCGCGCCGGGGTGCTCGGTTGCCGCAAGCCGTTCATATTGGCCGAGGAGGATGTTGGCCTTCTCGATTGAGGGCGTCGCATAGACAAAGGATTGGATGGCGGTCGGCGGGCGAGTCAACCGGGTCGCCATGATCGCGAAGGCCCAGTCCCTTTTGTAATTGCAGTGTGGGCAAACCCAGCCGTATTTGGTGGCAATCAGGATGCCAGGGGCGCCACCTTCGACTCCGTGGCGATGATCGGCGCTGTTCCTGCAGATGAAGGCGCGCAGAACCGGGCCGCCGAGGCCGACCTGGTTCTCGTTGAGCTTCTGGACCTGATCGTCGGTGAACGGTGCGCGAATGTAACTCATGGCATTTGAGACGGCAGCTTCGGCGTGGCGTAGCTATCGCCGCGCAGCCGGCACGCTCGGGAGTCTGCCCGGCGGCTAACAGAAACGCCGGGCGCCAAAACACACTGCGGCCGCCTCCTTCCAGTTTATGCCCGGGAGAAGGTCTATGTTGCTTTGGCCGGGCCCGAACCCTTTGTGTGCTGCTCGACCTCAATCCATTCCCAGCCATGAAGATGACGTCACATCCATGCTTGGTCGCCGCATCGATGATCCCCTGGTACGGCATCGAGGTCGTCATTTCGATCTGGCATGTGACGCCTGCTGCCTTAGCTTCCGCCACAACCTCGGCCAGCCTGGCGTTGGCCACTTCTGCCGCATGCTCTTCGAACGCCTTGCGGCGTGGATGCCCGGCATCGCCCGACGACAGACGCGACTGCAGACAACCTCCCAAGCATTTCTAACTCAGCGTTCTGCCAAGCTGAACAGTGTTTTGAGCTCGTCCCCACTAAGATTACCGACCCACTGTTCGCCCGTGCCGACTGCCAAGTCGGCCAGTTCCCGTTTGGCGCGAATCATGTCATTGATACGCTCCTCAAACGTAGCGCGAGTGATGAATCGGTGGACCTGAACGTTGCGCTGTTGGCCAATGCGATAGACTCGGTCCGTTGCCTGCGCTTCCACCGCTGGATTCCACCATAGATCGTAGTGGATGACGTTGGAGGCCGCGGTCAGATTGAGCCCTGTCCCGCCGGCTTTGAGCGACAGGATAAAAACGCGCTCGGTACGGTCGTTCTGGAATCGCTCGACCATCGCATCTCGACTGGTTCGCGCGACTCCCCCATGGAGGAATAGCGGATCGCGGCCATATCGCTGTCGCAGCCAACTGCAGAGCAGGTTTCCCATCTCGCGGAACTGGGTGAATACCAGCACCTTTTCGTGGCTGGCGTGGATATCGTCGATGATCTCGAAGAAACGCTCCGCTTTGCCAGACGCAGCCGCGTCGGCCTGTCCCTGTTTCAAATATTGCGCCGGATGGTTACAGATCTGCTTCAATGCCAGAATCATCTGCAGCACCAGGCCTTGGCGCTTGAAGGTGTCGGATTCCCCCGAGATGACTCGCAAGCCTTCCTGTACCACCGATTGATACAGCGCCGTCTGGGCCTTGGTCAGCGTGCAGTATTGATCCTGCTCTATCTTGTCGGGCAGATCGCTGATGATGGCCTTGTCGGCTTTCAGGCGTCGCAGCAAGAAGGGGGCCGTGACCCGCTTGAAGCGCTGCACGACATGCTGATCGCGCTGGATCTGAATCGGCATCGCATATTCCCGCGCGAATTGGTTCAGGCTTCCCAGATAGCCCCGGTTGGCAAAGTCCAGGATGCTCCAGTACTCGGGCAAACGGTTCTCCAGCGGCGTCCCACTCATGGCAATAAAGCTGCTGGCCGCGATCGCCTTCACGGCCTTGGTCTGGGCGGCAGCCGGGTTCTTGATGTTCTGGGCCTCATCCACTATGACGACGCGCCATGCCAAGGCATGGAGGGTAGCAGCAGCCGTACGCGCGATACCGTAGGTCGTCAGCAGGACATCAGGCCGAATCACCGCGAGCTCACGCTTGCTGCCGTGGAAGATGCCAACGCTCAGGTTGGGGGCGAAACGCCCAATTTCCTTCTGCCAATTGGTCAACAAACTGGTGGGCACGATGACCAGGGCCTTGGCGTCGTCAAGCGCGCCATCCTCCTTGAGCTTTTGCAGCGTAGAGATGACCTGCAGTGTCTTGCCCAACCCCATGTCATCGGCGATCACGCTGCCCAAACCGATTCGCGCGTTGCGATAAAGCCAGGCATAACCCCGCTGCTGGTAAGGGCGTAGGGTGGCATTGATGCCGCGAGGCAACGGGACCGTGCCCGCTTCCACCAAATCCTGAATGATCTTATGGGCCTTGGCATCCAGGCCCACGGTCGTGCCGGCGAATTCGCCCGCGAGGGCGACGCGCAACAGTTCAGCGCCGGAAGGCACCGATGGCTTAAGCAGTTGGGCACGCAGGCGCTCGATCTCTTTGGGATCCAGATAGACGTACGCCCCTTTGAAACGTACAACGCCTGCGACATCCTTCACCAACCTTTCAAACTCGGCGCGCGTGAGCAAATGGTTGCCAACGGCCACTTTCCAGTCGAAGGCAAACACATCGTCGGCGCGAAAAAATCCCGCAGTATCGGTCGCCGTACCCTTGATCTGCATGGACAGGCGAGGTCGCAGTAGATGGTCGAGCGCCTTCGGCAGCAGCGCGCGAATCCCGAGCAAGCGGATTACCGGCAGCGTATCAAACAGTAAGGCCGGCAGCTCATCCGCAGCAAGCTTGACGGGCGCCTTGGCGCCAGCCCTGATATAGGCATTGAGCGGTTGGAAAAACTCGGCCAATAGCGCGACAGTCTGCAGAATGCCAAAACGGGCCTTCGACCAGGACCTATCGCTCAGGATCGCAGCCAGTGGTACTGGCTCCCCCAGTGCAGCCGATCGGTGCTCGATTGCAAGTGTCAGCCCGAAATGGCCCGTTTTCGCCTCTTCGAGGCACAGCACCGGTGTATGTTCTCGGTGCGCCAGATGGTATCGGGATAGCCAAGTGTGAATGCCGGCGGCGATTTCCCCTTCACCGGGACCGTCGTAGCGGGCTCGGCCGGTGCAGAAGAACAAGGCCATCGTCTTATTCCCGAGGGGCTTTTCCCTGGCGCCATCCGACCATGCGTGAATGAAGTGATTCAGAAACAGGGAACAGAGGAATGTCGCCTGGGCCTCCCGGGCGAGCACTGCCCGCTTCCTTCCCGTCCCGGTCCTGACTAGGCCTGACGGCAGCGCTTGGGCAAGGCGCTGCAGGATGTTCCCCACGACACCATCGAGCGTGGCGGGAAGCCAGCGCAGCAAGACAGTGTCGGTATCTGCCGAGAGGATTTGCGGGACCACCGCACCACGCGCGATCAACTGCAGTGCTATCAGGCGGACGTGGAACAGCGCGGCAACCTCGGGCTGTACGTCTGGCAGATTGCTCGCATCTACGTGGGCCAGTGCTGCTTCCAGCGCCTCGATGGTGGTGATGTCCTTCGTGCCGAACACCGACGGGTGCAATCTTGCGTCCAGTTCAATCTTCGGGCGGTCATCACCGGAGAACGTGAGGCGCTGCGCGGCGACGGCACCGGCGCCCGAATCCATGGCTTGTCGCGCGGCCTTACTCGGCCGTGCCAGCAAACGCCGCAACGTCTCGCGAAAATCTCCGTTGGGAAAGAAAGTGGGGCGCGCCGGCAGCACCTGTAGCAGTGGACCGGACAGGTCCGGAATCCCGGAGAAATCCAGCTAATCAAGCGCAGCAACATCCCCCGCATCAGCCAGGGCCTCTGATGCTGTCGGCAGCAACTCGGTCAATGTGGGGAGGACAGCCCCAGCTGCCGGCGCCAAGTGGATGTCGCGCGACTTCAAGGCTTGCGCCAGGTCGACACCCCGCAATGAAAACACCAGGAACGGATTGCCATCGATTTCCCGGCTCAGGAGGTAAATCACCGCCGCCAAGTGCTTGCAAGGCACGGCCCAATCGGGGCAGGAGCATTGCATATCGAGGTCCTTCCACCGGGCAGGGAAGACGGAAATCCCAAGCTTGCGCGCGTGGTCCAGCACCGACGGATCCAGTTCCCGGTTGAGCATCCAGGCGATCAGGGTGGGCTCGGCGGCGATGGCGTCCAGAAGCCGTGCGGAATCCTTGGCGGAAAGCGGCGGCACCGTGATCGTCACCTGGTAGGGACGTGGCCGGGAGCCCTGTACCTGGGCGTGGATCGTCCCGGCCCTGACGACAAGATCCTTGACCGCTCCTTTGTTCGCGTAGGTCCGCCCGCGCGGCAGACGATTGTCGTAGTCGATGTGTGTCAGGGCATTGAGCCATTGCTCGCCCCACCACGTTCTACCGAAGGACTGTCGCACCACTGGCCGGGCCTCCTTCAATGCTCGGTGGATTTTCCGATCTGAGGGGAATCCGCTATCCAAATCAGTGCCGTTCCCCGGCGGCGGATCAAAGCGCCCCGCTGCCTCCAGTTCCTCCATCGTCAGCCCGTACTCGGCCATCTGGGCCTGGATCCAGCGAATCGCCTTCGCCCGCTGATTTCTTTCTGTCATTGCTACCGTCGTCGCTGTCGCTGCCGTCATCCGGGGGCGGCAGGCGCCCCCTGTTCTTTGTCCCGTTCATCCTTCGCGGTCTGGCGCCTGGTCACCGGCTTTGTGCCGCCGTCCACCACCGTCACCCAGCTGGTGGCATAGTGCTGCGCCTGGGCGGCCACAAGCCAGTCGGTGACAATCTAGTCTTCTAGACAGTATGAAGATGATGGGACGCAGAAGGCAGTACCGCTGTATGCCAGAATCCGTGCCGTCGTTCGCTGCTTGAGCCGAGCAGGGCAACTTTGGCGATCACAAGTTTTGCAGAGATGGCGTTTGGGAGTTGCGTGTCGACGTGGGCGCCGGCTATCGCGTGTACTACGGCATCGCAAAAAGGCGGATCGGTCGCCCTTGTCCCAATCGGCCTTGGCGCGCCGCTCATGTATTTCACATACTTCTTCGCGGCCATTTCCGGCGGCAGGTCGTTCAGGTCCGATGGATTGGCGTCATACCAAACCACGTACCGTTGATAGACCGCTCTCGAATTGTGGCGCAGCGTACCGAGTTTGCCCAGGCCGACAGCCGGTGCAAAAGTCACGCGCTCGGCGCGGCTGTATGTGAAAAACGTCTGCAATTCGAAACTGCTGAGTTCACGTGGCACCTCCCGCGCGCCCAAGTACGTGCTCTGCCAGCCTTGCATCTCGTGCGCCTCCCGTGCGGTGGGCCAAACACGATACGTCAAGCAAAGGCGAACAGCAAATCTCAGAAAATCAAGAGCTTAGGCTTGATGACCCAGAACCCGGTTAGGTTTGCAAACCGTCGCAAATTGCACCGAAATCAAGACTACCCCTAAGCCGCGCATGTGGATTGGCTGGGGTACCGCCAACCGGCGAGGCACTCGATTGGGTATGCCAAGAGGTGGCGCGACTACCCGTTGTGCGAAAAGGAGACTTGTCTTCGGCCGATCTGTAGCCTTTTTAAAACGTCTCTACGCTTGTCGCGGCCTCGGGGTAGAGGTTGGGAAAAAGAAAGGTCAGCGAGTCCAGAGGGAACCCGATTCCCACGGCGCCTCGATGCGAATGATCTTCTGAGATCAGAAGACCGTCTTTTAGGAGTTGAGACAGCAGCTTTCTGCCTGTTCGCTCTCCGAGGCCGGTCATCTGAACGAAATCCCCCCGCGGCACTGGGCCTGCGACCACAAGGTGGTGAAGCGGCAGTACGGCCTCTTGGCGATATTCCGGGTAAGCGGCGAGCTGGCTGCGGAAGACCACAAGAGCCTGAATGCGCTCGCGTAGTCCGTTGATATCAAGCAGTGACGTCATAAACGAAACCTGGTCATCGCATTGTTCAATGAAGAATCGGCACCACTCCCACAACATACGCTCGCTGAGGTTTCCGCGTCCGTCGAGATCTCCATGACGAGGCATGTCCGCGTTCTTCAGTAGGGCGTAATAGTCGTCGCGCTTGCGAGCGAGCCCGCGATTTACCGACCAAAGCCCGCCACTCAGGGGGAACAAGGCACAATGCGTCTGGAGACGTGCAGCGCGACCGTTGCCGTCCCGAAACGGGTGAGTCCATACCGCACGGTGGTGCGCAGCGGCGATCGAGTAAAGCAGCGCATCTAGTCCAATCAGCCGCCCGTAGACTTGAGTCATCCTTTCCATGAAGCGCGGCAGCGATGAGTGCGTGGGAGCGTGATGCTGTTGAATAGCCACGTCGACAATGCGCAATTGGCCCGGATCTATGACCTCCCCCTCGTGCGTCGACCGGTCCTCGGGTGTCAGGCGACCGTAGAGCGCTTTATGGGCAAGTAACAAGAAATCCGCCTTTAAGGCGCTAGCCTCATCTACAACCAGACCTTCGAGTTCGCGCTCCGCCTCGATATGAGCCACTGCAAGACGTTGCAACTTCGCCGTTTCTGGCTGGGCAGAGAAGTCCTTTTGCAGCGCTCGGTCGATGTTCACTGGATGCGTGCTCTCACCCTCGATTCGATTCGAGTAGTAGGAGTTCATTGAGCGCACCAACTCGCGCAGCCGCGTACGTGCCGAGTGACTTAGAGTACCCTGTAACCTATGAGCCCTTTCAATCACTACACGTGTGGCGGACACAAGTTCCTCCACACGTTTCTGCGGTAAGAGAGGCTCGAAGTGACGCGGGTTATCGTACAGTTCGATCGTATCGGATTGCATACTCAAATTGCCAGTTCCGGTTCCGGTAACTTCCTTCCTAGAATTCCACATTATACATAGACTTAGCTTTCATCTTAATCGCAAGTCCATCCCTAATGTTGCCGGTTCGGTTGCCGGTTCGGTTGCCGGTTCGGCTCTTGGCTCCCTAACGGTTCACACAACCGGTAGACCACTTTCATCGATCTTAGCCGGTCACATCACTTGTCGGCACAAAAATGCTGCATAAGGCGCCTCCGTGCGCCATGGTGCTGGGATGGTGGCCAGCAAAGCAAGTTCGCAAAGTAGACATACTGGCCCGGCATATGGATCGGCATCACCGACCAGGCGCTTCATGACTCCGCAAGCGTAGTAGAGGGTCGGCACGCCCAGCCCCTTGGCATGATAAGGCGTTATCGTGCCTTATTGCCGGTGGCCCAGAAACGCCAGCGTCACGTTCCTCTCCCGGCTCCCGCGCGCTCCGGCCCACGACTGCTGGCGAGCCTGAAGGGAGCGCAACGGCAGTAGCCGGCCACATTCAGCCATCCGTCCAATGCATTCAACGGACACTCGAACGACGCCTCGCCCACGGCAGCGGACATTTGGGATCGATCGTCGCAACTCAGTACACGGCAAGCTTCCGTTGTAGACGGTTTCCTGCCCCCGTAGTTATCGGCGGTTGTGCGATGTCGTGACTCGGCGTTAGCTTCGCGCGTATGCCATCGGCACCATGCCGATCTGGACACTAACGAAATTCGATAACTGATTGTCAACCTGATCCGCAAGGGCGCGATCATGGACGTGAATCACAGCTGCTCACGCGCCTCGGCTTACACCCGCTGCCTCATCCAGCATGCGATGCTCATGCGATCGCGCGTGGCGGGCAGCACCTCGTGTTCAAACTGTGCCGAGAGAAACAACAGCAGCGTTCCGGCGCGAGGAAAGACGTCGTGATATGACTGATCGGCAAGGTAGAGCCGCAGTGCGCCGCCCTCGGCGTCCTGCCACGCTTCGTTGAGGTAGAAAACGGCGGAAATCACGCGGCTGTCGTTGTTACGTAGGCAGTCGTGGTGGCGTGCGTATCCGGCGCCTGGCCGATATACCGCGTAGTGTGATTCGCTATCGACCAGACCGAGAAACAGGTCGCGGTTGAGCGCATGGCGTAGCGCTTCGATGCGATCGGCGAACGCCTGCTGCCGCGTGCTTAGCGCGTCGGGTTGGAACCAGCGCGTACTATCGCCGCGCAAAAGCGTGGCAGCGCGATTGACCCCTACACGGGCTGGTGTCAGCAGCTGCGCGTCGTGCATCTCCATACATTCGGTCGATAAGGCCTGCGTCTGAGTCTGGGGCAAAAAGTTCGACATGACACACCAGCCATTGACGGCGAGCGCACTTGTCGCGATGTCGAATTCGCTGGATTGGGAATTCGCCGAGCCATCGATTGCCTGGTCCGGAGCGGCGTCGCCGATCAGGCAATCAACCAGCCGTTCGATTTCCGCTTCACTCAGGGGGTGTTCCAGAAACGCATTCCTTTTTATTTGCTCTTCCGCTCGCGGCTAGATCGAGTACTCGCTCGGGTCCGCAACAAGCTGGTCAAAACCATCAAGCGTTGTTGGGGTCACGTCGAACGCGGGCATTGACATGCCCCGGACCCAGGAGGAAGAGCCGGGTCGAGGTAGTCGATCTGTCGGGACCACGGCGCAGTCTACACGAGTGGGACAACAAACCGATCGTTGATGCTCGGCTCGAGCGATGGCCTTGGCCGACGCTTATTACGTGCAACGGCCCTTGGGGCAACGTCGGACCTAACGGCGGCATCGGGTCGCTATGCAGAGATTTGCATAGACCCCTATGCGCAGGTCGCAACTATGCGTAGATGGCGTGAAATTCTCGGTACCGGACCAACTCCGAGGGTTCCTGGCCCGATACTGTCTGCGCATAGTTATAGCATCCGTAGGAACCGCATGCATCGATCCCGTGCCCATAACCTGCATGGTATGTGTCGGCGAGCCTTATTTGTGCGGGTACCTTCTTTTTCATCGAGGGTTGGCTTTGACATAACTGTGGAGTGGTCTTGGAGCTCTCGTGGCCGTGCCAGAGTGTAATGACCCTGTACGGCACGCCGAATCGCGAAAGCCATCATGGCCGCTTTAAGTTGCACCACCACTTCAGTCTGCAGCGGAAACTATGCTCAGGTCTCGACTGAACCACCATGCCAGAAGCTGCGCCGCTGCCGGACTCGATCAGGCGCCCCTGCGCGACCTACGCATAGTTGCGACCTGCGCATAGGGGCTAGAGACGACCGAGCTATGACCGTCCGCTGGGATCATCAAAACCCAATAATTTCGTGGTTGTGAAATTATTAATTGGGGGACTGCTCATGCGCCGCTGATGACAGACATGCCGTTTGCGGCACTCGAATGTTGCCGCGTTGATTGACCACGGCGGGGGACGAGAAGACACAGGCGCCAAGAGTCCCGCTTAGCAAAAGGCCCGAATCAAAACAAAAAGCCATCCTCAGGTAGGAATGGCTCCGAAACCCGCGACAATTCTTCCACCGAACATGGGACACCCCGAGGCCGGACAATTCTTTGCGTCAGGGATCCAGCGCGAACTGGCGCCGATCCGCTTTACGGGCAGAACCATCGACCGCCTGTGCGCCAGTGTGCGCGCACAGATTACCGAGGTTCGTGCGATCGAACGCAGCATCCTGGAGATCGCCGTCGACCGTTGCGGCATGCCACGCGAGGCGTTTGTCGATTCGTTCCCGGGCCACGAGACCGACCTTGCATGGACCAGCCGCATGGCGGCGACTTCGCGGCAATTTGGCGCGGCGCTTGAGCGACATCTGCCGGCCATTCAGGCCGGGCAACAAAAACTCATCGACATCGAGGCCCGGGCCTCGCTGCCACTTCAGCAGCTCAAGCAGATCAACCGCCAGATGAGTGCCGCGGAGTTGAAAATGCGGCAGGCCAAGCGGGAGCTGATCGAAGCGAATCTTCGTCTTGTCATTTCAATTGCCAAGAAATACTTGAACCGCGGCATGCAGTTCCTGGATCTGATCCAGGAAGGCAATATTGGCCTGATGAAGGCGGTGGACAAGTTCGAATACCGGCGCGGCTGGAAGTTTTCGACGTACGCCACTTGGTGGGTCCGCCAGGCTGTCACGCGTGCGCTTGCTGATCAGGCGCGCACCATTCGTGTGCCGGTGCATATGATCGAGATGGTCAACAAGCTGAACCGGATTTCGCGCGAATTCCTGCAACAGACGGGACAGGAAGCGCATCCCGCCGTGCTCGCGGAGCGCATGGAGATGTCCGAGGAAAAAGTGCGCAGTATCCTCAGGATCGCGAAGGAACCTGTCTCGCTCGAGACCCCTGTGGGCGACGATGCCGACGCGACGCTCGGTGACATGATTGAGGATGTCTCTGCGAGTTCACCGACTGAGGCCGCGATTCACGCGAACATGCGCGCCGCGATCGATGAGGCACTCGACGAGTTGTCGCCGCGCGAGGCCAAGGTCCTGCGGATGCGATTCGGGCTCGATACGGCCTCTGACCACACGCTTGAAGAGGTCGGCAAGCAGTTCGACGTGACCCGCGAACGGATCCGTCAGATTGAGAGCAAGGCGATGCGCAAGCTGATGCATCCCAGTCGCGCTGACAAGTTGAGGCCCTTTCTCGAGCGCTAAGCAAAGGCGAGGAGTCCGCCCCTCTTTCGACGCCCTACCCCAGACCCACAGCGATCACGCATCGGCCCGATCGCTGCCCTGACAGGACGCGTTTGCAGCGCGGAACTCTTACAGCGGTTTGATGTTCGCTGCCTGTTTCCCCTTGGGACCTTGCTTGACTTCAAAACTGACCTTCTGGCCCTCCTGAAGTGATTTGAAGCCGTTTCCCTGAACCTCGGAGAAGTGCGCGAACAGGTCATCGCCGCCGTCGTCCGGCGTGATGAACCCAAAACCCTTTGCATCGTTAAACCACTTGACGGTACCTGTTGCCATGTTCTGAATGTTCCAAGGAAGACTAGTTGTAAATGACGCCACCGGCCTGCGCCAAATGTGCGGCTATCTTGTATCACGGGTGGGCCGTCGCCGACAATCCCTTTGGTCGAGGCTTCACAAGCCTTTAAATGCCCCGGTGCATTGATTGATCCTGCTGCGACGCAACACACGCGTCGCTTGATTCCGGCGACCAAAGAGTTTACGGTGAATGCCCGGTGTGCGCTTCCTGCGCGTCCCTTGCACCGATGCATTCACTGCCGTTCTCATCGTCTTCGTGGAATTCGATCCACGGACCAG
Organism: Cupriavidus lacunae; assembly: GCF_003353055.1. Lineage (GTDB taxonomy): Bacteria > Pseudomonadota > Gammaproteobacteria > Burkholderiales > Burkholderiaceae > Cupriavidus > Cupriavidus lacunae. Next base: position 17,788 of record NZ_QKWJ01000079.1, read on the forward strand.
CTGTCGTAGGTTCCATTTTCCGACCCCGGCAAAGGCCGGCAAAGGAGGCCGCCATGCTAAGTCCGCACGAAATCGCCGCGCTACTACTGCTTGGCGATGCGCAAGATATCGATGATCTCGAACCAGATCAATTGGACGGCTTGCTGGCCCACAAACTGGTCACGATGGAGAACGGGCATGATAGCGGCAATGCTTATCCCCGCCTGACGAGTCAAGGACACTCCATGCTCGAAGCCGTGCGAAGCATTCGGTAAGACTTCGTTTCGTGCCCAATCGCCGTGTCCCGGCAACGCCGGCCCCATGCACTTCTTGGCCCGTATGCTGCGGCTAACCGTTGTCGACCGGGGATCGCGGAAGCGCAACGGCGGTAGCCGGCCCATGTCAGCCATCATCGTCCGTCGTCGAATCTCTGATTCGGCACCGTAAATCACCTACGCAACAGTCTTCTGATCGCGCAGTACTACCTTCCTTCCCTGATCACGTTCACCAAATCCGCAAGCAAACGAAGCTGCCCCCTTACAATGTTGCCGTGCAATATAGGACCAGGGCCGAAGAAGGGCACGAATAGCCACACACCCTGTTTTGCGGCTGGCAAATACGCGTACGCCCGCCGAGGGAAGCAGCGGAGGACAGAATGGCGACAGCTCGAGCTGGAACCAGAGGGGAGGCACTGAAGCTCCTGGAGACAGAGGGAGTAGCGGTGGTCGAGTTGGACTACGAGTCAGGTTGGCAGGATGCTGTGGAACTCGGCAGGCTCGGCCAGAAGGTTGGGATACGCGTCGAGTATCGCGGGCACGAAAACATAGCCGTCCGCTCGCCGGCTGCGCTCGTTGCCGGCCTATTGCGACCAAAGATAACGTTCCGGCAGCGGAATCTGTACTGTCAGTTTGAGCTCAACAACTTGCCAGCAGATGAGCTAGAGAGCCTGGAGGCAAAGGCGGCGAAGTTGGGGGACTATATTCTCGCGGGGCACTTGATGAGAGAGGTGGATGCACAGTGGACAGAGTAAGCTGGTGCGGTCTGCCCTTTCGACAATGAACAGTTCGCTGTAGGGAAGCACGGGTACTCGACAGCGTCGTTGTATCCCACTACTATCCCTCGCATGCCGAGAACCATTATTATTGGTGGGCCGGGTGGGACTCGAACCCACTATCAGTCGATTATGAGTCGACGGCTTATACCACTTAAGCTTCCGGCCCTTGCGTGGAGCGCGAGATGTTACCCGAAGGCGACCTCTTGCGAACAGTTTTCCACCGCCGCTGTTCTATAGCGCTGCAGGCGAACTGGAAAAACGCGGACTTTGCGGCTTCCACCGCCTGGGCAACCTCGCGCTTCGCCGCGTCGATTGCCTCCTTCTTCGTGTCGGCGCGGAGTTTTAGCAAGTGCTTCTTCGCTGCCTGAGCTTCGCGTGCGAGCACGAAGCGCGGAGTATAACCGCAGCGGTTGGCAGACCTAATAGCGGACTGGCTCATCATTGTGTGATGACGTTTATGGCAGCCGGCGTAATCAGCGGACAGCGCGGAATGCTCAGCCCGCACTGGCGCGGCAGCGCGAAACCGGGAGCGAGAAGTCCGAGATGATTGCGGCCACCGATCCGCCTAGCTCAGATCTGCTATTTGGAGAGACTGTGCAAGAGCGTTTCGCAACCTTGCGCAAACAGATCGACGGGGAAGCGACAGAGTCCATGCACTGACATTAGTCCAGATTTTCGCCGCGGTCCCAGGCGTCGATCAGCAACTTCGCAACTGTATTCACTGGAGAGGCAGCGTTTCGCAGGGACTAGCATCTAATACTCAGCCGGCGCAAGGATGCCTTAACAGCGCTGTTGGTCTGTCGCTCCGCGGGAACCAGTTTAGCTACGTATGCCAGCACCGGGGCGTAGACCATTAGCAGTTCCGTGTACGAATGCGGTTCGCGACCGCAGGAGCAGACTGAAGCGGGTACCGGTCAGAATGCCTAGAATCGGGTGCCGGCACGCGGCGATCGTCGGCGCGAGCCCGAACTCGCGTACTGATTCTTCAGTACCAAACCCGCCCTCCGCGCGCACTGTTGCCTCCCGCAAACTGCGGGACAGTTTGCCCATGGTCGGTGCATTGATTACGCCGTATGCGCTCAGCCGAGAGCGCCTCGGCATGCGGCCACTTCCGGCCGCGTGTAGCCTCAGGCTACGGCATTGTCAGGAAGGGAATGACGAGTTTCCAGCTAGCCCTTGATTTTCTGTGAATCTTTGATGCAGGTGTTGCATTCGCGGATTTTGCCGTCGCGGCCGTGGACGAACAGTTCAACGCCATCCTCTTTCGCTTTTTCTGTGCCCGCGGCGACAGCCTGATCCTGCGTCAGGTATTCCGCGCTCGCTTCGTCTTCGCCTTCAACCTCGACGACCCAGCCATACTTGCCGGTTGGGATGACGTGGATATTGTGTGCGTGCATGGCGTCTTCCTCCTGCCAGCCCTAAATGCTTCAATTTTGACGAAGGCTCGCCGGAAACGCCAGCGACGAATGTGCGACACCGTCCAGTGTATGTGCCCTGGTTGCAGCGTTTTGCCAACTGGCCCCGGCGTCAGCTGAATGCGCCCGGCTTCCTAGTCATAAGTAGCGTGAACGTCGGTAGTAAAGGAATGGCAGCGTCCAGGCCTTTGGATTCGCATGGCCATCATCTATGATGTGATTCATGTAATCATCGTATTGCCATCTTGAGGCTCCCATGGAGCAAAAGACCGCTCGGCTTACGTTGCTCATCGATCCCAACAAGAAGGCTGCCTTCGAGCGCCTTTGCGCACAACAGGATCTGACTGCCTCGCAGGTGATACGGCGGCTTATCCGCGACTACCTGGCCCAGCATGGCGTCCAGTACGTGCCCAGCGGTGTGGACACGGACAAGGCAAAAGCCATGGGCAAAGAGAGGCAACCGGTCGGCGCGTCGTCGCGGCGCGACGCGGCACCTCCTGCCAAGCGCCGTGCGACCCGTCGCGGAGCCTGATCCATGAGCAGCGTGCCCCCTCTCACGCAATGGCTCCATCTCGACTGGATGCTTGTTGTGGTTGGAGCCTGGCTGCTTATCGGCGTGGCAGGGGTCCTGGCGCTGCATCGGTTTGCCCTGGTATCGCACGTGCTGTTCCCCATCGGGGGACTGCTAGGGCTCGCGCTGTTCGGCCTGGCGCTGCACGCTGTGTCCGGCACGCCTGAGGCAGCCGTGCTGCCCATTGGCCTGCCATCGCTGCCGTTCCACGTCCGGCTCGACAGCCTGTCCGCCTACTTCCTGATGGTAATGGGGGGCGCGGCGGCTGGCATCTCCACGTTTGCGGCAGGCTACTTCCGCAAGGGGGAAGGCACGCCGCCGGGCCTCCTTTGTCTTGAATACCACCTGTTTCTCGCCAGCATGGCCGGAGTGATCCTGGCAGACGACGCCTACTCGTTCATGGTGATGTGGGAAACCATGGCGCTGTCATCGTTTTTCCTGGTAAGCGCCAACCACCGCATCGCCGAAGTGCGCGCCGCCGGCTATCTCTACATCACGATGGCGCGCATCGGGGCGATCGTGATCCTGTTGTGCTTTGGTGTGCTGCAGGCCAACACTGGCGAGTATACGTTTGCCAACATGCGAGCCCAGGCGCTGACGCCGTTCTGGGCCTCCGCCGGTTTCCTGCTGGCCCTGTTCGGGTTCGGCGCCAAGGCTGGCGTCCTGCCGCTGCACATCTGGCTGCCGGAGGCGCATCCGGCAGCGCCCTCACCGGTGTCCGCGATGATGAGCGGCGTCATGCTCAACACCGCCATCTATGGTCTGTTGCGCGTCTCCTTCGACCTGCTGCAGATGCGTCTGTGGTGGTGGGGCGGGTTGCTGCTGGCTATTGGACTGGCCACCGCGCTGTTCGGCGTGGTCTTCGCCGCGGTACAGACTGACATGAAGCGGCTGCTGGCTTATTCGTCGATCGAGAACATGGGCCTGCTCTTCGTTGCCATGGGCCTGACACTGCTATTTTCAGCCTATGGCATGAAGCCAATGGCTGCCCTGGCCCTGACGGCCGCGCTCTACCATGTCGCCAGCCATGCCTTCTTCAAGAGCCTGCTCTTTCTGGGAACCGGTAGCGTGCTGCATGCCACTGCCGAGAGAAGCCTCGGCAAGCTGGGCGGATTGATTCGCTATATGCCATGGGTGGGCTGGCTGACGCTGCTGGGCGTGCTGGCCAGCGCGGGACTGCCCCCGCTCGGCGGTTTCGTCTCGGAATGGCTGCTACTGCAAAGCTTCCTGTTCACGCCGGGTCTCCCGGAGCCAATACTGACCATGCTGATCCCGGTGGTCGCCGCGCTGATCGCGCTGGTCGCGGCCCTGGCCGGCTACACCATGGTCAAGTTCTTCGGCGTGATCTTCCTCGGCCAGCCGCGTGAGCCCAAACTGGCCCATGCGCACGACGCTGGAAGCTGGGAGCGTGCGGGCATGCTGTGGCTGGCGCTGGGCTGCCTCGCGCTTGGCCTGCTGCCGACCCAGTTCGTCCAGCTGATCGATCCGGTGACGCAGCAACTGGTGGCGAGCGGACTCGGCGCCCGGACCGCGGCCAGCGGCTGGCTGCTGGCGCCGAACGGCCTGGCCCAGGCGAGCTACGGGCCGGTCATATTCCTGTCAGGCATCCTGGCCAGCTTTGCGCTCGCCTACATGCTGGTGCGCCGCTTCTACCACGGTCGGCTTCGCCGCAGCCCGCCCTGGGCTTGCGGCTTCCCATGGGGCACCGCGCGCATGCAGGACACTGCCGAAGGCTTCGGTCAGCCGATCCGGCAGATATTTGACCCGTTTTTCCTGATGCGCCGCGACCTGCCGACGCCATTCGATGAGCAGCCGCACTACCGGGTCACAGTGGCGGACCATTTTTGGCGCTGGATGTATGTCCCCATGATCGATCTGGCGTCGTACCTGGCCCGGCTGATCGGCCTGATGCAGCAGGGACGCATCTCGGCTTACCTGCTGTACAGCTTCCTGACCCTGGCCGCCACGCTGCTGGCCGTGATGTGATGAGGGCCGCATGAACCCGACCGGAATCCTGTCACAGCTGCTTGAGATCGTGATCTCGATCGCGCTGGCGCCGCTGCTGACCGGCTGGGTCAATCAGTGGCGTGCCTGGCTGCAGAACAAATCGGCGCCCAGCCTCTGGCAGCCCTATCGCATGCTGCACAAGCTGTTCAACAAGGAATCGGTGGTCGCGGACAATGCCTCGCCGCTGTTCCGCGCCACGCCTTACGTGGTGTTCGGCTGCATGGCGCTGGCTTGCGCGATCGTCCCTACCGTGTCCACCGATCTGCCACTGGCACCGGCCGCCGACGCGATCGCCCTGGTCGGCCTGTTCGCGCTGGCGCGGGTCTTCATCTCGCTGGCGGCGATGGACGTCGGCACCGCTTTCGGGACGCTGGGCGCGCGGCGCGAGATGCTGATCGGCTTCCTGGCGGAACCGGCGCTGCTGATGGTGCTGTTCTCCGCCTCGCTGATCTCCAAATCGACCTCGCTCACCACCATCGTCGAGACCATTGCCCACCGGGACCTGGCCATCTATCCGGGCCTGGCGTTTGCCGGCGTGGCGTTCACCATGGTATCCCTGGCCGAGAACGCCCGTATACCGGTCGACAATCCCGCCACCCACCTCGAGCTGACGATGATCCACGAGGCGCTGATCCTGGAATACTCTGGCCGGCATCTGGCGCTCCTTGAGTGGGCGGCAAGCCTGAAGCTGTTTGCCTATTCCTGCATCGGCCTGGCGCTGTTCTTTCCGTGGGGAATCGCTGAAGCGCAAGCCCCCCTGGCCATGCTGCTGGCGCTGCCCGCGCTGCTGTTCAAGCTCATCGTGGGTGGGGTCCTGCTCGCGACGCTGGAGACGGCGAGCGCCAAGATGCGCATCTTCCGCGTGCCGGAGTTCCTGGCCACCGCCTTTCTGCTGGCGGTGATCGGCATGCTGGTCCACCTGCTGCTGGCTCACTGACGAACAGAACAATGACTGCGCTCCTTACCCAGTTCGTCAACCTGCTCGGCGCGGTGCTGCTGATCCTCGCCTTCGCCATGATCTCGCAGCGACGGATCCTGTCGCTGATCAACTTGTTCACGCTGCAGGGGGCGACCCTGGCATTGGCCACCGCCGTCGTCGGCTACGTGACGGGCCAGCCGCACCTTTACCTGTCGGCCGTCCTGACCCTGATACTCAAGGTGTTGCTTATCCCCTATTTGCTGCACCGCGTGATCGATCGTCTCCAGATCCGCCGGGACGTCGAGACGCTGATCAACATTCCCACCACCATGCTGATCGGCATCCTGGTGGTGATCTTTGCCTTCAACCTCACCATGCCGATCTCGCGGCTGTCGCTGAAGCTGGCCAGCGGCACGCTCGGCATTGCGCTGGCCTGCGTGCTGTTGTCCTTCCTGATGATGATTACGCGCTCCAAGGCGGTGCCACAGGTCATCGGCTTCCTGGCGATGGAGAATGGCCTCTTCTTCGCCGCTACCGCCGCAACCTATGGCATGCCGATGGTGGTCGAGCTGGGCATCGCGCTGGATGTGCTGATTGGCGTGCTGATCCTGGGTGTGTTCATGTTCCAGATCCGCGAGCAGTTCGACAGCCTGGACATCCGTCACCTTGAGAAGCTGAAGGAGGACTGAGTTGACCGCGCTGGCCTTTCTGCTCGGATTTCCGCTCGCCGGTGGGCTGGTGCTGGCGCTGACGGGACATCGCGAGCGCGCACGCGACATCAATGTCGCGTTCAGCCTGGGCACATTCCTCGCCGCCTGCATGCTTACAGTGCAAATCGTCGCCGATGGTCCCATGCTGGCATGGGACCGGGAGTTCTATATCGATCCCCTGAACGTCTTTCTGGTTGCGCTGACCGCGTTCGTGGGCCTGACCACCTCGATCTTCTCGCGGCCATACATGCGGGTGGAGCACGATCACGGCAAGATGACGCCGCCGCGGCTGCGCCTGTACCACAGCATGTACCAGCTCTTCACCTTCACCATGCTGCTGGCGCTGACGACCAACAATATGGGTATCGTGTGGGTTGCGATGGAGGCCGCCACGCTGACCACGGTGCTGCTGGTCAGCGTCTACCGCACCGCCGCGAGCCTCGAGGCCGCCTGGAAGTACTTCATCCTGTGCGGGGTGGGGATTGCCCAGGCGCTGTTCGGTACGGTGCTGCTGTACATGGCCGCCGAGCAGGTCATCGGCCCGGAGGGCGGGGCCCTGCTGTGGACCAACCTGGACGCGGTCAAGCGCCAGCTCGATCCCAACATCATCACGCTGGCATTTGCCTTCCTGTTTATCGGCTATGGCACCAAGGTAGGCCTGGTCCCACTGCACAACTGGCTGCCCGATGCCCACGCCGAGGGGCCAACCCCGGTTTCCGCCGTGCTCTCCGGTCTGCTGCTCAATGTGGCGCTCTATGCCGTGCTGCGCTGCAAGGTGCTGACCGATGCGGCGCTGGGCAACCATCTGACCGGCCGCCTGATGATGGGGTTCGGCCTGCTATCGGTGGTCGCGGCTGTCTTCTTCCTGATCCGGCAACGCGACATCAAGCGCATGTTCGCGTATTCGTCCATCGAGCACATGGGCATGATGACCTTCGCCTTCGGCATGGGCGGGCCGATCGCCAGCTATGCCGGCCTGCTGCACATGACGGTGCATTCGCTGGTCAAGTCAGCGATCTTCTTCGCCGTCGGCCACGCCGCGCAGAAGGCGGGCACGCAAGTCATGGACGATATTCGCGGGTTGATCCGTGTCAGTCCCACGGTCGGCTGGGGCCTGATGGTAGGAGTGCTCGCCATCCTGGGCATGCCCCCGTTCGGGGTCTTTGCCAGCGAGTTCCTGATCGTCACCACCGCCATGCGCGAACAGCCGTGGGCCACGCCCTTCCTGCTGTTGGCACTCGGGCTGGCGTTCGCCGCGGTGTTCAGCCGGGTGCAGCCGATGGTCTTCGGCGACACCACGCTCATGCCGCTGGCGCATCCGCCAGCGCTGGTCCCGGTGTTCACGCACCTCGCCCTGGGGCTGATGCTGGGCCTCTATATTCCGCCCTATCTCGACACCTGGTACCGGCAGGCAGCCGCAATGCTTGGGAGCTGAACCGATGACACTGTCCGATCCCGGCCTCAACCTGGAGCGGCTGCCCGCGCCGCTGCCAGTCTGGCATGGCCGGGTCGATCCAGACGGCTGGTCGGCCACGGCCCGCGCGGTGGCGGACGCTGGCGGGCGCCTCGTTGCGCTGTGGGGCGTTGATCGGAGTGCCATCGGCGGTGCGTTGACGGCATGCGTCACATACGCCACGCCGCGGGGGTTGATGTGGCTCGAACTGCGGCTGGATGGCATCGCGCCCGCCGTGCCGGACCTGGCCGGCGTATTCCCATGCGCGGGCCGGATGCAGCGTGCCATGACCGACCTGGTGGGTATCACCGTGCAGGGCAGCCGCGATGGCCGGCCCTGGCTGGACCACGGCCTGTGGCCGGTAGGGGCGCGGCCGCTGCAAGGCGGCGCGCCGGCGGGTGCGGCCACCGGCGGCATATTGCCTGCCAACTATCCTTTCGTGCGCGTGGAGGGCGACGGGGTGCACGAGATCGCGGTCGGGCCGGTGCATGCCGGCATCATCGAACCCGGCCACTTCCGCTTTTCGGTGGTCGGCGAGAAGGTGCTGCGGCTGGAGGAACACCTGGGTTACACCCACAAGGGCATCGAGCGGCGTTTCATGGAACTGGCGCCGCCCGAGGGCTACCGGTTGGCCGGCCGGGTCTCGGGCGATTCCACCGTGGCTTATGCCTGGGCCTATTGCATGGCACTGGAGTCCGCCTGGCGCTGCGCGCCTCCACCGCGGGCAGACTGGCTGCGCGCCCTGATGCTTGAGCAAGAGCGGGTGGCCAATCACCTGGGTGACCTGGGGGCGCTGGGCAATGACGCAGGGCTGGCCTTCGGCCTGGCGCAATTCTCGCGCCTGCGCGAAGACTGGCAGCGGTTGTCCGCAGAGGCTTTCGGCCACCGGCTGATGATGGACGCCGTGGTACCGGGCGGCGTTGCGCAAGACCTGGTACCAGCCATGGCTGAGCGCCTGGAGCAGCAGTGCGGCCACATCGAGCGGGAAGTACGCGTGCTGCGTGCGGTGTACGACGAACATGCGGGCCTGCAGGACCGATTTCTTGGAGCAGGCTGCGTCACGCCTCAGCTTGCCGCCCGGCTTGGGCTTACCGGCCTGGCCGGACGCGCCAGCGGTCGCGCCGCGGACCTGCGCTGCGACCACGCCTGGCGGCCCTACGATAGCCTCGCCGTGAAAGTGGCCACGCACCGCGGCGGCGATGTCGCCGCCCGGGTGGCGGTGCGATTCGATGAGGTGCTGGAGTCGCTGCGACTGATCCGTGCCATCTGTGCAGGCCTGCCGGAGGGTGCCACGCGAATCGTTCCGCAAGCGCCCGCCGGGGCCGCTATCGGGGTGGGATGGGTGGAGGGCTGGCGTGGCGAAGTCCTGGTCGCGCTCGACCTTGCCGATGACAGCCGCATTCTGCGCTGCCATTGCCACGACCCGTCGTGGCAGAACTGGCCGGTGCTGGAGCATGCCATCATCGGGAACATCGTGCCGGACTTTCCGCTGATCAACAAATCCTTCAACCTCAGCTATTCGGGGCACGATCTTTGATGTGGAAAATCCTCAGGCAGATCGCACATACCGGCATCGTTACTGAGCCTGCTCCGCCCGGCGCGGCGGACGAGGCCGCCTCCATCCAGCGCATCCACCGGGAGCTGCTCGACATTCTCGGGCAGGCGCTGACGATCCGGCAGGTCGACGCCGGCTCCTGCAATGGCTGCGAACTGGAAATCCACGCACTCGGCAATCCTTACTACAACATCGAAGGCCTGGGCATCAAGTTCGTCGCAAGCCCGCGCCATGCCGACATGCTCCTGGTGACGGGACCCGTTTCGCGTCATATGGAAGAGGCCCTGCTGCGCACCTATGCGGCAACCCCGGAGCCGAAACTGGTGGTGGCGGTAGGCGACTGTGGCTGTACTGGCGGGATCTTCGGGGAGAGCTATGCGAGCTGCGGCCGTGTCGCCAATGTCATCCCGGTAGACATAACCGTGCCGGGCTGTCCACCGCCGCCGATAGAGATCCTTCGCGCAATACTAAGCGCCGTCCGGCAGACCGGTGCCACAAGGCGCTAGTGATCCGGCCCTGGCAACAGCGGTGTGCACCTGAGCGTGGGCACCGGCTGGCCCCTTCCTGCATCACCCGCGTTCCTTCGCCACTGACCTTGGCGCTCCGAGCGTCGGCCGGGTGGCGTAGTCCACCTCGTACTGCTGCAAATAGTCGCGAATCATCTGGCGAACGACTTGGGATGGCGTCTGGTCCTGGGCGGCGCAGAGCGCCTCAAAGGCTTTTTTCTTCTCCGGATCGATCAATACGGTCAGGCGGGCGGTCTTGGATTCCATGCGTCTAACAATGTCATCATATAATAATGGTATTATCATTATATACATCTCGAAGATGCGCCGGCATGCCTCCGGCACTTTTGTGCATGCTGGTAGTGCGCGCGGTCCCGCGCAAACGAGTCTTTTGGGGGCACCACTTTTTTGATGAGGGGCGCAGTGGTAGAAGTGACGATAGAGGTAACTGCTGGGAACGCATTTCAAGGCCGGAATTCCGCACGGCTGGCTTTCACGGCCAATCAATTTGAGTGCGAGATCCTGCTCACCAGTGGCCCCTGGGTTGCAAACGCCAAGCACGTGATGGAGGTCATGCGCCTTTCCGCTCGGGCGGGAACGCACATACGCATCCAGGCGGACGGAGTGGATGAGGCCGCCGCTGTCGTCACCATCGCGGCATTGTTGCGGGGAGAGGCACTCCCCAAGGCGCTTTGATGGAACCTGAGCTATGCATGCCGACCGCACCTCCTTCGACGCCTACCTGGAGTTCCTTGCCGAGGCGAGCCACGACGGTACGCCCAAGGTGTTGGAAACCCAGCACGCCCTGTCCCTGCATTTCGACGCGCTCGCCACCCAGAGCTTCATGTCGCGCAAGGATCCCGACAAGCTCGTGCTGGGCTATACCCGGACGATGATGGGATTCCTGCTGTTGCACCCAGTCCCCGCCAGGATCTCAATGATCGGCCTGGGTGGCGGTTCGCTTGCCAAGTACTGCTACCGGCATCTGCCCAACACCAAGATCGTGGCAATTGAAATTAATCCGGCGGTCATCGCCCTGCGCGAGCAATTCCAGATCCCGCAGGACGACGAACGACTTGAGGTGGTTTGCGCAGATGGCGCCGACTATGTTGCGAACCAGGATGCGCGACCGGACGTGATCCTGGTGGACGGGTTCCTGGCCGATGGCATGCCGGTGCAGCTGGGGACGGCAGACTTCTATGCCGCCTGTCATGCCCGCCTGGCCGATACCGGCGTGCTGGTCGCGAATTTTCTCGAAAGCGATCCCGATATCCCGCTTTACCTGGAGGAAGTCAGCACCGTGTTCGGCCAGTCGATGTCGATTTCTCTTTCCGAAGACAGTTCTAACTACACGCTGTTTGCCTGGAAAGGGGCGCACAAGCTGCCCTCCCTGCACGCGCTGATGGCGCGAGCGCGCATCCTGGAAACCGCGCATTCGCTAAGCCTGAGCGCGGCCGCTCGCCGCCTGAAACGCGGCGAACGCCTTGCTTCGGACCGTGCGGCCTGGCCGAAGCTGGCAAGACCGCAGGTCCGGTATTGACACCGCCCCCGCGCGCACAGGCCTCCTTACCAACGCAACCATGCCTATCCTGTACTTGCGCAAGCTGACTGGGAAGGAGCGCAGTCCCAGCAGCAATCGGCAACTGGCCTGCTACCTGGCGTTTGTGGCCGGAGCGACCAACGCAGGCGGCTTCCTGGCCGTGCAGCAGTACACCTCGCACATGTCGGGCGTTGTGTCCGCCATGGCCGACAACCTGGCGCTTGGCAGTTTCTGGCTGATGTTGGACGGCCTCGGGGCCTTGCTGTCGTTCCTGGCGGGCGCCGCCTGCTCAGCGGTACTGATCAACTGGGCTCGGCGCGAGCGACTGCATAGCGAATACGCATTGCCGCTCATGCTGGAAGCCTTGTTGTTGGTGTGTTTTGGCCTGCTCGGCAGCAATCTCGAGCACCACGAATGGTTGTTCGTGCCGGCAACGGTCATGGTGCTCTGTTTCATCATGGGCTTGCAAAATGCCATGGTCACCAAGCTGTCGAATGCCGAGATCCGCACCACGCACGTGACCGGCATGGTCACCGACATCGGTATCGAACTGGGCAAGCTGTTCTATTGGAACCTGTCCAGGGCCGATTCGAGCAAGCCGCCGGTGCTCGCCAATCGGCATAAGCTACAGGTACTCATCACGCTTGTCGTATTGTTCTTTGCCGGCGGCGTCATTGGCGCCCTGGGGTTCAAGCACGTCGGGTTCAGCGCCACGCTTGCGCTGGCAACCCTGTTGCTTGCCCTCGCTGCGGTTCCGGTGCTGGACGATGTGCGTCTGCATTTGTGGCGCCGGGATCTTCTGGCTCATTTGATCGCACGTTCCCGGCGTTGGGCTCGCGCAGTCAAGGAAGATGTGCACGCCGTCTGGCTGGCCGCTCAAGATCCCCGCACGCCATGGTATGCGAAAGCACTGGCCTTGCCGGTCGCCGCGTATGCCTTATCGCCCATTGACCTGTTTCCCGATTTCATTCCGGTGCTCGGCTATCTGGATGACGTGGTGGTGGTGCCGCTGGGCTTGTTGCTGGCAATACGGTGGATTCCGGTCGAGGTAATGCGCCAGCATCGCGCGGCGGCCGCGGCATCCGCCCACCGCCCCGTCAGCCACGTTGCGGCGCTGGTGATCGTGACGCTCTGGGCCGTTGCGGTCATGTTGGCATTGATCTGGCTCGTGCAACGTCTTCCCGGTCAGGGAGGCAACTGAAACGGCGGCCCGATCAGGCACAGCCATTGGCCAGTCCCATTGCGAAGTCACGGTCTGGCTGTCGCCTTGGGGCAGAAATGATGCCGTTTGCGAACGCCTCAGGCGGGAGCGAGGCGCGGGATCGCGCGTGAGCGCTCATGAAATGAGCGCGAACCTACGCGCGAACCTGCTTGCGCTGATCGCCCTTGGCAAAGAGCGCGGTTTCCTGACGCGTGGTGAGCTGAGCGATCAGCTTCCGGATTGCGACGAAACATCAGGTGCCATCGACCGGACGCTGCTTTGGCGTTGGGCTGCAGACCGACTACACGCTGGATCAAATCAGCGCGCAGTTCGGTCTGACGCGCGAGCGCATCCGCCAACTGGAATCCCAGGCATTGCGAAAGTTGCGCAAACCTGGGCTGGCGACACGGCTCGATGGCTTCGTAGAGAGAATGAGATGAGCGACGAACAGTATCACCGTGCCGTGGACCTGATCCACTTGCTCTACGCAGCACTGGCCGGCCTGATGACGCCCGGCGGAGGCGAGGAAGCCCGTGAGCTGGCCGAGAGCGCGATGCAAGAGGCGTCTGAGTTCCTCGGATTACTGCCGGGGAACGGTAGCTAAAAAAGATCGCGGCGTACAGTTGGGATGAACGTAGCGCGCAACCTCCGCTGCCTCGGCTCGCCCTTGGCCCACTGTCTGATACCTGCACCAATGAATAGTCAAACGATCAGATTTTTGCGCTCACAAATTCCCACATTCGAGTGCACCCCTGGATGTCATGACTGTTGTGGTCCTGTGACGACCTCAACGGAAGAGATGTCGAGGCTTCCCGTTAAGAGCGATGCCGAGCACGAGACTGCGCTGGCAAACCTGAGTTGCCCTCATCTCGATACCAAGGGATGCAGCGTGTATTCGGAGCGCCCCCTGATTTGTCGCTTGTTTGGAACGACCCCAAGGCTTGCCTGCCCGAACGGAAACCAGCCGGACAAAATGATCGATCCGGACATCGAACAAGAGATTCAGCGCTTCTTTCTGGAGACACGTCACGTGCTGGTCTGAGGCAAGAGGTCACCGGCGGTAACAAAGAGGCGCAGGCAATGCGCTATCGTGTGGCCGCCTTGCGCAAAAAAGCCAACGCTGGCGGCCGGCAAGCCGGCGGTATCTGCGCCTCGGTCCAGACCAACTCGGCGCTGAATGAGATCGGGCGCGAGTCTGGTCTGTCGCGGGGGTGCATTCGCTAATCGAATCCGTGGCGTTGTGCACGTCGCGCAAACCGGGGCACGCAACGCGTCTTGATACCTATCGCGAGCGCGTCATGCGCGCTCCTTCAAGCAACGGCTTTGAGGACGTCCGCTGCCCGGTCCGCCTCTGCCTGCGAGTCAACGGCCACGTAGGCGACAAATTGTGTACCAATTACCGCCGCTGAAAAGCCACGGAGGTTGATCCCCGCTTTGGCAAGGTCCTCGGTCAATGCAGCGGCAAGCCCTGGCTGATTGCTGCCCAGGACGCGAACGCAGTGCTGCTTCTGCGCAATATTGAATCCGGCGACGGCAGCCGCCACCATTTCGCGATCACCCTGCAACGGCGTGACAAACACGACGCCTTCGCCAGGCCTGTCTGGACTGCGCCGTGCAATAATGAGTTGCAAGTAGGCCCCCACATCGCGCAAGGTTGTCAAGACCCCAGCCAGCCCACCCGGTTCGTCCGGGATGCTCGCCACCCAGACTTCCACTTGTTCCACGAGCAGTTCCATCGTCGTTTCTCCTTGCTCTACTAGTTCGATGCAAGAGGCCGCTCCGGGTATTGGCTCGATATCCTGCCGTGGCGCACTGTCCATTGGATTGATGCTCAGCGAGAAGCTGTCTTTTTCCGGCGAACGGCGGACGTGCCTGGATGCCATGGCTTTAGTGGTAGACCAACACGGGGATCTTGCTATGGGTCAGGACCTTCAGCGTCTCGCTGCCGATCAGCAAGCCTTGTACACCGCGCCGTCCATGCGATGCCATCACGATCAGGTCGCAGCCTTTGTCTTCGGCGGTCTTGATGATGGCCTCGTATGGGTGATCGTTGACCACATAGGTCGTTTCGCAAGGTACACCGGCGGTGTCGGCCTGCCGTGCAATGCCAGTCAGGTATCGCGTCGCTTCCTCCCCCGCCGCCTTGACATACTCCTCGCGGGTGTCCGCCAGCATTTCAACTTGATAGGTCAGCACGTGGTAATTCGGACAGACTCGCACCGCGGTGGCGCGGGCGTTCATTTCGCGCGCCAATACGAGCGCCTTGTGGAAGGCCGCTTCGGCCAACGCAGAACCGTCGACCGCCAGCAATAGATGCTTGAACATGTTGCCCTCCTTGCTTGGTCAGTACCCTCACGCATAGCGCCCATTTGCCGCCCTGCGCCTGAGAGTGCGGAGCATAAGGTCCTCGGAGCGCAAGACCGGTGAGAATGAACACCAGGGAGGTCCAAGGGCTTCCCACTGAACACAAGCCCAAGCGCGGTTTTGTCTGTTGTTGGATAAGTGCGGCCTCTATATTTAAAGTATCCTCTCCTGCGGAGCCGTGGTTGATCTACATCAAGGCATGGCAGGTGCGAGCAATCGAGGCGCCGCCCTGGGGTGGCAAGGTGATCCTGAAGGACGTCCCCGATGCCGCACGCCTTGCGTGCGGCCGATTCCGGTGCCGATGCCCTGGTCGTCTCCGACCGTTGGCGATGATCCGCAGCCAAGAAACGGACATTCAATGCATATGCCTGCCAAGCTCCGGTCAGTTCCCGCGCGCACCATGTGCGCGCATGTTCTCGATCCAGCAGGCACGTTTCCTCTCGTCGGCAAAGGTGAGCCCGTATAGGTTCTCGCGGATCGGCTTGATCCCGGCGAAGCTCAGCATACTGCGCTCAAAGCCGCGAACCCCATATGCGCCAAAGTACCAGCGATACAGCAGCACCGGCATTCCCATGGTCACGACGATGCGCGCCGAGCGGCCAGCGAGCAGTCGCTTCGGGAACCCTCCCTTCCTGTATTCCATGGCAAAGCCGGGCCGAAAGATATGTTCGAGAAAACCCTTGAACAGCGCTGGCATGGTTCCGTGCCAGAGCGGAAACAGAAATACCCAATGCTCCGCCCAGCGCATGTCCTCCCTTGGTTGCTTCAAAGCGGGAGGTAATGCGCCGGTCTCGAACTCCACCTGCGTGCGAAGCAGGGGGAAGTCGAGCTTCGCCACCTCGATGCGCTGTACGTCGTGCCCTGCCGCGGTCGCGCCTTCAGCATAAGCGTCGGCCAGCACATGCAGCAGGTGATGGCCCGATGGGTCTGGATGTCCCTGGATGATCACGATGCGCTTCGACATGTTATTGCTACAGTTCTTTTATGACACAGTAAGCCTACCAGGCAAAGGCATTCGGGGCTGGCGTAGCACTCTCGGCTGAACTATTGAGATTTACAAAAAACATGACAACGGATTCAGGGCTGGCGCGTTTCATCTCTAACCCGAACTTTGACTTCCCAAATGGCCGGAACCCGCCTCGGCGCTGGGTTTCGGCTATTTTTGAGGCTATTATGTAGCCATGTAAATTAGTATTTATCTATTGCTTTTTAGCAGTGCTG
>NZ_QKWJ01000008.1 GCF_003353055.1 Cupriavidus lacunae
CACTCTTCCAGAGAAGGGGGCAGCAGATAGGATTGGTCGGGTTGATAAGGAAGGTAACTGGCAGCCATGCCCGTATTGTCCTCGATCTTTCGCCGATTTGGCTTCTGCCGCGCAGCCTCCTAGCTCGACCAGCGTGGGGTCGCCGTAGAGCGTGGCGGTGGTATCGCGGGTGCGGTACACCAGCCCGCGCGCATCGGCCTGTGGCGCGAACTCGTTTTCCAGCTTGTGCAGCAGCGGCTGCAGGCGGAACGGCCGCGCGCGGGGCGTGATCACGCCGGCTTCCAGCTTGGAGAAGTCCAGCAGCGAGTTCAGCATCTCGCGTGCCGCGCCGGAAGAGGCTTCGATATGCGCCACCAGCTGGCGCTGCCGTTCATCCAGCCCGGTACGCCCGAGCGATACCAGGAACAGCCCCATCGCATGCAGCGGCTGGCGCAGGTCATGGCTGGCCGATGCCAGGAACACCGACTTGGCCCGGCTGGCTTCTTCGGCCGCGTGCTGCGCGGCCTCGGCGCGCGCGGTTTGCTCGCGCAGCTGCGAGATCAGTTCCACGTTCTCGAAGCGCAGCGCGATTGCGTGCCGCGCCACGCGCGAATAGTTGCGCGCGAAGACAAGCAGCACGCACAGGTACAGCGGCGTGCCAAGGAACATCGGCAGGTATTCGAGATCTCCGGTGGCGAGGAACACCATCCACACCGGCACGATCGCCGGAACAAAGAAGCCGATCGCCACCGGCAGGCATGCCGAGAACACCGCGAGCGCGGCCGCGCTCATGCCGGCGATCAGCGACAGGATGCAGATCACCACCGCCGGCATGCGCACGTCCAGGTAGAGCCACGCGACCAGGCCCCACAGCGCGCCGATCAGCGTCAGCATGGCGGTCATGCCGCGCGCATAGCGCGCCGCGCCGGCCTCGGTCAGCCGCCCCGGCAGCCGCAGCCGTCCGAAGTATGCGATGGCGCAAGCCACGGCCATTGCGCAAGCCCAGGGTAGGGCGCCGGGCCGGTTGCCGGTCAGGGTCAGGCCCGCGGCCAGGATCAACGCCGCCAGCGAGCAGCCCAGCATGGCGCTGCTGAAGCTCTGGTCGATCAGGGTCATCTGGGCGGCCAGCAGCCGCGGTTCATCGTAGCGGGGCAGCCAGCGCAGACGCTTGCGTACTGGTGTGGCCGGGTCCGCCGTCATCGCGCCGCCTGCACCAGGCCGCGGCGCTGGGCCTCGAGGATGGCCTCCAGGCGGCTGACCACGCCAAGATGGCCAAGGATGGCGGCGACATGGACGCGCACGGTGTTTTCGGACAGGCCCATATGGTAGGCAATGACCTTGTTCGATCGGCCCAGCGTGAGCTGGTGCAGCACCTCCAGCTGTCGTGGCGTGAGCGTGCTGGCGGCATAGGGCGCGGGGGGCGGAGCCCCGGCATCGGTCTCGCCGGAAAAATGGGTGCCGCCAGCCAGGCAGCAGGCAATGGCTTCCTCGATCTCGCGCGCATCGGCGGACTTGGGCAGGAAGCCCGCAATCTCGCGCCGCACCTGAGCCGGGATGATCTCCAGGCCCGATGTGCCCGAGACGATCAGGATGCGCGCAGCCGGGAAATGCCGGCGCAGCACCTTGACGCCCTCGATGCCGTTCAGTCCGGGCATCTGGATATCGAGCAGCAGGATATCGACCGCCGCGCCGCCATGGTCCTGCACCGCATGCATGACCGAGCCGGCTTCGATGATCTGCGCCACGCTGGGGCTGTCGGCCAATACCAGGCGCAGGCCGGTGCGGAACAGGGTATGGTCGTCGATCAGCAGCAGTCGGGCGTGGGGCATTGGCAAGAGGAGGGGCAGCGGGCGAAAGCCATTGGACAAGAATCCCGGGCGCTTGTCCATGCACCCGGGGCGGGGGTGCGACTAGTCCGGAAAGATTATTGGCCGCACGGAACCGCAGTGCGAAGATTCGAGCCGTGGGCTGTTCCGCGACGTGCCCGCGTCACTTTCGTTACCCACTACCACCCGGCTGTGGGTATTTTTTTGCCTCTTCCCTGCGCACGGCTGGTGCGGGTCTGTCCACCGGAAAAACGGTCATGTCCCAGAACGCATTGGTCGTGCCCACGGCAGGCAGTGCACGCGCGATCTGCCTGGTGGCCATCGTGAACCCGTCACCATGCGGCGTCCAGGCTGAAGGTCGTGTGGCGAAGGGGTAGCTGTCGGAGCGCAGATTGTCAGGCAGCCGCCGGTACGAAGCCGGGCCAGGTTGCCGGGGGCGTGCGGCTGCCAGCCCCGCAATCCTCCATCAGCCGCGCGGCATCGATGCCGAACCAGTTCTGCCAGCCGCGCGCCAGCGCGCTGGCCGAGCGCAGGCCGGCATGCGCGGCGAGCAGGTCCAGCGAGGGCACCGGGCCGGCGGCGCTGGCCAGTGCGTGCAGCGCATGGGCGGCTCGTTGCTCGCGCAGCAAGGGATGCAGCGCCTCGCCCTCGGCAAAGAGCCGGGCGCGCACCACGCGTGCCGGCACCTGCCATTGCGCCGCCAGGCGCTCGGCGTTCCAGTCGGTGTCGGGGCGGGAAAAGACCAGGCTGGCAAGTTGGCGCGACCAGGGCCTGTCGGCGGGCTTGCCGGCGAGCCGGGGGCATTCGCTGTCCGGGACGGCCGTCAGGACGATGGCGCAGGGTTGCTGCCAGGTACCCGGCAGGTCGCAGTCGAAGTGGGCGAAGGCGTGCACCACGAACGGGTCGCCGGGCCGTACCTCGCGCCGCGCATTGGCGTCGCGCAGGCTGGCTAGGCCGTGCAGGGCTTGTACATGCACGGCAAAGGGGAAGCGCAGGCGGGCAAAGCGGAAGTGGTGACGGCTGACAAGCGGCATGCGAAGAACAACCCGGAAGCTAGGCGGGGGTGCGGCCGGTAACTGTCGCAGGATTCCACGGGCCGCGCAAGGCTGCGGAGTGGGTCCGGCTGATCGCAGGCGGCGTCTGGTGACGGCGGCGTTACAGCTCGGACAGCCCGAAGTGGCGCAGCCGTGGCAGGTCGGTCACGCGGATGCTCTGGTAGGACAGGTGGACCATGCCGTCATCGGCCAGCCGGCGCAGCGCCTGGTTGACGCGCTGGCGCGACAGCCCGGTGAGCAGGCCGATTTCTTCCTGCGACAGTTCCAGCACGGGGCTGGTGCGCGGATACAGGTCCGGGTGGAACAGTTGCGCGATCGCCTGTGCCACGCGCGCATCCGCGCCCAGCAGGCGATCGTTCTGCACGGTGGCGATGAACTGGCCCATGCGCTCGTTGAGCTGGCGCACGACAAAGCTGGCGAACGGCAGGCTCTGCGCCAGCAGCGTGTTGAAGACCGGCTCGGGCACCAGCAGCACCTGCGAATCGCGGATCGCGATCACGTCATAGCGGCGGTCTTCGCGCTTGATCACGCTGCCTTCGCCGCACCAGCCGCCGGCGGGCACGCCCGAGAAGGTGCAGCCGCGGCCGTCGGGGGTGTACACCGCCAGCTTGATCAGGCCGCTGTCCACGCCGATCCAGTGGCGCGAGGGCTCGCCGCGCCGGGCGATCAGGGCGCCCGCGGCAAAGGACTGTAGCAGCGTTTCGCGCGCGGCCAGCGCCTGGTGTTCGGGCGCGAGCGCACAGAACCAGGCGTGACCGGGAAGCACTGCGGCAGGGGCGGAAATCGGGTCTGCGGGTTCGCTCATGGCATGGGCGCACGCGACTGGCGGCATCCCTGTAAGAATCATGTAAGCCTTGCCTGGCGCGGGTTTGCGGCAGGTTTGTCGTCTGGACGACAGTGCGTCAGCGTGTGCGATGATAGCCTTGTGCCAGAAAAAGTGACAGCGCCGGATGGCGCGGACAATGGTCACCTCGCCCCGGCCATCGCTGCATCCTGGCAGCGTAACGACAGCATCACGCGGCCTGTTGCGCGGCCCCGCCGCCAACGGTGCCAGACACGCGGAGACACAAGCAATGCCCACCGATTTCGACAGCGGCCTGGCCCGCAACGCGGCCAACTTCGTGCCGCTTACTCCCATTGACTTCCTGGTCCGCACCGCCGAGGTGTACGGCGAGCGCCTGGCCATCGTGCACGGCCCGCTGCGCCAGAACTGGCGCGACACCTATGCGCGCGCACGCCGCCTGGCCAGCGCGCTGGCGCGTGCCGGCATCGGCAAGGGCGACACCGTGGCCGCGCTGCTGCCCAATACGCCGGCCATGGTGGAGGCGCATTTCGGCGTGCCGATGGCGGGTGCCGTGCTCAATGCGCTGAACATCCGTCTCGATGCCGCCAACCTGGTCTTCATGCTGCGCCATGGCGAGGCGCGCGTGCTGCTTGCCGATACCGAGTTTGCCGACCTGGCGCGCCAGATGGCACTGGAAATCCCCGGCCTGAAGGTCATCGCCGTGCATGACGCGCTGGGCCCGCAGGAGGCGCCGTTCGGCGACACCGACTACGAAGCGTTCCTGGCTGGAGGCGACCCGGAATACGCATGGCAAATGCCGGCCGACGAGTGGGAGGCCGTCGCGCTGAACTACACCTCCGGCACCACCGGCGACCCCAAGGGCGTGGTCTACCACCACCGCGGCGCGGCCATCAATGCGGTGTCGAATATCCTCGAGTGGGACCTGCCCAAGCATCCGGTCTACCTGTGGACGCTGCCGATGTTCCACTGCAACGGCTGGTGCTTCCCGTGGACTGTCGCGGCGCGTGCCGGCGTCAATGTGTGCCTGCGCAAGTTCGAGCCCAAGCTGGTGTTCGACCTGATGCGCGAAGAGGGCGTGACCCACTACTGCGCCGCGCCGATCGTGCATACCGCGCTGGTCAATGCGCCCGCCGCGTGGCGCGAAGGCGTGCGCGGCCCGGTGCGCGGCATGGTGGCCGGCGCGCCGCCGCCGGCGGCGGTGCTGGCGCAGATGGAGGCGATGGGGTTCGAGCTGACCCATGTCTACGGCCTGACCGAGGTCTACGGTCCGGCCGCGGTCTGCGCCGAGCAGGACGACTGGAGCACGCTGTCCGAGCAGGACCGCGCGGTCAAGAAGGCGCGCCAGGGCGTGCGTTACCACCTGCAGTCGCAGGTGGCGGTGCTCGATCCCGATTCCATGCAGCCCGTGCCGGCCGATGGCGAGACCATCGGCGAGATCATGTTCCGCGGCAATATCTGCATGAAGGGCTACCTCAAGAACGAGAAGGCCACGCGCGAGGCCTTTGCCGGCGGCTGGTTCCATACCGGCGACCTGGGCGTATGCATGCCCGACGGCTATATCAAGATCAAGGACCGCAGCAAGGACATCATCATCTCCGGCGGCGAGAACATCTCCAGCGTCGAGGTGGAAGACGCGCTCTACCGGCATCCCGCAGTACTGGCCGCGGCCGTGGTGGCCCAGCCCGATGCCAAATGGGGCGAGACGCCGTGCGCCTTTGTCGAGTTGAAGGACGGTGCCAGCGTCACCGCGGAGGAGCTGATCGCGCATTGCCGCACGCTGCTGGCGGGCTTCAAGGTGCCCAAGGCGGTCTACTTCGGGCCCCTGCCAAAGACTTCCACCGGCAAGATCCAGAAGTTCGAGCTGCGCCGCAAGGTGAAGTCCGATACCGCGATTGACGTGTGACGGGCTGAAGCGGCGCTATTGCAGCGCCGCGTCCTCGGCATCGTGCAGGCCCGCGATGCGCGCGTCGATGGCCTCGCGACCCCAGGCGATGCCGGCGCGCGTGGCGTCGGCCGCGCAGCCGAAGTGCATCTGCGCGGCCGGGCAGGGCAGCGCCAGCCTGGTGCCGTG
Organism: Cupriavidus lacunae; assembly: GCF_003353055.1. Classification (GTDB taxonomy): domain Bacteria; phylum Pseudomonadota; class Gammaproteobacteria; order Burkholderiales; family Burkholderiaceae; genus Cupriavidus; species Cupriavidus lacunae. Next base: position 5,737 of record NZ_QKWJ01000008.1, read on the forward strand.
CTGCCAGACTTCCGCACGCAGCGTCCACCAGCCGTCATGCTGGCCGCCATAGCGCAGCGACGCGACATGGATGCGGTGGCCGCGGTACGTCACGTTCTGGTCATGCCATCCGCTGGGCATACGCGTAAGGCGCGCCGGGACAACTCAGCGCGCGCGCATCTCGGTGTGGGAACCAGCCTTGGGCGGGCGGTGCCAGTCCTGGTCGATGTCGGGGAATACCTCACATTCGCCCCGTACGATGTTTTCAATGGTGGCGCATACGCACTCGGTGCCGCGCGGCCCCACGCAGACCAGGCTGCGCGGATGGTCGGTGTGCTGCGGAATGGCATAGACGCGCATGCCCTCGCGGAAGAGGGGATGCTTGGTGAGGCGCTCGTTCATCAGCTCAACGAAGCGCTGCGGAGTGACGACCGGCTTATCCATTGCATGCTCCTGCGGCCTTGCCCACCGTGCCCGTTTCTAGTGGCGGCATGGCGACCAGGTCAGTTAAGGCCAGGAATATGACAGGCAGGTGGCAGGAAGCGCCCCGGGCAGCATACGGTGCCCGGGCGTGGCCGGAACGGAAAATCGCGGGTAATGCATACCCCGCGTTGCCACTGCCACGCTTCCAGACTAGGACACGCGTGGCGCCTGGTGCAAGGGTTACGCGATGCCGCGGACAGATCAGGTGGCGCGGAGTTCGCCTGCGGCGCGCGGACCGTTCAGCATGCCGTTGCCGGCAGCCCAGCAGGCGGCCTCGGCCTCTGCGTAGGAGTGGTAGCTGGCAGGTGCCGCGACCGTGCAATCCTCGTCTGCGGCGCCACAGCGTTCTTCCATGAAGATGCGCCAGGTGAACTGGCCAGGTGCATCTTCGAGGATGTGGAGCACCAGAGTGCGGTGATCGTCAGTCAGCGTGAGGGGCAAAGTCGACATGGGAATCTCCCGGGAGTCGCCCATTCGCGGGTGGGGAGCATTGATGCTAGCAACTGGACGCCGTAAATGCCATGACTGTCTTGCGGCCGCGGCATGGCAAGATACGGCCTTTGCGGCTTTCGCCGCGCCCGGATTTCGTCGCCCGAACATGCCCATCTCGCCTGAGCTCAACCAACGGATCGCCGCCCTGACGGCACATTACGATGCCGCCGTGCTGCCGCTGTGGACCGCCAGCGGCTGGAACGCCGACCTGCTGCTGCCGTATGAGGCGCTGGACGGCGCCAGCGCCGCGCCGCTGTCGCCGTCCCGCTATCGCGCCATGGCCTGCGCGCGCCAGCTCTATGTGTTCTCGCTGGCCGGCAAGCAGGCGCATGCCGACACACTGTTCGGCTCGCTGCAGGCCTACTTCGGCAACGGCGAGGGCGCGTGGATCTACAGCGTCGACCCGGCCGGCTCACCGCTCGATGCCACGCGCGACCTGTACACCCACGCCTTCGTGATCTTTGCCTGCGCCACTTACCACGCGCGGTGCGGCAACCCGGATGCGCTCGACGTGCTCGATGAAACCGTCGATATCGTCGAGGACCGCTTCGCTGACGAACAAGGCCTGTACTACGCCGCGCTCACCGAGCATTTCCGGCCCAAGGGCGCCGGCGTGCTGCAGAACCCCATCATGCACCTGACCGAGGCTTACCTGGCGGCGCTGGAGGCGACCGGGGACGAGTGGTACGCGGAACGCCTGCGCGAGATCGCGATGGCCGTGCACGAACGCTTTGTCGATCCCGCCAGCGGCTGTGTCGCTGAGCTGCCGCAAGGCAGCGCGGACAATCGCATCGAGCCTGGCCACCAGTTCGAGTGGTTTTCGCTGGTGATGGGCAAGCCCGATCTGTTTGGCGACCTGCCGCTGGCCGATGCCTTGCGCCGGGCCTTCGCGTTCGCGCAGCAGCATGGCGTGGCTGCCGGCACGCTGGGTGTCAGCGCCGCGCTGGAGGCGAACGGCGCGCTGCTGGACGGCACTGAGCGCATCTGGGCGCAGACCGAATTTGCCCGCGCGCTGGCCGTGCATGGCGAGGCGCAGTCACTGGCTACGCTTGCCGAGTGGGCCGGCCAGTTCCGCAGCCGTTTCCTGCATGCACAGGGCTGGCATGAATGCCTGGCGCCGTCCGGCGACGTGGTTCGTGCCGAGATGCCATCGACCTCGCCCTATCACCTGGCAACGTCCTACCAGGCACTGGCTGCGTTGGCAGGCATGGCGTGGCCGAAGCAGGGCGGCTGAAGCATCGCGGCCCGAAGCCGTTGTCAATTCTTTGCAGTTGCGGCCGGAGCGCGCGTCTACACTCAAGCCCGCGCTCCGGCCCGCATCGCTTTCCTTCTTAACTACCTGGTCGTCGTTCTGAGGTTGCGGGCCGGGACGCGCCCGGAGCTGCTCAGTGCCGGGCGCTGACGGCCGGGGAAGGCCGCTCGGATGGCTGGGGCTGGGACGGGGCATTCGCGCGGATCAGGCCAGCACCCGCGGGTTTTACGCGGGTGGCCATTTGCTCGACCCGTCTGGCGGCCTGCGTTTGGGCGTGGTCATTCAGGATCAGGCACAGCAGCGTCAGCAAGGCTGCTGCGATCATGCTCAGCGCAATCCAGGCCAGGCAGTGCTTGCGTTCCATGGTAGGCGGGAAGGGGGCGTCATCAGTGCGCGGAGTTTACGCGCCCGTGCGTCAGGCGATTGTCAACCTTTGCAAACGCTGCCGCTGTGTGCCGACCCGTGCGGAGCGCCCTTATTCAGTCACGCCATGCTCGCGCAGCAGCCGCTCGCATTCTTCCAGCATGTCGTACGCAAATGCCGACTGGTAGTTCGGATCGAGCGCTTCCATCATCTCGTGCGCGGCATACAGGCCGGCCTCGCGTGACAGCGTCTCGGCCAGCTGGCGCGCAAACTGGTCGCTCAATTCAGACAGCAGACGCCGCTCGGACAGCGGCAGCTGCAGCTTAGAGCGCGACAGCCACTCGCCAGCCAGGGTGGCGCCCTGGGCGTCGGTCATCCATTGCCGATGCTCGTAGAAGGCTGACAGCCGTTCGGCGGCCAGCGCGAACAGCAGCGCCTTGCGGGTATTGAAATCGATCCTGTGCGGCGGGGCGAGGGTCATGCTTACGGCTTGGGTGCGATGCGCGGCGCAGCGGCCGGCGATCATCTGGTCAGGGGGGCGGCTCAGGACTGCGCGCTGCCGGCCTGCGCAAAACGCGCTGCCAGCCATGCGCCGATGTCGGCGATCTCTTCCAGGCAGACCGAATGTCCCATCGGGTAGGTGTGCCACAAGAGCGGATTTTGCCGCGCCCGCACGAAATCGCGTGCGGCCACACCCAATTGCAGCGGCACCACCTCGTCCTGCGTGCCATGGGCGGCAAACACGGGCGTGGTGGCGTTGGCGGCGTTGGCTTCGGCAGCCAGCGTCGCGGGCGCGGGGATATAGGTGGACAGCGCGACGATGCCGGCCAGCGGCTCGGCGTGCGCCAGCCCGGCGGTGTAGGCGATGGCGCCGCCTTGCGAGAACCCGGCCAGCACAATGCGATCGGTCGGGATGCCGCGTGCGTTCTCGCGCGCAATCAACGCGCGGATCGCTTCACACGAAGTGCGGATGCCGGCTTCATCGGCGCGGCGGCCCGCTTCATCCAGGGAGTAGATGTCATACCAGGCCGGCATGACATAGCCACCGTTGCAGGTCACGGGGATGGCAGGCGCGTGCGGGAAGATAAAGCGCACGCCGGGCGCGGGCGGCAGCCGCAGCTCAGGCACGACCGGGGCGAAGTCGCCGCCGTCGGCGCCCAACCCATGCATCCAGATGACGGCGCAGCCCGGGTTGGGTGCGGTTTCAATTTCGATCGCGGGCAGCAGTTCGCTCATGGGCCGGTTCCTGTGGACAGTGCGCCTGCGCCCTATGGGCGTCAGGCAGCGCGAGTATCGCACAGGTCAGGGCCAGCCCTGCCGCATGCCCCGGCGCGGGCCGGTCCGCGTCAGGCTGCGGACGGAACGATCGGGACCGTGGTGAGGCCGGGCGTGCGTGCCGGCACGTCCTGCATGGGCGGCGTGGGCGACGTGGTGGCGCGGCGCTTGTCGACCACGTCTTCCACGCCCTGGGACGAGACATCCTCCAGGAATGCCACCATGTCGCGGTAGTAGGCGACCTGCATTTGCGCCTCAAGCAAGCGCCGCTCGGCCTGGAATAGCGTCAGCCTCATGTCTTGCAGTTCCCTTTCGGCGATTTTTTCCGGGGTCGGCGGACTGAACAAGTTTGCAAGCCAACGCATGGCAGTACCTCCAGTGCTGTCAACAGCGAAATTGCGATGTTTTTGCCATGAGGACCAATATAGACAAGAAATCGGCAAAAAGTCCCTCCGACACCTCGTCGTCGCGCCTCGCCCACAAGGATGATTGCCGATTGCGACAGTCTGAGGTAGATTAATCGGCCAGGGCCCGGCCGTGTTGTATTTACGCAGTGACGACGCTGCGGCCTTATTGCCTGCGCTTGCCGCCTGCAGTGGCCAGCGTGTCAGCACCATTCCCGGCCTCGCGCCAATTGCCTTCCTGTCTTGCATCCTGCCTGGTGTCGTCTCCCGCCAACACCGCTTGCGCGGCATTGCCGTCCTGCGCGCGCACGAAGCGCATGATCGGCGGCCAGAACGCTGCGATATGCTCGGGAAGGATGGCCGCGTTGTGCGGCATCGCATCGTGCATGATCAATGCATGCAGATGCCTGGCAGAGTTGGCCACGCGTTCGGCGTGGGGCGGGACGATGACCGCATCGTCACGGCTGTGCACCACCAGCAGCGGCCGTTCCAGCTTGCTGGCGCGCGCGGCGTTGTCCCACGGATCCGGCAGCAGCCACGCGGCCCACGCGGCCCACGCGGGCACACGCCCGGTCTGCACCGCGGCCAGGCGCGCCGAGCTGAATCCTGCGGCAATGACATAGCCATCGGGCTGCGGATCGAAACGCCGCGCCACGTCCAGCAGGATGCCGGAGCCCAGTGAATGCCCGAGCACCACGCGCCGTTCCGCTTGCGGCGTGACCCCAATGAAATCACGGTATGCGGCCAGCGTGTCCTGGCGCAGACGGCGCACGCTGGGCCGGCCGGTGCTGTGCCCGTAGCCGCTGTAATCGAACACGTAGGAGGCAATGCCCGCGCTGGCCAGCATGGCCTGCACCGGTGCCCAGTCAGACAGGCATTCGTTGTCGCCATGGCACACCATCAATGCCGGCGCTTCGGGGTCGGCAGCCGGCATGGACGCGGCGTGCAGGATCCGGTCGCCGCTGGCGAACGTGGCATGGCGCACCGTAGGGGTTGAATTGTCCGGTGGCGCGGCGTCGCTTGTTTCATCCATCGGGGTGACAAAGGCTTTGCGCTCCACCGCACGAAACAGCAGATGCCGCGCAACACCGGCGGCGAGCCCAAGCCCTACGGCGGCGGCGAGCCAGCGGTAGCGGGCCGGCGGATGAGCGGGGCGGGGGCCGGAAGGCATGGGCGCAGTGTCGGTCGGGATGTCCTCTTCAGGCTAGCAGGCCATGGCATTCAAGTGAAGAAATGTTCATTTACTGCCAGCCATCACTGTGATGTGCGGTGCGCCCATGGAGCGAACCGGGCGTCACTATAGCGGCGATAGAAAATTTTTGCCTTGACTATCTACCTAGTAGTAGATAGCATTCAGTCCATGGCACCGCTGCACCGCCGCAGACCAGCAACAATGGGCGGAATCGTGGCGATTCCATTGCATGACCTGAGCGGTCATTTTTTCAGGCCCGGAAATCTATCTACTAGTAGATAGATGTGAGCCTGTGAAGCGACCGGCTGGAAGCCACTGATACCGACTGACGAAATATCGCCACCAAGGAGCCCATCATGAATGCCAAGTTCGCCAAGACCCTGATTACCGCCGCCACCCTTGCTGCAGCACTGGCCGGTGGCGTGGCGCAAGCCGCCGGCGTGCAGGACAGCACCGCCGCCGGCGACAAGTACGGCTACACCTTCCGCACCGGCAAGTTCGACACCTTCACGGAAGGCGCACGTACCGGCAAGTTCGACCCGTTCACGGAAGGCGCGCGCGTCGGCAAGTTCGACCCGTACACCGATGGCGCACGGGTGGGCAAGTCCGATCCCTACACGGATGGCTACCGCACCGTGGCTGGCCTGGACCGAAGCAGTGTCTCGTCCGAGCCGGCCCGCAGCTTCGACACGTACACGGACGGCGCGCGCGTCGGCAAGGCCGACCCCTATACCGACGGCGCCCTGGCCTGATTGCTGCCGGCGACAGGCCGGCGGCCAATAACCTTACGGCGGCGGTCCTGGCGACTGCCGTCCGATGGAGTCCATCATGAGTTTGCGTGACAGCATCCTGTTGCTTGGCGGATGGGCTGTGCTTTGCGTGACGAGTGGCTCGATGATCACCTTCGCCGCGCAGGTCCTGCCTGGTTAAGCTGTATGAAGCACATGCCCCGTGGCTAGGGAATTACCCCAGCCCCGGGGCATTTCAACTTGAGCGTCTATCTTCGCGTAGATACACTGCTTTCATGAAAACGCAATCCGTACGCGAGCAACTGCTCGAGCACACCCTTGTCCTGATCCGACGCCGTGGCTTTAACGGCTTCAGCTATCGCGACCTGGCGGAACTGGTAGGGGTCAAGACCTCCAGCATCCACTATTACTTTCCGGCCAAGGAGGACCTGGTCCAGGAGGCGGTGAAGGAATACAGCGCCCGCCTGGCCGAGCGCATCCGGTCCATCGACACCAGCCTGCCGGTCACTGAGCAGGCCGCCATCTACCTGGCGCCGTTCCGCGCCAGTTGCGGCTCGGACCAGATCTGCCTGTGCGGCATGCTGTCGACCGAGACCCTGTGCCTGCCTGAGTCGGTGCACAAGATGCTGCAGGGCTTCTTCCTGCTGAACGAACAATGGCTGGCCGGCTTGCTGGAGCGCGCCCAGCCCCATCGCAGTACGCCGTTCCCGGTGCCGCCGGCGCGGCTGGCGCAGGTGGTGTTCGGCTCGCTGCAGAGCGGGCTGATTGCTGCGCGCCTGTTCGGGACGTCCGACCGGGTCGAGGCCGCGGCCGACACGCTGATGGCCGCTGTCGCCGGCTGAGTTTCCTCGCGCGATATCAGTGGCGCGTTTGAAGCCGTCATGTGGCGCAAGCTGCATGGCGGCTTTTCTCATGGCGGGCTGCCGATGCGTCGCAGGCTACTTGGCAATTGCAGAAAGCCATTTTAAAACAATGGCATAGCGCCAGAAATGGAAAGGCTATCGGGCCGATAGAAATGTTTTTCCTTGACTATCTACCTAGTAGTAGATAGTATAAGACCCATGGAAGCGCTGCACCGCCAGCAACAAGGCAAGACAAGGTGGAAACGTGGCGATCCCATTGCATGACCGGAAGCGGTCATTTTTTCGAAACTGGTTATCTATCTACTAGTAGATGCGGGATCGGAAGAACGACTGCAACAGCCACTGATACCGAATTGACGCGATCCCGAAATATCGCACCCAGGAGCCCATCATGACCAAGATCACCAAGACCCTGATTACCGCCGCCACCCTAGCCGCTGCGCTTGCTGGCGGCGTGGCGCAAGCCGCCGGCGTGCAGGACAGCACCTTCACCGGCGACAAGTACGGCTACACCTTCCGCGCCGGCAAGTTCGACACCTTCACGGATGGCGCCCGCACCGGCAAGTTCGATCCGTTCACGGAAGGCGCGCGCGTTGGCAAGACCGACCCGTACACGGACGGTGCCCGCACCGTAGCCGGCCTGGATCGCAGCGGCGTGTCGGCCCAGCCGTCGCGCAGCTTTGACCCGTACACCGACGGCTTGCGCGTTGGCAAGACCGACCCGTACACGGACGGTGCCCGCACCGTAGCCGGCCTGGATCGCAGCGGCGTGTCGGCCCAGCCGTCGCGCAGCTTTGACCCGTACACCGACGGCTTGCGCGTTGGCAAGACCGACCCGTACACGGACGGTGCCCGCACCGTAGCCGGCCTGGATCGCAGCGGCGTGTCGGCCCAACCGTCGCGCAGCTTTGACCCGTACACCGACGGCTTGCGCGTTGGCAAGACCGACCCGTACACGGACGGTGCCCGCACCGTAGCCGGCCTGGATCGCAGCGGCGTGTCGGCCCAACCGTCGCGCAGCTTTGACCCGTACACCGACGGCTTGCGCGTTGGCAAGACCGACCCGTACACGGACGGTGCCCGCACCGTAGCCGGCCTGGATCGCAGCGGCGTGTCGGCCCAACCGTCGCGCAGCTTTGACCAGTACACCGACGGTGCGCGCGTTGGCAAGGCTGACCCGTACACGGACGGTGCCCGTACGGTAGCCGGCCTGGACCGCAGCGGCGTGTCGGCCCAGCCGTCGCGCAGCTTCGACCCGTACACCGACGGTGCGCGCGTAGGCAAGGCTGACCCCTATACCGACGGCGCCATCGCCTGATAGCCGGCCGGCTTCACGCCGGCCATTGAAAACCGCCGGGGCGCAAGCTTGCGCCCCGGCCTCAGGAGTTGATCATGCGTTGGCGTGACACTGCGGTGATCCTTGGTGGATGGGTAGGACTTTGCCTTGTGAGCGGGTCCCTCATCACCGTGATCGCACAAACGCTGCCGGCCTGAACGGCACGGCGGCAAGACGAGGAGCTGTTGCCATGAACACCCGATCCGTACGCGAGCAACTGGTCGAACATGCGCTGGTGCTGATCCGCCGCAGTGGGTTCAACGGCTTCAGCTACCGTGACCTGGCCGAACTGGTCGGGGTCAAGACCTCGAGCATCCATTACTACTTCCCGTCCAAGGACGACCTGGTGCTGGAAGCGGTGCACGAATACAGCGCCCGCAGGCAGGCCCGCCTGCGGGCGATCGACGCCAGCCTGCCACCCGCCGAGCAGGCGCGGCAATACCTCGAGCCATTGCGCACGGGCGCCGGTACCGATCAGGCCTGCCTGGTGGGCATGCTGTCGGCCGACGTGCTGATGCTGCCAGACACCGTGCGTGCCGCGATGCAGGACTTTATCCGCCTCAATGAGCAATGGCTGGCCCATTTGTTCGAGCGCGCCGCCGCGCAGCGCAAGGTGCCATATCCGGTGCCCCCGCAGCAACTGGCGCAGGTGGTGTATGGCGGGTTGCAGAACGGCTTGATTAGTGCACGGCTGTTCGGCACGCCGGACCGGCTCGACGCCGCGGCGGCGCTGCTGACCAGCGCCATGCCGGTCGAGGAAGCGCTAGTCGAGGCCTGACACAGTGCGTGCGACAGCGTCGCATAGCCATTGCGGATCGTCATGGGGCAGGTCATGCCCCGCCCAGTGGTGCGTCAGCAATCGCGCACCCCAGGCATGCGCGATGTGTGCCGAACATGCCGGGTTGACCAGGCGGTCGGCTGCCGACGCAAGCAGCAGTACCGGGCAGTGCGGCGCGCCGGCAGGTGCCCGATAGCGGGCCGCGGCCAGCAGTTGTGCCAGCGCTGACTGGCGGGACACCGGCGCGTCGGCGGCAATCGCCTGCCAGCGTGCGATATCGCTTGCCAGCGTATCGGCGCGCGCACACGTGATGGCATGGATGGTCCGTTCGCAGTACGCGCGATCGTGCCAGCGCTGCGCCACGCGCAGCAGCTTGCCCCAGTTGCGCGGACGCAGCCGCTGCGCCGGCGAACAGAAGGGCCGCATGCTGGTGTTGACCAGCACCAGCCTGTCGATCTCTTCCGGATACGCGCTGGCCCACTCGGTCGCGGCCATGGCGCCAAGCGACATGGCCAGCACGCGGTACGGTCCTGGCACACCGGCGGCCGACAACTGCCGCCGCACCGCCGTGACCATCTCCCGCACGCTCCAGGGCGCCGGCTGCGCGGACAGCGCGCCGTTGCCCGGCAGGTCCGGCAGCAGCGGACGTCCCAGCCCGGCAGCCTCCCATTGCGCCGGCAATGTTCCCCAGTGGCGCGATTCCCGCGTCAATCCCCGCAAGAATACCCATCGGCTCATGGCTTGGGCTCCGTCCAGTGCGCGCGCGCCTGCTGCAGCAGCTCATCGCGTTGCGCGCCGCGCGGCAGCCAACGGTCCGGCGCAAAGGCGACGCGGCCCAGGAAGTCGAACAGGCTGACGTGACGGCGCAGCACGCGCGCGGTGCGGTGCGCCTTGATCGGGTTGAAGATGCCCTCGCGCGAGAACAGCTGGCGCGGGTTTTTCTTGATCCACAGCCAGGAGCCCAGTTCCAGCGTCATCGGCAGGAACAGGTTGCCGTGCGGCGCGAGGTCATAGGCGTGGTCCCACAGGTCGCCGTGCAGCAGGTACTGGTGGCTTTGCGGCTCGAAGGTATAGCCGTGGTGCGGGTGGGCCTGCTCGAACAGCGTCTTGAGCAGGTACATCTCGGGCAGGTGCGCCATCGGCCGGTGCGTGCGCGCGTAAGGGAACCAGATGCTGTCACGCCAGCCGTAGCCGGAATGGCAGTCCACCGCAAAGCTGAGCGGGCGCGGCAACAGCTCTTCCTGCACCACGCGCAGCAGCGCGCGGCTTTCGACTTCCATCGGTGCGCCCGCCGGCCCACGGTACCAGGGCAGCCAGGCGCCGATGCGCTGGCCGCCGGCCAGGAAGGGCACGTGCGCATCGGCATCCTGCGGGCCGTTGCGCATCAGGTCCACGCCGTTGGGGTTGGCACGCGTGCCGGCCCACATGCCGCCGGGGTTGACGATCGGCATGAACACCAGCCGCACTGCCTGCAGTTCGCGGTGCAGCAACTCATCCCAGGCAAGGCGGCACAGCACCGAGCGCAGGTAGTCCAGCACCAGTTGCGTGCCGATGCGCTCCAGCCCATGGATGCCGCCGAAAATGCCGATCGCCGGGGCGCCCGGGTCGCGGCTGCCGAGCGCGGCGACATGCACGGCAAAGCGGCGGCCCTGCACGGTGGTCTCGCACACCACCCGCGTATCCAGCACGTGGCTGCCCGTATCCAGCAAGGTCAGCAGCTGGTCATACTCGGGGAAGCGGGCGCGCGGGTGCATGGGATCAGGCGGCCGGCACGCCAGCCGTGTCGAACAGCTGCAGGACCGGCCAGCCGCGTGCCTTGGCCGTGTCCCGCAGGGCGGCGTCAGGATTGACGGCGACCGGATGGCCGACGCTTTCGAGCAGCGGCAGGTCGTTGCGCGAATCGCTGTAGAACGTAGCCTGCGCCAGCGCCGTGTGCGCAATGCCCAGCGTATCGAGCCACGCCATCACGCGCAGCACCTTGCCCGGCCCAAAGGCCGGCACGCCCGCCAGCGCGCCGGTGAACTCGCCGTGCGCGTCGTGTTCCGCCTCCACCGCCAGCAGGTGGGGTACGCCCAGCTGCCGTGCGATCGGTTCGGTGACAAAGCGGCAGGTTGCGGTGACGATGCAGCACAGGTCGCCGGCGGTGACGTGGCGGGCCAGCAGGTCCAGCGCGGCCGGCTGGATGGCGGGCACGATCACCTCGCGCATGAAGTCCGCGCGCCATTGCGTCAGGCGCTGGCGCGGGTGGCGCGCCAGCAGGCCCAGGGCAAAGCGCGCATGGGCGGAAAAATCGAGGCGCCCCGCCTGGTAGGCGGCCAGCCAGCGCGTGTTGTGCGCATCGATCTCGGCCGCATCGGCGCCGCCCACGGCGACGAGGTAGCGTGCCCATTCATACTCGCTGTCCAGCGGCAGCAGGGTGTGGTCCAGGTCAAACAGGGCAAGGCGGGGTGCGGCGGGCATGCAGGATGGCTCCGTTGGCGAAACCGGCAAGCTTGGCGCGGCGTGGTGACCGCGCGGTGATGAAGGACCCAAGTTTTTCGATACCGGCATCGGCGCTTTATGGATGCGGGCTTCAGGCGGCGTGGGCCGCGGCAGCCGACGCTTCGGGCGCCACGCATTCCAGGAAGGCGCCGACCAGCCGCGTCTCGCGACGGCTCTTCAGGCAGTATAGGTATTCGTGCAGCACCGGCGCGCCCTGTGCGAACGGCACCACGCGCAGCAGCGGGTCGCGCGGCACCTCGCCCAGCGGCACCACGCTGGCGCCCAGGCCCTGGCGGATGGCCTCGTAGATGGCCTCGCGGCTGCCGATCACGGTGTGCGGCGGCAGCTCCAGCCCGCACGCGGCCAGCGCCGTCTCGGTGGCCTTGCGCGTCATCGAGCCGTGCTCGCGCACCAGCAGGTGGCTGTCGCGCAGTTGCGGCAGTGCAACCTGCGGCAGCCGCGCCAGCGCATGGTCCGGATGGACCACCAGCACCATCGCGTCCGACGCCAGCCGGACGCAGGCGAGCCGGTCGTCGTCCACCGGGTGCGACGACACCGCGGCGTCGATGCGGTATTCGAACAGCGCCTCCAGCATCTGCTGCGAGTTGCCGATGTCCAGGCTCACGTCGATCGCCGGGTAGCGCTGCCGGAACGCTGCCACCGCGCGCAGGATGTAGTAGGGGCCGGTGGCGCCGATGCGCAGATTGCCAAAGCGCAGGTTGCCGGCATTGCGCAGCAGGTAGTCGGCGTTGCCTTCCTGCTGCATCAGCTGCTCGACCACCGGCATCAGCGCCACGCCCACGTCGCTCAGGTCGACGCGGCTGGCGCGACGGTGGAACAGTTCCACGCCGTAGGTCTCTTCCAGCTGGCGGATGCGGCCGGTGACGGTGGGCTGGCTGATGCGCAACTGCCGGGCCGCCATGGTGATGCTGCCCTGGCGCGCCACTTCGAAAAAGGTCATCAGCAGGTCGCCGAGCATGGTCATCCGCAGGGAAATTGGGGGAACGGACCGGACAGGTCCGGAAGACCGCGCAGTCTAGCGGGCCAATATGACAAAACGGCTACGCCCGCCCGCGGCCATCGGCCGGGGCGGGCGCAGTGATGCCCGTCAGGCGGCTGGTGCGTCAGCCGGCGAGGCTCATTGCCGGATCGGACACGCTGTCCTTGCCGGTCTCGATGCGCCCGGCAAAGCGCCGCGTGAAGCCGCCTTGCGCGGTGGTGACGGTGAAGTCGTACCAGTTGCCCTGGCGGGCCACAGGCCAGTGCTGCTGCAGCTGCATGCCGGCCGGCACCTCATAGGTCCACGGACCGTCCGTGCGGTAGGCATTGGCCGCCACGGTGAAGGTGCAGGGGGCGCTGCCGGTGTTGATCATGTCCACATACACCGCGGCGTTGGCGATGTCATAGCAGACCCGGATCTCCGGCGCGCAGGCACCCGCCGCCGTCACGGCCGCCACGTTGCCGCGGAAGGCGCGGTGAAAGCCGTTGGGGCCGAGCACCCACAGGTCGTACTTGCCGCTGTCGGTGGCAAAGACATCCCAGCTGCCATGCAGCTCCTTGCCCGGCTCGACCATATACCGGCGCGGCACGCGGTCCAGGTGCAGGCGGTCGTAGACGTGGAACACCGCCGCCGCCGTGCCGGTGTTGCTGAACAGCAGCCACACCGCGCGCTGGTCGCGGGCGTCTTCGCGGGCGCTGACGTGCAGCTCATAGGGCAGGGCGCGCGACGGGCGCGTGCCGGTGTCCTGCTGCGGCATCTGCTGGCTGCCGGCCGCGGGCAGCGGCACTTGCGGCAGCACGCCCTGCGCGGCGCGGATGGCGTCGGCGCCGGCCTTGTCGCGGTTGGGCAGAGCGGGCAACGGGTTGGTGTTTGGGCTGACAAAGTTGAAGGCCGAGGTCAGGTCGCCCGCCACCGCGCGGCGGAAGCCGCTGATATTAGTCTCGGCCACGCCAAAGCGGGCTTCCAGGAAGCGCAGCACCGAGGTGTGGTCGGACACCTGCGAGTTGACCCAGCCGCCGCGGCTCCACGGCGACACCACGTACATCGGCACGCGCGGGCCGGGGCCATAGGGATGCTTGTCGACGTGGTATTCCGGCCTCATTGCCAGCGGGTCGAGCGTGGTCGCCCCGGCCAGCGTGTCGCCGTCGTAGGCGGGTGCGCACGGCGGCGGCACGTGGTCGAAGAAGCCGTCGTTCTCGTCGAAGTTGATCAGCAGCACGGTCTTGCTCCAGACCGCGGGGTTTGCCGTCAGGGCGTTGAGCACCTCTTGCGTATACCAGGCACCCTGCACCGGGCTGGAAGGCCCGGGGTGCTCCGAGTACGTGGCCGGGGCCACGATCCACGACACCTGCGGCAGCTGGCCCGCGGCGATATCGTCGCGCAGCGACTGCAGGAAGCCACCGTCGGGCATGGTGTTGGCCACGCCCTTGAGCAGCGGGCTGATGGCGTCGTCGGCGCTGGTGTAGGCCGGGTAGGGGCTGCCGTTAGCCTGGTTGCCGCGCGCGGCATTGGCGGCGCGGTATTGCTTGAAGCCCGCGAGCGGGTTGTCGGTGAAGTTGTCCGGCATGTTCTGGTAGAGCTTCCAGCTCACGCCGGCAGCTTCCAGGCGCTCCGGGTAGGTCGTCCAGGTATAGGGCTTGTTCGAGCCCGTGAACGAGTCGCCGCTGTTGTCGATCACCGGGCCGCCGTTGTCCCCGCTAGGGTCATTGGTGCCCGTCCAGTGGAACAGCCGGTTGGTGTTGGTGCCGCCGTGGAAGCCGCAATGGTAGGCGTCGCACAGCGTAAAGGCATTGGCCAGGGCCGTCTGGAAGTCCAGCTCGGCCTCGGTGTAGTAGCCCATCGACTGGGTCTGCTTGTAGGTCGGCCACTTGTTCATGCGGCCCAGGTCCCACGCGTTCTGCGCATCCGGGTACGAGTGCGGCGTGCCGCTGACGCGCTGCGCGTTGCCGGCGCTGCTGTCCAGGTGGTAGGGCAGCACGGTGCGGGTGGTGCTGCCGTTGGTATAGGTCTGCTGCCAGACGTTCAGGCCGCCCGCCAGCGGGATCGGGAAGCGGTCGCCAAAACCGCGCACGCCGCGCAGCGTGCCGAAGTAGTTGTCGAACGAGCGGTTTTCCTGCATCAGGATGACCACGTGCTCGACGTCGCGGATGGTGCCCGTGGCATTGTTGGCCGGGATCGCCAGCGCGCGGCGGATGGACGGCGGGAAGGCCGCCAGCGCGGCCGTGGCGGCGGCGCTGCCGCCGGCGAGCTTGAGGAAGTTGCGTCTGCTTTGCGGATTCATGGATTCTGTGCCGGGTGGTTTCGGGAGGGAAGACAGGCCGGGCCCGGCTTCAGGGCGCGCAGCGCAGCTGCGGCTTGGTGGCAGGCGTTTCGCCAGGCCGGTCGCTGCCGTTCCCCTGGCCGGGGTTGCCGCCGGTGCCAGGGGCGCCCGGGGTGGTCGGCGCCGCGGTGGGCGAGGCGCTCGGGCTCTCGCCGGAGTCGCCGCCGCAGGCGGTGAGCGTGGCGCACAGCAGCAGGGCGGCAAGCCAGTGCGGCCGTGCCAGGGTGGAAGGTCGGAAAGTCATGGTGTCAATCTCCTGCAGGGGATCGGGCGGGGGAGGGTCATGGCCGGTGAGGAACCCGTTCCATGACGAAACGGGTTCGCGCCCGGATTTAAGGGTTCAGGGTGGACAGCGGCTGGCGTGCGCCGGTGATGGTGTTCAGCTCGTCCAGCGACAGCACGCGTGTCCACATCGCCAGGTCGTTGAAGCCCATCACGCCCTTGAGCGAGCCAGGGTTGTTGCCCACGTAGTTGTGCGTGGCATCGTCGTTCACGCCCCAGCCGGTGCCGAGGCCGGCCAGCTTGGTGACGTCGGTGTTGGCAATGGCCTTGTTCTCGGTCTTCTGCACGCCCAGCACCGGATCGATGACATAGGCGCTGAAGCGCTTGGCCGCCGCGTCGACCGACAGTGCCAGGTAGGCCCACTGGTTGGCCGATACCTTCATGCCGTTGATGTCGTCGCGCTTGCCGCCGCCGCTGCCCAGGTTGAAGCGGATCTCGCAGCTGCCGAACAGCGCGATGGCAATGCCGGGGTTGCCGCCCGAGATGTAGTTCTTGTTGGAGAGGATGGGCTCGCCGGTGCCGTTGCCCTGGGTGCAGTCGGTGCGGAACCAGAAGCCGATGGTGAACTGCGGGCTTTGCGCGATATCGGCGGCGTTTTGCACCAGCTTGTAGCTGTCGACACGCGAATCCAGCTGCAGCGACTGGCCGCTGAAGTTGTCGGCAGCCAGCGTGCCACCGTCAAGGCTGGCCACCCACGGGCCGAGCGTGGCGGCGTTCTTCGCGTCGGTGAACGGCTTGCTGTCGAGGCTGAAGTACGTGGCCAGCCCGTTGAGCAGCGTGGGCGCCAGCGTGACCGGCTTGACGTAGTGGATCTGCGCCAGGTACGACACCGGCACGTTGTTGCGCACCAGTGTGTAGTTGAACTGGTACATGCCCGTGGCCATGTTGAAGGCCTTGTCGGTGAACTGACGCACGTCCGGCCCCAGCGTGGCGATCTCCACGCCGTCGCGCAGCACGCGCGTGACGCCGGTAGCAGCGGTCGGATTCTGCCAGGTCAGCGTGATCGTATCGTTGTACTGGCCGATGGTGGCGCCGATAGCCCGCACGCCTGCGGTGGCGGTGGTCAGTGCCGAACCATCCAGGCGCGTGGTGGCCGGGTCGATTGCCACGCCGGCATGGGCCAGCACGGTGGGCACGATATCGGCTTCGGTCGGCAGCGCGGACAGGTCCGCCGGCGTATCCGGTGCCGCGGCGCCGGACTTGGCCAGCGCGCTGTTGAGGGTCTTGTTGGTGGCGAGGAAGGCGGTACGGTTCTCCACGGTGGGCACCGTGGTGGTGGCGCCGGTGGCATCCAGGCCGTGGCTGGTGGTGACCATCACCAGCCAGTCTTCGCCTGCCTGCCCCTGGCGGCGCGCGGCCACGGCGGCGAGCAGTTCGCCCAGCGCCTTGTCAATGGCGCTGAGCGCCGTGGCATAGGCGCCGTTGCCGAAGCCGCTGTCTTGTGCCGCCTGCGCCGGTGCGCTGTACTGCGCGAACACCACGCCATAGCCGGAGCGCACCTGTTGCAAGGCATTCTGGGTGACGCAGCTATCCACGCCGGCGCAGTCGACCAGCGTATCGAGCATGCCCGCTTGCTGCTCGGCCTTGAGCAGGCCCGGCAGTGTCGGCGAACTGGTGGACGCGCCTTGCTGCAGCCCGGGCTTGCCGGCCGCGCGCAGGTAGCGGAACAGGGTGGGCGCCTGCAGCGTGGCGCTGCCGGTATCGTCCTCGATGCCATGGCGGTTGGCCCACGCGCCGGTCAGCACCGAGGCCCAGCTGGGCGCGTCCAGCGGCGGCTGGGCGGTGATCGTGCCGGGCATGCCGCCGGTGGCGCTCGGCACCAGGTTCAGGCTGGCCAGGTTGGGCAGTTCGCGCCGCAAGATCGCGCCTTGCACCTGCGCATAGGTGGCGCCGTCCACGCCGACCAGCAGCACGCGCGGGCCGCTGGGACGGTCCGGCGCGGGGGACGGCCTGGCGGTGTTGGTATCGTTCGGCGAGACCGTCGTCGCGGTGTCATCGCCGCCGCCGCAGCCGGCCAGCGTTGCGGCCAATGTGGCGATTACGGTGCCGGCCAGCACACGGCCGCGCGCCATCCCCGCCAGCCTGCCCGGTGCAAGGTTCCCTGCCATTTTTCATTCCCCTGTTCATCTGCGTTGTTGTGTGCCGGCGGCAAGTGCAGCCTGGCGGATTGCGTTTGCCGCAATGCGTTCGCAGAGTAAGAACCGGGGTTGTCACCGTGGTGACAGCGGGGCAAAGAATGCTGATGGGGCTATTCGGATTCTTGAGGTGACTGGGTGACTAAGACGTTTGCGTCCTATGCCTGCGGCGTGCCGTCGGCTTCACCCGCCTCGCCCGCCTGCATCAACAGCACCGCGTCGCGCTTGTCCAGCAGGTGCTGGCGCAGGATCGCGGCAAGCCGCTTGCCATCACGCGCTTCAAGTGCGATCAGCATCTCTTCATGGTCGTGGATGGCGCTGTCCCATTTCGGCTTCCGGTAGTTGGAGCGGAAGCGCAGCGCCTGCAGCCGCCGGTTCACCGACTGGTAAGTCTGGCGCAGCGCCGCATTGCGGGCCGCCAGGTTGATGCGGTCATGGATCTGGTGGTTCAGGCGGTAGTAGCCCGGCAGGTCTTCGTTGGCGCGGCAGGCCAGCATCGCATAGTGCAGTGCCTTGATTTCGGCCAGTTCGACGGCCGTGATGCGCTCGCAGGCCAGTTCGCCGGAGAAAGCTTCCAGGTTGCTCAACAGTTCGAAGGTGTCCCGGATCTCCGTCGCGGACAGGCGCGAGACGCTCGCCCCACGATTGGGCGAGATATCGATCAGGCCTTCTGCCGCCAGCACCTTCAGGGCCTCGCGCAGCGGGGTGCGGGAGATGCCCAGGGTCTCGGACAGTTCGCGTTCGTTGAGCTTGCGCCCAGGCTCCAGCGCACCCTCGACGATCAATGTGCGCAGGTGGGCGACCACGGTGTCGTGCAAGCGTTGCCGTTCGACCTTGGGGAGTACCCGGGCCGGCGAATCCGTGTCGGAATTGGCTTGGGTTTGCATTCAAAACTTCCTATGGCTTGATTGAATGCAATTTTAGCAGACGCTTAACAGAAACTCAAAAACACAAGTAAACCCTTATGGAACGCGGAACAGCGGGGTAAACGCTAGGGAGATTCCATGAAATTTCCCCTGCTTTTCGAGCACGCCTTTGGTAAAGTATTTTGCATTCAAAACTCAACAGGAGGAGTTCCATGCTGAATCTCAATTTCCACCCCGCCGGCCGCCACTTCCTGCAGATCCCCGGGCCGAGCCCCGTCCCCGACCGCATCCTGCGCGCCATCAGCTACCCGACCATCGACCATCGCGGCCCGGAATTCGGCGCGCTGGGCCTGAAGGTGCTGGACGGCATCAAGAAGATCTTCAAGACCGAACACCCGGTAGTGATCTATCCGGCTTCCGGCACGGGTGCCTGGGAAGCGGCGTTGTCGAACACGCTGAGCCCCGGCGACACGGTGCTGATGTTCGAGACCGGCCACTTCGCCACGCTGTGGAAGAAGATGGCCGAGAACCTGGGTATCCGTCCCGAGTTCCTCGGCCTGCCGGGCGTGGAGGGTTGGCGCCACGGGGTGCGGGCCGACATGATCGAGGCCCGCCTGCGCGCCGATACCGCGCATGCGATCAAGGCCGTGTGCGTGGTGCACAACGAGACCTCGACCGGCGTGACCTCGGATATCGCCGCCGTGCGCCGCGCCATCGATGCGGCCGGACACCCGGCGCTGCTGCTGGTCGACACCATCTCCGGACTGGCGTCCGCCGATTACCGCCATGACGAGTGGGGCGTGGACGTGACCGTGTCGGGCTCGCAGAAGGGCTTGATGCTGCCGCCGGGCATCAGCTTCAACGCGGTGTCGCCCAAGGCCATCGAAGCGTCCCGCTCGGCCCGGCTGCCGCGCAGCTTCTGGGGCTGGAACGAGATCATCGAGATGAACCGGACCGGCTACTGGCCCTATACCCCCAGCACGAACCTGCTTTATGGCCTGTCTGAAGCCCTCGACATGATCCTGGAGGAAGGGCTGGACAACGTGTTTGCCCGCCACCAGCGCCTGGCCGAAGCCTGCCGCCGCGCGGTCAGTGCCTGGGGCCTGGAGATCCAGTGTGCAGACCCGGCGGTCTACAGTCCGGTGCTGACCGGCGTGATGATGCCCGAGGGCGTCGATGCAGACGTGGTCCGCAGGCACATCTATGACCGCTTCAACATGTCGCTCGGCGCCGGCCTGGGCAAGGTCAAGGGCCGCATGTTCCGCATCGGCCATCTGGGCGACTGCAACGACCTCACGCTGATGGCCACGCTGGCCGGCTGTGAAATGGGCCTGAAGATCTCGGGCGTGCCGGTCGCCGCAAGCGGCACCGTTGCCGCCATGGACTATCTGGCCGCGCACGCCACGCCGCTGTCGCTCAAGGCTGCCGCCTGACGCAGCCACTTCCATCAGAGACGGGGGCAGGCGCCTCGCGCGCGCAATGCCCCCGCCGGACTGATCGCAACGGATCAGCGCAGCACTGCCGTACCTGACAAAAAACAGAGGAGACGCTGTGGATACGACCCTGCAGGCAGGAACAAAGATCAGGACGTTCGAGGATGCGACCTATCGCAAGGTGAGCTGGCGGCTGGTGCCATTCCTGATGGTCTGCTTCCTGATCGCTTATCTCGACCGTGTCAACGTAGGTTTTGCCAAGCTCCAGATGTCGCAGCAACTGGGCTTCAGCGAGACCGTCTACGGGCTGGGCGCCGGGATTTTCTTTATCGGCTACTTCCTGTTCGAAGTGCCGAGCAACCTGGCATTGCACAAGTTCGGCGCCAAGATCTGGATCGGCCGGATCATGATCACATGGGGATTACTCTCCGCGTGCTTTGCGTTCGTGCAGACGCCAACCCAGTTCTACACGCTGCGGTTCCTGCTGGGCCTGGCTGAGGCCGGCTTCACGCCAGGCATCGTGTACTACCTGTCGTGCTGGTACCCGTCGCACCGGCGCGCCAAGATCATGGCCATCTACTGCATGGGCTCGCCGCTGTCCGGCATCATCGGCAACCCGCTGTCCGGCTACCTGATGGGCAGCATGGCCGGCGTGGGTGGGCTGGGCGGCTGGCAATGGATGTTCTTCATCGAGGCGGTGCCGGCGGTGTTGCTGGGGTGCTTCTGCTTCTACTACCTGGACAACTCCATTGCCAAGGCCAAGTGGCTGACCAGCGAAGAGAAGCAGGTCCTTGAGCTGGCCAAGACGGAAGACGTCAAGGCGGCGGACCCGCAGGCACGCGTCGGCAAGGTCTTTACCGATCCGCGCGTCTGGCTGATCAGCCTGATCTGCTTCTGCTACGTCACGGGCCAGTACGGCATCACGCTCTGGCTGCCTACGTTCATCAAGTCGACCGGTGTCAGCGACCCGTTCCATATCGGCCTGCTGAGCGCGATTCCGTATATGGCGGCCATTGTCGCGATGTACTTCTTCGGCCGCAGTGCGGACAAGCATCGCGAGCGGCGCTGGCACCTGATCATCCCGTGCATGATGGGGGCGATCGGTTTCCTGGCCTTGCCCTGGGTCATGCACAGCACCGTGCTGTCGCTGGTGTTCCTGTCGATTGCCGCAGCCGGCATCCTGACCTGCACGCCGTTGTTCTGGTCGCTGCCGACGGCTTTCCTGAGCGGCGCGGCGGCGGCCACGGCCATCGCCATGAGCAACTCGATCGGCAACCTCGCGGGCTTTACCAGCGGCTACATGATCGGCTACCTGCGGGACGTGACCCAGAGCGGCAACAGCGCCTACTTCATGATCGCCGGGATGCTGGTCCTTGGCGCCTTCGCGATCTGGACGCTGCCAGCCAAGCTGGTCAACCGATAGCAAGACAAGGCGGGGCGCCGGCACTGTGCCGCGGCCCCGCCTGCCCATAATTTAGCCAACACTTCGCGCGCCCTTGCCGGCGCATGGAAGATCCTCATGACAAACTCATACGAACCGGTGCCGGACGACCCGGACCATCACGCGCCGTTCAGCGTGGTGGAAGCCACCGTGGCCAGCGCGCATGCCGCGATGCGCGACGGCATGCTGACGGCGCGCCAGCTGGCCGGCGCATGCCTGGACCGTATCGCGGCCTATGACCAGAACGGTCCCGCCCTGCGCAGCATCCTTCAGCGCAATCCAAAGGCGCTGGAAGAGGCCGCGCGCCTCGACGCCATGGCCGAGCGCAATCCCGCGCAGCCATTGGCGCCGCTGCATGGCATTCCGGTGCTGGTCAAGGACAACATCGAGTGCGTCGGCATGGAGACCACCGCCGGCGCAGCCTGCCTGCGCGGCAACCGGTCCGCGGACGATGCCTTCATTGTCCGCCGTCTGCGCGAAGCGGGCGCCATCGTCCTGGCCAAGACCAACCTGCACGAACTTGCCTCTGGTGGCGAAACCGTCAGTACCTTGTCTGGCCAGACCCTGAATCCCTATGACCTGACGCGCACGCCCGGCGGTTCCAGCGGCGGGACTGGCGCCGGCATTGCCGCCAGCTTCGGCCTGCTTGGCATCGGCACCGACGGTGTCAATTCGATCCGCTCGCCGGCCTCGGCCAACAACCTGGTCGGCCTGCGCCCGACCATGGGCCTCATCAGCCGGGCCGGGCTGGTCCCCTGCGGGCTGACGCAGGACACCATCGGCCCGATCACCCGCACCGTCGCCGATACGGCGCTGCTGCTCGATGTCATCGCCGGCTATGACCCGGCCGACCCGGTCACCAGCGAGGGCGCGCCCCATATCCCGGCGAGCTATGCCGCCAGCCTTGACCGCGACGGGCTCAAGGGCGCGCGCATCGGCGTGCTGCGCCATTTCTTCGGCGACCAGGATGTGCACCGCCCCGTCAACGCCGTGATGCAGGAAGCGCTGGCCGTCATCGCTGCGCAAGGCGCCGAGCTGATCGCGATCGAAGATGCCATCAGCCCGGACGAGCTGCTGGCGTCCACGCTTGTGCACCACTACGAGATGGAACGCGATCTCGATGCCTATCTGGCGGGGCTGCCCCCCGGCGTGCCGGTGCGATCGATGCAGGACATCATCGCAGCAGGCGGGGTGCATCCCAGCGTGGCGGGAACGCTGACCACCGCAGTGGCCCTGAGCGGGCAGGACGGGGAGTACCGCGAGCGCCTGCAGCGCCAGCAGGCCTTGCGCCAGCGGCTACGGGACCTGATGGCACGGCACCGGCTTGACGCGCTGGCATTTCCGCACCAGCGGCGCCTGGTGGTGCCGGTCGGCGAGACGCAGGCAGACCGCAACGGCGTGCTTGCGTCGGCAACAGGCTTTCCGGCCATCGTCATTCCGGCCGGATTTTCGGCGCCGGACGGCAATGCGCCCCAGGGCGTGCCAGTCGGTCTGGAGTTCTTCGGCCTGCCTTTCACGGAACCCGTGCTGATACGGCTGGCGTATGCGGCCGAGCAGGTCCTGCGCGCGCGCCGTCCGCCGCACTCGACGCCGGCGCTGGAATAAGCGCGCACCGGACGAAGTTTTATTGCTGCTCTACAAACGCCAGCTGATTACGGCGGCGACAAGGTCGCGGACATGCCGCGACAACCTCGAAACGAGGAGGAGACAAAGATGGGCGCAGAAACCGTAGTTCAATCGCCAAATTCCCCACAGCAGCACGAACTCGACCGGGCCATGGACGGCATCGGTGTGACGGCCTCGCACAAGAAGATCATCTTCATGATCATGCTCGGCGTGATGTTCGATGTGTTCGAGCAGAACGCCGTTGGCCTGATCGGCCCCATGTTGCGCGAGCAGTGGGGAATTTCGGTCGCGCAGATCGGCTTTCTCAATACGCTGACCTTCAGTGCTGCCGCGCTGGGACGCATCGGCTCCGGCTATATCGCGGACCGCTACGGCAGGCGCACGATGCTCAGCGCCAACCTGCTGCTGTTCACGCTGGGCGCCGTCATTTGCGCGCTGGCGCCGAACTACGGGGTACTGGCGGCGGGCCGCTTTATCGTCGGCATCGGCCTGGGCGGGGAGATCTCGATCGCCGTCACCATGCTGGCTGAACTTTGCTCGACCCGCTTCCGCGGTACCGCGGTGGGCCTGGTCAGCGTGGGCAGCGGCGGATTCGGGAATATGCTGGCGCCGGCCTTTGGCCTGGCGGTCTTCGCCATGTTCCCGGGCCCGGACAGCTGGCGCTGGCTCTTTGCCTGCCTGGTGCTGCCGGCATTCTTCGTCGTGTTCTACCGGCGCTTCATCCCGGAGACGCCGCGCTTCCTGTTGTCCAAGGGTCGCGTGGACGAGGCCAACCGGGTGCTGTCGGTGCTTGCATCGGGCCGCCTGGGCAAGCTCGATGGCGAGCCGACGCCGTATATCAAGGCTGCAATGCAGGATGAGGCCCCGCGCGCCAAGGTTCGGTTGAGTGATATCTTCAAGGGCCGGCTGGGACGACGCACGATCGCGCTGGGCATCGCGGTGTCCATGACCTATGGCGCGCAGATCTCGGTGCTGACGTTGATGCCGACCATCCTGATGTCGCAGGGCTACACCATCTCCAAGAGCTTCCTCTTCACCATGGTGATGCAGAGTGGCAGCTTGTTCGGCGCGCTCGCGGCCTCGTACTGCGGCTATCACATTCCGCGCAAGCGGGTGCTGACCGTGGGCGCGGGGCTGGCCTGCGCGGCCGGGCTGTGCTTCGGTTTCCTGACGTTTAACGTGGCGCTGGTGCTGCTGTTCGGCGCGGCCTTTACGTTCTGCGTGGTGTTGCTGAACACCTCGATCTGGATCTTCGCGCCGGAGCAGTATCCTACCCACGTGCGTGCGTTCGGCACGTCGCTGATCCTGGCGCTCGGCACGCTGGCGGGGGCGCTGACGCCGCTGGTCAGTGGGCGCGTGTTCGAAACCTACGGCGTTGGCGGGATGTTCAGCATGCTCGCGGCCATGTACGCCGTGTTTGCGCTGAGCGTGCAGTTCGCGCCGGAAACCTTCGGACGCGCCATGGGCGAGACCGCTGCCGACGACGACGCCGTGCCGGCGGTCAACGGCAGTACCGCCAGCGCAAGCGGCTCCTGAGACCGGTCCGCGCCCGGCGGCGTGCGCGCGCGCTTGCCGGGAGCGGTTCACCGGGTGATATTCATCCCTCATTCAAGGAAATACCCAAGGCATGACAGCATCCAATATTGACCGCGTCGCGCAGGCCCTGCTCAGCGCGCGGCGTGAACATCGCTGCGCCGATGCGGAGCCGTTCGCCACCGCGCTTGAGAACGCAGACCAGGCCTACGCCGTGCAGTCCATCGTAGCGCGTTCGCTGGGCTGGCAAGAGGCCGGCGCCGGCTACTGGAAATCCGGCGGGGCGTCACGCGAGGCCACGCTGACCCATGCGCAGCTTCCGTCAGCCGGCGTGTGGAGCAGCCCCGCGCACGCCGGCGACTGGCCCTTCACATGGCGCGGCATCGAGGCCGAGATTGCGTTGCGGCTAGGGCAGGGCGTCGACGCCGAGCAAGCGGCCAGCCTGGATTATGCCGGCGCGGCCGCGCTGGTCGAGGCGATGGCCGTGTCCATTGAAGTCGTCGATTCGCGCTGGCAGCAGTACGTGGCCGCGCCCGCACTGCTGAAGCTGGCCGACTTGCAGGCCCATGGTGCGCTGGTGCTGGGAGCGTGGCGCGACTATGCCGCGCGGGACTGGGCAACACAGCATTGCCGGGTGCAGATCGGCGCGGAAACGATCGAGCGCCGCGGCACCCATGCGCTGGGCGATCCGGCCTATGGACTGGTCGCCTGGCTGCGCCACGCCACGCGCGAAGGGCAGCGCGTGGAGGCCGGCACGGTCGTCACCACGGGCACCTGGGTCGGCATCCTGGACGCATCCGCGGGCGACCTGGTGACCGCGGAGTTCGATGGCATCGGCCAGGCCTCGTTCCAGCTCTGAGGACAACTGAGCGGAGCGCGGGGCGTCAGCTACGGAAGCCGACGCCCTGCATGATGAGCCGCAGCACCCACGCGGCCACGCCGAGTGCCGCCACGCTGGCGGCCCAGATCAGCACCAGCCAGCCGACGCGGCGCAGCCAGCTGTCGTTGCCGGCGCTCTTGCCAGTCCCCGGACCTGAGCGCTGGGTATCCATCAGTGGTAGCCCTCGCCGTGGCGAACCTTGCCGCGGAACACGTAGTAGGCCCACACCGTGTACATCAGGATGAAGGGGATGATGAACAGCGCCCCCACCAGCGCAAAGCCCTGGCTTTGCGGCGGCGCCGCGGCGTCCCAGATCGAGATCCCCGGCGGGATGATGTTGGGCCAGACGCTGATCGCCAGCCCGCTGTAGCCCAGGAACACCAGCCCCAGTGCGTACATGAACGGCGAGATATCGGGCTCGCGCCGCAGCGCGCGCATCAGCATGAACATGCACAGCGCCACCAGGATCGGCACCGGTGAGAACCAGAACAGATTGGGCAGGCTGAACCAGCGCTCGGCAATCTCGGGGTGTGTCAGCGGCGTCCACAGGCTGATCACGGCGATCACCGCCAGCAGCAGCCACGCCAGCGTGCCGGTGAGCCTGATCATGCGCTGCTGCAGGTCGCCCTCGGTCTTCATGATGAGCCAGGTGCTGCCCAGCACCGTGTAGGCCACCATCAGCCCGACGCCGCAGAACAGCGGGAACGGCGTGAGCCAGTCCAGCGGCCCGCCGGCAAAGCGGTGGCCATCCAGCTTGATGCCGTCGATATAGGCGCCCAGCGCCACGCCCTGGAAGAACGCGGCCGTGGCCGAGCCCAGGATGAAGGAGGCGTCCCACACCGGGCGTTCGCGGTCGTTGGCCTTGAAGCGGAATTCGAACGCCACGCCGCGGAAGATCAGGCCCAGGAGCATCAGCATCAGCGGCAGGTAGAGCGCGCTCAGCACCACCGAATACGCCAGCGGGAACGCCGCCAGCAGTCCGGCGCCGCCCAGCACCAGCCAGGTCTCGTTGCCGTCCCAGACCGGCGCCACCGTGTTCATCATCACGTCGCGGTCATGCCGGTCCGGCACGAACGGATAGAGCATGCCGATGCCCAGGTCGAAGCCGTCCATCACCACGTACATCATCACGCCAAAGAAGATGATGACGATCCAGAGAAGCGAAAGGTCGATGCCCATGGTGTCAGCTCCGGGTGCGTGCAGTGGTGGCGGGGGCGAGTACTTCATCGTCATCCACCGCTGACAATGGCCGCGCCGGCGTATGCTCGCGGCCGGGGCCGCCTTCCTGCCTGGGCGCTTCCATGGCCGGACCCTTGCGCACCAGCCGCATCATGTAGGCGATGCCCACGCCAAACACAAAGACGTACGCCACCACGAAGATCCCCAGCGTCACCGCCAGCTCGGGCATGCCGTGCGGCGACACCGCGTCGGCGGTGCGCTGCAGTCCGTAGACCACCCATGGCTGGCGCCCGATCTCGGTCGTGAACCAGCCTGCCAGGATGGCGATCAGGCCCGTGGGTCCCATCCATAGCGCCATGCGCAGGAAGCCGCGGGACTGGTAGATGCGCTCGCCCCGGCGCAGCAGCAGGCTCCACAGGCCCAGCAGGATCATCAGCAGACCCAGCCCCACCATGACGCGGAACGACCAGAACAGGATGGTGGAATTGGGCCGGTCCTGCGGCGCGAACTCTTTCAGGCCCTTGATCTGCCCGTCCCAGGTATGGGTCAGGATCAGGCTGCCCAGGCGCGGCACCTCAACCGCGAAGCGCGTTTCTTCGCGCTTCATGTCGGGCCAGCCGAACAGCAGCAGCGGCAAGCCTTCATTGCCCTGGTTTTCCCAGTGGCCCTCCAGCGCGGCGATCTTGGCGGGCTGGTGCTTGAGCGTGTTCAGGCCGTGCATGTCGCCGATGACGGCCTGGATCGGCGCGACGATCAGCAGCATCCACATTGCCATCGACAGCATCTTGCGGATGGCGGGGTTGTCGCGCCCGCGCAGCAGATGCCAGGCGGCGGACGCGCCGACGAACAGCGCCGTGGCCAGGAATGCGGCCACGCTCATATGCACCAGGCGGTAGGGGAACGACGGGTTGAAGATGACTTCGAACCAGTTGGTCGGCACCACGCGGCCGTTGATGATCTCGAACCCCGCCGGCGTCTGCATCCAGCTGTTGGAGGCCAGGATCCACGTGGCCGAGATCAGCGTGCCGAGCGCCACCATCACCGTGGCAAAGAAATGCAGCCCCGGACCGACGCGGTTCCAGCCGAACAGCATCACGCCCAGGAAGCCCGCTTCCAGGAAGAAGGCGGTCAGCACTTCATAGGTCAGCAGCGGCCCGGTGATGCTGCCCGCGAACTCCGAGAAAAAGCTCCAGTTGGTGCCGAACTGGTAGGCCATCACCAGCCCGGACACCACCCCCATGCCGAAATTGACGGCAAAGATCTTGGACCAGAAGTGATAGAGGTCGCGGTAATGCGGGCGCTGCGTGCGCAGCCAGCAGCCTTCCAGCACCGCCAGGTAGGCGGCCAGGCCGATGGTGATCGCCGGAAAAATGATGTGGAAGGAAATCGTGAAGGCAAACTGGGTGCGGGCGAGGTCTAGCGCGGTCAAACCAAACATTGTTGTTCTGTTCCATAAAATCTGCTCAAAGTTGAGCATTGGATTTATCCGCACTTCGTTGACGCGGCTTGCGCCGCCCAACTGAAGCCGCTTGACGCTCAGTTGCGCCGGAGGAACGCGCGAGCAGAATCTGCTTCACCTGGAGGTGAGGCATATACCGGGTGATCTCCCGGTCGTGGATCCTGTTCCGCACGTTCCGCGCAGCATTGGTATCCGCCTGAAGAACGTCCCCGTTGGTACGGTAAAACTTGTCGCCCCTGCGCTTGCCTTCGAGCAAGCGCGTGAACGAGTCCATTTGCGACGTGTAGGCGGCGTTGACGACGACGTGTGTCGCTCCACGCTGCGTGCAAACTTCATCGAGCGCTTGAGCCAGTACCCCCTTAGCCCATGCGCTCATGCGGCGGTTGTAGTTCCGCCACTGACTCCTCCCCTTGATGGGCGATGTGAGATCTTCCGAACCGACCACTGCCGCCTTGTCCACGATGGTATGGGCGCACTGGTAGGCAATCGTGCGCAACTGCTGCTGCGTGCGGTCCCTGCGCGCCTGCAGTTTCACGCGTCCGAGGTTGCACTTCCTGATGCGCTCGGCCTTGGCGATGCGCCCGGCTTTGCGATGGGCTTTTTCGAGGGCATGCAGCCGGTTCCGTGCTTTCCCGGTCTTCGAAACCTGGTCGCTGTAAGCGCTCAGCACGGCGCCGAAGGTCTGACCATGATGCTCGCCATCGGAGTCAGCGAAGGCCTCGGTATAGCCTTTGTCGACGCCAATTTCCCCTGTACCGCAGGGGCGCCCTTCGGCCTTCGCAGTAGCGTAGTGGATTTCGACCGCGTCACCCTTCACGATCACACGCAGGTTGCAACCCGTGAGGTCCACGTTCTTGCCGTTGTTGTTTGTCAGGAGCTCGATCGAAGGGCCATACTGCCTGGCGATGTGTATGGTGATGACCAGGTGCCCGTCTCTGACGCGGCTCTCATGCTTGTCCGAGCGGACGATGAACTGATTGCCGCAACTCGAAACGCCGTGCCGAAAGTGCTTGCGCATCATCCGGTGCAGGTACTTGTCTTCGAGCCATTTGTCACGTTTGAGCAGGGTATAGAGCCGCTTTCGCTCTGCCTCGTCGGAGGTCCGCTTCGCGATGGCTTGTCGCACCTTCGCGCATGCGGCCGCCTTGTATGTCAGGATGTCGTTGACGGCGTCCTTCGTGGTCTCGGCTCGGATCGTGCCATCCACCGCGAGCGACGCATACCAGCCGCCAGCAGTCACTTCCTTGCGGATGTCGGCCGCACTCTTGCCGACGTTCCCCAGCGCACCGTAGCGACGCCAGAGGTCCGCTCGGACGAACGCCATCGCCCTGCACACCGCGCGAAGCGCAGACGCGCACGACGACGTCGCATAGAGAGTGCGGGTGACGGTTGTCATTCCAGAATTTCCTTCGGTTCCTTGCTACCCGGTTAGTCTTCCTTGATCTGCTTTTTGTACTTGCGCAGGCCGTCCAGGCGGCATGAGAACGTCTGGACGATGGCAAGCAGGTCCTCAACCATTTCCTGCTCTGGCGACAGCGATTCCTGATTGACCACGATGATCTCGCAACCGTTCCCGCGCGCAAGATGGTCGAGCAGGTCGAATCCGAAGCGAACGAGCCTAAGGCAAAGCGCGCCGGGGCGCGGGCCGTGGGCGCGTGCGGTAAAGCGTAGTGTACGCCGCGCACGCAGCAAAGGGTGGCGTTGCTGCCGGTGGCGCACGGGTGACATATCGCCGCACCCTGTGCCGCCGACGCCGCTTTACGCAGCCCGATGCCTTTGTCGATGGTCATCATGCTAACGGAGCCGCGACGAACGTAACAGCATCACATCATTGATAAAATACCGTATCAGTTTTGCGCGGCGCAGCAGAGGCAGTGGCTGACAAACCGGGCAAAGAAGTGCATAGTCATGCGCTTCCCCGAAGCCCTCGAACATCGCGTCCGCCACTGCCTGACGCGGCCCCGCTTGCCATGGATTCCACCTTGATGATCGTGATTGCCGGCGCCGCCGTGGCCGGCTTTGTCCAGGGGCTTTCGGGCTTTGCCTTCGGCATGGTGGCAATGTCGTTCTGGGCCTGGGCGATCGAGCCGCGGCTGGCCGCGGCCATGACCGTGTTCGGCGCGCTGACGGGCCAACTGCTGGCGGCGGCGTCGGTCCGGCGCGGGCTGTCGTGGCGGCGGCTGTGGCCGTTCGTGGCCGGCGGCGTGGCCGGTATTCCGCTGGGCGTGGCGGTCCTGCCGATGCTCGATGCGCAGTGGATGAAGGCCGTGCTCGGCGGCTTCCTGACGCTGTGGTGCCCGGTGATGCTGATGGCGCGGCGGCTGCCGCATATCGGCGTGGGCGGGCGCGTGGCCGATGGCGTGGCCGGTGCGGCCGGCGGCATGATGGGCGGGATCGGCGGCTTTACCGGCGTGATTCCCACGCTGTGGTGCACGCTGCGCGGCTTCGACAAGGACGAGCAGCGCGCGGTGATCCAGAACTTCAACCTTGCTACGCTGGCCATGACCATGGCCGCCTATGTCGGCAAGGGCATCGTCACGCGCGAGATGCTGCCGATGTTCCTGGTGGTGGCGCCCGCGATGCTGGTGCCCACGCTGCTGGGCACGCGGCTCTATCTGGGGATCAGCGAGGCCACCTTCCGCAAGATCGTGCTGACGCTGCTGACCGTCTCCGGCGTGGCGCTGCTGGCCACATCGGTGCCGGTGTTGATGGGGCGTGCCGCCGGTTAGACGGTCCTGATCCGCGCCGCGGCCTCGCGCAGGCATTCCACCAGCTGGTCGGTGCTGAGCGACGGCGCCCGCTCTCGCAATGTGATGATGCCGACCGGCGGCAGGTCGACCGGCACGGCCATCTTCAGCACGTGCAACTGGCCTTCCTCCTGCAACGACAGGGCCACCGACTCAGCCATGAAGGCGGCCGCCCCACGCTGGCCGATAAAGGTGGCCTGGGCCAGGTAGGACGAGGTCTCGATCACATCCTGCGGCGGATGCAGGCCGTGGCGATAGAACGCCTGTTCGATCTTCACCCGCAACGATGCCCACGGCGGCGGCAGCACGCACGGCATCGCGGCCAGGTCGGCCCAGTTGGGCCGGGCTTTGCGCGCCAGCTTGTGGCCGCGCCGGACCACCACTACCATCGGTTCATCGTAGAGCGCCTCGGTCAGCAGATCCGGTGCGGCATAGCCGGGCTCCAGCCGGCCCACGATCAGGTCGAGTTCGCGCAGGCGCAACTTGGGCAGCAGGTGGGTCAGGTCGCCTTCCTCCACCAGCACGGTGGCGCGCGCGTGGCGCTCCTTGAGCGCGCCAACGGCCTGTGCCAGCAGCACCGGCAGCGCCGCGCCCATCGAGCCCACGCGGATGCGGCCGGAGGCGCCACTCTGCACCGCGGCGATCTCGTCGCGGGTCTGCTCGTACTGGGCCAGCACCGAGCGCGCAAAACGCACCAGCGATTCACCGGCGGGGGTGGGCTCGGTGCCACGGGTGGAGCGCGTGAACAGCGCCAGCCCCAGCATCTTCTCGACTTCGGTCAGCACCTTGGATACCGCCGGCTGGCTCACGGAGAGGAACTCCGCGGTGCGCCCCAGGTGGCGGAATTCATCCAGCGCCACCAGCAATTGCAGGTGGCGCAGCTTGATATTGGAGCGCAGCGCGCGGTCGATCTGTACCATACCGGCAGTCTACTTAACCTTAGTGTTATGAAGCAATGCCGATTATCGATTGGATTGTTATGTTCAGGGGCGACAGAATGCGGGCATGACGTGGCTGGCTGCGCCGGTCCCGCCGATAATCAAAGCATCGGAGACACCCGCAAATGACCCAAGGATTCCCCATCGATTCCAGGCGCCGCCGCCTGCTCATCGGAGCCGCAGCGGGTGCTGCCGCGGGCGCCGCCGGCGTGCTGTTGCCTGCTGCGCGGGCGCTGGCCGCCGAGTATCCCGAGCGTCCCATCACCTTCATTTGCCCCTGGCCGGTCGGCGGCACTGCCGATCAGTCGATGCGCGCGCTGTGCCAGTTGGCCGGCGGCATCCTCAAGCAGTCGATCGTAGTGGAAAACCGCGCCGGCGCCTCCGGCATGATTGGCACCAAGGCCCTGGCGCGCGCCAATCCGGACGGCTACACCATCGGCCAGATCCCGATTTCGGTCACGCGCTTTTCGCAGCTCGGCATGCTGCAGCTGGACCCGCGCACCGAGCTGACCTACCTGGCGCGCACCTCGGGCCAGACCTTCGGCATCGCCGTGCCGGCCAATTCGCGTTTCAAGACGCTCAAGGACGTGGTGGCGGCCGCCAAGGCCAGCCCCGGCAAGATCACCTATGCGCACGCCGGCATCGGCGGCGCGACCCACGTCGGCATGGAGCAGTTCGCACTGGCCGCCGGCGTGCAGTTCAATGCGATCGCCTACAAGGGCGGCGCCCAGGCGCTGCAGGACGTGCTGGCCGGGCAGGTGGACCTGCTGGCCGATTCCAGCTCATGGGCGCCGCACGTGGAAGCCGGCAAGGCGCGCCTGCTGGCCACCTGGGGCGAACAGCGCGCGACGCGCTTCAAGGACACACCCACGCTCAAGGAGCTGGGCTACAACGTGGTGGTGGAAGCGCCCAACGGCATCGGCGCGCCCAAGGGCCTGCCGCCCGCCGTGGAAAAGAAGCTGCGCGACGCCTTCCGTGTCGCGGTGGCAAGCAACGAATTCAAGCAAGTGGCGGCGCGCCTGGATGCGCCCGTGATGTACCTGGACGGTCCTGAGTACAAGAAGTACGTGGCCAGCGTCTATGACCAGGAAACCCAGCTGATCCAGCGCCTCAAGCTGAAAGAACTGTTGCAGCAAAGCTGATCGCCGCCTAAGCCTAAGCCCAGGGCCAAATCCAAGTGAATCCCAATCCCGTTATCCGCCTGCACGCCAACGACAACGTGCTGGTCGCCCGCAGCGACCTCAGCCTTGGCCAGCAGCTGGCCGATCCCGCCGTGCGCGTGCGCGCGCAGGTGCCGGCCGGCCACAAGATCGCGGCCTGCGCCATCGCGGCCGGCACGCCGGTGCGCAAGTTCGACACCGTCATCGGCGTGGCCGCGCGCGATATCGCCCAGGGCGACCACGTGCATTCGCACAACCTGACGCTGGTCGACTTCTACCGCGATCCGGCGTTCTGCCAGGACGTGCGGCCGGTGGACTACGTGCCCGAGGCCCAACGCGCCACCTTCAACGGCTTTGTGCGCCCGGACGGGCGCGTGGGCACACGCAATTTCATCGGCATCCTGTCGTCGGTCAATTGCTCGTCCACCGTGATCCGCCAGATTGCGGCGCATTTCACGCCGCAGCGGCTGGCGGCGTATCCGAATGTCGATGGCGTGGTGGCCTTCGCGCAGACCAGCGGCTGCGGCATGTCGTCGCCGAGCGAGCATTTCGACGTGCTGCGCCGCACGCTGGCCGGCTACGCGCGCCATCCCAACCTGGCCGGCGTGCTGATCGTCGGCCTGGGCTGCGAGCGCAACCAGGTGGCGTCGCTGGTGGAATCGCAGGGGCTGGAGCCTGGCCCCGCGGTGCATATGCTGGTGATGCAGGACAGCGGCGGCACGCGCGCCACCATCGCGGCCGGCATCCGCGCAATCGAATCGATGCTGCCCGTGGCCAATGCCGCGGTGCGCCAGCCGGTATCCGCCAGCCACTTGAAGATCGGGCTGGAATGCGGGGGCTCGGATGGCTTTTCCGGCATCAGCGCCAACCCGGCGCTGGGCGCGGCGATGGATATCCTGGTGCGCCATGGCGGCACCGCCATCCTGTCCGAGACGCCGGAGATCCACGGCGTGGAGTTCATGCTGACGCGCCGCGCGGTGACGCCCGAGGTCGGCCAGAAACTGCTGGACCGCCTGGCCTGGTGGGAGCGCTACACCGCCGGCCACAACGCGCAGTTCAACGGCGTGGTCGGCCACGGCAACCAGCAGGGTGGCCTGGCCAATATCTTCGAAAAGTCGCTGGGCTCGGCCATGAAGGGCGGCACCACGCCGCTGCAGGCGGTGTACGAGTACGCCGAGCCGATCGACCAGGCCGGCTTTGTCTTCATGGACTCGCCCGGTTATGACCCGGTGGCCGTCACCGGCCAGATCGCCAGCGGCGCCAACCTGATCTGCTTTACCACCGGCCGCGGTTCGATGTTCGGCTCCAAGCCGGCGCCGACAATCAAGCTGGCTTCCAACTCGGCGATGTACAACCGTTTGGAAGAAGACATGGACATCAACTGCGGCCTGGTGCTAGACGGCGAACTGAGTGTGCCGCAGATGGGCCAGCGGATCTTCGAGCATATCCTGCGCGCGGCCTCCGGCGAGCCGACCAAGAGCGAGGCGCTGGGCCTGGGCGACAACGAGTTCGTGCCGTGGCACCTCGGCATCGTCAGTTAAGCCGCCTCCTGCAAATCTCTCCCTCTACACTTATGCCGACGCTTTCCGAGCAAGCGCTGCTGCGCAGCCAGAACCTGATTGACGACCGCTGGCGCGATGCCGGCCTTGGCGCCCGCCTGCCGGTCACCGACCCTGCCACCGGCGAGACCTTCGCCAACGTGCCGGACAGCGATGCCGGCGATGCCCGCCTTGCCGTCGATGCCGCCGCGGCTGCGTTCCCGGCCTGGAGCCGCCGGCCCGCGCGCGAGCGTGCCCAGTTGCTCAAGCGCTGGCATGCGCTGATCCTCACGCACCAGGAAGACCTGGCGCGCATCATCTCGACCGAGCAGGGCAAGCCCTTGAAGGAAGCGCGCGGCGAGGTGCAGTATGGCGCGTCGTATGTGGAGTGGTTCGCCGAAGAGGCCACCCGCATCTGCGGCGATATCGTCGCCGAAGCCGTGCCGGGCCGCAAACTGCTGGTGCTGAAGGAGCCGGTGGGCGTAGTCGCGGCGATCACGCCGTGGAACTTCCCGCTGGCGATGATTGCCCGCAAGATCGCCCCCGCGCTGGCCGCTGGCTGCACGGTGGTGGCCAAGCCCGCCGAGGACACGCCGCTGACCGCGCTGGCGCTGGTGTGGCTGGCGCAGCAGGCCGGCATGCCCGCCGGCGTCATCAACATCGTCACCGCCTCACGCGAGCACACGCCGGGCGTGGTCGACGCCTGGCTGGCCGACAGCCGCGTGCGCAAGATCACGTTCACGGGCTCGACGCCGGTGGGCAAGCACCTGGCGCGGGAATCGGCCGCCACTCTGAAGAAGCTGTCGCTGGAACTGGGCGGCAACGCGCCCTTTATCGTCTTCGAGGACGCCGACCTCGATGCCGCGGTCGATGGCCTGATGGCGTCCAAGTTCCGCAATGGCGGCCAGACCTGCGTCTGCCCGAACCGGGTCTACGTACATGACGCCGTGCACGACGCCTTTGTCGAGCGCCTGGCACAGCGCGTCGGCGCGCTCCACGTCGGCCCGGCCACCGAAGACGCCGCGCAGATCGGCCCCATGATCAATGCCCGCGCCGTCGACAAGATCGCGCGCCATGTGGAAGACGCCATCGCCAGGGGCGCGCGCGTGGTCACCGGCGGCAAGCGCGTGCGCACCGCCGACGGCCCGCACTACTACGCGCCGACGGTGCTGGTCGATGCGACCCCCGCGATGGAGCTGTCGTGCGAAGAGACCTTCGGCCCGGTCGCGCCGGTCTTTCGCTTCCGCGATGAAGCCGAGGTGATCCGCGACGCCAACGACACCCCGTTCGGCCTGGCCGCCTACTACTACTCCAACGACATCCGCCGCATCTGGCGCGTGGCGCAGGCGCTGGAAACCGGCATGGTCGGCATCAACGAGGGCGCGATCGCGGCCGAGGCCGCGCCGTTCGGCGGCGTCAAGGAATCGGGCTACGGGCGCGAGGGTTCGCGCCACGGGTTGGACGACTACATGCATACCAAGTACCTTTGCCAGGGCCAGCTCGGCTGAAGCGCCGGGCCCATCGATCCTCGAACCGGAACACTCCATGCCCGCAAACAATCCCTTCAAGAATGCACTGGCCGCGCGCCAGGCGCAGATCGGCCTGTGGCTGTCGATGGCGACGCCGTACCTGGCCGAAGTGTCGGCCACCGCAGGCTTTGACTGGCTGCTGATCGACGGCGAGCACGCCCCCAACGACCTGCGCTCGACGCTGCACGCACTGCAGGCGGTGGCGCCATACCCGGTCCAGCCCGTGGTGCGCGCCGTGGCCGGCGAAGTGCCGCTGATCAAGCAGCTGCTCGATATCGGCGCCCGCAGCCTGCTGGTGCCGATGGTCGATACCGCGGAACAGGCCCGCGCGCTGGTCAGCGCCACGCGCTACCCGCCGCAAGGCATCCGCGGCGTGGGCAGCGCGATTGCGCGCGCCTCGCAGTGGAGCGCCCGCACCGACTACCTCGACGTGGCCGACGACGAGATCTGCCTGCTGGTGCAGGCCGAAACCGTCACCGCATTGCAGAACCTGGAAGCGATCTGCGCGGTGGACGGCGTCGACGGCGTCTTCATCGGCCCGGCCGACCTGGCAGCGTCAATGGGCTACCGCGGCCGCCCCGGCCATCCGCAGGTGCAGGCCGCCATCGAAGGCGCGATGCGCACCATCGTCGCCAGCGGCAAGGCCGCCGGCACGCTGACGTCGGACCCGGCGCTGGCACGCCGCTACCTCGACCTGGGCTGCACCTTCGTGGCCACCGGCGTAGACGTTATGATCTACGCCAACGCCGCGCGCAGGCTTGCCGCATCGTTCCGTGACCTGCCGTCGGACGCCTCCGCCGACAAGCCCTCCGCCGCGTACTGACCCGAATCTCCTTCACCTTACATACATGGCCGCCAACCTCCCGACCCCAGATACCACCCTACGCGCGATGCAGGCCATCGTCGGCGCCAACGCCTGCCGCAGCGGCGACGCCGAAACGCAGGCCTACGTGACCGACTACCGCGGCATCTACCGCGGCCAGGCCCAGGTGGTGGTGCTGCCGTCATCGACGGAAGAGGTCAGCCAGGTGCTGCAGTGGTGCCATGCCCAGCGCGTACCGGTGGTGCCGCAGGGCGGCAATACCTCGCTGATGGGCGGCGCCGTGCCGGACGACAGCGGCACCGCCGTGGTCGTCAACCTGAGCCGCATGAACCGCGTGCTGGGCATCGACACCATCAACGACACCATGACCGTGCAGGCCGGCGTCACGCTGAGCGCCGCACGCAGCGCCGCCGAGGCCGAGCAGCGCCTGTTCCCGCTGCGCATTGGCTCGGAAGGCTCGTGCCAGATCGGCGGCAACCTGTCGACCAATGCCGGCGGCACCGCGGTGCTGCGCTACGGCAATATGCGCGACCTCGTGCTCGGCATCGAGGTGGTGTTGCCCGATGGCCGCATCTACTCGTCGCTGCGCGGCCTGCGCAAGGACAATACCGGCTACGACCTCAAGCAGTTGTTCGTCGGCGCGGAAGGGACGCTCGGCATCATCACCGGCGCCGTGCTCAAGCTGATGCCGCAGCCGCGCAGCAGCGCCGTGGCCTTCGTCGCGGTGCAGGACCCTGCAGCCGCAGTCGCGCTGCTGGGCGAAGCCAAGCGCCTGTCCGGCCAGGCCGTGACCGCGTTCGAGCTGATCTCGCGGCCTGCGCTGGATCTGGTACTTGAATATCTTGGCAATGTCGCATCCCCGCTGCAGGACAAGCACGACTGGATGGTGCTGATCGAACTGACCTCCGGCACCGATGCGGAAAGCCTCAACGCCACGCTGATGGAAATCCTCGAATCCGGCTTCAGCCAGGGCCTAGTGCTCGACGCCGCCGTGGCCGCCAGCCTGTCCGATGCGCAGACCTTCTGGCGTATCCGCGAAGAGATCTCCGACGCCCAGACCCGCACCGGCGGCAGCATCAAGTGCGATGTCTCGGTGCCGCTGTCGCGCATCGCCGCGTTTGTCGAAGAGGCCTCGGCCAGGGTGCTGGAGCTGGTGCCGGACGCGCGCATGGTGATCTACGGCCATATGGGCGACGGCAATGTGCACTTCAACCCACTGCGGCCCAGGGACGAGCCCGCCAAGGCATTCCTGGCGCAATGGTATGAACGGGTCTCGGTGCTGGTCGACGGCATGGCCCACGCGGAAAACGGCTCGATTTCGGCCGAGCACGGCATCGGCGTGGCCAAGCGCGACGACCTGACGCGCTACAAGTCCCAGGTGGAACTGGAACTGATGTGGCAGGTGAAGCAGGCGCTGGATCCGTTGAACCTGCTCAATCCGGGCAAGGTGCTGCCGGCGCCGGCCCGATAGCGCATCAAGATTCCACGCCGCGGAACGAGGGCAGGGCGCACATAGCAGGAATCGCTCATCTGGGCTAAGGTGTCAGCTATCCAGAACGCGCGGAGCCGGGGCATTGCCGCCCAGGCCACCGCGCACAGCACGGCCGGCCCACCGGCCCAGACACCGATGAGCGCCCAATCCCCCGACATCGCCCTCGCAGCTGCTCCCATCTCCCTCGAAAAGCCCGAGCTTGACTACCCCTGTGGCGACGCGCCCGAACCCGGCCACGCCCGTGAAATCGCGCCCGGTGTGCTGTGGCTGCGCATGCCGATGCCGCTCGGCCTGAACCACATCAACCTGTGGGCCATCCGCGACGGTGGCGGCTGGGCAGCGGTCGACGCCGGCCTGCAGACGCCGGAAACCGCGCAGGCCTGGCGAGCGCTGTTTGGCGAAAGGGGCGCGCTGGCCGGCGGGCTGACACGCTTGTTCGCGACCCATATGCACCCCGACCATATCGGCATGGCCGGGTGGCTGACCGGCAAGTTCGACTGCCAGCTATGGATGACGCGGCTGGAATACCTGATGTGCCGCGTGCTGGCGGCGGACACCGGGCGCGCCGCGCCGGATGACGCCATCGAGTTCTACCGCAAGGCCGGCTGGGACGACGAAGCGATCGAGGTCTACCGCACCCGCTTCGGCGGCTTCGGCAAATATGTGCACGCCTTGCCCGAGAGCTTCCACCGCTTGTCCGATGGCGACACCGTGCGCATCGGCTCGCACGACTGGCAGGTCATCGTCGGCACCGGCCACTCGCCCGAACATGCCTGCCTGTACTGCCCGGCGCTGAAGCTGCTGGTGTCCGGCGACCAGGTGCTGCCGCGCATTTCCTCCAACGTATCGGTGTTCCCGACTGAGCCGGATGCCGATCCGATGCAGGACTGGCTGGCCTCGCTCGACAAGGTCCGCGCCGCCGTGCCGGACGATGTGCTGGTGCTGCCGGCGCATAACGAGCCCTTCCGTGGGTTGCATGCGCGCATTGACTATTTGCGGGCGAGCCAGCTGCAGGCGCTGGACCGGCTGCGTGGGGCGCTGGTGACGCCGAGGCGGGCGGTGGATGTGTTTGAGGAATTGTTTTCTCGCCCCATCACTGGAAGCGGCGGGCTGCTGGGGATGGCGACGGGGGAGAGCATTGCCCATCTGAACTATCTGCTGATGCGCGGGGAGGCTGTGAGGGAGCGCGGCAATGACGGGTGCTATTGGTATCGGCTGAAATAGGCGCAAATCCGATGAGTCGCGGATATCTGCCCAGGGAAGGCAAGTTCAGGTTTCCCTGGGCTGCTCCTTGAGCAGCACGACCGCACTGAAACTCAGCAGGCACGTCAATACCATATACCAGGCTGCGGACATAGGATCTCCAGTCAACTTGATGATCCCCGTCACGATGAACTGTGCGGTGCCGCCAAACAGCGCCACGTTCAGAGCGTGCGAAATCGCCGTGCCGCTGGCGCGCACCCGTGCGGGAAATGCTTCCAGTACAAGCAGGATGCCAACGGCGGCACCAAGTGCCACCAATGCGCTGATCAGTCCGGCGCCAAACAGGATTGGCAACGCGCTGTCTGCACGCACAATCATCAGGAAAGTCGGGTAGATCAGCAGCGCAGTGCACCCCGAAGTGAAAAGCGCCAACGGCTTGCGGCGGCGGGGCAGTCGATCGATGAGAAGGCCCGACAGCGGCGGGATGATTGTCAGCATCAGTGCGGACAACGTCGATGACTGAAACGCTATGGTGGCGGGCATGTGCATCACCCGCGTCAGATAGCTCGGCATGTAGTAGACGACGATGTAGACCGGAACCGTTGAGCCCATCCTGATCAGGGCCGCGAGCAGGACCGTCCTGCCATGCTCGCGACACAGCTCAGCGAGTGGCGTGGCGGCATCTCTGCCTTTGGTGTCGAGGACCGGCGCCTCGCGAAGGTGGCGGCGAACGTAGATGCCGACCGGCACGATCAGAAGACCGACCAGGAAAGGCACGCGCCAGCCCCAGGAAGCCAGGTCGGCCGGCGACATCACGCTGGTGAGAAGTGCGCCCAGGGATGCACCCAGCAGGGCAGCTGCGCCCTGGCTCACAGACTGCCAGCTGACCAGGCGGCCCCGTCGCGATACGGGTCCTGCCTCCATCACGTATGTCGCGGCAACGCCGAGTTCACCCCCGACGGCAAAACCTTGCAGCGCCCGACCGCTGATGACAATGAGTGGCGCAGCCACTCCTATCATTGCAAACGGCGGGCAGATCGCAATGAGTGCCGTCCCCGCGCCCATCAACGTGATGGTGGCAGTCATTGCCGCGCGACGTCCGACCCGGTCCGCGTAGGTACCGATCATCATTGCACCAAGCGGCCGTATGAGAAAGCCAACACCGAACGTGCCGACTGCCAACAGTAACGACGTCATCGGATCTTCCGCAGGGAAGAACTGGTCGCCGATCATCGCCGCGAAGAAGGCGAATACGGTGAAATCGAACGTTTCCAGTCCACTGACGAGAGATGTTGCGACAACAAGCTTTCGGAGTTCACGGCGATCAAAGCCGTCGATGGGATGTTCTTGATTCATGCGTTGACTGGGCACATCTAGTGGCTCGCGGCCTGCTTAAAAAATCTTGTCGGCGGTCAGCTGTGCCTTGTCATTTATCTGTAGTTGCCGGGTTGCTGCAAAACCTTTCCCCTCCTAAGGGTAGGTCCCTCTAGAGCGGGGTAAGAGCCGCTCCTGCACCCGTCAATAATCAGCCCCGTTGAGCAGGACTTGCTACTTCCCGTTAGGGTGTAGGCCGTCCCCGTGTCTACACCCTTCCTTTTTTGACACTTTGGGAATTTGCAGGAAGACGGGCGTCAGCTATGGCGCCGTTCAGGATTTGGCGATTTGAGAGCACCGGCGAGGAACACAGACTGCAGGAACGACCGGTTGGCCCAAGCCGATGAACCGCGCATCGTCGACGGAATTTCCCAGGTTCGACGAGCCACAGATTCTTGCTCAATTTCCCTTCACGCACATCCCTCCCTTTGTCGGGTCCACTCTTAAGGGGGGATCGAAAACACGCTAAACACGCCCTTGTTGCCTTGAAGATCTACCCCATGGAGCCATAAACTTCGCCGGTCCGCGCAGTGACGCAGCGCAAAAGAGTGCGCGCCTGCCAGGACGAACACGAAGCCGCCACCGCCAGGTTAAGAATCCGCAGACATAGCAAGCAAGCGGAAAGGCTGAGCGTGTGCATTGTTTGGACAAACGGGAAGCACCGCCGTTAAACCAGATCAGGAGACGGGGGGCAACGGGATCTTCTGGATCGCAAGGAAATAATCGAGTCGTGTCAAAGTTTTCAAGCATGCTGACGTTGGGCAGGGCAGTGATTTGCCTGTTGGTCGTACCGTTGCTGGCATCCTGCGCGCTCGCGCCAGGGATGCGCTTCGATCCGCAGCGTCCGCTCGATCCCGAGGATCCGGAATCGGTGCCAAAAATCACCCGGATCACGCCTGCGCTGGTGCGCAGCCTGAAGGCATCCACGAAGCCCGCCAACGCTGGCGTGGAGGAATTGTTTGCAGAGCCGGTGCCCTATACCGTTGGCGTTGGTGACATCCTTTCCATCGTTGTGTGGGATCACCCGGAGCTTGTGTTCCCCACACAGACGTACTCTATCGGCGCGGCTTATGACATACCGAACTACAGCGGCGCAGCCAACGTGCCGGGGTACGTCGTAAGTCCCGCTGGCACCATCCAGTTTCCATACGCCGGCGTGGTCACGGTTCTCGGCCGCACGCCGGACCAAATCCGCGGGCAACTCAGTACTCAACTCAAGGATGTTGTCACCCTGCCCCAGCTCACCGTGCGCGTGCTCGCCTTTCGCAGCAAGCGGGTCTACCTGGACGGCGAAGTCAAGACACCTGGCCCCCAGAATATCGATGACGTGCCCATGACCCTGGTTGAGGCTCTCAACCGGGCTGGCGGTATCAATGTCCTGACGGGCGACAACAGCCGCATCCGCATCTCCCGCGCGGGCAAGAACTACTTCGTCAACATGCCAGAGCTGTTGCAGCAAGGCACCGACCCCGCGCGCATTCTGCTGCGCAATGGCGACATCGTGCGCGTGGAGCAACGTGAGGACAGCAAGGTATTCGTGACCGGGGAAGTCGTGCGTCCTGTCAGCGTTCTGCCGCGTAATGGCCGCCTGACGCTCAACGAGGCCATCGGTGAAGCTGGCGGCGTCAATCCCAACTCGGCCAACGCCAAGGAACTGTATGTCATCCGCAAGAGCGGCGACGGCGAGGCCGAGGTTTTCCACCTTGACGGCAAATCCCCTGTCGCACTGGCGCTGGCTGAATCCTTCGAACTCAAGCCCAGGGATGTCGTCTATGTTGACGCCGCTGGTGTGGTGCGCTGGAGCCGCGTGATTAACCAATTGCTGCCGAGCGGGAATTTCTTCACGTCCACAATGAATGCGGTCAAATGATCAAGACTGTGCTGGTGGTGTGCATCGGCAATATTTGCAGGAGCCCTATGGCGGAAGGGCTGCTTAAGCAGGCACTGCCTGAGGTTAATGTCATGTCCGCTGGACTTGGCGCGCTCACGGGCAAACCGGCCGATGCGCACGCTATCGACCTCATGCAAGAGCTTGGCGTGGATATCACCGGCCATCGGGCCAAGCCACTGACCCGAAGCATGACGACGCATGCGGACCTTATTCTGGTGATGGACAACGCCCAACGGCAAGACATCCAACACTTGCACCCGGCAACCACCGGCCGGGTTTTCCGCATTGGTGAACTCGCCAAGTTCGACGTGCCCGATCCCTATCGGGAGGCTCGTCCCGCCTTTGAGAACGTGCTGCAGCTGCTCCAACGCGGCGTAGAAGCTTGGGTGCCGCGTATCCGGGCGCTCAGATAACTGATTCCATAGCAATGCAGATGAACCAGACTCCCCCGCCAGTGATTGTCGCTGCGCCTCCTGAGGACGAGATTGACCTCGTTCGGTACCTAGATGTGCTGCTCGCCAGCCGTTGGCTGATTGCGGCTATTGCCGGCGTCGTGCTGGCGCTGGGGGTAGCTTACG
The DNA here is from genome assembly GCF_003353055.1 of Cupriavidus lacunae. Taxonomy (GTDB): domain Bacteria; phylum Pseudomonadota; class Gammaproteobacteria; order Burkholderiales; family Burkholderiaceae; genus Cupriavidus; species Cupriavidus lacunae. The sequence goes on from NZ_QKWJ01000008.1 coordinate 48,811, forward strand.
CGTTCCTGGCCCGGCCGGTGTATCAGGCCGATATCCTGGTGCAGGTGGAGGACAACCCGAACAGTGCCAATAGCCTGTTGGGTGACGTCTCGAGCCTGTTTGATGTCAAGACCCAGGCTACGGCAGAGATCGAGATTCTCCGCTCCCGCATGGTCGTCGGCAGGGCGGTGGACAATCTGCGGCTCTACATTTCGGCGAAGCCAAGCTATTTTCCTTTTGTCGGTGCGGGAATCGCTAACGGCGCCAAGGGCCTATCCGAACCAGGACTATTCGGATTTGGTGGCTTCGCGTGGGCCAAGGAATCGATCAATGTCAAGCAGTTCGATGTCCCTGAGTCCCTTGAGGGGGAAAAGTTCAAGCTGACCGCCCTGGGCGAAGGTCGCTACCGTTTGGAGAATTCCAGCCTGGATAGGCCGCTTGAGGGGCGAACAGGCCAATCGCTGACTGCGGTGCAAAGCGTTGGCGAATTCACGCTCCTGGTAACGGAGATGAAGGCAAAGCCAGGTATCACGTTCGACCTGGTGCGAAACTCACACCTGAAGACAGTCGAGAAACTCCAGGATCAGCTCCAGATCGCTGAGAAGGGCAAGCAGAGCGGCATCATCGGTGCTTCGCTCGACGGTACCGACGCAAAGCTTACGGCCAGCATCCTGAACGAAATTGGCGAAGAGTACGTAGCGCAGAATATCAAGCGCAAGGCCGCCGAGGCGGAGAAGTCGCTAGTCTTCCTGGGAGATCTGCTGCCACAACTCAAAGGCGAGTTGGAACGGGCCGAGGGAAAGTACAACGACATGCGCAACAAGCGCAATACCTTCAACCTGAGTGAGGAAGGCAAGACGTTCCTGCAGGAAAACGTGATGGCCGAAACGCAGTTGCTCGAACTGAAGCAAAAGCGCACCGAGCTGTCGACTCGTTTTGCTGCCTCTCACCCAGGTGTGCTGGCCATCGACCAGCAGATTGCAGCGCTAAATACGAAGGTCGCAGTGATGGCTGCCCGCATGAAGACCTTTCCAAATGTGGAGCAGGACACACTGCGGTTGATGCGCGACGTGCAAGTCAACAACGACCTTTACGTCGGGTTGCTGAACAATATGCAGCAGCTCAAGCTGGTCAAGGCCGGTAAGGTCGGCAATGTACGGCTTCTTGACGGCGCGCCGGTTCCCGAGGAGCCCATCAAGCCCATGAAGAGCCTGATTGTGGCGCTGGCGGCAATTCTCGGTGTGCTGATTGGTGTGGTAGTGGCTTTCGTGCGCAATGCACTGTACGGCGGCATCACCGATTCGCAGGACATTGAACAGCATACGGGTCTCAGCGTCTATGCGACCGTGCCGTTGTCGACGGCCCAGTCATTCCTTACCGAGGAAATCCGCCAGCGCAAGCACGGCAGATTCGTGCTCGCGGAACGTAGCCCCAATGAGCCAGCGATTGAAAGCCTGCGCAGCCTGCGCACCGCCATACAGTTTGCCATGCTCGACGCGGACAACAACCGTGTGCTACTCACGGGCCCCACGCCAGGCGTCGGCAAGTCATTTATCTCGGCCAACCTCTCAGCGGTGATGGCTTCGGGCGGCAAGCGCGTGCTGCTGATCGATGCCGACATGCGCAAGGGCCATTTGAACCAGTACTTTGGCAAGTCCCGAAGCAAGGGTCTGTCGGACGTTCTGGTTGGCAAAGTGAGCTTCGACGAAGCGGTGCATCGTGAGGTACTAGAGAACCTGGACTTCCTCAGCACCGGCAACTTGCCTCCGAATCCGGCCGAACTGCTGCTCAACGAGCGCATGGTGAAGCTTCTTGATGAGTTGGGTCACCAGTATGACCTTGTACTGATCGATACGCCTCCCGTTCTTGCCGTCGCCGATACCGCGATCCTTGCCGCCCGCTGCGGCACGGTGCTCCTGGTGACGCGCTTCGAGAAGACTGCCATCGGCGAAGTAACGGAATCCGCCAAGCAACTGCGCCAGGCAAGTGCCGACGTGAATGGCGTGGTGTTCAATGGCCTGGATCCGAATGCATATCGCTACGGATATGGATCGAAGTATGGACGTTATCGCTATGCGTATTACGGGTATACGAACGAAATCGCCGACCAGCCCGCATTGAGCAAGCCCATTGGCTCTCGCCGCGAGCCAGGGTGAACTTGGGTTCTAATGAGGAATACTGCGCTGCGCACCTCAGTGAGCAGTGGGATCGGTTTTTTTTCCAATGCCCCGGTCCATGCCACAGCCAGTGGAATTCCCGAAGCGCCGGTGTGCCGATATCCACGCCGCTACTTCGCCTGCGCGACCGGAGAGTGGTACGCATCGGCATGTTCCGCGCGAATGATGAGAAGCGATTCACGTCCGAGGCATATCTCTTTGATAGTGGGACAGGCGATTGAACTCGCGTGCGTTAACATGGGGCGCTGTCGGCGGGTGGTCTGATTTTGCGTAGACATTACATAGATCTGGAATCCTCGACATGAAGAAGATATTGATCGTATTTGGAACGCGTCCGGAGGCTATCAAGATGGCGCCGTTGGTCAAGCAGCTAATGGACGACAAGGAGATGCAGTGCGGTGTGTGCGTTAGTGCCCAACATCGCGAGATGCTTGACCAAGTGCTGAGGCTGTTCGACATCCGGCCCGATTACGACCTTAACGTGATGAAGCCAGGGCAGGACCTGTACGAACTGACGAGCAACATCCTCGGTGGCATGAAGCCAGTGCTGGAATCGTTCTCTCCGGACCTCGTGCTCGTGCATGGGGATACTGGTACAACCTTGGCGACAACCCTGGCCGCGTACTATAAGCAAATTCCTGTAGGTCACGTCGAAGCCGGGTTACGCACAGGAAACATATACTCCCCCTGGCCCGAAGAGGCGAATCGCAAAGTCACAACTGCGCTCGCCACGCTCCATTTTGCTCCGACGCAGCGATCCCTTCAGAACCTCCTGAGCGAGGGTGTCTGCGCGGAAACCGTGAGTGTGACTGGCAACACCGTAATCGACGCGTTGTTGTCGGTGCGGGAAAGACTCCAATCAGATGGGGAGTTCCGCAAACGGGCTTCTCGCGAAATTCCTTATGATTTCAGCGATCGCCGCATTTTACTGGTTACCGGGCACCGGCGCGAGAGCTTTGGGGATGGATTTGAACGCATCTGTACCGCGCTCGCTCAAATAGCTCGTCAGCGTGATAATGTCGATATTATCTACCCAGTGCACCTCAATCCAAATGTCCGCGAACCTGTGGGCCGCCTGCTCAAGGGTATCCCAAATATTCACCTAATAGAGCCACTAGATTACCTCCCATTTGTCCATCTCATGGATAAGGCTTATCTGATCTTGACGGATTCTGGCGGTATCCAGGAGGAGGCCCCTTCGCTCGGAAAGCCGGTGCTGGTCATGCGTGATACCACCGAGCGGCCAGAAGCTGTCGATGCCGGTACTGTAAGGCTGGTGGGGACATCCACCCAGACAATCCTGGCGAATGTGAATGAACTGCTGGATGACGAGGCGGCATATCGCGCGATGACTCGTGCGCATAATCCATACGGCGATGGTAGTGCCTCTACTCGTATAGTTGAAGAGATTCGTGCCTACTTCGGCTAAGGTTGAAAGGATATCGCAATGTCAAAAAAAAGAATTTCCGTAATAGGATTGGGCTACATTGGGTTGCCCACGGCCACTGTTCTTGCGTCGCGCCAGATCCAGGTAATTGGTGTTGATGTCAACGAAAAGGCGGTAGATACGATAAACCAGGGTCGAATTCACATTGTTGAGCCTGATCTCGATATGCTGGTGCATGCCGCCGTGTCGCAAGGATTTCTGAAAGCTACAACCACCCCCGAGCCGGCGGATGCTTTCCTCATTGCGGTTCCTACCCCCTTCAAAGAGGGAAAGAAGCCGGATCTCTCCTACATTGAGGCGGCGGCCAAGTCCATAGCCCCGGTCCTCAAGAAGGGCGATTTGGTGATTCTTGAGTCCACTTCCCCGGTTGGCGCTACCGAGCAACTGGCGCGATGGCTCGCCGACGTGCGGCAAGATTTGACCTTCCCTCAGGATGTCGGGGAGCACTCTGACATTCGCGTAGCGCATTGCCCAGAACGCGTGTTGCCTGGCCATGTACTGCGCGAGCTTGTCGAGAATGACCGCATCGTTGGTGGCATGACGCACCGGTGTAGCGAGGCCGCGCGCGAACTCTACGAGACTTTTGTGCGTGGCGACTGCATCGTAACGGATGTCAGAACCGCTGAATTGTGCAAGCTTACTGAGAATAGCTTTCGCGACGTCAATATCGCGTTCGCGAATGAGCTTTCGGTAATATCTGACCGTCTTAAGATCAATGTGTGGGAACTCATTCGTTTGGCGAACCGTCACCCGCGTGTAAATATCCTGCAACCTGGGCCAGGTGTCGGTGGGCATTGTATCGCTGTGGATCCATGGTTTATCGTTGATTCCGTTCCAGCTGACGCGAACTTGATTCGAACGGCACGGGAAGTAAATGACCGTAAGCCCAAGCACGTTCTTGCCAAACTTACTGCTAGCGCGAACAGATTCAAAGAGCCCGTTATCGCGATGTTTGGCTTGAGCTTTAAGGCTAATATCGATGATCTGAGAGAAAGCCCCGCGTTGGATATTGTGCAGGAAGCTGTAGAGCAGAAAATGGGCAAAATTCTCGTCGTTGAGCCAAATATCTCTAAGCTGCCGACCAGTTTATCTGGAAAGACGGAGTTGGTGACCGCTGATGTGGCTTTGGAAAGTGCGGATATTATCGTGCTACTTGTGGATCATAAACAGTTCCTGACTGTTGATCTGGACAGGCTGCAGGAGCGGGTTGTGATTGATACCAGGGGAATTTGGTCGAAACCTCGTGGAAACAGAGCGATCGGCCGCGCCTAGAGAAAAAACCCGGTCAGATCGTCCTTGATGCAATGAATCGACAGCCTCAGGAAACAGGATTGTGCCGTGAGTAACAAGTTGATATTGGCTGTAGCATCTGGCGCTGGAAATTTTCTCTTTCTGAGGGCGGGGACAATCGCTGCACAGATTATTTTGTCAAATACTGGCGGCGAGAAGTCCCTAGGCGAATACTATTTGCTTATAAACCTTGTAAATATTGCGATAGGTGCGGCGACGGTTCCATTTGTAAATTACATTCAAGCGGCCACTGCGATTAGGGCATCAGTATTGATGCTGTTCCGGCAGTCCGCCATGCTTACATGTGCTTCGCTTCCAGTCGTATGCATTGCCGCTTTTTATGTAACAGGGAATATTTGGTCGGCACTCATAATTTCCATCTATTTGGCGTTGAGTGTGGCTGAGGGCTTGTTTTCTTCGCTGTTTATCAAGAAGGATGGTACGCATCTTTACGCGCTCACGACGTCAATTCGAGGTGGCGTGACAATAGGCCTTACAGCGTTCCTTGCACCCATTTGGGGGGTGCCAGGTTTCCTTGCCTGCGCAGCCGCCGCAATCGTCATACAGTTGATGCTAATGGCTCACTTCTATCGGTCAATTCAAGGAAGGGACTCAATCAATCAGGACGTCGAAAAGGAACCGAATTTTATGGCCGACATTTTCCCGTCGGTTATCTCCTGTTTGCTTGTGCCGGTTAGCTTTTGGCTGATATCTGTTGGCATTGAGCGAAGTTCGGGGCGTGCGGCTGTCGGTGTGTTCGGCGTTGCGCTAAATGTTGCGCTTCTCTCTTCGGCGGTATGTCAGCAGGCAATGCTTCCTCTAATCAAGTACCTTCACAAAACTGGCGTCGTAAGCCGCCAAGGCTTGGCCACGCGGGCAAGTCAATTGAATATATTGGCGCCGATTATCCTGTGGTCCATTCTAGTGGTAGTCATTCGACTAGGAGGTGAGGTCATCGGTAATCTATTTCACCTTTCTGGGCAAAATCAAGTTCTGATGTTGAGATTACTAGATTTGCTCATGATCTTTTCCGCCATTCAGCTTTTGAAAGAAGCTGTTGGAAGGCAATTGATCGCTCTGAGGAGGTTCTGGTACTCGGCGTTTTCAAATGGGATCTGGTGCTGCGGCATTGTGTGCGGAATTTTTCTCGTCGGTGCCGATAGTGTGAATGATGTTCCTTACCTTATGATCATTTTGTCAGCCATATCACTGGTAGTGTCGTTCGCTTACTGCTCATATATTTCGAAAATTGAGATTAAAGCATATGTAGCGGCGGCATCCCTCTGTGGATTGACCTGGATACTCCGATGAGGAATGTGATTCTTGCTGGCTACTTTGGACGGGCGAACATAGGGGACGATGCTCTCCTTAAAGTGAGCGCGACCCACGTGAGGCGCGCCTTACCCGGAAATACGCTATGTATTGAACGCGCTGCGGAGTACTTACGAGTTCTCGTGCCAGATGTAAAGCTCGGTGTCATCGCTCCGTCCGCTAAGGCAGACGAGGAAAGTAATCGAATCACTGTGTATTGTGGTGGTACACAATTCTTCCAATTCAAAAAGGCCACCTTTGGCGAAAAGGTTCAATATTGGCGCGGTCAGGCGAGAGTTTCTCTGAAGTCAACTTGGAAAGAACTTTCAGGCGTGATAAAGGAAAGAGTGAATCCTAGTCGCAGAGGGCCTTCCGAGAAAATTCTTGTCGGCATCGGGGTTGGCCCTATCGCAACTGAGTCCTACGCGGCGAGCCTGATCTCTAAGCTGGCGACTGCACAGGACATTTGGGTTAGAGATAAAGCTTCATTGTCTTTCCTGGCCGACAATGGATTGCGAGCTAAGTTTGGTGCGGATATCTGCTTCTCGTCCGAAATGTTAGGTATCCTGCCAAGCTTGGAGGGCCTTTCCCCTGAGCGAGAGGTTACGATAATCTGTCGGGATTGGTCATTAGATCAATGCGATGTTACCCGTAGATTGATCGAACTCGGTAGGCAACTTAGGGCTAGAGGGCTTGCCGTTGAGTTTTGCTTATTCAGCCACGCGGAAGATTCGGTATCTGAATCATTTATCTTAAATGCGGGATTTCCGCTTCGAAAATGGGGGGATGACGGCTGGGATATTACTGAGTTCTTGAAGAGCACTTACCGTACCAAGCTAGTCATCTCGGCTCGCTATCACGGTGCGATATTCTCTGCGCTACTTGGGATTCCGGTTTGTGTTGTTGATATTGAGCCAAAGTTGTCAGAGCTATCTACGCAGAGTGGGGGAGCAATTTCACTACTTGAGCGTACTGTAGGCGATGAAACGGCTTCTAATTGGTGTAGTAAGGCCATAGCCAAACTGGATCAGACTACGGAGGTTGTGAATAGTCTTAGGCGCTTTGTTTGCGTGGAACGAGAGCGAGCAGACGCTATGTGGAAGGACGTCGAAGAGCGTCTCAGAAGCTCTGGTGGGAGCAATTCCATTCTATTGTCGGGTGTGTAAGTGACGCGGGTGATATTTGATCTGTATAAATTCCATCAGAGTCCTGCCGCCCTTAACGCGGCGTTACGGCATGTCTCGTCAGTAATCGCCGAGGGCGGAAAGGCACTCATTGTTGCAGACGATGCAACCATTGCCTTCGTTCAGCAGGCAGGCCTGGTATCTGAGTTCGTACGCGTTCGAGGGCTACTCCATAAGCTTGCAGCGCTACGGGATTTGGCGCGCAGTTCGGGTCTTCGGAAGGTTCCGCTGTTCGTGAGCCACGCGGTGGCGTTTGGCCCGGTAGCTCTGTTACTGGGCCGACGTTTCAAACTGATTTACTGGTGTCAAGGAGTGGTTGCTGCGGAAATGAGGTTGTCTGGAGATCGCTGGCACCGCATCCTTGCAATGCATTTGCTTGAAACATACGCGATACTTCGAGCTGATGCGGTGTTGGCAGTATCAACCCAAATGGCCAACTATTGGCGTGGCCGCTTGAGCCGGAAGAGCGAAGTGTACGTGGTGCCCTGTGCTCCCCGCACAGGCATCATTCCAGGAATAGTTCGTCGTCCAATGTCATTTTGCTATGTCGGTGGCGCTAGTCCATGGCAGTGCATTGGAAAAATGCTGGAGATATTCCAAAAGATCCAGGAATGCGCGCCGGATTGCACGTTGACTGTCGTAACCAGAGACGTGGACGAGTTTCGCTCAGAGTTACAGCGCGCAGGTTTGGCTAATAGCCATAGTATCTGTATAACTACCTTGAATGGCGCTGATGAGCTGAGCGACTTCCTTTCCGGGATCGAATTTGGATTTTTGCTCAGAGATCCGCACTTGGTTAATGCGGTATCTTCACCGATTAAATTTGGAGAGTACATCTCGTGTGGAGTCACTCCGATCATTTCTGAAGGTATTGGTGATTATTCTGAGATATTGCGAAATAGGGGTTTTCGATCGGTTATGAGTGAGGGCAAGCCTATTATGTGCGAAAATTTTTTGGCCAGACCCGATGACGCGCTCCTTCTCGCAAAACAACTGTTTTCAGCTGAGGCGTGCCGTTCAACATACAAAAGTATTATCGAGGGGTGAAAGGATGAAGATCCTTACCTATGCTTCGATAGCGATTTATTATTTGATAGGAAGTCGGGCGCCTCGGACCTTTTGGCCAGGCGGCATACTTTTCTCATGCTTTCGCGTGTGGCTCTTGCGAGGGGCAGGCTGCAAGGTTGGATCTCGTTGCGAGATAGAGCCAAATATATACGTTGGCTTGAGGCCGAAATTGGCGATCGGTGATCGCTGCCAAATAAACAGCAACGCTGAACTGCATAACGTCGTGATGGGTGCAGACGTTATGATTGCGCCGGGAGTTGTGATTCTTGATCGGCAGCACAACTTTGCTTCCCTCAGTAAGCCGATGTCTATGCAAGGCGTCAAGAAGTTCAAATCGGTGATCATTGAGGACGATGTATGGATCGGGCAGAACGCTATTGTGATGCCGGGTATTCGTATTGCATACGGAGCAATCGTTGGAGCTGGCTCTGTAGTTACTAAAGATGTGCCGAAGAACGCAATTGTGGCCGGAGTTCCTGCGAAGATAATAAGATATCGAGATGCTAATGAACTGGCAAAAATCGTATGATCTTTATGATATTTGGGGGCTCCGATGGATTGGGAATTCAAAGCGGGCTGTCTATAAAGGTAGTGCGTTCGGTCTACTCATCTGCGCGATAGTCGTGCTTCTCGACTTCGTGGCCCCTGTTTTCTTTCGTCGACTTCTTGGCGTGAAGCCCGCCCTATTTCCAGCTCATGTAATAGCTATGAGAATGGAAATAAGAGCCCTGACCGAAGTTGATAGAGGGAGCGCAGTCTATTCCTGGTTTCTGTCCGAAATCAGCTCGGTTGAACGGCATCACGACGGCTGTGCAGGGTGGGGACTTCCATTCGACTGGTTTTCGAAGAACGGATATTATCCAGCGGGATCCGGATTTTCGACAAATACTCCATATGTGATGGAGGCGCTGTCAAGAATAATCTTGAGTTGTCCAGAGAATTCTGCGGATGCGAAGCGAATCTTAAATAATACGTTGTCGTTTTTTGACGCTCTTCCTCGTCAAGTTGATACAAATGAACTCCTCGCACTGTCCTACGCAATAGCTGCGGAAGACCGCGTCGTGCCGAACGCGAATTCTTACTCTGCACTGGCCTACGCATTGCTTGCGGTGCAGGGGCCAGAGCTTGAGCGCGCGCGGTGTGTAGATCATGTTGAACGGATAGTGAGATGGCTCCTGCGGGAGCAGAGTGCAGAGGGCTACTGGCGCTACTACGCTGATAACTTGCCCGGTAACTTTGTGGATGGATTTCACACCTGTTTCATCATGAAGAATTTGATAAAGGTAAGTGCAATCTTACCGGAGCTGCAGTCAGATATTGAACCTGCTGTTTTTCGTTGTTGGAACTGGTTCAGAGAAACGATGATCGATAAATCTGGACTCGTGAAGCGCTTCCATCAGGGAAAAGGGAGCGGGCTATTTAAGTACGAGATATATGATCAGGCTGAGTATCTCGGGCTCCTGGTGGATTTTGGCTTGCTTGATGAAGCTTCGACATTCCAAACATTGGTCTTAGGAAGATTCTCCAGGAAAGGAGTATTGCATTGTCGTATCGACTGCCTCGGGCGGAAGTGGGGCGCTGAGTTTATTAGATGGGGTATTGCTCCTTTTGAATTGCAATTGGCTCGATTTGAATCTGCGCGGGAGAAGATTGGATGTGTGGAATCGTAGGGTTTGTGGGAAACGGCTCCATGGAGGCGCTCCAATCATCCTTGGAGATTATTGCACACAGGGGACCTGATGGTAGGGGGGGAATTGTGTGTGATTTCGGAAATATCAGGGTCGGGCTAGGGCACGTTCGACTGGCAATTCAGGAATTGTCTCCGCTCGGTGCGCAACCAATGCAAAGTCGGGATAAGCGTTGGACGATTATATTCAACGGTGAAATATATAATCATCTCGAGTTGCGTCTCCGGTATAATATTTCTTGTGTCAGTGGTTCGGATACGGAAACATTGGTGGAGTTATTGGCTGAATTTGGCATTGAGAAAACAATAAGTCTAATAAATGGAATTTTCGCATTCGGCGCGATCGATCACCTGAATCAGGTGGTTCATCTTGTACGTGACCCCTTTGGAATAAAGCCACTCTACTACACCTCTAATGGAGGAGGAGTAGTGTTCTCCTCGGAGGTTTCTGGGGTACTCAAGCTCGCCGGGAAGCCGGCTCAACTCTCGTATGAGGCACTAAGTTCGATTCTGGCACTTCGATTTTCTCCCGCTCCAGACACGCTTTTCCGTGAGATCGTGAAGGTACGGCCCGGCCATTATGTCACCATCGATATTCGAACTTTAACAAAGGCCGAAAGAACTTACGTCAAGCCCATCGGGATCTCGAACTCCGGTAGCTATGAAGACGCCCAGGTGGAATATGAGCGACTGTTGAAGCGCGCCGTTGATCGCCAGTTGCTTTCGGATGTCCCTGTAGGCCTTCTGCTGTCCGGCGGAATCGATTCGGCCTTGATTGGCGCTTTGGCGGTTGACGCAGGAGCAAAACTCGAAACCTTCTCCGTTGGGTTCGATGACGGCGGCGCGGTGTGCGAGCTGGCCGACGCGGCGGAGAGTGCCAGGGTCTTGGGGTTAAGTAATACCTCAATCAAGGTTTCGGACCGTGACATGTGGGACGCCCTAAGCTTGTCGATTCGGCATATGGAGGAGCCTGCAGGAACGACGTCGATCTTGCCGATGTGGCATTTGATGAGGAGTGTTGGCAAATCGCACAGGGTTGTGCTCAGTGGACAAGGAGCCGATGAGCTTCATGGAGGATACCGTAGGTATCAACTTGAGGCCCTTCGTCAGCGAATGACACTTGCGATGCCCATTGTGGGGCCGCTCTGTCGTCGTCTGGGGACCGCTGCCAGCGGTGCGACGGGCAGCGCGGTGTATCGTGCGATCAAATCCCTGGGGCAGGATGATTTGGAAGCTCGTTTTTTTTCTGCATACGAATTCATGGATGCGGGAACTCGTCGAGCCTTGCTTAAGGGGAGCGTATTGGAAGATAGGCCTCGGACCGAGATTGCCTACTGGTTAAATTGGTTGAGGGACTCGAGTGCTTCGCCACCTCTTAGCTCAATGATGCGAATTGATGCGCGGTTGAATCTGTCCGATGATCTCTTACTCTACAGTGACAAGATTTCTATGGCATCTTCCATCGAGATGCGTGTTCCTATGCTGGATCTTGAACTGGCCGCCTTTGTTGAGTCGTTGCCGATTGGGTTTCGAGTTGAGTTGAGGAAGGCGAAGCGCCTCCATAAGGCTGTCGCCCAGAAGCTGGTTCCATTGGAGATTGTGCATCGAGTGAAGCGGGGGTTCGAAGTCCCAATGGCACGGATGCTTCGTACGACCTGGAAGAGCGCAGCTGAAGACTTTCTACTTCAACCCGGAGCGGCTATACACGATCATTTGGATAGGGAGGCGATTGCCACAATTTGGAGAGGTCACCTGCAAGGATCGAAGGATTGCTCGAAACAGCTATTTTTACTGCTTTCGATCGCAATTTGGTGTGAGAGATTTTTAGGATCGAAGGCAGTGGAATATCGTCCGGAGCTTGCACTTGTTTAATGTGGGAACATTTCAGCGCACGTCTTCCTCTGGGAGGGCTCGTACCTCACTGGTATATATTTGTATATTGGTGTCGGTGGCATTTCTCGTTGGGTTCGTTAGTCGATTTCTGTACGCCGGTGCAGCGGCTGTCGAGATTGGGTTCTTTTTTGTTGGGGCATTGATTTTTCTAGCGGGAAGGCGCGTTAGTGAAAGTAGGGTATGGTGGGTCGTCCTTTTGCTTGTCGCATCGACTGTGATAGGGGTGCTAAGGGGATGGGTGTTCGAAAGTTCATTGCAGTTGATAATATATATCTCCTTTGTTGGATCGGCCCTACTCCTGACGCGGAAATGTGAGGAGTACGGAGTGCAAGTTTGGCGTCTCATAGTGTTCTTCGCACTGCTGCAACTTGTATTCGATGTATTGCTTCCTCAAAAAAATCGCATTGATCCGCAGGATTGGTATGCAGGAACATTTCTTATCGCCAATAATAAGAGCCGAATTTTGGCTTTTTTCCTGGTACTGTTTTCGGCAATATCCGTTCTCGAGAGAAAATATTTCCGCTGGGTGGCGGTGGCGATCCCCGTATGCGTATCGGCCTATCTAGGGCACTCATATGCGTCGTATGGATTTGTAACGTGTGCCTTGCTGCTGTCGTATATGTTCCGACGACCAATCGTCGGTGTGGTTAGTATTGGCCTGGCCGTGATCTGCTCGAAGATTTTTGCCGATTGGCTAATTCAGCAATCATTCGATAATCACGAGTTATCAATGCTATTGATGTACAACTATGCGAGATACTTCGATCCTGTAAGTGGTGTCTTTGCTCTGTACAAATATGGTGCTGACGCTTTGATGGAAAGTGGATTCATGGGTACGGGACTGGGCTCATTCGTTAGTCGAGCGGCGAATTTTTTCTCAACGCCACTGTATCGTGGTATTCCAGAAACTATGATTGTCTATGGGGAGTATTTTAAGGCAGCCACACCCTACGGGCTATCTGCCTTATTTGTCCCAATCGTCGAGCAGGGTTTTCTCGGTGTTGCCTATGTGATGTTGATTATCGGTTTGCTGGTTAGGGCATTTGGATCTGATTTCTGGGGGAGATTTTGTTTTTTTTATATAATTGTGATCTTGCTTTACTCTCCGGTAATGCTTGAGTTCTCTGAGTTTTTTATCTATGTTGCGACAGGAGTGTCTGCCCTTCGGGTTTTACGGAGTGGGCAGAGTTCGTCAAGAGCAACGATGCGTGTGGTGGTGGCTCGATGACGTCGATCTTTAAAGATCAAAGCGCAGAAAGCCGTGTTGGAACTAGGGCGCTTCTGATTGGTACGGACCTGAGGTTGCTTAGCGGAGGAATCGCGGCGGTGCTGCCTGCTTATCAGTCCTGTTTGCAGAGTGTGCATTCAAGCGTTCGATTTGTTGCTACCCATCGTGCCGGTTCGTTGTATGGGAAGCTGAGTACATTTCTTTTCGCTGTCCTCACCGTCCTCTATGAAGCTTGCGTTCATAGGAAGAGGCTCGTCGTCTACGCCCACGCGGGGGAGTGGCCATCGTTGGTGAGAAAGTGCGTTCTTTTGCTCGTTGCTGGACTAGCGGGCGCTAAGACGATACTTCATTGTCATGCACCCCAGTGGGAGGTGTATCGTGAAGTTTCGGCTTGGAAGAGGGCTTGCTTGCGATGGGGACTGCGAAGGGCAGACGTCGTTACCGCTCTTACCAACTATCATGCGCGGCAGATTGCCGCTGTCTATGGAGAAAAGGTGGTAGTAGTACCCAATCCCCTTACGGAGGAACTGTTGGAGTTCGCTCTGGTGTCAAGAGTCCAGCACGAATGCTCGACAACGGATGTGAAGATGAAGGTGATTACATTATGTCGTTTGGCGGAAGGAAAGGGGGCGGAGTACGTTCCTAGCGTCGCGCGGCATGTTGGAGGCAATGTCGAGTTCGTTATCGGCGGTACCGGCCCACTTGGGGAAGTGCTAGCCGCGCAAGTGCAAAATGACAGCAGTCTCAGGAACATCCAGTTTGCAGGTTGGCTGACAGGTCCCGAGAAATGGAGAAGGCTCGCGACTAGTGATGTCTTCTTTCTGCCGACTAGGGCGGACGCACTATGCACCGGCTTTGTCGAAGCAATGTGTCTGGGGTTGCCTGTGGTGACAATCGATCATGGGGGTAACGCCGAGGTCGTTGAGGATGGTGTGACTGGCTATGTTGTTCGTGCGGATAGCAGTGACTTGAGCCAGAGGCTTGGTGCTGCTGTTACTTCCCTTGCATGTAGCTCAAAGCGACAGCGATTTGGAGTAGCCGCGCGCGAATATGCCCTGCGGCGCTATCACCCGGATGTCGTGAAAGGGACTCTCCGTAGTATCGCCAAACGGCTGGAGAGTTAAGCGCATTCCTGACAACTCGTCGCTGCAGCGCCTTCGCTGCCAGTGAGCGGCTAGCGAAGGTGCAATCCTAAGTCAAATCCAATTGCGAGGCGATCGAGTGCCATAGATAAGGCTCTTTCGGTGGGTGCCGTGTGGGAGAGGGCTCGGCTCTGCCGGCTAGCAGGATGGGGCAAATCTCGGTTTTAGAGGAAGCATGTGGAGGAGGACGTTATGTCGGCACCTAAGCAGGGTTGCCTAGCGCGTCTGTCCATGCCTTTCCATTCCACCATACGGGTTTGCCAAGTGATGTATCGAAATACATCTCTCCCTTATTTGTCGTCTTGGGGCGATTTACGGTTGGGCCATTCGCATCTGTCTGAAGCGCCAGTCCATCTAAGTCGGATTCTATGCGACCGGCTGCAATCGGCTTTAGGCGCAACTTATTGTTTATGTCGGCCCAAACATAAATGGTCCCTATTTTATTAGGGTGGCTGAGCTTCTCTGATAATATTTTAATTTTCTCTATATTCGATCTGATGTCAATCGGTGTTTCTCCGCCCAAGGATGAAACCGCTCGATTCTGGGAGTAGAAAGTTTTAACAGTTCGAAGCTTTGTGAAGTTTGAATCGTCCCCAGGAACTAGGATCTTAATGAAGAATGCTCTCGGTTGAGGCATCGCAATAGAATTGCCGTCGATGTCAATTATTGCGTGACTGGCCGCGGCCAAGTTGAATACTTGTACAGGAGCCGTTTTCGCTGTAAAAAGATTGCTCCTGGCTCGAAGATATTCGATTCCGCTGCCGAAAAAGAAGTCCGAACTGACGTATTCGCAGTGATTGTCATGAAAATCGACGCCACGAACAGAAAAAAAGACGATGGCTTTCTCTATTTCCTCTGATGTTCTAAATACGACTGGGTGAAAAATGTTGTTGCGAATATCGAGAAAATCATTACCTCCCGCCCAATAAATGAGGTGGCCGCGTGCATTGACGGTTCCAGACAGCATGTTCCCTTCGATGACCGTGATGTCTGGATTTATAATGTGTATTTGATATTGGACATTTCGGAAGGAGCAGTTTGATATTCTGTTGCGCTCGCAATAATCGATGCTGATGCCTTCTATTTTTGATGCTTCGGCTGCTATGTTATGTTCGGCTTTTCCAAAGCGTAGGCCGTAGTTCAAGTTAATAAAGCCGCAACGCTCGACTACCGAGGCGAATATTCCGCGGCCAGTAATACCATTGACCGCCATTGGGTCATTGGAGTTTCCGGCAAAATTAATATCCCGAACAACAATCGAGCGTAGATAGCTTAACGGCCTGACAACGTTGCTAAGGCCACC
This sequence comes from Cupriavidus lacunae, assembly GCF_003353055.1. Classification (GTDB taxonomy): domain Bacteria; phylum Pseudomonadota; class Gammaproteobacteria; order Burkholderiales; family Burkholderiaceae; genus Cupriavidus; species Cupriavidus lacunae. Next base: position 64,520 of record NZ_QKWJ01000008.1, read on the forward strand.
GCCCGGATAGGCCCCATCCTCTTCCTCACAGATCCGAAGTATTGTTCCCCGACCGCTCGCGAAATGAATTGTAGTTCCGCATTTCTCCGCATTTGCATCTCCTCGCCCGGAATCTCCGAATATAAGAAGTTGAGCGGGATTCATTGATGTGATATTGCTATCCCGAGAGTTTATTACTATATCACCTGAGTGTTTGTATATTCCAGAGGGATAATACATTGGAATTGGCCTGGCGGGATCTCTGACCGCCGCATCTGCCATAGCCTGGCTGGCGGCTGTGTCATCTGATACTCCATCGCCTTTCGCTCCAAACCAACGAACATTCAGCGCGCCGGAGAAGATTCGTTTCCAACGGACTCCGCTGGTGCTAACGATTATCGTCCCGCCGTTATCGATACTACTGGCATCGTGCGGGTCACGTATAAATCTGCCGCCAATTCCCGGTGGCGGGCTCATAGTGCCTATGACATGGATACAGTTTGCAGATCCCGAGTACGCGCGCAGTTTCGCATAATCTTCCAATTGCTCCTGTGGCTGTGGTTCGCGCGATTGTCCGTCTTTGCCGATTGTCATGGAGTGCGCGTGTTGCATTATACCGAGACCAATCAACGCTGTGACTGCGGCACGCCTTTTGTCGTCCATGGGTGGATCCTCGATTGTTTTTTGATGTGCAGAGAGGCTACATAGAAAAACGGCGTGTCTATGCAAGGTGCAATAATTATAAGATGAGGCGGGGGAGTGATGCCAATTCTAGCGGAGCGGATGTTTGCGTGAGTATGCTGGGTGCCTATATATTGCTCATGCTTACTACGCGTTGAATTGGATCGGAATTCTTAGTTCTTACTGCGCCGTAATTTTGAGTGATGTGACACTCCGCGCTTGTAGTGCGGCGGAGACGTCCGCGTCAAAATAGATGCGTTATCGAATGTGCTGCGAACGCTCGTCGATGAGAAAGTGGCAGTTGTGCCCGCTTGGGGGGCATAACTGGCACTGCGGTCCGGAGGGGGCAGTAACGAGAGACAATCTACGACTGCGGTGTCGTTGTTGGACACCTCGCGGGGGCAATTAGGGACCTCTATCGCGACTGCGCTCATATAGCAGAGTCGTCCATTCCTTTATAAAAAGGAGGGGAAATCTATATTTGTCTATGAAGGCGACTTTGTGGCTAGGTTCGAGGGGAAGTTACCAGGTTCCGTAGAATCAATAGTAAAAACAGAGAGTTTGTGAGGAGATAGCGCTTCCACATGCGGCGTGGTTCCTGAATCACTCTATATAGCCATTCGAGGCCTGAGCGTTGCATCCAGACCGGAGCACGACTGACCTCGCCGGCAACCACGTCGAAAGTTCCACCGACACCCATGACGAAGTCGACACCCAGCTCATCTTTCCAACGATTGATGAAGTTCTCTTTCTTTGGGGACGTGATTGCTACGAACAGTAGGCGGGCGCCAGACGCTTTGACCTTCTCTACCAGAGCCGGTTCGTCATCCCAGAAGTAGCCGTGGTGCCAGCCGGCGATGCGTATCGTTGGGTGCTGCTTGCGCAGGTTCGTTGCGACCTTGTCCACCACCGCCTGTTTGGCTCCGAGCAGATAGATCGGGTATCCCTTCTCAGCAGACAATGCGGCGAGCTCAATGAAGAGATCCACGCCTGCAACCCGCTCCGGTACAGCGTGACCGAGCAGGCGAGCGCCCCAAACAACGCCCATGCCATCGATATTCACGATGTCACAGGCCTTTACGGATTCGGCAAGGGCGGGATCGCTGCGCATATTGACAACCTTGGCCACATTGACGACAACGTGCTGGGTGAACTGTCCAGCGGAGAGGCGGCGGTCAATGACCTCCAGCGTCTCCTGCATGCTCAATGCGTGCGCATGGACGCCAAACAACTCGACCTTTCTACTTTCTAGAATCATTTCGATGTGCCAGCAACTAGCTGTCAATAAACGGATGGCTTTTTGGGGCTGAATTGGTGAGTACAGTCAATACGCGTTCTGCCCAGTCCAGCCTTTGAACGCAGTCCAGAAGATGATTCGCAGGTCCATCCAGAACGACCAGTTCCGGATATAGAAGATGTCGTGCTCCACCCGCTTGGCCATCTTGTCCAGGGTGTCGGTCTCTCCCCGGTAGCCGTTGATCTGCGCCCAGCCGGTGATCCCGGGCTTAACGCGGTGGCGCAGCATATAGAAGTCCAGCTGCTCCTTGTACATATTGTTATGGGCCATGGCATGCGGCCGGGGGCCTACCACGCTCATCTCGCCCTTGAGCACGTTGATGAACTGCGGCAGTTCGTCCAGGCTGGTGCGGCGCAGGAAGGCGCCGATCGGCGTGATGCGGGTGTCGCCTTTGGTGGCCTGTGTGACGGTGCCGTGCTCGGCGTGGACCTTCATGCTGCGGAATTTGTAGACGTGGATGACGCGGCCATCCAGGCCGAGGCGTTCCTGCCTGAAGAGGACAGGGCCCGGGGAGCTGCGCTTGATCATGATGCCGATGATCAGGAACAGCGGCGACAGGGTGACCAGGACTAGCGCGGCAAAGGTGCGGTCAAAGATGGCCTTAACGGTGCCACGTACACCGAGCGAGGGCGGCCTGTTCATTTCCACGGCGGGCATGCCGAGGAAATTGCCGACCTTGTGGTTAAGCAGGTCGAAGTCCAGCAGGCTCGGCATCCATTTGATGTCGATGAAGTCATTGCGCAGGGAGAAGTTGATGTCCTGCATCAGTTGGAACTCACTCATCGGCAGGGTGAGCCAGATTTCATCGATATCGTGCTTCCGTGCAAAGTCGGCGATCTCGGCGCTGTCGGTGACGCGGTGGCAGCCCGGTGGTGTGGGCTCGCCTTCGAGGGCATAGATGCCGCTGATCTTGAATCCCGTGGTGTGGCTGGTGTTTGCGCGGCGGTGCATCTCCTGGCCGGTGCGGCCATAGCCAACGATCAGCACACGCTTGAAGTTGGCGCCGGTGCCTCGCACCGCGTTGAGCACGGCACGGCTGGCCACGCGCAGGGCCAGGAGGCCGGCCAGTGAGAAGGCGTACCAGTAGATCATCCACAAGCGGGACAGGGTGTCGGTCTGGTGCAGCAGGTAGCTCAGCAGCAGGCTGATCAGCCAGACCAGTGTCCAGGCGGACACCAGGCGCGTGACGAGAGAGAGAAAGCTGCGGCCGCGCCAGGATCCATAGAGGTCAAACGCGGGCAGTATGATGAAAGCGACCGCGCAACCAAAGTACTGGACGAACTGGTGTATCGGCGCGTGCGCGGTGGAAAAGCGCAGTTCGCTGGCCAGCAGTGCGGCAAGCCAGATGGCGCCGGCGTCGAGCAGGCGCACCATCAGCGCTAGCTGATCGTGATGCCTGGCAAACATATCTCGATAGACACCCACTGACTTCCCCCGAAGCATTCGCGTAACGGGCACTCATGCGAGTGCCCATGCTTTTCCCCGGCCTAAATAGCTGGCCGCCTCTCTGGCGGCCCGGCTCGCCAGGAGCACGCGTCTTGTCTGCGCATGCTTCCTGGCGTGGACAAAGCAAAGTCGTGCAGGACTGCTTCCGCGGCAGTCGGTTCCAGGGTATGACTGCGCTCAGGTGGTGACCCCCACCAGCAGCGTCCGCTTAGGACGATCTCTGGAACTGCAACGCTCTCTTACTGCCGGCACGCTGGTGGCGCCGGTGTGCTTCGTTTAATCAGGGCCGGATAATGCGGCGCAGCGCGATTCGTCGGTACCCTGCATAAGAAGGGAATGTGCGGGATGATCGTGTGGCAGCTTTGCATCATGCGCTGCCGTTCTGAGACGCACGGTTAAGTGCGAAGGGGAAGCACGGCTACAGTCTGCCGCGTGCATGCAGCACTAAAGCATTGCCGGTCTCAGGCCGATATTAAGGCCCCTCACCCCAGCAAGAAGTAGCAGGAAATGAAAGGAAACGTCTTTACCCGCGATCAGCTCGATACCTATTTTTCTTCTTTCGTCGGCATGGAGGGGGGGAATCCGGCGGCGGCTGTCTGGATTTGCGATCCCGCGCCCACCACGGCAGGCTCGCCGCTAGCGGCGCCACTGGTTCCAGAGCGAGTGCCGCACGCCTGGGACGCGAACTTCCGTGCCGTCCATGCACGGGATATGGCAAGGTGGCAGACGCACCAGCGCCTCGCGCGCATCATGTCGGCAGCGTGGGAAATGGTGTTGTTCGGCCGGCACGATACAGGCGACTGGCACCGTTATCTGTCTGAATATCTGTACCGTGCGCGTGGATGGGAATTCAAGCTGAGCCTGTTCCCGCTGCCAATTCGCGCGGACAACGGACCGACCTGGAAGCGGCTGTATGGCACGCAGCCCGAACTCAATCCCAAGACCAATTACCTGGCATTGTGCCGCGATGGCGGGCGGTTCCGCTTCATCGAGGCTTTGCGCCGCCGCCAGCGCCCCAAGGTGGTGATCTGCCTGGGCGAGCGCCACGAGGCAGATTATCTGCACGCCTTCGGCATGCGCGGCCTGCGGTGCACCGAGCATGTTCTGCAGCCGGCCGATCAGGCGCGGACACTCAGCGTCTATCGGGACCAGGGCACACATCTGGTTATCTGCCCCGCGGTGGCGGGAGCGGCCGGACTGGCGTCGGACGTACTGCTGACGGCGATGGGGCGTTTTATCAGCCAGTGGCTGACGATCGCCGACTTCCAGATGCGGCCGGAAGAGCCCGATCGGCATCGATGGGAAGCACCCAAAGCCACGGTGTGACGGCAATCTGCCGGCGCGGCCGGCGCGCCCTCACGGGCTGCTGCGCAGTAGCCATTGCCTGAAATCTTCGCCTTGGGCTGCGTTCGCGGCTTGCCAGAAGGCACGGTTGTCGGCGTCGGTAGCGTAGGCGCGCAGGTCACTGGGTGACATGCCGAGCGCGCGGCGGAAGGCGCGCGTAAAGTCGGACGGGCTGTTGAAACCCAGCCCGTAGGCAATATCGTTCACGGGTAGTTGGGGATAATGCACCAGGTCCAGCGCGGCGGCGCACAGCCGGCTCCTGCGGATATAGGCTTGCACCCCGCCTTCCGGTTCGAACAAGCGGTAAAGGGTAGCTCGCGAGATTCCCAGCTTTTCGAGTAGCGTGGCAGGTGACAGTTCAGCCTGGCCGGGATTGGCGTCGATCAGCCGGCGGGCGCGTGCGAGGAGGGCGCTGCGGGCAGCGGCGCGAGTACTGCCGTCCAGGCCGGCTTCCCGCCGGAAGGCCGCTGCAAGCAGTTCCACGCCGGTGCGCATCGCGTCCACGGCAGCTTCTGGTGACATTGTGGGGAGATCAATATTGAGTGCCATGGCATGCGCGACTGCCAGGCGGCTCAATGGCGTGTTTATCTCCACGATTCGCCCGTGAGCGGCCTCAGCTCCCATGAAGATTCCATCCATTATCGCGCGCGGCACAAAGAACGACAGCGCACGCGACGCCTTGCGCCGCATCTGGATAGGCTGGCCGAGGTCAGTCAGCAGGATTCCGCCTTGAACTGGCCGTGGATTGCCTCGGGCCCCCGAAACTACGCCGACATTGCCTTCGACGAAAACCTGTATCACGTGGTGCCGTACGGAATCCGTCGAAATCCGGGCGAGACTGCGTTGCAGCGTGACGCCATCACAGCGGCAGTCGGTGAAAGACATGTCCCCGACAAGGTAGCGGTCAATGGCGCCCTGGAAGGGCGCGCGAATGCTTTCGCGCGTGACTTCCAGATCCATGATGTGCCCGACGCGTTCTCGCCATGCAAGGATCTGGCCCTTGGGGGCCTGCAATCCACCCGTACCTACCTCAAAGTGGCTATGCGGCAGGCGTTCGGGTTCGCTTCGAGTGGGGCGGACGCGGCGCGATCTGGCTGTGGAGTTTGGCACGATCGGCAGGGGAGCGGGCTCAGGCCGGTACAGAGTGTTGAGACACGAAGTTTACGCTAATCCAGGGCTGCGATCCAAAACGAACGGTTTTCATGCATGCGCACTTGCCGTTGCCGCCATGGGCGGCGCGCGGCGTAGTGGTGCCATCGCATGGAATGTTACCCCTCTCATGTAGGGAAACGTGATGACAACGAATACTCCCTAAGTGGGGAAAAGAAAGCGCGATTCACACGCAAAATCCTTGAACGTCACTTAGTGTTTCGCCCGAATGTATACAAGCCTCGGCGTTTGGGTAACTTTTAATCCACCAAAGCGGTAGAGGCATGGAAAGAGAAAAGAAAGCGGTCTTTACACGTGAGCAGTTGGACAGGTTCTTCGCGTCTTACGTGGGTATGGATGGGGGAAATCCGGGGGCGGCAGTGTGGTTTTGTGATAGCGCGCCGCATCCGAGGGAAGAGTCGCTGGTCGCGCCGCTGGTCCCGCACATGGGGCCGAACGCATGGGATGCCGCTTACCGCGACAAGCACCGCAACCACATGGAGCGCTGGCAGTCGCACAAGAAGATTGCCCGGATCATGGCTGCGGCGCGTGCGCATGTCCTCGGCATGGCAGCAGGTGAGCCGGACTGGAAGCATTACTTCGACCATCAGCTGTACGCGCCGGACGGCGCCGAGTTCAAGCTCAGCCTGTTTCCCCTGCCGGCGCATCTGATTGGACAGACGCCGTGGTCAAAGGCGTTTCGCGGCCAGCCGGAACTGGTGCCAAAACAGCGCTACCTGGCGCTTTGCCGCGACGGTGAGCGCTTCGTCTTCATCAATAGCATCCGCCAGTACTGGAGGCCTAAGGTGGTGATCTGCCTTGGCGGGCGGCACTTCGACGACTTCGTGCAGGCCTTTGCGCTTGAGGACGTGAGCGTCGCCAACTACATCCTGCAGCCCGCTGACCAGGAAAAGACCCTGCGCGTACTGGAGCACGACGGCACCACGTGGATCATCTGTCCGGCGCTGGCCGGCGCATCAGGGTTGACGTCGGACGTGTTGCTCGACGCGATGGGGCAGTTCCTTGCAGGCTGGCTGGTACCAGGGGATTTTCCTGAGTTGGCATTGACGCAGCTGGCGCAAAGGCGAGCGGGCTAGTAGCCAGCCAGGGCGGGCTGGCGTGCATCGATGATGCCGCTGACCGGTCCCACGGACTGTCTGCAAGCGCAGGCTTTCCCCCGCCAAGTAGGGATGACGCCGATGTGAGGATTGTTTATCAAGTGGGCTGGCACGAAATGCAAGTTACTGCCGCAGGATGGGGCGAGGCGGCAGACGGTCGCAGGATCGCCAGACCATAAACCATAAATCGACGTATCGAAGTATCGATCTCAGGAGAGAGAAGCGTGCAAACCAATACCCGGAATTTCTTTACCCTTGGCATGATGGCTGCCGCCGCGGCAGCGCTGGTTGCTTGCGGAGGGGGCGGCTCGGATTCTCCCTCGACGCCTTCCCAGCCTGCTGCCACCGTGAGCGGCAAGGCCGTTGACTTCTACCTGTCGGGCGCGACGGTCACCTTCCTCGATTGCGCAAACAAGACCGTGACGACCAATGCGACGGGTGACTTCACCTTCCCGGCCGGTTGCACGAAGAGCGCGCTCAAGGTCTCCGGCGGCACCGATATTGGCACCAACCAGCCGTTCACCGGCGTGCTGCAAGCACCGGCGGTGGAATACAAGGCGGGTGTGACGCCGGTGATCTCGCCCCTGACCACGCTGGTGGCGCAACTCGGCGCGGATCAGGCCGCGGCGCTGGCGACCAAGCTCGGCCTTGGGGGCAAGGACCTGACCACGCTGGACCCGATGCAGGATGCAGCCGTGCTCAAGGCGGCGGTGGTCGTGCAGCAGTTGGTGGACCAGGTCGCCAAGACGCTGACGGGCCTGGCCACGGGCGGCACGCTGAGCGCCGCGGATGCGGCCGCCGCGGCGGCCAAGGCAGTTGCCACGGCGGTGGCAAATGCGTCCGGCACGGCAGACCTCACCAGCACCACGCTGGTGACGAACGTTGTGTCGTCCGCTGTGCAGAACGCCTCGGCCGGCCTGCCGGCAAGCCTCCAGTCGAACATTGCCGCGGTGGCGGCCAACGTGGCTGCGCTAGCCGCTCCGGCGGTGGCGAACCAGGTGTCGGGCGTGAGCACGGCACTGAACGCCCTGACGCTGGGCAGCAGCCCGGCCGATACGCTATCGCAGTTGAAGTCGAGCGGTTCGCTGAACGCGGTGGTCGACAGCGCCAAGTCGACAACGACCACGGCGCTGGTAGCGGCGGTGACGCCGGCCGCGCTGACCGATGCGTCGAACACCACCAAGCTGGGCAAGCTCGGCGGCGCCGTGGCAACCGGCAACGCCACCGCGATCCAGCAGGCGGCCTCCGACCTGGGCAGCGCAGTGGACAGCACCGCCGTCAACAAGGTGGCGGATGCGGTCAAGCCGAATAACTACATCCAGTTGGCGAACCTGACGATCAACGGCTTGTCGTACCCGATCGCCGATACGGTGTCGGTCACGGGCGGCACGCTGAGCTCGATCAAGGTAGCGGTCACGGAGAGCGGTGACGCCTTTGCGGGTGGTGCATCGCAAGTACGCGCCGGCCTGAGCTACAGCTACGGTGGCAACCAGGTCGACGTCATCATCGAGAACATCACGCTGACCTTCAGCGGTACGCAACTGATCAACGCGGTGGTGCCGGCCAATACGACCTACTCGTTCCGCATCAGCGGCAACGTGTCGGCCGCTGCAAGCCTGACCAACGCCGCGGCGGACGGCCTGTACGACAGCGCCAATGGCGGTTCGCTGAACCTGCCGTTCACGGTGTTCCTCGCCAAGCTCAAGAACGCCGGCGCGCTGAGCCAGACGCAGATCGATTCGCTCACGCCGAAGGCGGTCAGCACCTTCCCCGTGACGTTCGCGGTGACAGGCCTGGGCGGCAAGGCGGTGAAACTGGGTACGCTGGTCAACGGCAGCGCGCAGAACGCGAAGCGGCAGTCGGTGCAGACCGCCGTGGCAACGGTGAGCGGCGACGGCATCAAGACGACGGTCACGCTCAACTAATGTCCGGCGCGTAGTCGCGTCCTCTGCCTGGTTGGGGAGGACCATGCCATGCCCGGTCACCTGATGCCCGCCCTGAGGGGCGCTGCAGCGGGTGACCGGCTTCTTTTTGTCCGCGCGCGGCGGGCCCCGGGGTCCGCCGCGCGCCATGCCTGAGGCCGGCCTTGGTCTCGGAGTCTCTATGCAGTTGTATCGCAAGCGCCAGCTCGCCCATGCCGGCGCCCTGATGCTGGGATTATCGTGCGCAGGCGTGGCCAGCGCCGCCCCGGACGACGTATTCATGCAGGCAGAGCCCGCCACGGGCGAATTCACCTCGGTGCGAGTCGAGGCCAGCTACGACATGGTCAATCGCACGGTGGACGTCTTCAACCTGCGCCAGAGCCAGGGCAGCGTGCCGGACAATGCCGGCGACTATCGCGGCGGCAAGCTTATGCTGGGCTACAAGTTCTCGCCGCATTGGTCGGGCTCGGCCACCTACTGGCGCCGCGATATCGACTATGGCCCGGACACCAACCAGATCGACAGCTGGATGCTGGCCCTGCATTACGACCCGCTGGCGGAGCCGGGCGCCCGCGATCGGATCATGATGCGCTTCTCGCTGTGGGGAGACCACGGTGGCAGCCTGAACCGCTCGTCGCCGCTGACGGTGCGCAACACTACGTTCAACAGCATCACGGTAAAGAACGCCAACGATATCCAGGGCCAGGCCGACGTGATCTTCTCGGGCGAGCTGACTGAGCGCAACCAGCTCACGGGCTTCTTCGGGCTCGGGTTCAGCAGTGTGACCATTGGCGGCATCAATACGCGCCTGCAACGGGGCAACTGCAATTTCAATGTCTCCATCGGCTCGGACAACATTGCCAACGGCGCGCTGGCCGCACCGTGTCGTGCAGGCAACGTCAACCTGCAGTCGGCCTCGTTCGCGGTCGACGCCAGCCAGTTCGGGCTCAATATCAACGACGACTTCAACTACACGGCCGGCTACCTGAACCTGGGCGGCTCATGGCGCTGGAAGTACGAGAACTTCGCGGCGCGGCTGGGCTACCAGTTCCAGTACCTGCTGCGCAGCAATGTCGATAGCCGTGCGCAAACCTATGGCTACTCGCCGATACGCTCGAACCATACGCTGGGGATGGAACTCTCGTATGCGGTAGTGAAGAACATGGAAGTGTTCCTGCGCGGCCAGGCGTCCCTGCACAATTTCGTCGGCACCATCCCGTTCCTCTACAACGCCGCGACCGCTGGCAAGATGGACCGCTACTACGGCTACGGCTCGATCGGCATTCGCTTCTCGGGATTCTGAGTTCGGGATTCCGGAGAGCCTCTGGGGGGCGGTCGAGTTACGCCCTTCAGATTCGAGCGGAGTTGATCAGCCAAGGCCCGCAGCGGGTCTTGCCTGCTGACCGATCGCCCAGATAAAGCCTGCGTGTTCGCGAGCGATCGCATCGATCACCGCACGGCATTGCTTCGTGGCTTACTCATTCATGGAAGGATGCCCATCTCTCACGACCGTTTTTGTTGTATTTCAGATACATTCAAAGCGGGTTCCGCCTGGGCTTCAACAGCGGGTACGCGATGACAGAGCTTCCTGTCGAGTGATGTAAGAAGCACGTAAATTTGAATGTAAGTGTTCCATGGCGCGCCTGAAGAAGTAAAAGTGAAATCCCCGGCATGTTCATGTTGCGTGGCTAAGCGTCGTTCTCGCCACAGTAGCGCCCCTGACCATTCCGCAATCGACTATTTCCGTTTGCGGCCTTTTTCCAACACCTTGCTGTGCAATGTAAAGTAATCACTTAAATATCGGTTCGGCAGTTAGAGGAATCTGCGGTACGCACTCAGGCAGATTCACGGCGAAGCCTCAGCAAGTCCGCGCTTGCATGGTTTCATCGCAGAGCTGCGAGCTGCGCGGTTGGCCCGGAAAAAGTGGTAGAAGAATAATGTTTTCAGAGCAGTTCGGGGAAATTCTTACGGCATTGGCGAGCTTAACAACGCCTCAGCTTGAAACATTGCAGGCTATGCTGGACAGGATGCGCGCCGAAGGTATCCGCAACCCATCGGTCGAGACAGGTCAGCCACTTCTCACTCGTCAATACACTAGCAGGCACGTTTGGCACGGCAGCAAGCAGGCCGAGCGCCAGCGAACGCTTTACCGCGATACTGGCAAGTCCTGGGGCGCAGCCAAAGGGGCCACAAGTCTTCGGCTCGGGCAGGAAGGCGAATGGCACACCGATAAACGCTGCATCGAGAAGAGCTTGACGGCGGGGAGTGCTGCTGAAAGGGCCGACATCCTTATTGGCACCGCCTTTTTCCAGTACGATCTGTTGCCGCAAGATGTTGTTGAGCATGAGTCGAGCGTCGTTTCGGCGAGGCAAGAGGTCAGCGAGCTTTCGGCGGCGAACATAGAGACCTGCGGAGGCGTCTCCGCGCTCAACGCTCGCGATCTCGTTGACAGGCTTCTGGACGCCAGCGCCGCCACTGCCGCAGCGCACGAGGTGCCGGGGGGCGACAAAGCGCGCAACAGGCGTGATCAATCGTTCAAGCCAGCGCAGGGCATCCCAATCACGCCGGAAGAACTCGGTCTGACCCAACGCCAGGGTGCGGTGCTTGTCCAGTTGCTGGAGGGATTGCCCAACAAGCTCATCGCTCGAAACCTGGGCTTATCCATAAACACCGTCAAGGAGCATGTGTCGGCCGTCCTTCTGCGGCTTGATTTGCGCACTCGCTCGCAGGTGATACCGTGGATGAATCGTCTCAATGAGCATGATCGATCGTTCAAGCCTGCGCAGAGCGTCTCAATCACGCCGGAAGAACTCGGTCTGACCCAACGCCAGGGCGCAGTGCTCGTCCAGTTGCTGGAGGGATTGCCCAACAAGGTCATCGCTCGAAACCTGGGCTTATCCATAAACACCGTCAAGGAACATGTGTCGGCCATCCTTCTGCGGCTTGATTTGCGCACTCGCTCGCAGGTGATATCGCGAATGAAGCAATTCCGTGTGCGGACTGCCGAGTAGCCTCGTGTCCACGCGCCCGCTTGTGCCGCGGATCGCTTGACATCGACTCGTACGATATATATCGTAAGATATGTTTTGCGATATATCCGAGGTTGTCATGCGCCATCATTCCCATCTTTTTGCTTTCTCAGGCCACGGCCGTCACCTGCTGATAGGCCTTGCACCGCACTTCGAAAGCCATTTCGTCCGCCACGCCATGGGCCGCCACGGCGGCGGCTTCTGGGGCGGCGGCCATGACGATGGCTTCGGCTCGGGCGGCCCCGATGGTCCCGGCAGCTTCGACGGTGAAGGCTGGCGCCGTGGCCGCAAGTTCAGCGCGGATGATCTGCAGTTGCTGCTGCTTGCCATGCTCGAGGAGAAGCCGAGCCACGGCTACGAACTGATCAAGGCGATCGAGACCCGCACCAATGGCTTCTACAAGCCGAGTCCCGGCGTGGTCTATCCAGCCCTGACTTATCTGGAAGAAGTCGGCTACGCCACTGTCGATACGGAAGGCAACAAGAAGCGCTACCAGTTGTCCGAGACCGGCAAGGCTCACCTGGCGGCCAACCGCGAGCGGGTCGAGGTGATGATCGCCAAACTGCGCCACGTGGCGCGCAAGGTGGAGTGGATGCGGCGCGCCATGAGCGGTGAGCCGCAGCCCGAGCCGGAGCAGGGCGGCTGGCTGCCCGAGCTGATGCAGGCCCGCGCCGCGATCAAGCGTGCGCTTGCGCTGCGCAGCGACGCGGGGGCCGACGAGCAGCGCCGCATTGCCGAGATCCTGCTGCTCGCCGCGGCCGAGATCGAAGCGGTCCGCAAGGCCTGATACGTGGCACTGACGCTGGCCGCGGCCATCGGCAACCTGACCCGGCAGGTACCGGGTTTGAACCCAGGGAATTCCAACATGAGTGAAAACAACCAGGCATCCACACGCGACCTGACTGTGCAGCGCGTGCGCCATGCGCTCAAGATGCGCCTGCTGCAGGTGGTGCGTACCACGCAGGTGTCGCCGCAACTGCTGCGCGTCACGCTGGGCGGCGCTGACCTGGAAGACTTTGTCTCGGCGTCGTTCGATGACCATGTCAAGGTCTTCTTCCCGGTGGATGGTGCCGACAAGCCGGTGCTGCCGCAGGTCAGTCCGGACGGCATCACCTTCCCCGAAGGCCAGCCGCGTCCGGCCGCGCGCGATTACACACCGCGCCGCCACGATGCGGCGAAGCGGGAGCTGGATATCGAGTTCGTGCTGCACGGCGATGGCCCCGCGTCGACGTGGGCGGCGCAGGCGCAGCCGGGCCAGTACCTGGGCGTGGGCGGTCCGCGCGGCTCGTTCGTGGTGCCTGCGGCGTTCGACTGGCACCTGCTGATCGGCGATGACACCGCACTGCCGGCAATCGGCCGGCGCCTGGAAGAGCTTGGCGCGGATACGCATGCCATCGTCGTGGTGGAAGTGGGCGATGCCGCCGCGCAGATCCCGCTGCCGACGTCAGCGCGATGCGATATCCACTGGCTGCATCGTGGCGATGCGCCGGAAGGCAGCCTGCTGGAAGCAGCGATGCGCAAGCTCACGCTGCCGTGCGGCGAAGGCTATGTATGGGCCGCCGGTGAAGCCGCCGCGATGAAGGCTGTGCGCCAATATCTGGTCGGCGAGCGCGGCATCGACAAGCGCCGCATCCGCGCGTCGGCGTACTGGAAGTGCGGCGATGTGGCGGTGCATGAGACGCTGGACGACTGAGGCGGAGCGCCGCGAGTTGGCGGTACAGGATACCGGGGCCGCCATGTACGCGATGGTCGCGATGGCCTAAGATTAGGGCCATCGCGCCCTCAGGAGGACTCGCCGTGCCGCACGCCGCCATGTCTTGCCGCCTCCCATCCAGCCTGCGCCTTGCGCTGGCCGCCAGTGCGGTTGTCCTTGCCGCCTGTGCGCCTGACTCGGTGCGCAATTTCCAGGCGAAGGACTTCAACGCCTATCTCGATTCGCTGAAGACCGCGTGTCCGAACATGGTCATGGGCTCGAGCAATATCAGCGAATGGCTGCGCACCAGTGGCGACAGCGATGACAGCAACTATGTCTACTGGCTGGACCAGACCTCGCGGCTGTATTACCAGCGCATCTCGGTCAAGGAATACCGCAATTCGACAAGCGCGGCGCTGGGCGGGCGCTCCGATGCGCCCGCGCTGGACTGCATAGTGCGCAACCTGCCGGCCAACCGGTCAACACAATTACCGGGCGGCAGGCTGTAGGCGGCGTTGGGCTTCAATAGACCTCGCACGATCAGTTTGATTACTAAAGACTTTTGGTCTCTGGCCACACGGTGAGATCCACCGTCACACGCATGCAACCTAAATCGCGCAGGTAGTACATAAGTTTCTCCGGGCCTCTAGTAAAGAGATGTGGGCATTGACGACGCGATCGCAACCAATGGTATCCATTAATGCGCACATACCATCCTTCCGATGCCGGCAATATCTCCACGAATACCACTAAACCGCGCTCCAGCATGGCAATGAGTTGATGTTCAAAGAGGTCGGTCAAGGCTTTTCTCCTTCAGTAAAGAAATTGGCTTAGTAGAAATGAACGCCGTTATTTAAATGAGACGTGACGTCACGATTTCCTTGCATTGCGGCAGTATGCTTAGCGGCCCAGATACACCGCTGTGATCTCCTCACGGTTGTGGCCCAATTCCGAAGACACCTGCAGTCGGGCTACACGATCTATGATTCGCTGTTGCGGGGTGAGCTGGGCTGCGATCGGGCCTCCAGCCGCCGGGGCGAGCCAGCCCGTGAGTTGCTGGTATCGTCGCTGGGCATATTGATGTCGAAGCCCATGCAACTTGGATAGACCAGCTTTCTTTACAGCCCGGACATAGCGGCGAAGCTGATCGATATACCTGAGATGTTTGGGGATCATGGAGCCGTTTCCACAGAGTGCAATGGCACGTGCGAGGACTGTTCGCTGATGTTCATTCGTGATTGGCACAGTACGTGGGCGCCCGCCCTTGCACCAAGACGGCTTAAGTTTGATCTCATGCACCTCATTCACTGGCAGGCCTGATAGCGCATATTTCGCCTGAAACTTCAAGCATTCCTCACGCCGCAGTCCGAAGGCGAACTGCAATTCGATAGAGCACCTCAGGCGTTCATCTGAAATTTTTTCAAGATATTCATCATGAATAGTCAGTGCTTTTGAAACATTTGTGACATAGCGGCGCTTCGCAATTCCCAGTTCGCCATTGCTACGTGGCACGCAGTTCTGCTTGCCGACTTTTTCCGCCCACCACCGTACATGTGACATACGGTTCTTCATGGTGCTTGCCGTAATGCCGCTAGCTTTCCATCGTGCCACCAGGGCATCAACGTGCTTTGGCTTTAAGCCGGTCGCAGGAAGCGTTCGATAACCCATGTCTTTGAGGTCATGAGCCACTTGTGCAAGCACGTACTTCCGAGCAGCTTGCGTCGCATACGAGCCATCACGATTGCGCTTTACCAACCGCATCAGGTCAATAAAGATATCGATCTTCATTCCGCTCCCTCATTTTGGTCTGTGTCAATTCTGGTCAGTGATTAATGCGACTGGCTGAAACCAGTCCTGGCACCGTGCCCCTCGGGGCGCGGTACGGGTACAGCCGCCAGCCTCGGCATCACCATCAAGGCCAGTGCGTCCCGCTTGGGGTACGTACAGACGTGTTGGCGACGACATGCCGGGCCTACGTGAGGCGGAAACCTACCTCCGCCACCATTGCTTTCCAATGGACAACTGATTGCAGTGCTGGATGTCCGCTTTTAGAGTGCGGGCGAACTCGCCGAAGATGCTTCGGCTATGCTCAGGATGGCCTGAGGAAAATACGCAGGAAGAAAGGGGGTAAAGGCGTCTCTAGTTGATAAGAAGGGCTGGATTAATGTGATGGAAAAGTAGATATGCCGTTTAGCCAATGTAAACCGTTGGCTATCGCTCAGGGAAACGGGAGGGGATGGAAAGAGTTGCGAAAAGCAAATGGCATTTCGTTGTTGTGGAGTTAGTTTACGAAATCACTTCAAGTAATGTGAAGTTGGTGCAATACTGCAAACGAGATGAATAACCGCTTAAGAATGAAATGAAAGAAATGGGTATGCCGGGCACCCCTATGTTGACGAAATGTTCAGCCTTGTAGGCCCGGCGGGATCGGGAGATGCCTAGCGTGTTTCATGAGGAGGAATCTCAGTGGCGAGCCTTTCAGGTGTGCGAAAGCTCCAAAGGGAGATTCAGTACTTGAGATACTCTGGAAGGGAAATGTATGGGCATGAAGGCTTGGTAGGCCTTCAGCCATGGTCCGGGAAAATTGGGGTGCCTGTGAAAGGCTTAAAGTCGATGGGGCGCTTCAGCGATCGACCCATAACCGGAACGACAGTGGGATCGCTCGGGATGGACGCGGTTCCCCGCTCGTTTGCGCACGCGACGCAGGTCGAACCCCAAGATGGGAACCAAAGAGTTCACCCCTTACAACCATTTAATCCATTCAGCTTGGGGCGCGCAATGCCGCTGCCCAGAGGGGGCGGAAAGTGTTATCCGCGTAATATGCGGCGTTCGACTTTTACACAGGCGTGGATTTCTTAACTCGAAGGACAGCAGGACATTCTTCGATTGAGAGTCGGCAGATGCTAAGTAGCCTGCCTCCTGTCCTGAGTGCGCCCACTATGTCAGTTAAGGTCTGTCTAGACAAAAAACCTGGGGCGGCGTACGCAACGAAAATAAAAGGTTGCGCCGCCACGTTCGGTAAGAAGCGGAAGGAGGCTTATCGAAATCTGGCCAGTTGACGCGTGGACGCACTTAGAGAGCCCAGCCAAAGGCCCTAAAAATGAACGCGTTATGGCTTAGACGGCGAACACAGTAATAAGTGCCTGGCCGGAGGAAGTCATGCCGCGTACGGCTTGTGGCGCGCAGCGCCAAGGTCGATGCCCAGAGGGCGAGAAGTGGTATTAGCATAATATGCGACATCGACTTTTGCAAGTCGCAGCCCCGCCAAACCTTTGTCCCATGTCGGATGCGTTGCTATCCGCAGAGTTGCTCACTCCACAGGTCTTTGGGTAAATTGGTTGGTGGAAACTGATGGGGCGCCGCCGGCATGAAGCTTGGACTTCAGCGGGTTCGGCGCAATTGGCTGGCTATAAGAGCATCAGGCGCGCAAGCGCTGGTTATGGAACGCATGAATAATAAATATTCAGCACGTGCATTACTACTTTTTTCCTGTCACAGGGGGAAGACCCCGGGTGCGGCTGTTTTCAAGCAAGGATCGCGAGTAGGCCCGCCGAAGGCTGAGCAGGGAGGGGGTGGATGAGCGCCTCATCAGTTGCGAATCGCTGCAGAGCCATGGTCAGTGCCGACATCACCACCAGCCCACGACCTTGCGCGAGTACAAGTCCAGCACGACCGCCAGATACAGCCAGCCTTGGGCCGTGCGGATATAGGGGTGAGTAGGCCGGGGGAGTTTCACCCCCAGCCTCTCGCAGAACCGGACGTGAGCCTCTCGACTCATCCGGCTCCCATCATCCAACCGCAGGAAGACATCCCATTCCCCAATGCGCAAAGGCAGTCGGGAATTGACGCGCAAGCCGCCCGAGGGCGTGTCTCGCCCGCGTTTTATGGCGAGCGAGAGATTTGTACTTGCGCATCATCCAGCGCACCAGGTAGTCATTCATGTGTTTCCAGATCACCGACATCGCCGAGCCATGGAAGCGGCCGTAGTACTGCTGCCACCCCCTTAGAATCGGATTGAACATCGCCGCCAGGTCGCCCAATTCGCGGTCGTACATCAGTTGCAAATGCCATCCCCGAATAGTCTGCCGCATCGCCTTGAGGGCGTCACGGCTGACCGCCGGGGCGAAGTTCACGTAGACCCGCTGATACTTGTCCACCGCTTTGCGCGGCCGGAAGGTGTATCCCAGGAAGGTGAACTGGACATCAGGATGTGCTTACCGCCGATTGACGTCCCGACAGTAGACGATCCTCGTCTTGCCCGGGTGCAACTCGAGCCCGCATTCGCGGAACCGCTCGCCGATCTTGTCTAACGCCAGCTTGGCCTGAGCCAAGCTCTTTCCATCGACCGGCAAACCTCGCTGACCGATAATCCTTGGTCTCGCACCATCCGTACCACTTCCAGCTTGAAGCTGGCGTCAAATTGTCGGCGCCTTCTTGTCATCTATCTTCCTTCCTCGTCGATTCCGGATTGTCCTCCTATCGACCTGTCCGAGGAAATTAGACCACCACACACATCACACACTGCAGTAGAGGGGGGCGTTATGACGATCGGTTTAGCCGTTTTGATGGTGGGAGTTCCGGTCGCGGCATTTTTTATCTGGGTTGCCCGGAATGGTCTACGTGCGGAGGAGAGGGAGCGGGAGGAGCGCCGTAGACGGAGTTTCAGGTGTCAATGTCGCGAAAAAGATGCCGAAGAGTGAGTTGCCTCATAGCCTTTTGGCAATTCTCTCGCACGTAGAGCACCGCTGCATGCGCCGGTGTCAATCATATCGGCTCAGCTGCATTGAACTCGAACTTCAATGGTGAAGGCCATATGCCAATAAGCTTTTATGACGCACGCCGTACTTTGGCGGCGGCTGTACCGTGCGTCGTCCCCTTCCACGTGATCGTCGCTAATTGTGTGCTTGACTCATCCAGCGGCTCGCGGGTTGTAATCAATTATCGTAGCGCAGTAGCGCAATTGGCGAACACGGCGTCCGCGTCGAACGATAGGCCTACCCAGCCCGTTGTGCAGCATCAGTTTCCACGCTAACATAAGTCCCCGGCAGCCGAGACAACGGCTGCCGACGTCGCTCGGACGGTTCCGGGCGCTTACGTAAAGGACCCTCTCATGACTGCCGCTTCTGGCAAGCGCCGCTTTGCGCGCATCGATCGCCTTCCTCCGTACGTTTTCAATATCACCGCCGAGCTTAAGATGGCCGCCCGCCGCCGTGGCGAGGACATCATCGACATGAGCATGGGCAACCCCGATGGCGCCACGCCGGCGCATATCGTGGCCAAGCTCACGGAAGCGGCGCAGCGGCCCGATACGCACGGCTACTCGGCCTCCAAGGGCATTCCGCGCCTGCGCCGCGCGATCTCGCACTGGTACCGCGAGCGCTATGACGTGGAGATCGATCCGGATACGGAGGCCATCGTCACCATCGGTTCCAAGGAAGGCCTGGCGCACCTGATGCTGGCCACGCTGGACCGCGGCGACACGGTGCTGGTGCCCGATCCCAGCTACCCCATCCATATCTATGGTGCGGTGATTGCCGGCGCGGATATCCGCTCTGTGCCGCTGGTGCCGGGCATCGACTTCTTTGCCGAGCTGGAGCGCGCTATCCGCGGCAGCTATCCCAAGCCCAAGATGATCGTGCTGGGTTTTCCGTCCAACCC
This sequence comes from Cupriavidus lacunae, assembly GCF_003353055.1. Classification (GTDB taxonomy): domain Bacteria; phylum Pseudomonadota; class Gammaproteobacteria; order Burkholderiales; family Burkholderiaceae; genus Cupriavidus; species Cupriavidus lacunae. The sequence continues at coordinate 83,836 of NZ_QKWJ01000008.1, forward strand.
CACCGCGCAATGCGTGGAGCTGGACTTCTTCGAGCGGGTCATCGCGCTGGCACGCAAGCACGATATCTTCGTGGTGCACGACCTGGCCTATGCCGACATCGTCTTCGACGGCTGGAAGGCGCCGTCGATCATGCAGGTGCCGGGCGCCAAGGACATCGCGGTGGAGTTCTTCACGCTGTCCAAGAGCTACAACATGGCGGGCTGGCGCGTGGGCTTCATGGTGGGCAACCCGGACCTGGTGGCGGCGCTCACGCGCATCAAGAGCTATCACGACTACGGCACCTTCACGCCGCTGCAGATCGCGGCCATCGCCGCGCTGGAGGGCGACCAGCAATGCGTCAGCGAGATCGCCGCGCAGTACCAGTCGCGCCGCGACGTGCTGGCGCGCGGGCTGATCGAAGCGGGCTGGCCGGTCGAGATCCCGAAGGCGTCGATGTATATCTGGGCACGGATTCCTGATCCATACCGCGCGCTGGGCTCGCTGGAGTTCTCCAAGCAGTTGCTGGCCAAGGCCAAGGTATCGGTGTCGCCGGGCATCGGCTTTGGCGACTATGGCGACGAGTACGTGCGCTTTGCCCTGATCGAAAACGAATCGCGCATCCGGCAGGCGGTGCGGGGCATCAAGGCGATGTTCCGCGCGGACGGGCTGGTCAAGCCGCCGTCGGCCGCGCAGGCATGAACGCGCGCTGCGCTCAGTAGCGGCGCAGCGCCTCCAGGTCGAGCACGTGCACCGCGCCGTGCTCGACCGCCAGCAAGCCTGCATCCTCCAGCACCCTGAGAGCAGCATTGGCCCGCTGGCGCGAGATGCCGGCCAGCAGGCCGACTTCTTCCTGCGTCAGGTGCAGGCTCACATTCTCGCTGTCCAGCGGACACAGCACGGGATGGAACAGCGTAGCCAGCGCCCGTGCCACGCGTCCTTCGATGCCGTGCAGCCGCTCATGCTCGACCGTAGCGATAAACAAGCCCAGTCGTTCATTGAGCTGGTCGAGCAGATAGCGGTTGAAGGGCAGGCTGGTCTCCTGCAGCCAGCGGAAGATCGCCGCGGGCATGCAGGCGATGCGTGAATCGCGCAAGGCCACCACGTCATAGCGCAGCGCTTCGCGCTTGAGCAGCGAGCCTTCGCCAAGCCAGCCACCGGCCGGCACGCCGGTCAGGGTCGCGCGCTTGCCCGAGGGCGATGCGCAATGCACCTTGACCAGGCCCTGTGCGATGCCGAGCCAGCTGTCCGCCAGGTCGCCCTTGCGGCTGACATAGGCGCCTTGCGGCACTGCACGTTCACGCAGTTCGGCGCGCACGCGCTGGCGTTGCTCCGGGGTCAGTGCTATTGCCCAGGGGCTACGCGCCAGCAGCGCGTCGAGGCTCACGGTGCCACATCCGTTCAGGCAGGCAAGGCGAGGGGCAACGGCTGTTCGCCGGGCGCCCACCACGGCTGGAACAGCGCCTGCACGGTGGCGTCATCCACGTCGTCATAGCTGGCGATGCGCCAGTGCGGCGTGTTGTCCTTGTCGACGATCAGCGCGCGCACGCCTTCGATGAAATCCCCTTGCGCGAACGTATTGACCACTATCGCCAGTTCCATGCGGAAGCAGTTGGCCAGGTCCATGCGGCGGCCGCGCAGCAGCAGTTCGCGCGTGGCGCAGGCGGACAGCGGCGAACGGGTGCGCAGCACGTCGATGGTGCGGGTGGCCCACGCGGTGTAGGCCGGGTCGTCCTGGCAGGCCAGTCCGGCCAGGATCTCGGGCAGCGTTGCGTGCGCCGGGAAATGCTGCAGCAGCGCCGGCAGCACCTGCAGCAGCGGCGCGTCGGCGGCGCTGGTCACGGGCTCGCGCACCAGCGCATGGTGCAGGTCTGCCAGCGTGTCCGGGCCCCAGGCGATGCCGGCGAGCGTCTGCTCCAGGCCGGCCAGCGTGGCGCTGTCGACCGCGGCATCGGCCAGCCCGCACAGCAGCGCGTCGGCCGCGCCGATGGTGACGCCGGTCAGCCCCAGGTACAGGGCCAGCTGCACCGGCAGCTTCGACAGGAAATGGCTGGCGCCCACGTCGGGCACCAGGCCGATGCCGGTTTCCGGCATGGCCACGCGCGAGCGTTCAGTGACGATGCGCAGGTGCGCGGCTTGCGCCAGCCCCATGCCGCCACCCATGACGATGCCGTCCATCAGCGCCACCAGCGGCTTGGGAAAGCGGTGCAGGCGATAGTCCAGCGTGTATTCGTCGATGAAGAAGCGCCGGTGCAGCGGCGTGCCGTCGCGGTAGCTGTCAGTCAGCGCGCGGATATCGCCGCCGGCGCAGAAGGCCTTGGGGCCGGCGCCGCGCAGCACCACGGCGCGGACGGCGTCGTCCTGCGCCCACGCTTCCATCTGCGCGCCGAGCGCGACGATCATCGGATACGACAGGGCGTTGAGCTGGCGCGGCCGGTTCAGCGTGGCAATGCCGACGCCGTTGACGACCTGGAACAGCACCTCCGGCTCGGCGGCATCCAGGTTGGCGGCCTTGGTCTCTTCAGTCAGGCGCATGGCGGGTTCCTAGGCGTTGCGCCATTGCGGCGTGCGTTTCTCGAGGAAGGCGTTGACGCCTTCGCGCTGGTCGGCATCGTCGAACAGGTCGACAAAGCGCTCGCGCTCCAGCGCCAGCGCGGCCTGGCGCGGCACGCCCTGGCGCGCCAGGTGCACCAGCCGCTTGCTGTGTGCGGCGGCACGGGGGCTGACGTTGCCGGCGCGCTCGGCCATCGCCAGCGCGGTGGCAAGGGACTGGCCGCGCGGCACGACTTCTTCCACCAGGCCGATGCGCAACGCGGTGGCGGCATCCACGCGCTCATTGGTCAGGATCATGCGCTTGGCCCAGCCTTCGCCCACCAGCCAGGGCAGCGTCTGCGTGCCGCAGCCGCACGGCAGCAGGCCGACGGCGGCTTCGGGTAGGGCCATCTGCGCCTGTTCCTCGGCGATGCGGATATCGCAGGCCAGCGCGCATTCCAGTCCGCCGCCCATGGCATAGCCGTTGATCGCGGCAATCACCACGGGCCGCGCGTTCTGCAGGGCCTCGAAGGCGGTGCCGAACTGCTGCGCCATCACGCGGGCGTGGGCGCGGTCGCCTTCGGCAAAGCCGTTCAGGTCGGCGCCGGCGCTGAAGAACTTCTCGCCGGCGCCAGTGACGACGACGGCGCGGATCTCGGGGTTGGCGTCGATCCTTGCCACCAGCTCGCGCAACTGCTGCAGGCCTTCGGCCGTGAAGGCGTTGGCGGGCGGGCGGCTCAGCGTCAGCGTGGCGATGTGGCCTTGCAGGGCGAACTCGATCATTGCTTGCCCTCCTTGTCCGCGGCGGACAGGTACTGGCGGATCACGCCGGAAAAGTCGAGCTGACCGTCGCCGGCATGGCTCACGGCCTGGTAGACCTGCTGCGCCAGCGCACCCAGGAACAGCGGCTGCTTCACGCTGCGCGCGGCGTCGGTGGCCAGGCCCAGGTCCTTGAGCATCAGGTCGGCGCCAAAGCCGCCGCTGTAGCCGCGCCCGGCCGGCGCGGTCTCGATCACGCCGGGCCAGGGGTTGCAGGTGTCGGAGGCCCAGCAGCGGCCGGTGGAGGTATTGACGATGCCGGCCAGCACGTTGGCATCGATGCCGAGCTTGACGCCCAGCGCCATCGCCTCCGACACGCCGATCATCGAGATGCCGAGGATCAGGTTGTTGCAGATCTTGGCGACCTGGCCGGTGCCGGTGCCGCCGCAATGGACCAGGTTGCGGCCCATGCCGGCCAGCACCGGGCGCACCTGGGCGAACAGCGCTTCGGTGGCGCCGACCATAAAGGTCAGCGTGCCGGCCTGCGCGCCGACGGTGCCGCCGGAGACGGGGGCATCGGCCAGCGCATTACCGTGCGCCTCGGCGGCAGCCGCCAGTTCGCGCACGGTGGCGGGGTCGATGGTGCTGGAATCCACCAGCGGCACGCCCGGGCGCACGCCGGCCAGCACGCCGTCCGGGCCCAGGTAGGCGCTGCGTACGTGGGCGGCGGCCGGCAGCATGGTGATGACGAAGTCGGCTTCGGCAACCGCCTTGCGGGCGGAATCCGCGGTGGCGGCACCCTCGGCGCACAGCGATGCCACTGCAGCGGCGTTGAGGTCGAATACGGTCAGCGTGTGGCCGGCCTTGAGCAGGTTGCGCGCCATGGGCGCGCCCATGTTGCCCAGGCCGATGAAGGCGATATGCATGGGGTCTCCTTCCGTGTCGTTCTTGAATGACGCCCGATTACTTCAGGCTGATGGTGGTATTCACCCCATCATTGACCGTCGCGTCGTCAAACCACCGCGCCGTCACCGTCTTGGTCTGCGTGTAGAACTGCACAACCTGCTTGCCATACGGCCCCAGGTCGCCCAGCTTGGAGCCGCGCGAGCCGGTGAAGCTGAAGTAGGGCACCGGTACCGGGATGGGGATGTTGATGCCGACCTGGCCGACATCGATTTCGCTCTGGAACTTGCGTGCCGCGGCGCCGCTCTGCGTGAACACGCCGGTGCCGTTGCCGAACGGATTGCGGTTGACCAGGGCGATGGCCTCGTCCAGCGTATCGACGCCGATCACCACCAGCACCGGCCCGAAGATCTCCTCGGTGTAGATCGACATGTCGGTACGGACATCGGTAAAGATGGTCGGGCCGATGAAGTTGCCCTGCGGATAGCCCGGCACTTCCACGCCGCGGCCATCCAGCACCAGCGTCGCGCCTTCGCGCTCGCCGGCGGCGATGAGGCCGAGGACCCGTTCCTTTGCCGCCACCGATACCACGGGGCCGACATCGGTGCCTGCTTCCGCGCCGGCGCCGACTTTCAGGGTCTTGGCGCGTTCGACCAGGTCGGGCACCCAGTCGCGTGCCGCTCCCACCAGCACCACCACCGAGGTGGCCATGCAACGCTGGCCGGCCGCGCCGAAGCCTGCACCGGCCAGCGCGTTCAGCGTCTGCTCCTTATGCGCATCGGGCAGTACCACCGCATGGTTCTTCGCGCCCATCATCGACTGCACACGCTTGCCGTGGGCGCCGGCCAGGTTGTAGACATGGGTGCCAACGGCGGTCGAGCCCACGAACGACACGGCCTTGATGTCCGGGTGCGTGCACAGCGCATCGACCACGTCCTTGGCGCCATGCACCACGTTCAGCACGCCCGGCGGCACGCCGGCTTCCAGCGCCAGCTTGACCAGCTCCATGGTGGACAGCGGATCCTGCTCCGAGGGCTTGAGCACGAAGGTATTGCCGCACACGATCGCCATCGGGAACATCCACAGCGGGATCATCGCCGGGAAGTTGAACGGCGTGATGCCGGCGCAGACGCCGATCGGCTGCTGCAGCGTGTAGGTGTCGACGGTGGCGGCCACGTTCTCGGCAAAGCCGCCTTGCTGCAGGGTGCCGATGGAGCAGGCGTGCTCCACCACCTCCAGCCCCCGGAAGATGTCGCCCTCGGCATCGGCCAGGGTCTTGCCCTGCTCGGCGGTGAGGATGGCGGCGATGCGCTTGCTGTGCTCGCGGATCAGTGCCTGGAAGCGCAGCATGACGCGCAGCCGCGCGCCGATGGGTGTATGGCGCCACGTGGCAAAGGCGCGATGCGCGGCGCCGACGGCTGCGGCGACTTCGCTCGCAGTGGCCAGCGGCACGCGTGCCAGCACTTCCTGCGTGGCGGGGTTGACCACGTTGCGGAATTCGGTGGCGGACGAATCCACCCATTCGCCGTTGATCAGCAGCGGCACGGTCGGCACGGCATTGTCGGTCTTGGGCACGGCAGTCATGGTTGTCTCCGGAAGGTCTGGTTCTGATGGCATGGGAAGGTGGGACTACAGGCTGCGCGCGATCAGCATGCGCTGGATCTCGCTGGTGCCTTCGTAGATCTGGGTGATGCGGGCGTCGCGGTAATGGCGCTCGACCGGGTAGTCTTCGAGGTAGCCGTAGCCGCCGTGGATCTGCAGCGCCTTGGAGCAAACGCGCTCGGCCAGTTCCGACGCATACAGCTTGGCCTGCGAGGCTTCGGACAGACACGGCACGCCTTCGCTGCGCATGCGCGCGGCGCGGTGCACCAGCAGGCGCGCGGCGTTCAGTTCGGTGGCCATGTCGGCCAGCATGTTGGCGATGGGCGGATGTTCACGCAGCGCGCGGCCGAACTGTATGCGTTCCGATGCATAGCGGCATGCGGCCTCGAAGGCCGAGCGCGCAATGCCGATTGCCTGCGCGGCGATGCCGATGCGCCCGCCTTCCAGGTTGGACAGCGCGATGCGCAGGCCTTCGCCGGGCTCGCCGAGCAGAGCGTCGTGCGGTACGGTGCAGTCTTCCAGCGTGATTGCGCAGGTGTCCGAGGCGCGGATGCCCAGCTTCTTCTCGGGGGCGTGGACGATGAAGCCCGGGGTGCCGGTCGGCACCAGGAAGGCCGAGATGCCTTTCTTGCCACGTTCGGGCTCGGTCGAGGCAAACACCACGGCAACGCCGGCACGCTGGCCGTTGGTGACGAACTGCTTGCTGCCGTTGAGCACCCAGCCGTTGTCGGTGAAGCGGGCGCGCGTGCGCAGGTTGTGCGCCTCGGAGCCGGCCTGCGGCTCGGTCAGGCAGAACGCGCCGATCATCTCGCCGCTGGCCAGCTGTGCCAGGTATTGTTCTTTCTGCGCATCGGTGCCGTAATGCAGGATCGGCCCGCAGCCGACCGAATTGTGCACGCTCATCATGGTGGCGCAGGCGGCGCAGCCGGCGGCGATCTCTTCGATGGCCAGCGCATAGGCGACGTAGTCGGTATAGGTGCCGCCCCATTCCTCGGGAACGATCATGCCCAACAGGCCCAGGGCGCCCATTTCGGCGACCACTTCGTCGGGCAGGCGGCCGTCGCGGTCCCATTGCGCGGCGCCCACGGCCAGCCGTTCGGTGGCAAAGGCGCGCGCGCTGTCGCGGATCATGGTTTGCTCTTCGGTGTAGTCGCTGTGCATGGCAGATTGGGGTGGGGCGTTTGGAGCCGCGCTGCAAGTCAGGCAGAATGCGCGCTCGGTGTTTTGACCTGCGGCCAGTGTAGGAACGCCAGGGGCGGGCTCCTATGCCAAAATCCGCCAATCTTCGTGAACTCGTTTGCCACCCGCCAGCGCCATGGAAAAAGGCAGTGTCGCCATCTGTTTCGTCCACCACGCCATTGCGGGGCTGCGCGCGCGCGGCATCGACCCCGATCCGGTGCTGCGCAGCGCGGGTATTGCGCCGGCGCTGCTGGCGGTGCCGCAGGCGCGTGTCTCGTCCGCCAGCTACAGCGAGCTGTGGCTGGCCGTGGCGGCGGCGCTGGACGATGAATTCTTCGGCCAGGACTCACGCAGCATGAAGTGCGGCAGCTTTGCCATGCTGTGCCACGCGGTGGCCGGCAGCCGCACGCTCGCGCAGGGGCTGGAGCGGATCACGCGGTACTTCCGGCTGCTGCTGGACGATATCGGCGTGCGGCTGGAGCGCCACGGCGACGAGGCCGCGCTGGTGCTGACCGCGCCGTGCGCGCACCTGGGGCGGCAGCCGGGCGTGTTTGCCAAGGAAACCATGCTGATCATGCTGCATGGCCTGATGAGCTGGCTGCTGCGGCGGCGCGTGCCGGTGCGGCTGGCGGCCTTCGACTACGACGAGCCGCCGTACAGCGCCGAGTACCGCGTCATGTATTCGCGCCAGCTGGCTTTTGGGCAGCCGGCGACGGCGCTGGTGTTCGATGCCGCGCTGCTGGAGCAGCCGGTGCGCCAGGACGAGCGCAGCCTGAAGGCCTTCCTGCGCGACGCACCGCACAACGTGGTGGTCAAGTACTCCGACCGCGCCAGCGTGGGCGCGCGCGTGCGCCGGCTGCTGCGTAACCAGCGTCCGGATCAATGGCCCACCTTTGAAGATCTGGCCGTCAGCCTGAACCTGTCGGCATCATCGCTGCGGCGCCGGCTGATGGAAGAGGGCGTCAGCTACCAGGACCTGAAGGATGCGCTGCGGCGCGACCTGGCGATCGAGGCGCTGAGCCATTCCGGGCGCCCGGTCGCGGATATCGCGGCCGAGCTCGGTTTTGCCGAGCCGGGCGCGTTCCACCGGGCGTTCCGGCGCTGGACCGGATCGCGCCCGGGGGCCTACCGCCGGTTGGCGGATGGTTGAAGCTGCGCGACTACAGCTGCGCAGCGTGGTGGCGGATGTGGTCGGCGATAAAGCTGGTGATGAAGTAATAGCCGTGGTCGTAGCCGCTGTGGCGGCGCAGCGTAAGCGGCTGGCCGACTGCCTGGCAGGCCGCGGCGAATGCCTCCGGGTGCAGCTGGTTTGGCAGGAACTGGTCGTCCAGGCCCTGGTCGACCAGGATGCCGGCCGGGAAGGGCGCACCCTGCTGGCGTGCCATCAGCTCGCTGGCGTCGTGCGCGGCCCAGGCGGCGCGGTCGCTGCCCAGGTAGCCGGTGAAGGCTTTCTCACCCCACGGGCAGCGCGACGGCGCGGCGATCGGCGCAAACGCCGACACCGAACGGAAGCGCTGCGGATGGCGCTGCGCCAGCACCAGCGCCCCGTGCCCGCCCATCGAATGCCCGAAGATGCCGACCCGGCCGGCGTCGCCAGGCAACGCGGTGGTGACCAGCCCGAACAGTTCGTCCGCGACGTAGCTCTCCATGCGCCAATGCTGGTTCCACGGCGCCTCGGTGGCATCGACATAGAAGCCCGCACCCACGCCGAAGTCCCAGGCATCGGCCTCGCCCGGCAGGCCTGCGTTGCGCGGGCTGGTGTCGGGTGCCACCAGCATCAGGCCGTGTTCGGCGGCAAAACGCTGCGCGCCGGCCTTGATCATGAAGGTCTCCTCGGTGCAGGTCAGGCCGGCCAGGTAAAACAGCACCGGCACCGTGCCGCCCGCCTGCGCCTGCGGCGGCAGGTAGACCGAGAAACGCATCGGCAGCCCGATGGCCGCCGAGTCATGGCGGTAGAAGCGCTGCACGCCGCCATGGCAGCCGTGTTGCGAGATCAGTTCCATGTCGGCGCCGTCCTTAGTACAGCACGACCGAGCGGATCGACTCGCCGCGTTTCATCAGATCGAAGCCCTCGTTGATGCGATCGAGCGGCAGCGTGTGCGTGATCAGGTCGTCGATATTGAGCTTGCCTTCCATGTACCAGTCGACGATCTTCGGCACGTCAGTGCGGCCGCGCGCGCCGCCGAAGGCCGAGCCTTTCCACTCGCGCCCGGTGACCAGCTGGAACGGGCGAGTGGAGATCTCCGCGCCGGCCTCGGCCACGCCGATGATGATCGACTTGCCCCAGCCCTTGTGGCAGCACTCCAGCGCCTGGCGCATGACCTGCGTGTTGCCGATGCATTCGAATGAGTAGTCGGCGCCGCCGTCGGTCAGCTGGATGATGTGGTCGACTACGTTCTCCACGTCCTTCGGGTTGATGAAATGCGTCATGCCGAACTTGCGCGCCATCGCCTCGCGCCCCGGGTTCAGGTCCACGCCGATGATCTTGTCGGCGCCCACCATCTTGGCCGCCTGGATCACGTTCAGGCCGATGCCGCCCAGGCCGAACACCACCACGTTGGCGCCGGCTTCCACCTTGGCAGTGAACAGCACCGCGCCCACGCCGGTGGTGACGCCGCAGCCGATGTAGCAGACCTTGTCGAATGGCGCATCCGGGCGGATCTTGGCCAGCGCGATCTCCGGCACCACGATGTGGTTGGCAAAGGTCGAGGTGCCCATGTAGTGGAAGATCGGCTTGCCGTCGATCGAGAAGCGCGAGGTACCGTCCGGCATCAGGCCCTTGCCCTGGGTGGCGCGGATCGCCTGGCACAGGTTGGTCTTGCGCGACAGGCAGAACTTGCACTGGCGGCATTCCGGCGTGTAGAGGGGGATCACGTGGTCGCCCGGCTTGAGCGAGGTCACGCCCGGGCCGACGTCGGCGACGATGCCCGCGCCCTCGTGGCCCAGAATCGCGGGGAAGATGCCTTCCGGGTCCGCGCCGGACAGGGTGTAGTAATCGGTATGGCAAATGCCGGTGGCCTTCACTTCCACCAGCACTTCGCCTGCGCGGGGGCCCTCCAGGTCCACGTCTTCAATGGTCAGCGGGGCACCGGCTTTCCAGGCGATGGCGGCTTTGGTTTTCATTGGGGGAGTCCTCCGGGGAAAGAATGTCTGGGCAGTGCTTGCGCGCCCGAGGCCATGACTATACGACCATCTGGCTGCCCACCGCCAGCCGGACTGCCAGGTCAATTACCCAAAAGGAGGTATTCGATCCTGCCAGCCTTTGCCGTAAGATCCGGCGGTCGCACCGCCGCGGCCGCGGAGCAACCGCCATGGGGTCGTCATTGTCGTCTGGTCCCGAGGCGCATTGCCTGAGGCCTTGCCCCCATTCCAGAACAAGAGCATGACAGACAATCCGTCCCATACCCGCCTGCTTGCCGGCATCCTTGCCATCCAACTGTTTGTTTGCGCCCCCGCAGTACTGGCGAAGCCGGATCCCGTCCCGACGCCAGGCTTTATCGCCGATGCCGGCCCTGCAGTGGATCCGTCGTCGCAGAGTCTCATCGCGGAACTGCAGCGGCGCATCGAGGATGCCTCAGTCAGGGAGCTGCGCGCCAGTGTCGACGGCGACTACGGCACGGCGCTGCTGCTGGCCGACGACAAAGTGCTCTGCTATGTAACGCTGCTTTACCAGAACAAGATATGGCGCGTCCTGCGGTTCGATAACCTTGGCGCAGCCGATGCAGCCTATCGCAATGCCAGCAAGCAGAATGGCGCCATTGCCGGCGACACCATCCGGCGGCAATTGCTGGCAACCCAGATACGCCAGTATGAGCGTGCCATCGAGGATGCACAGGTGCGCGCCGAAGCGCTCAACAATGACATGCGCCTGGTGCAGGCGCAGCGCCTGCGCATGGTGGAAGACCAGAAGACGTCGCGTGCCGAGGTGCAGACTGCCGAGCTCGATAGCCGTGCCGCCCGCGCCCAGCTTGAAAAGCTGCGCCGCGAGATCCGTCGCATCGAATCCTCGCTGGCGAATTCCGGCGAGATGCTGCCGGTCGCGAACAAGTCGCGCCACTGAACCGGCGAAGCGCCTGGGCTCCCGGGCCGCTTACTGGCTGCACGCAGGGCACAGCGCTGCTAGGCGGCAGTTGCCCGGCCCGGCGGCGGGCCGGCTGACGGCCCCAACTGCCCCTCATGGCGCCGCCCCAGCCACCATCCCAGCCCCGCCCACACCAGCGCCAGTACAGCCCCCGCCAGCGCCACCGTGGCGGGATGGCCCGACAAGGCATCGATCCCCGTCTTGACCCAGGCGCTGACCGCATCGCCCGCACGGTAGACGGCGGTGTCGATCACGTTCTTGGCCTTGTACTTGGTCTCGGGGTCGACCACGGTGAACAGCATCTCGCGCCCCGGGCGCAGCAGCGCGTATTCGCCGACTCGGCGCAGGATCATCACGCCGGCAAGCACGCCGAAGGTGGGCAGCAGGGCCAGCACAAGGAAGCCCGCGGCGACTGCCAGTGGCACGGCGGTCAGCAGCACCGCGACGCCATAGCGGCGCGCCATGCGGCCGGTGAAGAAGAGCTGGACCAGGATGGTCAGCGCCTGTACGGCGGCGTCCAGCGCGCTGAAGACCTGGGTCTGGCGGGTGCGCTCCGGGAAAGCCTCGGCCACCAGTCGCGCCTGCTCGAAATACAGGAAGGTGCTGGCCGTGGCCAGCAGGATCACGAACAGGCCGATGCCAAGCAGGTAGCGTGAGCGCAGCAGCAGCGACAGCCCGGCCAGCAGCGCGCCGCCGATCGGGTTGGCAGGATCCTGCAACGCGCCGGCGGCGGCTTCGCCCGCCTGCACCGCGCCTGCGCCGGCGCGGCGGCGCCAGCCAAACAGCCAGCCGACGCCCGGCAGTGTTGCGGCCAGCAGCGCGGCTGACAGGAGCATCAACCCGGTCAGGCCGATCCGCGGCACCAGCCAGCCGCCCAGCACCGGCCCGGTCAGCCCGCCCGCGCTGGCGCCGGCTGCCAGCAGCGCGAACAGCCGGCGCGCCTGCTCGGGCCGGAATACATCGGCCATCAGGCTCCATGCCACCGATACCACGAACAGGTTGAACACCGACAGCCAGACGTAGAACACGCGCGCCAGCCAGATGTTGTCGGGCAGGGCGCGCGTGGCCAGCGCAAAGCCCAGCAGGTTGGCGATAAAGAAGGCGTACACCCAGGGCACGAAGCGGCGCCGCGGCAGCCAGGCGCAGACCGCGCCGTACACCGGGATCGCGGCCAGCATCACGACAAAGGTGGCGGTGAACAGCCACTGCAGGTTCTTCACGCCGCCGGCAATGCCCATGGTCTCGCGCACCGGGCGCAGCATGAAATAGCTGGCGAACAGGCAGAAGAAGAACAGGAAGCCGGCCACCACGGCGCCGGCCTCGCCGGGGCGGATGCCTAAGCCGCGCCGCAACCGGGCCAGTCCGCTGCCAGGCGCATCGCGCGCGGGATCGTCCACGATCGATAGCGCTCAGCGCAGCAGCGCGGCGATACGCTCGCGCTGGCCCGGGTCAGGCATGCGGCCCAGCCCGGCCCCCAGGTTGTCGGCCATGTTGCGCGGTTTGGAGGTAGCCGGGATCGCCGCCGTCACGGCGGGATGGCTGACGATGAACTTCAGGAACAGCTGCCCCCACGAACCGCAGTCGATATCGCCGGCCCACTCCGGCAGCGGGTGGTCCTTGACCACACGGAACAGGCGCCCGTCCTGGAACGGCCGGTTGACCAGCACCGCCACGCCGCGCGCTTCGCACAGCGGCAGCAGCGTGCGTTCGGCATTGCGCTCGGCCACGGAGTAGTTGACCTGGACAAAGTCCACGCGCTCGCTGCGCACGATCTTCTCCAGCGCCTCGTGCGCGTCCTCGCGGTAATGGGTGATGCCCAGGTAGCGGATGCGGCCCTGTTCCTTCAGTTCGCGCAGCCAGCGCAGGTTGACCTGCCAGTCGATCAGGTTATGCACCTGCAGCAGGTCGATCTTGTCAACGTGCAGGTCGGCGAGCGAGTGCGCCCATTGCGCCTGCGCCGGTGCGCCGGACCGGGCCGAGATCTTGGTAGCCAGGAACACCCGGTTGCGGGCATTGGCCGCGCTCAGCAAATCGCCCGTTACGGCTTCGGCGCTGCCGTAGCTGGGCGCGGTATCGATGACCGAACCCTCGGTCTGCAGCAGCAGCCCCAGCACCTCGGCCAGCGGCTTGCGTTCATCGGCGCTGGTGCCGACATTAAAGGTGTCGGCGGTGCCCATGCCGATCACGGGCAGGGCGTCGGTGGTGCCAGGGATGTTGCGGCGCATGGGTGCGGCGACGGTGGCGGCATGGGCCGGCAGCACCGGGCCGAGGCCGGTGGCCGCCAGTCCGGCGGCCAGGCTGAGGAATGAGCGGCGGTCGATCGACATGGGGTGGTTCCCGGCAAGTCACTGACTGGTTGACCTTAGGCCGTGTGCGGGGCCTTGTAAACCGTTGCGTTGATGCCAGCGCACAAAGCCGCGCCGTGCATCATGGTACACAGCGTGCGACACTGCGGGGCGCCGGGAATGCCTTGCCGGCGCTGTTTTCATCACCGCTGTTTCCATCTCTTACCCGGAGCCTCTGCGCGCATGGCGAGTCTTCTTGGCGTGTTGTTCGACGGCGTGGCCTACGGCAGCCTGTTGTTCCTGATCAGCGTAGGCCTGTCCGTGACCCTGGGCCTGATGAACTTCGTCAATCTCGCACATGGCGCCTTTGCCATGCTGGGCGGCTATGTCGCGGTGGTGCTGATGAACCGTGCGGGCGTGCCGTTCCTGCTGGCGCTGCCGGTGGCGTTCGCGGGCGCGGCCGCGGTGGGCTGGCTGCTGGAGCGCACGCTGTACCGCCGGCTCTACCAGGCCAGCCACCTGGACCAGGTGCTGTTTTCCATCGGCCTGACCTTCATGGCGATGGCCGGCGCCACCTACGTGTTCGGCCCCGGCCAGCAGCCGGTGGAGTTGCCGGAGATGCTGCGCGGGCAGGTGCGGGTGGGCACGCTGGAACTTGGCGCCTACCGGCTCTTCCTGGTCGGCGTGGTGATCGTGATCACGCTGGCGCTGGGCTGGCTGGTGTCGCGCACGCGCTTCGGCGCGCAGGTGCGCGCGGCCGTGGACAACCAGCAGGCGGCACGGGGGCTGGGTATCAACGTCAGCCGCGTGTTCAGCCTGACCTTTGCGCTGGGCTCTGGCCTGGCGGGGCTGGGTGGCGGCCTGGGGATCGATGTGCTGGGTCTCGATCCGTCCTTCCCGCTCAAGTACATGGTGTATTTCCTGCTGGTGGTGGCGGTGGGCGGTGCCGGCACCATCCGCGGGCCGTTGCTGGCGGCGCTGGTGCTGGGCATTGCCGACGTGGCCGGCAAGTACTACGTGCCCGCGGTGGGAGCGTTCGTTATCTACGCGATGATGGTGGTGCTGCTGGTGCTGTTTCCGGCCGGGCTGTACGGGAGGCGGGCATGAAGGCGCTGATCCGGTCGATGCGTGCGTCGGCGTCCCAGGCCGGCACGCGGCACCCGCTGCCTGACGGGCGCTGGCACCTTGCCGAGCTTGTCTTCTGGCTGGCGCCGGTGGCGGTGTTCTTCCTGTTGCCGGACTACCTGATCCTGGGCAGCCAGGTGCTGATCACCGGGCTGTTCGCGCTGTCGCTGGACCTGATCCTTGGCTATGCCGGCATTGTTTCGCTGGGCCATGCGGCGTTCTTCGGGCTGGGCGCCTATACGGCGGGGCTGCTCGCCGCGCATGGCTGGGGCGAGCCGCTGTCCGGGCTGGTTGCCGCCGCCGCTGTCGCGGGACTGGCGGGCTGGCTGTCGGGCTTCCTGGTGGTGCGTGGTGGCGACCTGACACGGCTGATGGTCACGCTGGGCATCGGGCTGATGCTGTTCGAGGCCGCCAACAAGGCAGCCTTCCTGACCGGCGGCGTGGACGGTCTGTCCGGCGTGGCCATGGACAAGCTGCTGGGCGTGTTCGAATTCGACCTCTTTGGCAAGACCGCCTACCTGTACAGCCTGGCCGTGACTTTCGTGCTGTTCGTACTGCTCAGGCGGCTGACGCAGTCGCCGTTCGGGCTGTCGCTGCGCGGTATCCGCGAAGGCGCGCGGCGCATGCCGGCGCTGGGCGCCAATGTGCCGCGCAGGCTGGGTGCGGTGTTTACGGTGTCGGCGGCGGTGGCGGGCGTGGCGGGCGGGCTGCTGGCGCAGACCACGCAGTTCGTCGGGCTGGATGTGCTGGGCTTCCCGCGTTCGGCGGAACTGCTGGTGATGCTGGTGCTGGGCGGGGCCGGACGCCTGTATGGCGCACTCGCCGGCGCGGCGCTATTCATGATCGCGCAGGACGTGCTGGCCGGCATCAACCCGGTGTACTGGCAGTTCTGGATCGGTTTGCTGCTGGTGGTGATGGTGCTGTTCGCGCGTGGCGGCGTGATGGGCGCGGTGGATACGGTACGCAACTGGCTTGCGTCACGACGCAGGCACGGGGAGACGCCATGACGCAACTGCTGCGTACCGAAGGCCTGTCGCGCCACTGGGGCGCGTTTGCCGCCAACAGCGAGATCTCGCTGAGCTTCGCACCGGGCGCGCGCCAGGCGCTGATCGGCCCGAACGGCGCCGGCAAGACCACCTTCATCAACCTGCTGACCGGGGCCATCGCGCCCACGGCGGGCCGGATCTGGCTGGGGGAGCAGGACATCACGCGGCTGCCGCAGCATGCGCGGGTGCGTCTGGGCATGACGCGCACGTTCCAGATCAACACGCTGTTTCCCGGCCTGACGGTGCTGGAATCCGTGGTGCTGGCCGTGGCCGAGCGTACCGGCGCCGTGCGGGTCTGGTCGCGCACCGTGGCCTCGCAGCGTGCGCTGGCCGACGAAGCCATGGCCGTGCTGGCCAGCCTGCGGCTCGACGCCGAGGCCGATACCGAGACCCGCCAGCTGCCCTACGGCAAGCAGCGGCTGCTGGAGATCGCACTGGCGCTGGCAACCCGGCCGTCGATCCTTCTGCTCGACGAGCCCGCCGCAGGCATCCCGGCCGCGCACAGCGCCGAGCTGTTCGAAGTCATCGCCGCGCTGCCGCGCGACATCACCATCCTGTTTATCGAGCACGACATGGACCTGGTGTTCCGCTTTGCCGAGCGCATCACGGTGCTGGTCGGCGGCAAGGTGCTGACCGAAGGCACGCCCGTCGAGATCGCCGCCGATGCGCGCGTGAAGGAAGTCTATCTCGGGGAGGCCGCGCATGACTGAGCTGCTGTGCGTACAGGGGCTGTGCGCGGGCTATGGCGATGCCGTGGTGCTGGACGGCATTGACCTGGCACTGGACGCCGGCGACAGCCTGGCGCTGCTGGGGCGCAACGGCGTGGGCAAGACCACGCTGCTGGCCACGCTGATGGGCATGACGCGGCTGCGCGGTGGCACGCTGCGCTGGCAGGGGCGGGACCTGGCCCGGCTGGCGCCGCACCAGCGCGCCCAGGCCGGTATCGGCTGGGTGCCGCAGGAGCGCTGGATGTTCCCGTCGCTGACGGTGGAAGAACACCTGAGCGCGGTGGCCCGGCCCGGGCACTGGAACGCCGCGCGCGTGTACGAGGTCTTTCCGCGCCTGCAGGAGCGCCGCCGCAACCTGGGCAACCAGCTATCCGGAGGCGAACAGCAGATGCTGGCGATCGCCCGCGCGCTGGTGCTCAACCCCGCGCTGTTGCTGCTGGACGAACCGATGGAAGGCCTCGCGCCGATCATCGTGCAGGAACTGCAGCGGGTGATCCGGCAACTGATCGGCCAGTCTGGCATGGCGGTGATCGTGGTGGAACAGCATGCGCGGCTGGCGCTGGCGATGACGCAGCGCGCGATGGTGCTGGACCGGGGGAAGGTGGTGCATGCCTCGGACAGCGCTGCGCTGCTGGCGGACAAGGCGCGGCTGGATGCGCTGGTGAGCGTGGGCGGGGCGTGACGTGGCCGCGTGACCTAGTGAAGCTTGGATCGATGTGCCACACCAAAACGCGCTGACAAGTCGTTGAGACGCTGGTCCAGTGTCCATAGCAGTGCGCCTGGCGTGATCAAAGTGGAAGCCAGCAATGAGACATCCACCAGGCCGCAGCCCAGTCCATACAGTTTCTCTTGCTCGATGAACGCTATGACCTCTGCCAGGCTCGCCTGCCTTGCAGGCTGCAACAAGCGGATGTCGCCGAGTGTCCGGGCACGCGGTGCCGGCGGCGTCCCGCAAGCTAATTCAACCAGGACCATGGGGTGGGTCAGTGCTTGATCCGACACGAGCAAGCTGACCAGTGCGTCATTGCGGTTCTTGAAATGATCTACCCACACAGAGGTGTCGACGAGCACGCTCATTTGGCTTCAGGTTCCTTGCGGCGACGTGGCACATCTTCCATGGCGGGGGCGGCGCCACCCAGTGCCGCGAGGCGCTTGGCTGCTTGTACCCGAACGAAAGTCTTGATTGCCTCACGAAAGAGGTCAGATTTGTCCATGCCAGGGTCAGCTACCTCTAGTGCTTGTTCATACAGGGCGTCGTCGATCGTGACGGTCGTGCGCATACCATGCTCCTTGCTTCATATTGGATGTCATATTGCATCAAAAATAGCATCCTTGCAAGGTTGTTCGCGGGTGCGAC
Organism: Cupriavidus lacunae; assembly: GCF_003353055.1. Lineage (GTDB taxonomy): Bacteria > Pseudomonadota > Gammaproteobacteria > Burkholderiales > Burkholderiaceae > Cupriavidus > Cupriavidus lacunae. The sequence goes on from NZ_QKWJ01000008.1 coordinate 101,410, forward strand.
GGATCGTTCACCGCCACACCTGCGAGCCGCTACTGCATCTGCCTACGGCGACATTGCGAGGCCCAGAAATGGGACGGCGTCGAAGTCATCACCGATCTAGGTTCAGGCCTCAACGACAAGAAGAAGGGTCTACTGAAGCTGCTGACCGAGATCCTTCATCACCGTGACGGCGCCTCGTGCTGGTGACCAAGGACCGTCTGCTGCGCTTTGGCTCGGAGTTGCTGTTCCGCATCTGCGCGATACGCGGCGTCGAGGTCGTGATTCTGGATGCGGACGAAGATATCCCGCAAGAGCAACAACTCACGGCAGACCTCGTTGAGATCCTCACCGTGTTCTCGTCAAGGTGATACGGCTCACGCAGTCGTAAAAACTTGCGCGCACTTGCGTCATAGGCATAATTGCGGTCACCTTTACCCCATTGCTCACTTCGTGCAACTCACTACCCAGACCCGGCCGACCATCACGCCTGAGGCAGCCCTCGTGCTGGCCAGGCTCGTCGGTCATTACGGGATGCAGTTGCGCAAGCTGTATGCGGTGGTGGCCGCCAAGGGCGGCAAGGTGAAGAATCACAAGACTGAGTTCTGCAAGGCCCACGGCATCACCGCTCGATACTTCAACGGTCTTGCGAACGATCTGCAAGGCTCCATCGACAGCGTGTGCGAGTTGCTCAAGCAAAACGTCAAGGACAGAAATTCTGCGCTCAAAAAGCTGAAGAAGCGAGTCGCAGGTTTTGACAAGAAGTTCGCGGATCTCGACGCGAAGCGGATTGCCGTTACCACGAAGGTATTCCGACGTTGGACAGCGCAGCAGCGCAAGTTGCAACTGAAGGTCAAGCGCCTGGAGGGCAAGATCGCGGAACTTCAGCGGCGCCTAGAAGCCAATGTCCCGGGCATCTGCTTTGGTTCTCGAAAGCTTTTCCAGAAGCAGTTTAATCTAGCGGAGAACGGCTACAGGAATCGCGCCGAGTGGCTGGCCGACTGGCGCGCGGCGCGGGATCACCAATGCTTCTTCCTCGGCTCCGGCGACGAGACTGGCGGCAATCAATCTTGCACGCTCTCGGTGGGCGAGGATGGACTGCTCGCGCTTCGGATTCGACTGCCCGATGCGGTGATTGCTGCGGGCAAAGAAAAGTCTGAATGCGATGGTAGTCCCGTGGAGAAGCCCACGGGCAAGGACAAGTATCTGGTGCTCGGCGGCCTTTCCTTCCCGTACGATGAGCCCGCGCTGCGCTGGGCCCTGCGTGAGGGCAAGCCGCTTTCGTGGCTGATCCACAAGGACCACAAGGGCTATCGGCTGATGGTGTCGTTCGCCCGCCCGGCCGCGCCCATCTCCACGCTCAGCGCCAAGTTTGGTGCGATCGGGATTGACTTCAATGCGGACCATCTGGCTGTCACGGAGACCGACCCCGGCGGCAACATGATCCAGTCTTGGCGGGTCGAGCTGCCGCTGGAGGACAAGAGCACGGGCCAGCGCGCGGCCCTGCTGTCGGATGCCCTGGAGGGCGTGGTCGAGCATGCGCTGCAAGCGGGAAAGCCCATTGCGGCCGAAGACCTCGACTTCACCGACAAGAAAAAGGACATGTCGACGATGAGCCCGGCGCAAGCGCGGGCGCTGTCAGGCCTGTCCTATGCAAAGTATCAACAGTTGCTCGCGTCGAAGTGCCACCGACGCGGGGTGGAGTTGATCAAGGTGAATCCGGCCTTCACCTCGCTGGCCGGGCAGATCAAATACGCGAAGCCACGCGGGCTAAGCGTGCATAAAGCGGCTGCGGGCGTAATTGCCCGGCGGTCGCAGGGCTACAAGGAGTGCATTCCAAGGCTGAAATCGACACCGGTTTCGGTCAAGGGTGTGACCGTCCTCTTCCAGCTACCTGCAAGGAATCGCGCGGAAGGCGGCGGCACATCCTGGGATGAGCTCCACGTGGCTCTGGGTAAGTTCCGGCGCGCAATCGTTGCCGCACAGAAGAATACGTCTGTAGCGCGAAAGGTCGGAACGTCCCGCGGCAAAATGCCGCGAGGGCCAAGCGGGGGCACCGTGACCCCTGCGGGAAACAAGTCTAGCCGCTCACCGGCTCGCGGTGAGCAGATTTGTTCTTGGTGAAGTTAGCGGTGGAAAGACCGGTCTAAGGTGGGGAACCGGCCAGCCTTGCGGCTGCCTCGCCCGGCCCGCCATGGAAGCATGCGAGCACACAGGCGTTGCATGCTGCGAGCGCAACGCCTGTCCTCGTCAGACATCCGGGCCTTCCACACCCGATCATCGGTGATTCGATGACGTCACCAGTATTTGCTGTCGGTGCCGGGGAATCGATGAGAGACGTCGCATTTCGAGGAGCCGGCGAAGTTTGACGCCATGAAAGGGGCCCCGATACCGCCGACTCTTGAAAAATTGCCTGATATCCGGGATGGACGCTCGCGAACGGCGATGCTTTACTCCACCGATACGGCAGTCATTTTCCAGGAGCTGGCCGGCGGCAATTCCGCACGGCAAGCGACGCGCTTACGGGGTGGACATGAGAATCCGCACGACTTTCCAGCAGTTCAAATCCGCCACCGGTCTGGACGGCGACCCAAGCAAGCGTGGCTCGAAGATCCGCGAGAACGACCGGGTGTTCGACGAATACGAACAGCGGTTTCCGATGCCGCGGGCACAGCCGGCCGGATGCTGCGGCGCTTCAGCCCCGGGCCTCCTGCGGCAAGGCTTATTTTCCGGAATCCTTCACCTCCGCAAACTTGTCGAACTCAACGTTGTACAACTCACCGTTGACCTTCTCGACCTTGCGGATATAGACCGTCTGCACCACGTCCCGCGTCGCCGGATCAATGGTGATGGGCCCGCGCGGGCTCTTGATCTTCATGCCCTTGAGCGCGCCGATGATCTTGTCGCCGTCGGTGGCGCCGCCGGTCTTCTTCAGGGCCTCATAGATCGCACCCATGCCGTCGAAGGCGGCCACGGCCATGAAGTTGGGACGGCCGGCGCCGGGATTGGCTTCGGCAAACGCCTTTAAAAACGCCTTGTTCTCGGGCGAGTCGTGCGCCATCGAGTAGTGGAACGAGGTGATCACGCCCAGCGTGGCATCGCCCATCGCCGGCAGCACGTGGTCGTCGGTCAGGTCGCCGGTGGCGATCACGCGGATGCCGGCCTGGGCCAGGCCGCGTTCGCGGAAGCCTTTCATGAAGGCCACGCCCTGTTCGCCGGCTGGCAGGAACAGGAAAACTGCCTCGGGTTTGGCGTCCTTGATGCGCTGGATGAAGGGGGCGAATTCCGGGTTGCGCAGCGGCACCCGGATCGATTCGATCACCTGTCCGCCACCGCCGATGAAGTTGGTCTTGAAGGCGGTTTCAGCATCGATGCCGGGGGCGTAGTCGGCCACCAGCGTGACCACCTTGCGCACATTGTTCCTGACCGCCCAGGTGGCCATCGGCGCGGAGATCTGCGGCAGTGTCATCGACACGCGTGCGATGTAGTTCGACTTGGTGGTGATGATCGACGAGGCGGCGTTGAAGATCACCATCGGCTTTTTCGCCTGCTCGGCGATGGGCGCCACCGCCAGGGCCTCGGGCGTGAGGCCGAAGCCCGCCAGCATGTCCACCTTGTCGCGCACCACCAGTTCCTGCGCCAGGCGCTTGGCCACGTCCGGCGCCGGGCCGGTGGTGTCCTTCATGATGATCTCCACCTTGCGCCCGGCCACGGTGTCGCCGTGCAGCTTCTGCCAGGCCTTGACGCCGCCTTCCATCTGCTTGCCGTAGTCGGCAAAGCTGCCCGAGAAGGGCGCGATCAGGCCGATCCTGACCGGTTCGGCGCCCTGGGCGGCAGGCAGCAGGGCAAGCAGGCTGCAGGCCGCGATGGCGCGCAGCAGCGGGGCGATGGTCATGGGCGGGTCTCCTCGGTTGGCGCGCGGCGCTGGCGGCCGCATCGAGAAGGCAGTGTAGGGGGGCGGTGCAGGCAAGGCAATCCCGGCTGATACCGGGATGCCGGGGCCGCCCGGCGCGCCCCCGGGGCGGGGGCGCGGGCGGGAGCGCTCAGACCAGCGTGGCCAGGCCCAGCGTCAGCAGCAGTGCCACCACCGAGATGATGGTTTCGCAGACCGACCAGGTCTTGAAGGTCTGGGTCACGGTCATGTTGAAGTACTCCTTGACCAGCCAGAAGCCGCCGTCGTTCACGTGCGACAGGATCAGCGAGCCGGCGCCGGTGGTCAGCACCAGCAGTTCCGGACGCGTGCCCGGCACGCTGGCGGCGATCGGCGCGACGATGCCGGCGGCGGTGGTCATGGCCACGGTGGCGGAGCCGGTGGCGATGCGGATCATCACCGCGACCAGCCAGCCCAGCAGCAGCACCGAGACATGCGCGTTGGTGGCTACGTCCACGATGGCGTTGGAGACGCCCGAGTCGCGCAGGATGCGCCCGAAGCCGCCGCCCGCGCCAACCACCAGCGTGATGATGGCCGTGGGTGCCACGCACTCGTTGGTGAACTTGAGGATCATTTCGCGGTTAAAGCCGCGCGCCTTGCCAAAGGTGTAGAAGCTCACCAGCGCGGCGATCAGCAGCGCCATCACCGAGTTGCCGATCAGCTTGAGAAAGTCGTTGGCAAAGGTCTTCGGCGTGGTGATGAGGTCGGCCCAGCTGCCGATCAGCATCAGGATCACGGGCAGCAGGATGGTGAACACCGTGATGCCAAAGCCCGGCAGCTGGTGCGATTCCTTGACGCCTTCGTCTTCTTCCGTGAACTGCACGGCCAGCGGGTTGACGTCAGGCAGCTTCACATAGCGGTCCATCAGCTTGGCGAACAGCGGGCCGGCAATGGCCGCGGTCGGGACGCCCACGATCAGCGCGTACATGATGGTCTTGCCGATATCGGCGCCATAGGCGGTCACCGCCAGCAGCGCGGCCGGGTGCGGCGGGATCAGGCCGTGCACCACCGACAGGCCGGCCACCATCGGGATGCCGACCAGCACCATCGACGTGCCGGTACGCTTGGCCACGTTGAAGGCGATCGGCACCAGCAGCACGAAGCCCACTTCGAAGAACACCGGCAGGCCGACGATAAAGGCGATGGTGACCATCGCCCAATGCACGTTCTTCTCGCCGAAGAAATCGATCAGCGTGCGCGCGATGCGCTCGGCACCGCCGGATTCGGCCATCATCTTGCCGAGCATGGTGCCCAGGCCGATCACCAGCGCGATATGGCCGAGGGTGCCGCCGACGCCGGCTTCGAACGACTTGATGATGTCGCCCATCGGCATGCCCACGGCAAAGCCGAGCAGGACCGAGACGACCACCAGGGTGATGAAGGGGTTGAGCTTGAAGCGCGCGATCAGCACTACCAGTGCGATCACTGCGATCAGCGCATACACCAAGAGCGTGGTTCCGGTGACGGCACCCATATTGTCTCCTTCTGTGGAAAAAAGGCCGCTTGTGGCGGCAGGGGTTAGTTTTTAGTTTTCCCCCTCTCCCGCGGTTGGGAGAGGGGGGCAGGCAATCCGCTGGCAGCAGGCTCAGGCCACCGGCTTCTTGTAGGCGATGCAGTCCACTTCGACCTTGCAGTCCACCACCATGCTCGACTGCACGCAGGCGCGCGCGGGCGGGTTGGCGCCGAAGTATTCCTTGAAGATCTTGTTGAACGAGGCAAAGTCGCGCGTGTCGTCCAGCCACACGCCGCAGCGCACCACGTGCTCGGGGCCGTAGCCGGCCTCGGCCAGGATGGCCAGCACGTTCTTGATGGCCTGGTGGGTCTGGGGCACGATGCCGCCGTCGATGACCTCGCCGTTGACCATCGGCACCTGGCCGGAGACATAGAGCCAGCCGTCGGCCGCGACCGCGCGGGCAAAGGGCATGTGCTGGCCGCCGGTACCGGTGCCGCCTTCGACGCCGAATCGTTTGATGTCCATGGGTACTCCTGGGATATGTTGGGTATGGGAATGAAGTGAGGGCGGCGCGCCGGTCAGGCTGCGCCGAACTCGGGCCGCGAACCACGCGGCAGGAAACGGCCGGCGCGCACGCCGGTGGTCTGGCGCTGCTGCCATGACAGCTCGCCATTGACCCAGACCGCGGCAATGCCCTCGGCCGGTTGCATGGGATCGGTAAAGCTGGCCGCGTCGCGGATGGTGGCGGCGTTGAACAGCACCAGGTCGGCCCAGTAGCCTTCGCGCACGAAGCCACGCTCGTGCAGCCCGAAGCGCTCGGCGGACATGCCGGTCATCTTGTTGACGGCCACCGTCAGCGGGAACAGCTCGCGGTCGCGGGCGTAGTGGCCCAGCACGCGCGGGAACGCGCCCCACAGGCGCGGATGCGGCAGCGGGTCGTTGGGCAGGCCGTCCGAGCCGACCACCGTGGCCGGATGGCTCAGGATGCGGTCGACGTCGGCGTCTTCCATGCAGTGGTAGACAGCGCCCGCGGGCATCAGCCGGCGCGCGGCCTCGTGCAGGTCGACCTGCCATTCGGCGGCGATATCGGCCAGCAGGCGGCCGCCCATCTCGGGCGCGCCTTCGGACCAGGTCACCATGATGTCGAAGTCGCTGGTGACCTGCTTCAGGTCCAGCGTGGACGAACTGGCGGTGTAGGGGTAGCAGTCGCAGCCCACCGGCTGCCAGCGCTGCGCGCCGTCGAGCGCGTCCAGCACCTCGGTGCTGCGGCCCCAGTTGGCCACGCCCGCGCATTTCAGGTGCGAGATCACCACCGGCACGCGCGCGTGGCGGCCGATGCGGAAGGCCTCGTCCATGGCGTCGAGGATCTCGGCAAACTCGCTGCGCAGGTGGGTGGCGTAGAGCGCGCCGGCCCTGGCCAGCGGTTCGGCCAGTGCCAGCACTTCGTCGGTCGGTGCGCTGAAGGCATTGGCGTAGGCCAGGCCCGTGGACAGGCCCAGCGCGCCGTGCTGCAGCGCTTCTTCCAGCTGCGCGCGCATCGCCGCGATTTCTTCCGGCGTGGCGGCGCGGTCGAAGCGATCCATATGGTTGCTGCGCAGCGCGGTATGGCCGACCAGCGCGGCGACATTGACCGCGGGCTGCGCGGCTGCCACCGCATCGACATAGCTCTTGAAGTCCGGGTAGCGGAAGGCGTCGGCATTGCCGAGCAGGTTCATCGGGTCGGGCGGCTCGCCCGCCAGCGTCACCGGTGCGGCGCTGATGCCGCAGTTGCCGACTACCACCGTGGTCACGCCCTGCGACAGCTTGGGCGTCATCTCGGGCTGGCGCACTACGTTGGTGTCGTCGTGCGTATGCACGTCGATAAAGCCGGGCGCGAGCACCAGGCCGTCGCCTTCAACCACATGCGCGGCGGCATCGGGGTCGATCGCGCCGGGCTCGTCGATGCGGGCAATGCGGCCGTCGCGCAGCGCCACGTCGGCCAGGCGCGCGGCGGCACCGGAGCCGTCGATCAGCGTGACGCAGCGGATCAGGGTATCGAACAGGTGTGGCATGGTCAGTCTCCCAGCGGCTGGCGGCTGTCGGGGCCCTTGGCGGTGCCGCTTTCGCCGCGGTGGGTGTCCAGCACGTACTTGAGCCGGCGCAGGCGCTCCTTGCTCTGGTCCGGCTGCAACAGCGCGCATTGCGTGGCCAGCACGTCCAGCACCATCAGCATGGCGTAGCGCGATGCCGACGGCTTGAAAATGAAATCCGTCTCCAGCGTGCGCACCGGCAGCAGCACGTCGGCACGCGCTGCCAGCGGCGAGCCCAGCGCGGTCACGGCCACCAGGCGGGCACCGTACTCGCGCGCGATATCGCAGCTGGCCAGCATCTCCGGCACGCGGCCGCTGGCCGAGAAGGCCAGCACCACGTCGTCGCGGCCCAGCGTGGCCGCCACCATCTTCTGCAGCAGGGCGTCCTGGTAGCTCGCCACCGGCTGGCCCAGGCGCGCCAGGCGATGGCGCGCCTCGTCGGCCATGAACGACGAGCCGCCGCCCATGCCAAAAGCGTAGACCATGCGTGCGCCAAGCAACAGGCGCGCGGCTTCTTCAATGCGCTGCGTGTCCATCAGGCTGCGGTTGACTTCCAGCGCGGTCAGAATGTCCGCGTGGATGCTGTCGGCCAGCGTGGCCGGGGCGGCTTCACCGGCCGGGACCGCGCCGGGCTGCAGGAAGCGCGCGCCCACCGCAGTGGCCTGGGCCAGGCGCAGCTTCAGGTCGCGCACGTCGCGGCAGCCGATGGCCTTGGCAAAGCGCGTCACGCTGGCCTCGCTGACGCCGGCCTTGCGCGCCAGCTCATTGATGCTGGCGGCGGCCGCGCCGGCCAGGTCTTCCAGCACCACCTGCGCCACCTTCTGCTCGGCCAGGCGCAGCGCGGGGCCGCGCTCGGCGATGCGGGTCAGGATGTCGAAGGGCGCGTTCATGGGTGGGCAGGTCGGGTCAGAAAGGCGGATCGGATCGAAATGTGACGGAAGCTGCAGTGGCCGCGGGCAGGGGCTATAACAGTGACTGGCGCCCCGTGGAGTAAGGCCGTCGCGTCGTCCCGGCTAGCCCTTCCGGGCCTCTGCGTGTTACTTTATAACAAGGATGAAATATCTTATTTTCAGGGCTATCATTACGTCAATCAGATTTTTTCAGGATGATGACAAGCATGCGTGAAATAAAGTATCAGGCCGGCGTGATCGATCCGCTCAACAAGGCGCTGGGCCGGATGGAAGCCCCCATCGCCCCGGATGCGGCCGGCCAGACCGGCTGGAACCTGTTGCGGGAAGAACTGAGCCTGCCGGCCGCGGTGCTCTATGAAGACCGGCTTGCGCACAACCTGGAATGGATGCGCCGCTTCATGAACGAATACGGCGTGCAGCTTGCGCCGCATGGCAAGACCACCATGGCGCCCAAGCTGTTTGCGCGCCAGCTCGGCGCCGGCGCGTGGGGCATCACCCTGGCCACGGCGCACCAGACCGCCGCCGCGCATGCACACGGCGTCAAGCGCGTGCTGATGGCTAACCAGCTGGTGGGCCGCCGCAATATGGAAATCATCGCGGACCTGCTGCGCGATCCGGATTTCGAATTCTTCTCGCTGGTGGACTCGGCCGCGCTGGTCGACCAGCTCGGCAAGTTCTTCCAGGAACGCGGGCAGAAGCTGCAGGTGCTGCTGGAGCTGGGCGTGGAGGGTGGGCGCACCGGCGTGCGCGACGACGCGCAGCAGCAGGCCGTGCTGGAGGCGCTGGCGCGCTGGCCGGATGCGCTGTCGCTGGCCGGCGTGGAAATCTACGAGGGCGTGCTCAAGGAAGAGGCCGAAATCCGCAAATTCCTGCAGCGCACGGTGGCCGTGACGCGGCAACTGGCACAGGAAGGCCGCTTCGGCCGCAGCCCGGTGGTGATGTCGGGCGCGGGCTCGGCCTGGTATGACGTGGTGGCCGAGGAATTCGCGCGCACCGAGATTGGCGCGCCGATCGACATCGTGCTGCGCCCGGGCTGCTACCTGACGCACGACGTGGGCATCTACCGCGCCGCGCAGCAGCGCATCCTGGCCAGCAACCCAGTCGCGCAGAAGATGCGCGAGGGCCTGCTGCCGGCACTGCAGCTGTGGGCTTATGTGCAGTCGATCCCCGAGCCGGACCGCGTCATCATCGGCATGGGCAAGCGCGATGCGGCCTTCGACGCCGGCATGCCGATCCCGGCGCGCCTGTACCGCCCCGGCACCGAGGCGCCGGTCGACGTGCCCGCGCACTGGGAGGTCACCGGCATGATGGACCAGCACGCCTATCTGCAGGTCAAGCCGGGCGACGACGTGCAGGTCGGCGACATGATCGCCTTCGATATCTCGCACCCGTGCCTGACCTTCGACAAGTGGCGCCATATCCCGGTGCTGGACCGCGACATGCGCGTGATTGACATCGTCCAAACCTTCTTCTGAGGCAGGCGGCCTTATGAGCATCGATATCCTGGCCTATGGCGAGCCGCTGGTGGAGTTCAACCAGCAGCCCGACGATCCGTCGCGCTACCTGCAGGGCTTTGGCGGCGACACTTCCAACTTCTGCATTGCCGCCGCGCGCCAGGGTGCCAGCACCGGCTATATCTGCGCGGTAGGGGCCGACACCTTCGGCGAACGGCTGCGCGCGCTGTGGACGCAGGAGCGGGTCGATACCCGCCACGTGCACATCGACGCGGGCGCGCCCACCGGCGTCTACTTTGTCTCGCACGACAACCACGGCCACCGCTTCGACTACCTGCGCGAAGGTTCCGCCGCCAGCCGCTACCAGCATGAGCTGCTGCCGCTGGGCGCGATCGCGGCGGCGCGCTACCTGCACCTGTCGGGCATCAGCCTGGCCATCAGCACCAACGCCTGCGATGCCGGCCTGGACGCGATGGAGCATGCGCGCAAGGCCGGCACCAAGGTCACGCTGGACACCAACCTGCGGCTGCGCCTGTGGTCGCTGGCGCGCGCGCGCGGCATCATGCGCGAGGCCTTCAGGATGACCGACGTGTGCCTGCCGAGCTGGGACGACATCACCGTGCTGACCGGCCTGGACGACCGCGACGCCATCGCCGACTACCTGCTCGAATGCGGCATCAGCCTGGTTGCGCTGAAGCTGGGCGAGGAGGGCTCCTACGTGGCCACGCCGGAATCGCGCGCGCTGGTGCCGCCGTACCCGGTCAAGCCGGTGGATGCCACCGGTGCGGGCGACTGCTTCGGCGGCAGCTTTGTCGCGCGCCTGGCCGCGGGCGCCGATCCGTTCGAGGCGGCGCGCTATGCCAATGTGGCCGCGGCCCTGTCGACCACCGGCTATGGCGCCGTGGCGCCGATCCCCGATGCACAGACCGTGCTGGCCCGGCTGGCGCAGTCGGTGTCGGTCATCGCGTGACCCGGTCGCGTTGAATCCCTGTTTTCCTCAAACCCATCCACTCCGAGACAGCCATGCAAAACCAGACTTCCCCGCTGCTTCAACGCCTTGCCGATGTGCCGGTGATCCCGGTGCTGGAATTCCACTCGGTCGACGAGGCCTTGCACGTCAGCGAGGCGCTGGTTACCGGCGGCTTGCCGCTGCTCGAGATCACGCTGCGCACCCCGGTGGCGCTGGAAGCAATCAGGGCGGTGGCAGCCGCGCTGCCCCAGGCCTGCGTCGGTGCCGGCACGGTACTGAACGTCGAGCAGTTGCATGCCGTACGCGATGCGGGCGCGCAGTTTGCGGTTTCGCCCGGCCTGACCCCGGCGCTGGCCGAGGGCGCACAGGGCGCGGGTATCTCGCTGCTGCCGGGCGTGGCCACTGCCAGCGAGGCCATGGCGGCGCTCGAAGCCGGCTTCACCTTCCTCAAGTTCTTCCCGGCGCAGGCCGCGGGCGGGGTGCCGATGCTGAAGTCGCTGGGCGGGCCGCTGCCGCAACTGCGCTTCTGCCCGACCGGCGGCATCGACGCGGCACTGGCCCCGACCTACCTGGCGCTGCCCAACGTGGTGTGCGTGGGCGGTTCGTGGGTGGTGCCCAAGGATGCCGTCGCCAGTGGCGACTGGGGCCGCATCCGCACGCTGGCCGAGCAGGCCAGGGCGCTGCGTAACAAGGGCTGAGCACCGCCGGCACAAAGAGAAACGGCACGCCCTGCGGCGTGCCGTTTTCATATCGACGCGGACCGGGCCGCGTCGGACTGGGCTGGCGGCTTACTTGTGACGGTCCGCCGAGCTTTCGAGCTTCTGGCCACCGCGCTGAATGTCCTGGCCGAGCCCCGCCATCGTGTTGCAGCCAGCCAACAGGGTGGCAAACAAAACGCACCAGATCCAACCTTTCTTCACGCCGGGCTCCTTTTGAGATGTTTGAGAATCGAGAGATTCGTCGATTTAGGGATTTGCGCAGATTTTACCGCCGCTGTGAGCGGCGTTGAAATCTGGTATGTGCCAATTTGTAAATCGTGCAACCGGGGCAACGGTCCGACCCCGGCGCATCGCCGAAACGGTCAGGCGGGTGGCGCCAGCAGTTCCCGGGCGCGCTGCTGGATCGCCGCATGGGTCTGCAGCAGCCATACGGCAGGGAACGGCTGCGCCAGCAGGTAGCCCTGGACGCTCTGGCAGCCCCAGCCGCGCACCGCTTCCAGCTGCTGGCGGGTCTCGATGCCCTTGGCGCAGACCGACACCCGCGCGCGCCGGGCCAGCCGGCAGGCCTCGCGCAGGCTTTCGGCACGGTCGCCGGCCTGGCGCGCATGGCCCAGTCCCCGCGCGTCCAGTGTGACGCTGTCCGGGTGCAGCGCCGCCAGCGCCTGGCGGCAGGCGGGGCTGTCGTCGAAATCGCCCAGCGCCAGTTGCAGGCCGCGCCGGCGCAGCGCGGCAAAGCGGGCGATGATGTCGGCGTCGGTCGGCACCGTGCTGGCCGGCAACTCGATACACAGCCGCTGCGGCGCAATGCCGCCCGCATCGAGTGCCTGGGCCAGGGCTTCCACCATCTGCGGGCGGTGCAGCTGTGCGCTCGAGGCCAGCAGCGTGAACTGAAACGGGGCGATCGCCTCGGCGGCACGCACCAGCGGCAGCACGCTTTCCAGCAGCCAGTTGCCGATCCGGCCGACCAGTCCCAGCGACTCCACCGCGGGCAGGAAATCCTGCGGCGCCACGCGGCCGAGAACCGGGTGTTGCCAGCGCAGCCGCACGGTGTAGCCGCTGACCGCGGCGCCGGCAAAGTCGGCGCGCGGCTGCAGCTGCAGGCTCAGTTCGCCGCGTTCCAGCGCGTCGGGCAGCGCCGCCAGCAACGGGGCGGCGGGCGGGGCGACGGGCTTGTCGGCGCGCGCGAGGCCATCGCCGCCCTGGCGGTTGACCCGCAGCATGGCGTCGAAGGCCTGCTGCAGGCTGCGCTCGGCCGGGATGTCCGGATCGTCCGTGGCCACGCCGATGCTGCAGGAAATAAACAGTTCGAAGCCATCCAGCGCAAACGGCCGCGACAGGTCGTCGGCCAGGCGGCTGGCTGCCGGGCCAGGGTCGGGCACGCCGTCGGGCAGCGCGGTGATGACCGCCAGGTCCGCTGCCGCCATCCAGTGCATGATGGCGCCCGGCGGCAGCAGGCAGGCAATGCGGGCCTGGACGATGGCATGCAGCCTGGCCGCGCGCCGGGGCCCGAGGGTTTCGCAGGCACTGGCAAAGCGGTCCAGGCGGATGGCAAGGATGGCCGCCGGCTGCCCGGCGCGGGCGCGGCGTGCCGTCAGCGCGGACACCAGGGCGGACGGCTGCATCGCGCCGCTCGCGCCCCAGGCAGGGGGCGCGGCGATGTCGTCGGCATCAGGATGCATGGATGGTCTTGCGGACAGCCAGACTATGGCCCTTGCTACGCCCGCGTCTCCCCGTACTAGTTATGGTCCTTCGGCAGTCCGCGGGCGCGGTGCCGTAGGGTTCGCCAGCATGGCAACACCATGCGGCCACAGCCGTATGCGGGCTGCGAAGCCTGATCATAAGCCAAGGGGAAGGGTGAGATATCGCAAATTGCGCCAAGGTGACTGGTTCGCAACCTGCGTTTGATGTGGGTCAATGCGGCAGCAGTTGGGCGTGATCCGCGATTGACGCCACCGCCGGAATCCGGCAGCGGCAGTCAACCTGAACCGAAGTCGCCGGCAGGGCCGGCTTCGGTCATCAGCCGGTGGTTTCTTCCTCGGGGCCTTCCTGCGGCGGCAGGCGCTGGGCCAGCACCTTGTCGATGCGCTTGCCGTCCATGTCGACGATCTCGAAGCGCCAGTCGCCCCATTGCACGCTGTCGGCAATCTGGGGCAGGCGGCCCAGCAGCAGGAGCAGCATGCCGGACAGGGTGTGGTAGCGCTCCTTTTCTTCCTCGGGCACCTGACGCAGGCCGATGCGGTCCTTCAGTTCCGGGATCGGGATCAGGCCGTCCAGCAGCCATGAGCCGTCGTCGCGCTGCACCGCCCATTCCTCGCCGGCGGCGTCGGCCTTGAATTCGCCGGTGATGGCTTCGATCAGGTCTTGCAGCGTGACCAGGCCCAGCACTTCGCCATACTCGTCGATGACAAAGGCCATCTGGCCGCCCGAGCCCCGGAAGTTCTCCAGCAGCTCCATGCCCGTCACGCTCTCCGGCACGAACACCGCTGGCTGTGCCGCGCCCTTCAGGTCGGCTTCCTCGCCGCGCAGGCGGCGCGCCAGCAGCTGGCGCGCGCTGACCACGCCGATGATGTCGTGCATGCCGCCGCGCACCACCGGAAAGCGCGAGTGGTCGGACTCCTCGATGCGGTGCAGGTTTTCATCCAGCGTCTCTTCCACGTCCAGGTAGACGACGTCTCCGCGCGGCACCATCAGCGATGCCAGTTGCCGGTCGTCCAGCCGGAACACGTTGCGCACCATGGTGTGCTCATGCTGCTCGATCACGCCGGCTTCAGAGCCCTCGACCAGCAGTGCGTGGATTTCTTCCTCGGTCACGCCGGGCCCGCGGTCGACCTTGGTGCCGAGCATCCGCAGCACCAGCCGCGTGGAGCTGGACAGCAGCTTGACGAAGGGGGTGGAGGCCACGGCCAGCCAGCCGATCGGCCGTGCCACCAGCCGCGCGATGGCCTCAGGCGCCATCTGGCCCAGGCGCTTGGGCACCAGTTCACCCAGCACGATGGAAAAGTAGGTCAGGCCTGCCACCACGATGGCGGTTGCCCCATAGCCGGCGGTGGTGGCCGAGATGCCGAAGCCCTGCAGCCAGAGGCCCAGCGGCTGCGCCAGCGTGGATTCGCCGACCACGCCGTTGAGCACACCGATCGACGTGATGCCGATCTGCACGGTGGACAGGAAGCGGGTTGGATCCTCGCCCAGCTTGATCGCCGCAATGGCGCCGCGGTCGCCGTTCTCGATCTGGCGTTGCAGGCGTGCCTTGCGGGCTGTGACCAGTGCGATCTCGGACATCGCAAACAGGCCATTCAGCAGGATCAGCGCCAGTAATATGGCAATTTCCATCAGGGTGCGCGCCCTTTGCGCGCCGGGTGTTCGAAAAGACCAAGCATACCATTCGCGCATGACGACCCGGTGCCGGGCAGGCTGGCGATGCCGGCGGCCGCTCCGGTCGCGCAGCGATAACCTGTGGAGATAGCTCGATGCCAAATATTCAATAGTTAGTTATCGTTGGCTGCGCCAAACTTCTGTCCGTGGCAGTACCCGCTGCCCCCTTACGAAAAGCCTGGATTCCACAGGCGAGCGAATCACAAGGAGACAGAATGGACAACCAATGGACA
This sequence comes from Cupriavidus lacunae, assembly GCF_003353055.1. Lineage (GTDB taxonomy): Bacteria > Pseudomonadota > Gammaproteobacteria > Burkholderiales > Burkholderiaceae > Cupriavidus > Cupriavidus lacunae. Next base: position 116,498 of record NZ_QKWJ01000008.1, read on the forward strand.
GCCGTGCTGGTGGAGAAATTCGGCCATAGCTTCAGCGCCTACGAACTGGCAGGCGGTGAGCGCCGCTTCAGCGTGCAGTTGCCGGACTATCCTCATGAGTTCGTGGTGGACCGCGAGCGCCTGCACGGCTACGTTGGCCACTATGGTGTGCAGACCTTCGCACATGCAGGCGACGGTGGCGCCGCGGTGATCGCCGTCGACCTGATGCGCGGCACGGTCGGGGCACGGCTGGATTGCTCGCCCTATTACCGCATCCATGGCCTGCAGATCGACCGGCAAGGGCGCGTCTATGCGCTGAGCGAGCGCGACAACATGCTGCTGGTGTTTGAGGCGCCGCTGGAGCGCCTGGTGCCGGACCGCGCCGTGCCGGCGGGCGGGGTGAAGAGCCATCTGTTCGTGTTGTCGGCCGATGGCGAGCGTGCCTACGTGACCAACCTGCTGTCGCATACGGTGACACTGGTGCACCCCTACGATGCCACCCGCGCACCGCGCGCGGCCAACGCCGGCAGGCGCCCCGAAGGCTGCTGCCTGAGTCGAGACGAATCGGCGCTCTACGTAGCCAGCCGCGACGATCACAGTCTCACCCGGCTGGACGCGCGCACGATGGAAGCGGTGCGCACAGTGCCGACCGGCGAGGACCCCACCCGCATCTACTGGTCGCCGGACGACCGCCTGTTCGTGCTCAACTACGGCGAGCGCAGCATCCGCATTTTCGACCCCGACACGCTCGCCGAGACCGGCCGGGTCGATACCGGCGCTAAGCCGATCGCGCTCGCATTCCATCCGGCAGACCCGAGCCGCGCCTATGTCGCGCTCAACGACCACACCGTCGGTCAGCTTGACCTGCCTGGCCTGACCCTGCGCCATGCCTTCGCCACCGGCAAGGAGCCGGACGGCCTTGCCATCCTGGCTTTGCCGCCGCGGTAGCAGGCGGGCGTTTCAACCGACCAGGCCGCGAAGGCAGCGCAGACGCCGGCGGCTGATAAACAGAAACAAATACGGAGACAGATTATGAAAGGCTTGGACCAGGCCGGCGCCGGCACGTCCGTCGCCATTGACGCGGCACCCATCACCGGTGCCGCCGGCATTCCCGCCCAGCGCTGGTGGCGCATCATCCCGCCGATCCTGATGGTCTGCATCGTCTCGTACATGGATCGCGTCAATATCGCCTTCGCGATGCCGGGTGGGATGAGCGACGCGCTCGGTATCGGCGCCAGCATGGCCGGCCTGGCCGGCGGCATTTTCTTTGTCGGCTATCTTTTCCTGCAGATTCCCGGCGGCAAGCTGGCCGTGCGCGGCAGCGGGCGCAACTTCATCGCCTGGTCGATGCTGGCCTGGGCCGTCATTTCCGTGCTGACTGGCCTGGTGCGCAACGAGGCCGAACTGCTGGTGCTGCGCTTTGCGCTGGGCGTGGCCGAGGGCGGCATGCTGCCGGTGGTGCTGACCATGGTGGGCAACTGGTTTCCTGACCACGAGCGCGGACGCGCCAACGCCCTGGTGATCCTGTTCGTGCCGATCGCCGGCATCATCACCGCGCCGCTGTCGGGCCTGGTGATCGCGGCGCTCGACTGGCGCTGGCTGTTTATCGTGGAAGGCATGATCTCGCTGGCCTGCCTCGGCGTGTGGTGGAAGCTGGCCTGTGACCGGCCGGAGCAGGCGCGCTGGATTTCCGCCGACGAGAAGGCCTATCTCCTGGCTCGCCTGCGCGAGGAAGAACAGCAAGCTGCCGCCGCTGGTGCGGACGTGGGGCAGGGCGCCGGCGGCACGCGGGCGGTGCTGGCGCACATCCTGTCGCAGGACGTGATCTGGCGCCTGATCGCCGTCAATTTTCTCTACCAGATGGGGATCTACGGCTACACGCTGTGGCTGCCCACTATCCTGAAGGGCCTGACCGGAGGCGGCATGGGGCAGGTCGGCATGCTGGCCGTGCTGCCCTATGTGGGCACCATGGCGGGCATCCTCGCGATCTCCGCGCTGTCGGACCGCACCGGCCGGCGCAAGGTCTTCGTGGTCTGGCCGCTGCTGGGTTTCGCTGCCTGCCTGGCCGGTTCCGTGTGGTGGCACGACAATACTTGGCTGTCCTACGGCCTGCTGGTCGGCAGCGGCTTCTTCCTGCAATCCGCCGCAGGGGTATTCTGGACCTTGCCGCCGCGGCTGCTGGCCGCCGAGCACGCGGGTGTGGCGCGTGGCGTGATCAACGCGCTCGGCAACCTGGGCGGATTCTGCGGCCCCTATGCGGCGGGCGTGCTGATCGAGCGCGTCGGCGCGGGCGCCGGCGTCTACCTGCTGGTCGCCGCGCTGGTGCTGGCCGGCGCCCTGGCCGCCACCCTGCCGGGGCGGTGCCGATGAACCAGAGAGCAAAAGACGCGCTGCCCCCGGGTCTGGCCATCGTCGACGCTCACCACCACCTGTGGCAACTTGGGCGCGGCTGCTATCCCTGGCTGCAGGACGCATACCGGCCGCAGACCTTCTTTCTCGGCGACTACGAGACTCTGCGCCGCGATTACCTGGAGGCGCAGTATGCGCATGACACCCGCGCCGTCACCGTACTGGCCACCGTCCACGTAGAGGCTGAACGCGACCGCCGCGAAGCCATCGACGAGACCGCGTGGCTGCATCGGCAAGCCTGGCGCCCCGGCATGGCTGCCGCGGTGGTGGCCTACGCGCCGTTCGGGACCCCCGCGTGCGCCGAACTGCTGGCGCGCCAGGCTGGCTTCGCGCGGGTCAGGGGGATTCGCTGCAAACCGCTGACGGCGGCGGCGCCGGGCGAGTCGGTGGCCGGGCGCCCCGGGTCGATGCAGGACCAGGACTGGCTGGATGACCTGGCGCGGCTGGAACGCCTTGGCCTGTCTTGGGACCTGCGGGTCCCGTTCTGGCACTTGCGCGAGGCGGCCCGGGTGGCGGCCGCCTTGCCGGGCGTGCCCATCGCGCTGAATCACGCGGGCCTGCCGCTGGATCGCTCGGAGGAGGGCCTGGCCTGCTGGCGCGCCGGCATGGAGGCTCTGGCCGCCTGCGCCAATGTGTCGGTCAAGCTGTCGGAATTCGGGCTGGCCGGCGGGCGCTGGGATGCGCAGGGCAACCGCCGCATCGTGCGCGAGGTGCTGGCGATATTCGGGCATGAGCGGGCGATGTTCGGCAGCAACCTGCCGGTCTCGGGCTTGAGCACGGACTTTGGCACAGTCCTCGGCATGGTGTGCGAGGCGTTGCCGGATCCTGTGGCCAGGCAGCGCGTGCTGGCTGGGAATGCGGCGAGTTTCTATCGGATCAGCGTGCCAAGGCCGCAGGCGGGAATGGGGAGTCCACCGGCCATCACAAGCATGCTATAAGTCCCAATCTTCGCCGAAACCCCGGCCACCATGCCAGACTTCCCCGCCGCCCTCTCCAGCGCTGCCACCCTGCGCAAACGCCTCCATATGCGACACCTGCGCCTGGCCCTGGCACTGGCAGAACATCGCTCGCTGCGCCGTGCCGCAGCGCAGATGGCGCTGTCCCAGCCGGCAGTCACCAAGGCCCTGCACGAGCTCGAGAGCGTGGTCGGCACGTTGCTGTTCACGCGCCATGCGCGCGGCATTGAGCCGACGGTATTCGGCGAGGCGCTGATCCGCTATGCGCGCGTGGTGCTGGCCGACCTGGATGCCCTGCATGATGAATTTGCCGCCATCGCCGCGGGCGAGGTGGGCAAGGTGCGGCTCGGCTCGATCCTGGCCCCGGTGCCTTCGGTGCTGTCCGGCGTCATCAACGCGCTCAAGGCGCGCTATCCGCATTTGCATATCGTGATGCAGGTCGATACCAGCGACGTGCTGGTGCAGGCCCTGCGGCAGGATGCGCTTGACGTGGTGATCGGACGCATTCCCGAAGGTACGATGGCCGACGATCTCGACTTTGAGCCGCTGTTCGAGGAGTCGCTGGCCATCGTGGCGCGTGCCGGCCATCCGCAGGCAGGCAAACGCAGCGTCAAGCTGGCTTCCCTGGCTGGCTATCCCTGGATCATCCCGCCTGCGGCCGTGGCGATGTGGCAGATCATCGACCAGACCTTCCGCGACAACCGCGTGCCGCTGCCGGACGACATTATCGAGACCTCGTCGATCATGGGCACGCTGCCTCTGCTGGCCGAGAGCGACCGCATTGCTGTCGTGCCGGGTGCCATCGCGGACTACTTCGGCTCGCTGGGCGCGCTGGCAGTCCTGCCGGTGCCGATGCGAGGGCAGTTGGTGCCCTATGGGATCGTGGTGCGCCGGCGCCGTGCCGCCACGCCGGCCATGCGGCTGCTGATCGACGCGGTGCGCGCGGCGCGGCCCGGCGGGGCGCAGGCGCTGTTTGAATCGCTGCCATTACCCGACAGGTAATCGTCATCCCTCGTCCTCCATGCTGTAATGCAGCCATGGAAACGCTGACCCCCGCCTCCGAAGCCACCCTCGACTTCCCCGGCCTGCTGCGCTACTGGCGCGGCAAGCGCGGCTACAGCCAGTTGGCGTTGTCGCTGGCCGCCGGGGTGTCGCAGCGGCATATTTCCTTCCTTGAATCCGGGCGCGCCCGCCCCAGCCGCGAAATGGTGCTGGCGCTGGCCGAGCGCCTGGGCGTGCCGCTGCGCCAGCGCAACCGGCTGCTGCTGGCCAGCGGCTTTGCCCCGGCCTACAGCGAGCACGCGCTGGCCTCGCCGCCGCTGCAGATGGTGCAGCAGGCGATCGCTCTGATCCTGGCCAAGCAGGAGCCGTACCCGGCCGTGGTGCTGGACCGTTTCTGGAACCTGGTGGATGCCAATGCGGCCTACTGCGGCATGCTCGACACGCTGCTGGGCGGTCGTCCGCCGGCGTCGCTGGCCGAGGACACGCGCCGGATCAACCTGATGCTGACGGTGTTCGATCCCGATGGCCTGTGGCCGGTCATCGAAAACGCGCGTCAGGTCGGCCGTTACCTGTTGCGGCGCGTCTGGCAGGAGCTGCAGGTGCAAGCGCACGACCAGACCGCGCGCGCGATCTTCGGGCGCATTGCCGACTGGCATCCGGACATGGTGGGGCCGGGCGGCGTGCTGCTGCCCGAGGACGACGGCACCGATGGGCCGCCGTCGCCGCTGCTGCCGGTGGTGCTGCATGCCGGCGCGTTCCGGGCGTCGCTGTTCTCGACGCTGACCACGCTCGGCATTCCGCAGGACATCACGCTGCAGGAACTGCGCATCGAATGCTTCTTTCCGGCCGACGACGCCACGCGCCTTCTGTTTGAAACGCGGGGCGGGCTACGGCATCCTGCCGTCAGAAGTGGTACCGCAGGTAGATGACGTGGAAGGTGGTGCCAGGATTGGGCTCCTTGATGCCGGCATTGGACAGGTGCTGGTAGCGGTAGCCCGCGGTAAAGTTCCGGTTCTTGCCGACCGTCATGCCGAACCCGGCGTATTCCGAAAACTGGAACGCGGTGGAAATGACGTGGTCATCCGAGGTATGCGTGCTGGTCAGCAGCCGCGGGCCGACCGACAACTCCACGAACGGCACCCAGGTGTGCCGCCACCATGCAACCCGCACCACCGGCGAGGCGCCGAACTCCCACAGATTGTTCGGGTTGTTGTCGCTGGTGCTGCGCCAGTGCGCAACGTTGACCTCCCATTGCAGGTCCACCTGCCAGCCCTGCGGGTTGCCCCAGGCAAAGCCCGAATCCCACAGCATGGCGATTTCCGCCTTCTGCACGTGGTGGGAATCGTCGAAGCCGTAGCCGAGCTGCACAGCGGGTGCTGCGAGCGCTGACGCACACAGACACCAGGGCAGGGCAAGCAGTCCGGCGATCGCTGCGCGATGCGGCCAGCGGCGCTGGTGGGTGGGTGATGTCGGGGGTAAAGAGAAACTACTCGCACGGCTGTCTTGTCTGGCTTCTTGTTCTGGTCGGCGCATTGGGAGCACGTTGAAAAGATGCTGCGTTGTTGTCAGGCAAGGCTTGGGGCGGCCGCCGCTGGTGGCACCACATGCGCTGCCTCCTCCCCATATTTGTAGTACACGGCACGACACATTGCAGCAACCGCATGTGTGGCCGACGCCGCGCAGCAACGCCGACAAAGTAACAATACCAATCGTGCTAACATTCGCGGTCCGGTGCCGGCCGCATGGCCGCATCGGTTTCGTTACGTCTTCAGGGCGGGGTGAAAGTCCCCACCGGCGGTATGCCGCGGCGCGCAGTGCGTGTCCGGCGAGCCCGCGAGCGCTCGCATTCCCGTGCGAGGTCAGCAGACCTGGTGAGAGGCCAGGGCCGACGGTCATAGTCCGGATGAAAGAAGATGGGCGGAGCTTCCCCGCGTGGCCTGGCGCCTTGCCCGGCCATGCGGTTCGCTGTTGTCCTGCGCACGAACAGCCGCGCGCAGGGCGCGGTTGTTCGTGCGTGCGCCTGCGGCGCGGCGCGCGGACGCTGCGGCTCCGTTGATCCTTCCCCTGGAACGCCCATTGATGCTGAACCAGGAGCGTTTCATGTCTAGCCTTTCCACCGAAGCTGTTGCACCCGAGGTGTCCGCGGATCTTGCCGCCGATACCGCGGTTGATTCCGATGCCCGTTCCCTGGCCGTGCGCATCGCGCAGGCGCTGGACGCCATGCGCGCAGGCCGTCCGGTCGTGCTGCTCGACGACGACGACCGCGAGAACGAGGCCGACCTGATCCTGGCCGCCGAGCGCCTGACCCAGGCCAATATGGCCATGATGATCCGCGAATGCAGCGGCATCGTCTGCCTGTGCCTGCCCACGGACAAGGTGCGCAGCCTCGGCTTGCGGCCGATGGTCGAGCACAACCGCAGCCAGTACGGCACGGCCTTCACCGTGTCGATCGAGGCCCGCGAGGGCGTCAGCACCGGCGTCAGCGCCGCCGACCGCATCACCACCATCCGCGCGGCCATTGCCGAAGATGCGGGCGTCGACGCGGTGGTCAGCCCCGGCCATGTGTTTCCGCTGGTGGCGCGCGACGGCGGCGTGCTGGAGCGCCGCGGCCATACCGAGGGCTCGGTCGACCTGGCCCGCTTGGCCGGGCTGTCGCCGGCCGCGGTGCTGTGCGAGCTGATGAACCCGGACGGCACCATGGCGCGCCGCCCGGAAGCGCTGGCCTTTGCCGAGATGTACCAGTTGCCGGTGCTGACCATCGAGGACCTGGTCGCCTGGCGGCGCCTGCACGGCTGAAACAGCCTTGCCTGCATGCATTGCGGCGTTCAAACCTGCCGGAATGCATGCATCCTGTGCGACAATGCGGATCGATTTTTCCCGTCTATTCGAGGGCGATTCCATGATGTTCCGCATTTTTGGGCACGCAGCCGCGCTGGCTGGCTGCGTGTTCGGACTGGCCGTGCCGCAGGCGCATGCCGATGACGGCGCCGCGCTGGCCCCGTCCACCCCTTCTGCCTCCGCCTCCCGCCCGGCCGCTGCCGCCGGCCTGTACGAGTGCCAGGTTGCCGGCGCCGGCACGGTGTTCCGCTCAACGCCCAAGGAAGGCTGCCGCCTGGCGGCCGCCTCCGAATCCGGCGCTCCCGATCCGCAGCGCTGGCTTCCCCTGATGGGCGCCAATGGCGTGATCTCTTATTTCGACCAGTCCGCGGTGCGCCGCCAGGGTACCGAAGTCGGCGTGGTGGTGATGCGCAATTCGCCGGCCGGCGTGATCCGCACCACCAGCGGCGACCCGATCCGCTCGTCGCTCAGGCGCATGGTGCTGAACTGCGCCACGTCGATGTTCGCCGTGGTCGAGCAGACGCTTTACAGCAAGCGCTTTGCGCGCGGCGACTCGCTCTATACCATCCGCGCCCCGCAGTACGGCACCTTCCAGGTCGCCGGCCCCGGCACGATCGCCGGGGAACTGCTGCGCAAGCTGTGCCGGTGAACTGAGCGCCATAGGGCGCTCCATCGTGCCATCTCAGGGTTTGTCCCGGTCAACGGTGAACGAACCCTCCTCGTTGATGCTGATGACGGGACGCGAGCCAATGGCGTCCGTCGTGGCAGGCACTGCTGCCACCCCTACCAGCAGGCAAACGAGGAGATGGAAATGAAGAAATGGATCGTCATGCTGTCGATGGCAATGTTCGGCGCGGGCGCGATGGCGCAGGCGCCGGCAACTCCGGCCACGCCCGCCACCCCGGCCGCGCCGGCGGCAGCGTCGACTGACAAGGCCGCGCCGGCCAAGGCTGACAGCAGCAAGGCCAAGGCCAAGAAGACCAGCGCCAAGAAAAAGAATAGCCACGCCAAAGCCCCGATGACCAACAAAGGCGCCTGAGCGCGCCGCCGATGGCGGCGGGCGCACGGCTCCCCGGCAAGCGGGGACGCAGGCTGCGCCCGTGACGGCCATGCCGCCAAGCAACGAAAGGCTGGCCGCGCCGGCAGGGCGCGGCACTGCCGTGCACAGGGCAGCCTTGTGGCACGCATCGCGTGCCTTCCGGGGGGAAAGGGCAAGGGCTGTCCGGCGGATCGAAACAGGAGGCTTCGGCCTCCTTTTTTTTGTCCGCCGCCGGGGTAGCCGCTGCGCCGGCTTTGCGTGCGCGCCAGCGCACGTTATGCTTGCGGGCAACGTGCCGGACCTGGCGTGTAGCCATCGCGCCGGCGCAAGCCAACTTGACCGGAGTGTATTTATGGCAGTGCTAGCAGCCTGGCGGCGGTGGCAGGGGTTGGCGGCATGGTGGATGGCAGGACTGGGTTGGCTGGCATGCGCGCTGTGGGCGCCCGGCAGCCTGGCTGCGCCGGCGTCCGTGCCCACAGCCGCGCAGGCATCGATAGCGGTGCGCAGCGGCAACGCTGGCTGAACTGCGGTTGATGGACCGCCCCATCGCCACGCTGCGGGCCGAGATCGCGGGCGCCACGCCCGCCATGCGGGCCGCGCGTGCCCAGCAGATGTTCGGCGACCTGGCCGAACGCGACCTGGTACTGCCACTGGTACAGGTCAGCGGCACCGTCGACGGCGCGCCGATGATCGCCTTCCGGCTCGGGGACCAGTTGCTGTTTGCTCTCACCGCGCAAGACCTTTCCCCCGAAGACAGCCTGACCCTTGAGGCCGCCGCCGCGCTGAGCCTGCTTGGACTGGCCGTGCTGGCGGCGCTGACATAGGGCGTGGCGCGTGCCGGCGTGGGCCTGCGCGCGCGCCTGCAGCTGGCATTGGAGCGGCACCTGGCGCAGCGGGTCAGCGGGCAGTTCGACTGGACCGGCGCGCTTTACCAGCTGGTCGCCCGCATCGTGCAGATCCTGACGATCGGCCTGGTGCTGGTGCTGGTCTTTATCTGGCTGGAATTCGCCCTCGATCAGTTTCCGCTGACGCAGCCGATGGGCGACCGCATGGGCGCCTTCATCATCGGCCTGCTGTCGCAGATCGCGCTGTCGATGGTGTCGTCGGTGCCGGGCCTGGTCACGGTGGCGGTGATCCTGCTGATCACGCGCGCGGTGCAGCGGCTGGTATCAAACATCTTCAAGGCGGTGCAGAAGGGCCAGATCTCGGTGCCCGGCCTGCATCCGGAGACGGCAGGAGCCACGCGGCGGCTGGCGGCGGCGGTGATCTGGGCGCTGGGCTTCACCTTTGCCTACCCGTATATCCCCGGCTCGGAAAGCGATGTGTTCAAGGGGCTGTCGGTGCTGCTCGGCTTCATGGTGACGCTGGGGTCGGCCAATGTGGTCAACCAGCTGATGAGCGGCATGGTGGTGGTGTATTCGCGCGCGCTGCGCCGTGGCGACATGGTGTGCATCGGCGATACGGTGGGCACCGTGGCCTCGCTTGATGCGCTGTCGGTCAAGGTGATCAACCTGCGCAACGAAGAGGTGACGCTACCCAATGCGGTGGTGGTCGGCAGCGCCATCCACAACTACACGCGTCACGGCAGCGTGCGCGACCCCGCCGCGCAGGAGAGCTGGCAGGCCGCGCTGGTTTCCACCTCGGTCACGATTGGCTACGACACGCCGTGGCGGCAGGTCCATGCGATGCTGCTGGCCGCCGCCGCTGAGGCGGCGCATATCGCGCCGTCGCCCACGCCGTTCGTGCTGCAGCGGGGGCTGTCGGATTTCTACGTCGAATATGAGCTGTTTGCCGCGCTGGATCATCCGCGCAACCGCTTCTACGCGCTGTCGGCCCTGCACGCCGCGACCCAGGACCAGTTCAACACCCACGGCGTCCAGATCATTGATGGCGCAGCCGGACAACACGGTCTACGTCCCGGAGCCGAAGTGGTACGAGCGTCCGGGTTCGCCGCAGGTCGATCCTGCGGCGCGGCCGCATCGCGCGCCGTCGAACGCGGCGTGAGCGCCGCCGGCAAGGCTCAGCGCCGCTTATTCACTCACCTGGCGCGACTTCCATTGCCCGTTGGGCTGCTTGCAGAACCATCCGTTCCAGTGTTCTTCGGCACTGCCGCGCTTGAGGTCCGACTTCAGGCGCCGGCACGACTGGCCCTTGTCGGTCTTGCTTTCGACCGGTGTGATGGTGCCGTCGATCTGCTGGCGGCGCCCGGCCGCCGGGAAGGTCCATTCGACGGCGTGGCCATCGGCCGTATCGTTCAGCGCCTTGCGCACTGACTTGGCCAGCGACGCGCCTTCCTTGTCGTTGAGCGTGCCGATGATGGTGCCGGTCAGGTAGTTGTCGAAGTACGCCTGCGCCGGTGCGGCGGCTGCAAGCAGCAGGGCGGCACCGAGTGCGCCGGCGATGGCGGTACGCAGGGCAGGGCGGGCGATAGCGTCGGTTTGCCGAGGGAGCATGTCGATTCCTTGTAGCGTCTTGGTGGCGTTTGGTTGGCATTGTAAGCGCAATGCGGGTCCGCAGCGCGCGCGGTGCGGTTGACACCTGCGTGGCCCTGACCTAGCGTTGATTGTTGCCCCCGCGCGCTGCGTTGGCCGGCAGCGGTGCACGCTGTGCCCTATGCATGGCAGGCGCCTTTCCTGCGAGAGGAGATCCCCATGAAGCTGCGCTACCTCACCATCGGTCTGGCCGCCGCCTGCGCCTTCGGCACGCTGCACGCCCAGACCACGGGCAAGACCGACAAATTCAACCCGTACACCGACGGCGCCAAACAAGACAAGTTCAATCCCTACACCGACGGCGCCAAGCAGGACAAATTCAGCCCATACTCGGATGGCGCAAAAAGCGATAACGTGAACTCGCTGAACCCGGGCGCTCGCCCCGACCAGATGGAGCCGATCCAGGGCGGCGCACAGAAGTCTTTTGACTCCTACAGCCAGGGCGGCATGAACAGCGGCAAGTTCGATCCGTATTCCGAAGGCGCCAAAAGTGACAAGTTCGATCCGTACAGCGAAGGGGCAAAAAAGTAACCGTGTATTAAAGGGGCCGGGCGCCGCCTGGCCCGGATCTCTGGCAGGCGAGCGCAGCCGGCAGGTGCCGTTCCCGGCGACGCTCGCGGCGGTGTGACCCCGGCGCCCGGAAACCGTTGCCCGGAGCGGCTTTCGGGCAACCTGGCCAACATTTTGTTTCAAACCTTGCGTGATCGAAACGTGACTTTTGCGTCTCGAATTGCTATGGTTTATTGCGCATCGCAACAAACCGGACACAGTGCTCCGCGGGACGTCCGCCCCGGGCTGTTCTTCCCCGTTTCCGGGCCTCGCCACTCAGCGCCGGGCCCATCTCTTGCTGTGTCCTCCTTCGTTCTGACCGCCGATGCCGGTCACGCCGATTCAACCGCTCACCCTGGCATACATGTCACAGATCGCCACGCCACGATTTTCCGAACCGTTTACCTTGCCCGCCGCCGGGCCTGGTGCCCGTCGCCGCGGGGCGCGGGCCGGCGTGCGGATTGCGGCCTGGCTCGGGGGCGGGGCGCTGGCGCTGTGTGCGATGGCGGCCCATGCGTTCGACTTCGATACGGTCGCGGCGCGCGCGCGCCAGCTGGCAGCCTCGCCCTACAAGGCGCCGCCGCAGAACTTGCCGCGCGAGCTGCGCGAGCTCTCCTACGAGCGCTACCGCGAGATCGAATACAAGTCCGAGCGTTTTGCCTGGCGCGGCACGCGTTCGCCATTCGAGCTGTCGTTCTTCCACGAGGGCATGGTGTTCGACCAGCCCGTGCATATCCATGAAGTGGTGGGCAACAGCGTGCGCGAATTCCGCTTCGACCCTTCCGCGTTCAACTACGGCCCGCACAAGGTCGATGCCGCCAAGCTCAAGGGACTGGGCTATGCAGGCTTTCGCATCCTGTATCCGCTGAACCAGGGCAAGCGCAAGGATGAGCTGGCGTCGTTCCTCGGCGCGAGCTACTTCCGTGCGCTCGGCAAGGACCAGTGGTACGGGCTGTCGGCACGCGGCCTGGCGGTGGACACTGCGCTCAACTCGGGCGAGGAATTCCCGCGCTTTGTCGAATACTGGATCGAGCGCCCGGGCCCCAATGCCAAGGACATCACGATCTACGCGCTGATGGATTCGCGCCGCATGAGCGGCGCATACCGCTTCACAATCAAGCCCGGCGCGGAGACCGCGATGGAGGTCAAGTCGCGCCTCTACCTGCGCGAGAACGTGACCAAGCTGGGCCTGGCGCCGCTGACCAGCATGTTCCTGTACGGCGAGAACCAGCCGTCGGCCACGCAGGATTTCCGACCCGAGGTGCATGACTCGGACGGCCTGTCGATCCAGCTGGGCACCGGCGAATGGGTCTGGCGTCCGTTGGTCAATCCCAAGCGCCTGCTGGTGACTTCGTTCGCGGCGACCAATCCGCAGGGCTTCGGGCTGATGCAGCGCGACCGCAGCTTTGACAGCTACCAGGAGATCGGCGCCTGGTATGAGCGCAGGCCCAGTGGCTGGGTGCAGCCGCGCGGCAACTGGGGCTCGGGCCGGGTAGAACTGGTGCAGATCCCGACGCCGGACGAGACCAATGACAACATCGTCGCGTACTGGGTGCCTGACAACCCGCCCAAGCCGAGGCAACCCTTCGACTATGAGTACCGGCTGCTGTGGCAGAAGGACGGCGAACAACTGCCGCCGCTGTCGTGGGTGACCCAGACCCGCCTGGGCCAGGGCCAGACCCGCAACAAGGAGGACACGAGTTTTTCGCTGGTGGTGGACTTCGAAGGCCCGGCCTTCCGCAGGCTGCCCGCGGACGTGCGCATCGACCCGGTGGTTTCGGCCGATGCCAACGGTGAACTGCTGAAAACGTCGGTGCAACGCAATGATGCGACCGGCGGCTGGCGCATGACCATGGTGATGCGCCGCAAGGATGAAACCAAGCCGGTAGAGTTGCGCGGCTATCTTCGCAACGGCAATACAACCCTATCCGAGACGTGGAGCTACATCTTACCCCCAGGCTAAAGCAGCGACCGGCCCAGGCGGCGGCGTGCGAGCGCTATGTCGACCGTCTGCCCGTATCGCCTGAAATGCGCAGCGAACTGCTGGCGGACGGCCCGGGCATGGCCGCCGCGCCGGTTGCGCCGGTCCCACCGGTCATGCCGGTGACTTCGGTTGCCCCGGTGATCCCCGTCACCGTCGACGGCCGCGACGCGCAGGAAGCGATCACGCGCCTGCAGTCGCGCCTGGCCGCCAAGGACACGCCGCCGGCGCAAGGCAGCAGCGCCTATGCCTCGGTGGGCCGGCGCTTCACCATCGCATACGGCAATCCGCAGGTTGACGGCGCGCCGCTGCTGCAGCGGCGCGAAGACGGCACCGTGAAGGTCGACACCGGCCCCGAGCCCGAGCGCAGCTCGATGGTGCCGCGCCAGTGGCCGCCGCATATCGTCACCGGCTGGCTGCGCAATACCTGGCGCCGCATGCTGGGCCGCCCGCCCGTGCCCGAGACCTGGGACACGCTGCATGACGGCCCCGACGCCGAAGGCAAATGGCACCCGGCCGGCTCGCACCGCCGCTGGTTCCTGCTGGGCCTGGTCGTGATGCAGACCGTGCTGGCCACGTACTTCATGACCAATGTGCTGCCGTACCACGGCACGGATCCGCTTGAAATCGCCATCCTGGTGCTGTTCGCCATCCTGTTCTCATGGGTGTCGGCCGGCTTCTGGACTGCGATGATGGGCTTCCTGGTGCTGGCCAAGGGCGGCGACCGTCATCTGATCTCGCGTTCGGCCGCGCCCGACGGGCCGATAGCGCCCGAGGCGCGCACCGCGATCATCATGCCGATCTGCAATGAGGACGTGACGCGCGTGTTCGCGGGGTTGCGCGCCACCTATGAATCGCTCGCGCGCACCAGTCACCTGTCCAACTTCGATTTCATCGTGCTGTCGGACAGCGGCAACCCTGACCTGCGCACCGCCGAGCATGACGCGTGGATGGAATTGTGCCGCGCGGTCGGCGGCTTCGGCCGCATCTTCTACCGCTGGCGCCGCCATCGCGTGAAGCGCAAGACTGGCAACGTGGCCGACTTCTGCCGCCGCTGGGGCAGCAAGTACCGCTACATGGTGGTGCTCGATGCCGACAGCGTGATGAGCGGCGACTGCCTGGCGACGCTGGTGCGGCTGATGGAAGCCAACCCCGGCGCGGGCATCATCCAGTCCGCACCCCTGGCAGTGGGCCGCGAGACCCTCTACGCCCGCGTGCAGCAGTTCGCCACGCGCGTGTACGGGCCGCTGTTCACGGCCGGCCTGCATTACTGGCAGCTGGGTGAATCGCACTACTGGGGCCATAACGCCATCATCCGCGTGCATCCGTTCATCGAGCACTGCGCGCTGGCGCCGCTGCCCGGCCGCGGGCCGCTGTCGGGCGAAATCCTGTCGCACGACTTCGTCGAAGCCGCGCTGATGCGCCGTGCCGGCTGGGGCGTGTGGATCGCTTACGACCTGGAAGGCTCGTATGAGGAGCTGCCGCCCAACCTGCTGGACGAGGTCAAGCGCGACCGCCGCTGGTGCCAGGGCAACCTGATGAACTTCAGGCTGTGGCTCAAGCAGGGCTTCCACGTGGTGCACCGCGCGGTGTTCCTGACCGGCATCATGGCCTACCTGTCCGCGCCGCTGTGGCTGCTGTTCCTGCTGCTGTCCACGGCGATGCTGGCCAAGCACGCGCTGGTGCCGCCGGAGTACTTCACGCAGCAGTACCAGCTGTTTCCGACCTGGCCCGAATGGCATCCGGAGAAAGCGCTGGCCTTGTTCTCCGCCACGGCCACGCTGCTGTTCCTGCCCAAGCTGGCCAGCGTGGTACTGCTGATGAAGCAGGCGCGGCGATATGGCGGGGCGGTGCAGCTGATTGCCAGCATGCTGATCGAGGTGCTGCTGTCCGCGCTGCTGGCGCCCACGCGCATGCTGTTCCACACCAAGTTCGTGATCGCTGCATACAGCGGCTGGGGCATCTCCTGGAAGTCGCCCCCGCGCGAAGACGCCGAGACCACCTGGGGCGAAGCCTTCCGCCGCCACGGCTGGCATACGGCGCTGGGGCTGGCCTGGGGCGGGCTGGTGTACTGGCTGAACCCCTCGTACGTGCTGTGGCTGCTTCCGATCGTCGGTTCGCTGGCGCTGTCGATCCCGCTGTCGGTGATGCTGTCGCGCGTGTCGCTGGGCCGTGCCTCGCGCAACGCGGGTTTGTTCATGATCCCCGAGGAGACGCTGGTGCCGCGCGAGATCGTCGAGACGCAGCAGCATGTCGAAAACGCAGCCGAAACACCAGACTTTGTCGATGCCGTGGTGGACCCGGTCACCAATGCGCTGATGTGCGCCACCGCCACGCCACGCGTGGTCCAGCCGGAGTCGGCGCGCAGGCGCCACGAGTCGCTGGTCCAGCATGCGCTCACGAATGGCCCGCGCGCGCTCACGCCGGCGCAGAAGCATGTCTTGCTGGGCAATCCGTTCGCGCTGGCGCGCCTGCATGAACTGGTGTGGGGCTCGCCGCTGGCCGATGCCGGCTGGAAGGACACGCGCATCCTGGTGCGGCGCGCCGCCAACGTGCTGCCGTTGCGCCCGCGTGCTGCCTGACCGCTCCTGAGCGAAGCTGCTCGCAATGAACGACGGCCCGCAGATGCGGGCCGTCGTTCATTGTGCTGCCGGCTTGTGGGCTCGCTTCAGATGCAATCGATTCTTGTTTGTGTTGCCTGGTGTCTTAACGCAGTGCCGCGGTGCAGATAGGCGCATTGATATAGACGTCGCCGATGCGGCGCTCGCCGCGATCCTTGCGGGTCATGTAGCGGAACATCAGGCTGACGCCAAGCTTGGTCAGGATCTCGACGTCGCGGTTCGCGCAGATATTGCGCTGCAGCGGCGCGGCGTAGTTGACCTCGAAGCTGGCCAGGTCCAGCATCGGCCCGCGGTAGTTGGTGAGTTCCAGCTGGAACAGCACGTGTTTGCCCGGAATCGACTGGCAGCGGCGCAGGCGCGTCTCGCCGTCGATTTCGATCGGCAGGGCGTCGTTGAGCTGGCGGCAGGCGCGCGCCAGCACGTTGTCGGGGCGCGTGGTGTTGCGCAGCAGTTCGGGCACGCCGGCGGCGCCGGTGTTCTGGCCGGTGGCGGCGCCCTTGAGCATGCGCGACAACGGGTCGGCTTCGTCGATCACGGGGGCGGGCGCCGAGGCGGCGGCGTTGCGCAACTGCGCCGACGCGGCCCTGGTCGTCAGGGGCAGCGGTAACAGCAGCGCGGCCGCGAGTGCGGCCAGGCCAAGCGAAGCGGGAAGCGGCGTGTGTCGTATTCTCATGCAGGCTAACGTTGCCGGGACTGGTACTGTCGTCCCTCTCTGCGAGGCCGACGGCGAGTCTTACGCCGACAGGCTGGCATTGTACCCTCCACCTTGCCGCGCATGAAAGTCGCGCCCCAGGCAAGGACCCACGCAATGCTGTTTTGTTGATGCCATGACCGCAATGCCCTGACATCACTAATCACCAATAGTGCCAAGCTTGCCAGCCTCATCGAACCCGACTTTGGCATGGCAATCTGCCCGGCAGATTTTCTGAACGACTGTTTCAAAACGCTGAACGCCGGTGCCGCGCTGTCTTGGTTATCGTGTGCAACAATTGCGCCTTTTCAGGGGGTTGCTCGTGCGGACTAGCCGCGCATGGCAACGCCATTGCCCCGGATACTGTCCCCCATGCCTCATTCCCCGAGCGCTGCCTCGCCGGCGCGTTTTCCTGCCTGGCTGCTGATCTGCGGTTCGTTGATGGCGATCGCGCCGCTGTCGATCGACATGTACCTGCCGAGCTTTCCGGCGCTGGCGGGCGATCTCGGTGTCGACATCGGCCAGATCCAGTTGACCCTTGGCACGTTCCTGGTAGGGCTGGCGATCGGGCAGGCTTTCTATGGCCCGTTCAGCGACCGCTTCGGACGCAAGCCGCCGCTCTACGTCGGGCTGTGCCTGTATGTGTTGGCCGCCATCGGTTGCGCGCTGGCACGGAATGTGGAGTCGCTGATGCTATGGCGCTTCCTGCAGGCGCTGGGCGGCTGCGCCGGCATGGTGATGGCGCGCGCGGTGATCCGCGACCGGCTGGAGGCGCATGAATCGGCGCGCGCGTTTTCGTCGCTGATGCTGGTGATGGGGGTCGCGCCGATCCTGGCCCCGATCATCGGCGGCGCTGTTCTGACCGTGTCGGGATGGCGCGCGATCTTCTGGCTGCTGGCGGTGGCCGGGCTGCTGATCCTGCTGCTGGTCCATCTGCGCATGGAAGAATCACTGGACCGGCGCCATGCGGCGCCGCTGCGGCTCGGCACCGTGGCGAGGAGCTACGCCGAACTGCTGCGCGATCGGGAATTCCTGGGCTATTCGCTGTCTGCGGGTTTCGGCTCGGCGGGCATGTTCGCGTATATCTCCGGCTCGCCGTTCGTGCTGATCGAACTGCATGGCATTGCGCCGTCGCACTACGGCTTTGTGTTCGGCGCCAACGCGCTGGGGCTGATCACGATGTCGCAGCTCAATGCCAGGCTGGTACGTGGGCGCTCGCTCGATCATGTGCTGGGCGGCGCGCTGCTGGCGGCTTTTGCCGCGGGCCTGGCGCTGGCGGTTGCAGCGCTGGCGGGCGTGGCGGTGTTGCCGGTGCTGCTGGCGGGCTTCTTCGTCTTTATCGGCGCGCTCGGCTGCGTATCGCCGAATGCGTCGGCACTGTCGCTCGCCCATCAGGGCCATCGCGCCGGCACGGCCTCGGCGCTGATGGGCACGCTGCAGTTTTCGCTCGGCACGCTGGGCGGCGCTGCAGTCAGCGTGTGGCGCGACGGCACCGCGCTGCCGCTGGGCGTGGTGATGGCGGCCTGCGGCGCCGGCGCGGTGCTGATGCGCTACTACGGGCGCTCAGGCTCCCGCTGATACCTCCTGCAAGCCGTCGTCAGGCGGCTTGTTGCGCAGCGGCGGCCTGTTGCGCGGCGGCCTGTTGCACCACCACCATCTGCGCCGGCATCGGTGCGGCATAGCCGGCCTGGCCGAAGCACTCGCGGATGACTCGGTTGGTTTCGAAATAGACCTGCCAGTAGTGGTCGTTGTGGCAGTGCGGACGCACCGCCAGCACCGGGCCGACCAGCGTGAACTCCAGGATCTCGACGTCGACCGCGGGTTCAGCCAGCACGTTGGGGATCTCCGCGATACGGGCCTTCAGCAACGCTGCCGCATCGGCCGCGTCGGTGCTGCCGGCAAGCTGCGCCTTGAGTTCCACGCGCCGGTACGGGTTGGCCGTGAAGTTCTGGATGGTGTCGCTGAAGATCTTGTTGTTGCCGACCACGGTCTGGACATTGTCCGGCGTGTCGAGCGAGGTTGCGAACAGGCCGATCTCGCGCACCGTGCCGGTCACGCCGCCGATCGTTACGAAGTCGCCCACCTTGAAGGGCCGCAGCACCACCAGGAAGGCGCCGGCGGCGAAGTTCGCCATCAGTCCCGACCAGGCCAGGCCGATGGCCACGCCCGCGGCGGCGATCAGCGCGGCAAAAGTGGTGGTCTGGATGCCAAAGAAACCGAGGATGCCGATCACCAGCACCACGTTCAGCGTCACGGTAACGATCGACCCGACATAGCGCAGCAGCGTGGGATCGACCTTCTGCTTGCCGAGCGCGTTCTGCACCATGCGCACAACAAAGTGGATCAGCCATCGGCCGACGACCCAGAAGGCAAGGGCCGCCAGGATCTTCACTCCGAATTCGGTCGCGTAGGCGACAACCAGGGTCTTGAGGTTGTCGAAGGTAGAGGCATCCATCGGCGTATTCCTTTCGTGATGGTGTAACCGGCCAGCCGCCGACCCAACATCCCCCCGAACCAGCCGGCTGCTGCGTGAGAGCCCTGCGCGCTGTTGCGGCGCAATACATGGCACGGCAATTATTGAGACGCCGTGCCGGAAGCGCAAGCAAATAATTGTTAAGACAAGCTGCGTTGCGCAGCTTGTCTGTTGAGATCAGATAGCGCTGACGGGTATTACCAGTTGGTTTCCCGCTCGGGGGTTGCGGAGATCCGGTGCAGCGTCAGGTCGGCGCCGTTGAATTCGCCCTCGGCATCGAGCCGGATGCCAACCAGCTTTTTCAGGGTGCCGTAAACCAGCGTGCCGCCGACCAGAGCCACCACGATGCCGAGCACGGTACCGAGTGCCTGCGCGCCCAGCGACACGCCGCCCAGTCCGCCCAGCGCCTTCGCGCCGAAGATACCCGCGGCCATGCCGCCCCAGGCACCGCAGAGTCCATGCAGCGGCCAGACCCCGAGCACGTCATCGATATGCCATTTGTTCTGCGCCAGCGTGAACATATAGACGAAGAGGACGCCCGCCACCGCGCCGGTGACCAGCGCGCCGAGCGGGTGCATCAGGTCCGAACCCGCGCATACCGCCACCAGCCCGGCCAGGGGGCCGTTGTAGGCAAAGCCTGGGTCATTGCGCCCGGCCGCCCAGGCCGCCAGCGTGCCGCCGACCATGGCCATCAGGGAATTGATCGCCACCAGGCCGCTGATCTTGTCGACCGTCTGCGCGCTCATCACGTTGAAGCCGAACCAGCCCACCGCCAGCACCCAGGCGCCCAGCGCCAGGAAGGGAATGTTCGACGGCGGATGGGCGCTGATGCGGCCATCCTTCTGGTAGCGCCCGCGCCGCGCACCCAGCAGCAGCACCGCGGGCAGCGCGATCCAGCCGCCCAGCGCATGGACCACCACCGAGCCGGCAAAATCATGAAAGGGCGCGCCGGCCACGTGCGTGATCCAGTCCTGCACGCCGTAGCGCTGGTTCCAGGCAATGCCTTCGAAGAACGGGTAAACAAAACCCACCAGTACGAACGTAGCGACCAGTTGCGGATTGAAGCGCGAACGCTCGGCAATACCGCCCGAGATAATCGCCGGAATGGCCGCGGCAAATGTCGCCAGGAAAAAGAACTTGACCAGCTCGTAACCGTTCTTCTGGACCAGTGTTTCCGCGCCGGAAAAGAATTGCACCCCGTACGCAATGGTGTAGCCGATAAAGAAATAGGCGATGGTGGAAACCGCAAAATCCACCAGGATCTTTACCAGCGCATTGACCTGGTTCTTCTTGCGCACCGTCCCGAGCTCCAGGAATGCAAAGCCGGCGTGCATGGCCAGCACCATGATGGCGCCAAGGAGGATAAACAAGGCGTCGGTGCCGGTCTTCCAGTTGTCCATAGTGACCTTATGCTCAAAATGGGCGCATGGGTATGCAAAAAGCGTTCCAGAGAGGGCTGCATCGTGGTGCCGATTGCACCGTGCCAGTTAAAAACCGCACCGGAATGCCGCACTCAGGCTGCTTGCTGGGGCGGAGTCCGGCTGGTCTTGTGTCCTTGCCGGACTGCGGATGCGCCAGAATGGAGCCTTCCGATCCGCCCGCGCTGACCCATTGTGGTGCGTTGCCCCATTTGTGGGCATTTGTCCTGTGCTTGGCGATTGTGGCCGCTGCCTGGGCCCGGCCCGGGCGGGTGCGGCCCGACCAGGGCAAAGATGACGTCTGGCAAGCGGAAACAGCGTGGGAAATTGCCCGCTAACTGGCCTCAAGCAAGGATTTGCGGGTTTTTTTGTCGCATTGGTGCCACTGGGGATTGCTCAACGCACAACGGGCAGATTAGACTGCGCCGATCGATGGCTTGCCGCGAGGCAAGCACATCGGTGACGACGACCAACAAGGGAAATCAGCCATGAATAAAGGTGAACTGGTATCGGCCATCGCCGCGGAAGCAGAACTGAGCAATGCCGCCGCCGAGCGTGCGCTCAACGCAGCGCTGGACAGTATCAAGAAGGCAGTGGCAAAGGGCGATTCGGTGACGCTGGTGGGCTTTGGCAGCTTCAGCGCCGGCAAGCGCGCTGCCCGCACCGGTCGCAATCCGCGCACCGGCGAAACCATCAAGATTCCGGCCGCCAAGACGGTCAAGTTCTCGGCCGGCCAGGGTTTCAAGGACGCGGTGAACAAGAAGAAGTAAGCAGTTTTGCGTCCAAAGTGAAAGAAGCGGCCGGGGAGGCCGCTTTTTTTGTTGGCCGGATGGGTTGACCGGATGGCGTTGCGGCCGGCAACGGCGGTGGCGATCCGGGTTAAACTGCCGGCGCCTGCATGCCGGCAATTCCGCCCCCGCAATCTTCGTATCCCGCATCATGAACGACCTGTCCCACCAGCTTTCCATGACCGTGCTGATGACGCCGGACATGGCCAACTTCTCCGGCAACGTCCACGGCGGCACCATCCTCAAGTACCTGGACATGGTGGCCTATGCCTGTGCCAGCCGCTACGCCGGCCGCTACGTGGTCACGCTGTCGGTCGACCAGGTGGTGTTCCGCCAGCCCATCCACGTGGGCGAGCTGGTGACCTTCCTGGCCTCGGTCAACTACACCGGCCGCAGCTCGATGGAAATCGGCATTAAGGTGGTGACCGAAAACATCCGCAGCAAGCTGGTGCGCCATACCAATAGCTGCTACTTCACCATGGTGGCCGTGGACGACAACGGCACCCCGGCCGAGGTGCCGCCGCTGGAGCCGCGCGACGAGGCGGAGCGCCAGCGCTTTGCCGCCGCGCAGCAGCGCCGCGCGCTGCGCCAGGAAATGGAAAAGCGCCACGACGATATCAAGTCGTCGGTGAACTGAGTATCGATGACTCTCGATCGAGCCATGAAGCGCCATCGCCACCACATCCGCACCATCCTGGCCGCCGCCTGCGTGGCCGCCGCCATGGGCGCCAGTGCCGAGGAGATCGGCAGCGTCAGCACCAATTTCCGCATGACGGGGTCCGACAAGGTCGTGATCGAAGCCTATGACGACCCGCAGGTGGACGGCATTACCTGCTACGTGTCGCGTGCCCGCACTGGCGGGATCAAGGGCCAGCTGGGCATGGCGGAAGACCCGCCGGAGGCCTCGATCGCCTGCCGGCAGGTCGGCACTATCAGCTTCAAGGGGCCGATCAGGCAGCAGGACAACGTCTTCTCCGAGCGCATGTCGATCCTGTTCAAGGCGCTGCACGTGGTGCGCGCGGTCGACCGCAAGCGCAATACGCTGGTGTACCTGACGTATTCCGACCGCATCGTCAGCGGCAGCCCGCAGAACAGCGTGACCGCCGTGCCGGTGCCGGCCGGCACGGTGATTCCGGTGAAATAACCGCGCCAGCGCTTCGTCAGTTGATCAGGGCGCCAGCGCCGCACTCTCCGCCAGGCAGTCGCGCGATGGCCGCGCGCCGCTGGCGCGTGCCGCCGCCACTTCGCGGCGGGCCTGTTCCAGGTCGGCGCGGAAGGTGGGATCGCCATGCAGCCGTGCCACGGTGGCCGCGGCCATCATGCGGCCCTCGTTGACATCGCTCTGCCAGTGCACGTTGCACACCACGCGGCTCTGGCCGAAGGCACGCCCGCGCGCCAGGATCTCATTGGCGCGTGCCGGCTCAACCTCCGCCAGGATCAGCGCCCAGGCCCAGCCGATGGCGCTGTGGCCGGACGGGTATGAGCCGTCCTTTTCCAGCTTGGCGGCCTCGGCCGGCGTGCACATCTGGGTCCTCGTCGCAACGAAGGGGCGGGTGCGCTGGTAGTGGTCTTTGGCCTTGTACGTGGACAGGCCGGCATCGACCAGGCTGCGGCGCAGCAGGATGTTCAGGTACGGCGTCTCCTTCTCGCTGACCGGCACGCCCAGCGCGCAAGAGAAGGCGCTGGCGGCTTGCGGGAACGTCAGCACGGCATCCTCGCCAGCCATTTGCCAGCGGGGCGAGCCGCGCAGCGTGCCGGCCTGCCGCGCCGCATCCTCATCCGCCGCCAGCGCGGCCGAGCCCTGCGCCGGCGGCGCGGGCAGCAGCTTCAGGCTGTCCGGGCGCGCGTCGGCCGCCAGGTAGCCGGCCGGCACGCCCGGGCGCAGTTCCGGCACCGCGGACAGGTTGGTGCCGCCGTTGGCGCAGCCCGCCAGCAGCGCGGCGAGCGCCACGGCGCTGATGGCCCGCACGGGGTTGGACAGGGTCGGTTCCCGCTTCGCTTGCTCCGTCAATTTGTCGTTCCTTGTTGTTGTGTCGATTCCGACTTACGCGGCCGCGTCGAACAGTTTGCGCAGGTTCGACTTCATGATCTTGCCATTGGCATTGCGCGGCAGCATCTCGCGGTAAATCAGGATACGCACCGGCACCTTGAATGCCGCCAGCCGTTCCCGCACGAAATCCTGCAGCTCGCCCTCGGTCGCCTGCATGCCGGCCTTCAGGCTGACCACGGCGGCCGGCTCTTCGCCAAGCGTCCTGTGCGCAAGGCCGACCACTGAAGCATCCATGACCGCGGGATGCTCGTACAGTGCGCTTTCCACTTCGATGCAGTAGATATTCTCGCCGCCGCGGATCAGCATGTCCTTCATCCGGTCGACGATATAGACGTAGCCTTCTTCGTCCAGCCGCGCAATGTCGCCGGTGCGCAGCCAGCCGTCGACAAAGGTCTGCGCGGTGGCCTCGGGCTTGTTCCAGTAGCCGCGCACGACATTGGCGCCGCGCGCCATCAGCTCGCCGGCTTCGCCGGGGGGCAGCGCATCGCCGCGCCCGTCGACCACCTTCATCTCGCCGATGGGCAGTGCCGGGCCGCTGCTGTCCGGGCGCTGCACGTACTCCTCGGCGCTGTGGCTGGTGAAGGTGGACGAGGTTTCCGTCATGCCCCAGCCGATGCCGGGGGCGGCCAGCGGGAATACTTCGCCGATACGCCGTACCAGTTCGGGCGAGGCCGGCGCGCCGCCGTAGTTGACGTTCTCCAGCGAAGTCAGGTCGAAGCGGCCGCGCTCCGGATGCTCCAGGATCTGCCACGCGATGGTGGGCACGCCGCCGGCTGCGGTGCAGCGCTCGCGCTCGATCAGTTCCATGCCGCGCAGCGCGTCCCAGCGGTGCATCAGCACGATCTTGCCGCCGGTGGCGATGGCGCCGTTGAGCACCGCCATGCAGCCGGTGACATGGAAGAACGGCACCGCCAGCAGCATGGCCTTCTGCGGCGCGGCGGGGTCCGGGGCGGGAATCGGTTCGCCCCGGCGCAGCAGGTTGCGGACCGGGCTGAAGCTGCCGGCGACCGCCACCGTGGTGGAGTTGCGGTGCGTGCCGAGCGCACCCTTGGGTTTGCCGGTGGTGCCCGAGGTGTAGAAGATGGTGGCGTCGTCGTCCGGATCAATATCGACCTGCGGCGGCGCCTGGTCCGGCAGCGACGCCCAGCCCGCCGTTGGCCCGATCACGCTTTCCAGTGCCGTCACCCGCGGATCGGCCAGCGTGGTGCCGGCACGCGATACGTAGACGCGTTCCAGCGCCGGACAGCCTGGCAGGTGTTCCAGGATGCGGTCGAGCCGTTCGGCATCGACAATTGCCACGCGGCTGCCTGAATCGGCCAGACCGTACTCCAGCTCCTGGCCGGTCCACCATGCATTGAGCGGCGCCACGATCGCGCCGGTCAGCAGCGCGCCGTAGAACGCCACCGGCCACTCGGGCAAATTGCGCATGGCCACCGCCACGCGGTCCCCCTTGCGCACGCCGTCGCGCACCAACGCATGGGCCATGGCGATGGCGGCGCGCAGGAAGGCATCGTAGGAGACGCGCTCATCCTCGTAGACCACGAAGGTGCGCTCGGCAAACGCGCGCGTGGCCAGCAGCAGCTCGCGCAGCGTGGGCGGTGCGTTCTTCCAGACCGTGGTGGGGATGCCGCGGATCACGCGCGTTTCGGTTTCGAACGGCGCGCCGGGCGCGGTAAGCCGGGCGTGGGCCTCGGCCAGTGACATGACCGGCCAGGTGCCGGCCAACTGCGGATTGCTTGACATGGACTGCCTCCCGGAGCTGCACTGCAGGTTGAGGGAAATGCAGGAAAGCGGCGGGCGCCGGCCACGGCCGGCGCCCGCGCAGCGCTTGCGTCAGAAGCTCAGATGGTCACGCCGCCGTCCACGACCATGGCTTGCCCGGTCATGAAGGTGCTGGCCGCGGAGGCCAGGAACACGGCCGCGCCGGCGATCTCGACGGGCTCGCCGATGCGGCGCAGCGGGGCGCCCTGCGTGGATTGCTTGTAGCGCTCGGGATCTTCCCACAGCGCGCGCGCGAAGTCGGTCTTGATCAGCCCCGGCGCGATGCAGTTGACGCGCACATTGTGCGGCCCGAACTCGACCGCCAGGTTGCGCGCCAGCTGGAAGTCGGCGGCCTTGGAGATGTTGTACACGCCGATGGTGGGCGAGCCGCGCAGGCCGCCGATCGACGACACGATGATGATCGAGCCGTCCTTACGGTCGATCATCTGCGGCGCCACCATCTGGATCAGCCAGTGGTTGGAGATGACGTTGTTGTCCAGCACCTTGCGGAACTGGTCGTCCGACACCCCGCTCATGGGCCCGTAGTACGGGTTGGACGCGGCATTGCAGACCAGCACGTCGATCTTGCCGAACGCGCGGTTGGTCTCGTCGACCAGATGCTGCAGGTCCTCCTTTGACGAGATATTGGCGGGGACCGCGATCGCGGTGCCGGCGCCGTGGCGGGCGTTGATGGCATCCACCACTTCCTGGCAGGCCTCGACCTTGCGCGAAGAAATCACCACCTTGGCGCCCTGCACAGCCATCTGCTCGGCGATGGCGCGGCCGATGCCGCGGGAAGAGCCGGTGACGATGGCAACCTTGCCCGTCAGATCGAACAATGACATGGAGTCTCCTGTATGACTGCGCCGGCATCAGGGGCCGGCTTTGTGCTGGCGGCGGGTGCCGCACTGTTGTCCAGCGGACGCGCCCGCAGGCGGCATCGCCAGGACATTATGGTGGGGCGCCAGTGCCCAAGTCCACGGCGCCGGGTGCCGTGGACAGGTCATATCAGCATTCTTTCTGCGGGCAATGCGCGCCGTGCATGGAACGCATGCTGCAGCGCGGAATAGCCCGGCTCAGTTGCCGGTGGACGGCGTGGCGGAAGTCAGCAGCGGAGGCAGGGCATTCATCAGGCCGCGCCGCAGGTCGTCGTCGAGCAGCAGGCCGAAGCGGTCGGACAAGACTTGCACGACGGCCTCGGCGGACGCCAGCTGCGTGTGCCGCACGCTGCCGTCCGGCGCGCGCTCGGCCAGCTCGCCGTTGGCCAGCGTCACCCGCGTGCCGCCGTCGGTGCGCGCGGCCATCAGCTGCTGCAGGAAGATGCTGTCCGGGTGCGTCGACACATACCAGTTGCGCGGCACGAAATCGATCCACGGCTGGGGCGTCAGGTCGAAGCGGTAGACCTTGATCCAGCCGGCATCGCCGCGCACCTCCAGGTCGTAGCTGTGGAACGCGGTGGCGCCCGCCTGCGCCGGCGAAGGCGCCAGCCGGTACGGCAAGCCGTCATCGGCAGGCTCGGACAGCGGCATGGCCCGGAACGGCGTGGGGCCGCCGAAGCCGACATCGGCCAGGTAGCTGCGGTGCGCCACTTCCACGCGCAGCAGCATGTGCGAGGTCACGGTCGGGACGTCATCGGGCACGCCCCAGCGTACGCGCGCGGCCAGCGGCGTCACCGCGTAGCCGAGCGCGCCCAGCCCGGCCGCCAGCAGGGTATTGAGTTCAAAGCAGTAGCCGCCGCGCCGGCGGGTCACCAGCTTGTCGAACACCGCGTCCAGTTCGATCCGCACCGGGCGGCGCAGCAGCGGATCGACGTTCTCGAACGGAATGCTGGCCAGGTGCGCGTCCAGCACGGCGTCCAGCGCCTCCAGCGTGGGCGAGGGCGGGGCAGCGATGCCAAGGCGCGCCAGCCAGGCGTCCAGTTGCGCTGCGTCGAGGGTAGTCATGGTGTGCGGGACTCCGGTGCGATGCGTTCAGTTGAGCGTTTCCAGCGCGGACAGGTCGAGCAGTTCGATGCCGCCATATTCCAGCCGCAGCAGGCCGCGCGTTTCCAGTTCGCGCAGCGCGTGGTTCACGGTCTGGCGCGACAGGCCCAGCATCTGCGCCAGCTGCTCCTGCGGGATGCGCACGCGCTGCGTGGCCTGGGCCTGAGGCAGGTTGCCATAGCCACGGGCGATCGCGGCCAGGCGCCGGGCGATGCGGGCCGGCGGCGGCAGCAGCTGCGCTTCCTCGACATAGTTGAAGGCCTGGCGCGTCTTGGCCGCCAGCAATTGCCCGAAGGCCTGCCACCACGCCGGCTGCTGCACAAGGCGCCGCTCCAGGCTGGCGCGCGGCACGTGCCACAGCACGGTGGCGCTGACCGCGCGCGCGTCATGGGTGCGCGGCAGGCCGTCGAACAGGCAGATCTCGCCGAACCAGGTGCCGGGCTCCAGCAGGCCCAGCAACGCTGCCTTGCCCGATTCACCGCTGGCGTGGATCTGCATGGTGCCGCTGGCGACACAAAACAGGCCGTCGAAACGGTCGCCGCGGGCAAACAAGGTCTCGCCGGCAACCAGCCGGCGGATGCTGCCGTCATCGAGCAGCGCCTGGCGCAGGGCCGGCGGCAACTGGCTGAACCAGGCCCCGGCGCGCACCGCGGCGAGCGGGTCTTCAACTGGCGACCTGGTGCCGGGTACCGCGCCCGCGGGTTGCGGTTGGGGGCGTGGGGGTCGGTGGTGTCGTTCAGGCGGGCTCGCCACTCCCATGCCGGTCTCCTTTTACCTGTGCGGTGCCGCGTATCAGCAAGGGCACACGATGGCACGCGGCGCCCGGCGGACTGTCAAAAACCTGACAGACCGGCCGGTGCGCGCCCACTACTATAAATCCACCTCGCGCCAGCCGCGCAGCAGCAGGCGACAGCCCTGCGGCGCCGCGCGCGCACGCCTGCGCAGACAAGGAGACGTCCCCGTGAAAACCCTGATCGAACACCTGGCCAACTACGCCGCCTATCATCGCGACCCGCGCAACGTCCTTACGCATTTCATCGGCATCCCGATGATCGTGCTGGCGGTGACGACGCTGCTGGCGCGCCCGGCGATGGCGCTAGGCGACGGTTCAGGCTACCTGACGCCGGCAATGCTGTTGTACATCCTGTCGTGCCTGTTCTACCTGCGCCTGTCGCTTGGCTTCGGGGTGGCGATGGCGGCGATCCTGGCGTTCTTTCTCTACGCCGGCTCGCACATCGCGGCGATGCCGACTGCCTGGTGGCTGGCCATCGGCGTCGGGCTGTTCGTGGTGGGGTGGGTGATCCAGTTCATCGGCCACTATTACGAAGGGCGCAAGCCGGCGTTCGTCGACGATCTGGTCGGCCTGCTGATCGGCCCGCTGTTCCTGGTGGCTGAAACCGCCTTTGCGCTGGGTCTGGCGCGCGACACGCGCGATGCGATGGCCGCCCGCGCGGACTGATCAGGGCAGTACCGCCGGCAGCCGCAGCCGGGCCGCCAGGCCGCCCAGCGGGCTGGATGCCAGCACCAGGCTGCCGTCATACATCGCGGCGATTTCCGTCACGATGGCCAGGCCCAGGCCGCTGCCGGCGGCGGCCTCGTCGAGCCGGCCAAAGCGGGCAGTGGCCAGCGCCTGCGCCTCGGGCGGCATGCCAGTGCCGTCG
Source organism: Cupriavidus lacunae (assembly GCF_003353055.1). GTDB lineage: Bacteria > Pseudomonadota > Gammaproteobacteria > Burkholderiales > Burkholderiaceae > Cupriavidus > Cupriavidus lacunae. Next base: position 145,188 of record NZ_QKWJ01000008.1, read on the forward strand.
TCCTCGACCAGGATTTCCAGCTCACCATCCGTCTCCCGCAGCGTGACGCGCACGCGCGTGCGCGCCCACTGGCAGGCGTTGTCGAGCAGGTTGCCGAGCATTTCGATCAGGTCTTGCCGGTCGCCGGCGAAATGCCCGGCGCCGTCGACCGTCAGATCCAGCGCCCGTTCACTGTGCAGCCGCCCCAGTGCGCGCGTCAGCGCCCGCACCGCGGGGGCGGCGTCTATACGCTGGCCGCGCGCGGCTGCAGCGCCGGCGGCACGGGCACGCGCGAGGTGCCGGTCCACCTGCCGGCGCATGGCTTCGACCTGGGCCGATACCGCCTGCGCCGCGGCACCCGGCAGCGCCGCGGCCTCGTTAGCCAGTACTGCCAGCGGCGTCTTGACCGCATGGGCCAGGTCGGCGGCCTGCCGGCGCGAACGCTCCAGCGCCTGCGTATTGCGCGCCAGCAGGGCGTTGATCTCGGTCACCAGGGGTTCGACTTCCGTAGGCCAGTCGCCGCCCAGCCGGGCTTCGCGCCGCGCCTGCATCGCGCCCAGCGCGCGCCGCAGCCGCGCCAGCGGCGCCAGGCCAAATTGCACCTGTGCCGCCACGGCCAGCATCAGGCCCAGCCCGAGCGCCGTCAGCGACCACGCCAGCGTCTGGTTGAAGCTGCGGCGCGCGGCGCGCAGCTCGGTGCGGTCCAGCGCCACCGAGATCTCCACCGGCGTATCGGCGGACGGCAGCACCAGCTGCCGCGACACCACCAGCAGCGACTGGTGGCTGGGGCCCGGGCGCACGTCGGCCTGGGCGCCGGCAAGGCGGCGTTCCACCGTCGCCGGCATTTCCGTATCCCACAGCGAGCGCGAGCGCAGCAGCGCGCCGGGTGCGCGCGCTTGCCAGTAGGCGCCGGAATAGGGCAGTTCGTAGCGGGGATCGGCGGGGCTTCGGGTGAGGACAAGCTTGCCGTCGGCACTCCAGTCCAGGGCCGCGGCCAGGCTTGCCAGCTGGTGGTCGAGCTGGCGCACATAGGTGTTGTTGACGTGGCGCTCGAACAAGGTCGACAGCAGCCAGCCGCTGACGCCAAGCGCGGCGGCCAGCCAGATCGCCGCCACTGCCAGCAGGCGCAGCGCAAGGGAACGGCGCAGGCGCGCGGGCATCTAGGGCTGGGCGTCCGGCGGCGGGCGCAGCCGATAGCCCTGGCCGCGCACGGTTTCGATCACGTCCACGCCGAGCTTGCGGCGCAGGCGGCCGACAAAGACTTCGATGGTGTTGCTGTCACGGTCGAAGTCCTGGGCGTAGATATGCTCGGTCAGCGCGGTCTTGCTGACGATCGCGCCGGGATGGTGCATCAGGTAGTCCAGCACGCGGAATTCATGCGCGGTCAGCACCACCGGCGCGCCGTCCACGGTGACCGTGCCCGCGCGCGGATTCATCCGCACCGGGCCGCATTGCAGTTCTGGGGCCGGCATGCCGTGCGCGCGCCGGATCAGCGCGCGGATGCGCGCCAGCAGCTCTTCCATGCGGAAGGGCTTGGCCAGGTAGTCGTCGGCGCCGGCATCGATGCCCTCGACCTTCTCGGTCCAGCTGTCGCGCGCGGTCAGGATCAGCACCGGCGCGTTCACCTGCGCGGCGCGCCAGCGGCGCAGCACCGAAAGCCCGTCCAGCCGCGGCAGGCCCAGGTCCAGGATGACCGCGTCGTAGGGCCCCTCCGCGCCCAGGTGCCAGCCGTCCAGTCCGTCCGCCGCGGTGTCGACGGCATAGCCGGCGTCAGCCAGGCTCGCGCGGATCTGCGCGGCGAGGGCGGATTCGTCTTCGACCAGCAAGATGCGCATCGGTGTCTCCGGTCGGTCAGGGTTTGCGGCGGGCGTCGTCCAGCCCGCGGCCCTTGGCCTTGAGCAGGGCGGCGGTACGCGCATCGTATTTCAGCTTGGCCACCGATCCGCCGGGCAGCAGCAGCTTGACCTCGTACTGCCAGATGCCGTCGTCGCGATCCAGTTCCACGCCGATCACGTCGCCCGCGTACTGGCTCGACACGGTCTCTAGGATGCGCGACAGGGGCAGGATTTCGCCCGACTGCACGGCGGCGCGGGCGCGGTCGGCGTCCTTGTCGGCATGCGCGGCCGGTGCCGATGTCAGCGCCAGCAGCGCCAGCAGCGCGGTGGCTGCCAGCGCGCGTGGACACGGAAGTGCCTCGAAATAAGACCTCATGGCCTGAAGTTTGCAGCAAAAAACCTGAATGCGGGCTGAACGGAATGCTCAGGGTGCGTTCAGTTGCCGGCGCGGACAATGGCCGCCATCCCAGCCAAGGAGTTTCGCCATGCCATCCGCACAACCACCCGTCAGGCATCCGTCCTCGCCGCATGCCGTTGCAAAACCTGCACGCCGGCGGCGGCTGGCGCTGGCTGCCGGGATACCGGTAGCGCTGCTGAGCGTGGCGAGCGTGTTCGGCATGCAGGCCGGCTGGCCAGCGTCCTGGCACGCATGGCGGCATGCCGATGCGGGGCTGGCGATGATCGCGCTCGGCACGCTCGTCGCCGGTGCGCTGCTGGCGGTCTGCACTGGCGAATGAGCGCGAACGGTAGTGCCCGGGCACGTCCAGAAGGTTGCGCGCCGACGCCTGACGAGGCTGCCGCGAACGCCAAAACGGGGGTACGTAGGCCGTTTTCGCGTTTTCACTGAGGCAAAGCCGCGACAAAACCCCGGGTTTTTACGAGGTTTTGCGTTTCGCATGCACGAAAACCCCTTGACTTACGGTTCTTTCCGCTATGATTCAGTGGGCGTCGACAAGGCGATTGCGCAACGCTGACAAGCAATGCAAAACACCTGCCGGCACCCATCTGTTCAACTTACGAAAATAGATATGGCGACCAAAGCGAAACCGACCGCGAAGACTGCAACCAAGCCCGCTGCCAAGAAGGCTGCGGCAACCAAGGCACCCGTGAAGGCTGCCGCCAAGAAGGCCACGCCGGCCAAGAAGGCTGCTCCCGCCGCTGCGCCCGTTGCGCGCCCGCTGAAGGACACCTTCAACAAGTCGAGCCTGGTCGCTCACCTGGTAGCCCAGACCCAACTGGAAGCCAAGGCCGTGAAGACGGTGCTGGCCCACCTGGAAACCACCATCATCGGCGCGCTGAACAAGAAGGGCGCTGGCGAGTTCACGCTGCCCGGCCTGCTGAAGGTCACGGCGCAGCAAGTGCCGGCCAAGAAGAAGCGCTTCGGCAAGGACCCGTTCACCGGTGAAGAGCGTTGGTTCCCGGCCAAGCCGGCCAGCGTCAAGGTCAAGGTCCGTCCGCTGAAGAAGCTGAAGGACGCTGCAGCCTGATCTGCGCCACGCTGTCCTGACGAAAAAGGAGCCACTGCCGGCTCCTTTTTTTATGCCCGTCGGAGCGCCAATCGCTGCAAGGCTTAATCCAGGTCAAATCCGCGGCAATGTCCCCCACCTAGAATCCATAACGTCATGGGTGCGGGGGCGCTCCCCATGACAGGGCTTCCGGAGCTTTCCGGAAGCTTCCGCCCGCGGCCGCGATGGCCGCGGGTTTTTTACTTGCGCGCGACGTTCAGCCGACCACCTGCTTGGCATACGTCGCCCGCGCCATCTCGCAGACCTCCACCGACACCTGCACGTTCCGGCCGCCGTCGGCACCGGTGCGCACCGCTTCGGCGATCACGTCGCAGACTGCCTGCGCCAGCGCCTGGCGCACGGCGGTATCGCGGCCGTCCAGGATCGACAGGCGCGCGTGGACGAAAGCCCGCTCCACCGCATCCACGCCCTGGCGGTAGGTCGACAGCGTGACGCAGCGTGATTTGATGTCCGCCTCCTGGAATTGCCCCGACGCCAGCAGCGCCGCATTCGCTTCATCGAGCAGTTCGTCCGGCGAGCAGTTCAGGCGGGTGTTTTCGGTGAGTTCGATGACGAGGTGGGGCATGGCGGCGTCCTGGCAAAGGTCCTGCAAAAGCTCCGGCTGATGGCCGGCGAAAGCGAGCATGATACGGGATCCGCGCGCTGAGGTAAGCTGCGTCCTGAGTTGCGCGGTCGCGCCTGCCCCGTCAAAAACACCATGGAAACATTCAGCCTTGATCTCGTCCTGCGCCTGCTTGCCGGGCTTCTGGCCGGCGCCCTGATCGGCCTGGACCGCAACTTGCGCGGCAAGGCAGCCGGCATGCGCACGCTCGGGCTGGTGTCGCTTGGCGCCGCCACTGCGGCGTGCCTGGTGACGCTGGGCGGGCATCCGCCGGATGCGCTGTCGCGGGTGCTGCAGGGGGTGCTGACCGGCGTTGGTTTCCTGGGCGTGGGCGTGATTGCGCGGCATGGCGTGCGGGAGCGTCCGCAGGGGCTGACCACGGCGGCGGCAATCTGGCTTGCCGCGGTGCTGGGTGCTGCTTCCGGTGCCGGCTACTACATGGTCACGGGTACCGCGCTGGTGCTGGGCATGGCGCTGCTGTGGGTCGGCGGGCGTTTCGAGGTGACACTGCACCGGTTCCTGGAAGGTAACAATGGTGGCAAACACCACGGGGAGCCGCACCGGCCCGACGGGAACGGGTCCGATAACGGCCAGGTGCAATAGCGCGCGGGGCAGCCCGGACCCAAAGCAAACGGGGCGCCTGGTGGCGCCCCGTTGGGATCCGTTGCAGCGCCAGGTCAGGCGTGTACGGCGGCCAGCTCACGTGCCGGCGCCAGCGTGCTGTCGAAGCGGGCGGGATTCTCCCGTGCCAGCTGCTGCAATTGCGCCAGCTTGGCCTTCAGCCCGGCATCCAGCTTGGGCGCAGGCATGACCGTGGACGGGCAGGCCACGCCCAGGATGTCCAGCGCCTGCTGGAAGTTCTCGAGGGTCAGGCCGGCGGCCGGGTCGACCGTGACCAGGTGCTCGCGCAGCGCCTCGGGCATCGACTCAGGCGCGGTGCAGGACAGGATCACGTAGTGGACCGGCCTGGCACCTTGCGCGAAATAGGCTTCTATCTCAGCGCCGTGACCGCCTTCGACCGGCGGCGTCATGGCTTCGACCTGCAGGTCCAGCTGCTGCAGGATTGCCGCCGGCGTGCCGCGGCGCCAGGCATCGGACACCACTACGCGGGCGCCGGCCACGCCGAACAGCCGGCGCACGAACCCAAGCGCGACCGGGTCGAAGAACCTGACGTCGCGCGCCGTGCCCGAATCCGGAATGCCGCCGAGGCGGGCGCGGGAGCGGTCGGAGTACAGGACGCCGGGTACGTCCAGCATGATCAGTCGTTCAGCCATGGTTTCCTGTGCGGGTGCCAGTTCAGTTGGTGTGAAGCAAGATTACTCGCCGCAGCCTGGCTGACACGTAACCAGCGCCGGTTCAGTTGCAACATATCTGTAACTTTGTCGCGGAAGACGTAAATGCCGGTTACGCCGCCATGACAAGTGTTTCGACCCGACACATCTTGGCTGCCATCCCGACTCAGTCACGCTAGAAGCGGAAGCGCACCACGTCATCGGCCAGGGCGGCCGCCTGCTGGTCCAGCCGCGCTGCCTGGCCGGCCAGTTCGTCCACCAGCGCCGCGTTCTGCTGCGCCGTCTGCCGCAGCTGCGACACCGACTGCCCCGCGGCCTGCACGCTGTCGGCCTGTTCGTCAGCCAGCGTGCGCAAGGCCTCGGCCAGCGCATGGCTGTGGCCGACGGTGGCGGCGATCCGGTCCATCGCCGCGACCACGCCGGCGCTCAGGCGGGCGCCTTGCTGGATCTCATGCGTGGCGGTGCCTACGATGCCGCCGATCTCCCGCGCGGCGTCGGCGCTGCGCTGCGCCAGCGCGCGCACTTCCTGCGCCACCACGGCAAAGCCGCGGCCCGCCGGGCCGGCGCGGGCGGCTTCCACGGCGGCATTCAGCGCGAGGATATTGGTCTGGAAGGCGATGCTTTCGATCACGCCGACGATCTCGGCGATATGGCGCGAGTGCCCATGCAGGGCATCCATCGCGCCGCGCATCTGGCGCACCACGGCTGCGCCGTCATCGGTGGCGACGCGCGCCTGGCTGGCCATCTCGCTCGACTCCGTGGCTTGCGCATGCGCATCGGCCACGCGCGCGGCCAGTGCCTGCATGCTGCCCGTGGTGGCATCCAGCGCGCGGGCCTGCTGCTGCGTGCGCGACGACAGGGCATGATTGTCTTCGGCAATCTGCTGGCTGGCCGCGGTGATCTCCTGTGCGCTGGCCTGGATGCGCGCGAGCACGCCAGCAAGCTGGTCGCGCATGCTGGCCACATGGTGCAACATGCTGCTGCGGTCCGACGGGCGCAGCGCGATGGTGGCGGTCAGGTCGCCCTCGGCAATGCGGCGGGCAATGTCGGCGGCGTGGCGCGGCTCGCCGCCCAGTTCGGCACGCAGGCTGCGCGCCGCGATCCACGCCAGCGCGGCGGCGGCCAGCAGGCTGGCGCCGAGCAGCGCGGCCATCCATGCCTGTGCGCGCAACTGGCTGGCCGCCACGCTGGCCACGGTGGCGGCGGCCTGCTGCTCCTGCTGGCGGCGCACGGCTTCCACCTGGTGGCTGAGCGCCTTCAGCTGTTCGGTAACGAAGTGGCCGTCGACCGAGACCGCGCTGTCGAACTGCAGCGGATCGAGCGGCTGCTTGCGCAGCAATGCCAGGTAGGCCTGCACCAGTTCGTTGGTGCGCTGCCGTTCGCGCAGCAGGGGCGCCGCCTGTGCCGGCGCGGCCTGTTGCACGCCGGCCAGCGCCGCATCCAGTTGCGCCAGGGCACTTGAGATCTCGTCAGCGGCGCCGTCGCGCTCGGTACTGCTGGTGGCCATGGTCAGCGCCAGCTGGGCGCGCCCGAGCGCGGCCAGTGCCGATTGCGCCCGCTCCGCCGAGATGGCGCCATGCATATCGTGCTGATACAGGGTATCGGTGCGCGCCTTGATCGAGACCAGGTTGGCGATCCCGGTCAGGCCGACCGCGGCGCCGAACAGGTAGACCAGGGCAAAGGCAGCGCACAGGCGCACCACCAGCGGCAGGCTGCCCAGCCGTGACAGCAGGCGCACGGGGGCAACTGCCCGGCTGCGGCCGGGCAGGCGTGTCTTGATGACTTGCAACACGGAGAAGACTCCAAACGGGCGCGCTGGCTTCGCTAGCCCGCGCGGCCCGGGGTTGACCCGATTTGCCGCATACGCTGCCCTCTGTACGGGGTGGTCGCTGCGGCGCACGGATGGTCGGTCATCAACGTGACGCCGGCGTGACATGGTTAAAGATGGATTGTCATCGTGCCGTCATATCCATGTCATGAAATGTGGGCCGCGTCACACCCCTTACCCCATCCCCGGATTGCCCTTCATGAACGGCCTGCCTGCCGCCACGCCTTCGCACGACCCTGCTCCCGGCGCCTCCGCGGCCCCGGCCGGGCTCGCGCTTGCGCGGCTCCCGCAGTTGCACGCGGTGTTCCAGCCGATCGTGCAGGCGGACAATGGCGAAATCCTGGGCTACGAAGCCCTGATCCGCGGCCCGGTGGGCTCGCCGTGGGCGGCGCCGGAGGCGTTGTTCAGGCTCGCGCAGGGTGTCGCGGCAACCATCGCGCTTGAGATCCATGCGGCGCGCACCGCGCTGGCCGCGTGGCGCAGCCTGGACCTGCCCGGCAAGCTCTTCCTCAATTTCAGCCCGCTGACATTGCGGCGCCTGCTGGCCGACCGCGGGCGCCTGATGGCCGCGCTGGTTGAAGCCGGCATCGCGCCGTCGCGGCTGGTGATCGAAGTCACCGAGCAGACGCCGATCGGCGACGCGGCCAGCTTTGGCGTGGCGATGTCGGTGCTGCGCGAACTCGGCATGCAGTACGCGCTGGATGACTTCGGCACCGGGCACGCCAACCTCGACCTGCTGGCGCACCTGTCGCCGCACTTCATCAAGATCGACAAGTCGCTGGTGCGCGGCATCGCGTCCTGTTCGCGCCGGCTGGAGATCCTGCGCGGGCTGCTGCGCATGATGAGTGCCTTTGGCGGACGCGTGATCGCCGAAGGCATCGAAGATGAGGAAGAGCTGGCCGTGATCCGCGACCTGGGCGTGACTGGCGCCCAAGGCTATTACGTGGGCCGGCCTGTGGCGCAGCCCGCTGCGCAGGCGGACCTGCACGTGCGCCAGGCACTGGCATCGCAGCATATCGCCGTGTTTCCGCAGATGGTGCGCTCCGGCTGGTCGGGCATCACCGCGGGGCGGCTGTTGCGGCCCGCGCCGACGGTGTCGCCCGCGACCAGCAATGATGCGGTCTTGCGCACGTTCCAGGACCAGCCCGAGCTGCAAGCCGTTGCCGTGGTCAATGACGAAGGGCGGCCGCTGGCGATCATCGGCCGCCAGGCGTTTATCGACCGCTATGCAGCGCCGTTTCATCGCGAGCTGTATGGCAAGAAAGCCTGCATTGCGATGGCCAACCGCGAGCCGGCATGCTTTGACCAGCGCGCCAGCCTGGAGGAGATGGCGCAGATTCTGTCGGGCGAGAATACGCGGTCGCTGGCGGATGGCTTCGTGATCACCGACCACGGCCGCCACATCGGACTGGGCACCGGTGCGGACCTGATCCGGGCGATCACCGAGGTGCGCATGGAAGCGGCGCGCTATGCCAATCCGCTGACGTTCCTGCCGGGCAATATCCCGCTGAACCAGCATATCGAGCGCCTGATCGAGGCCGCAAGCGAGTTCCATGCCTGCTATGTCGACCTGAACCACTTCAAGCCTTTCAACGACAAGTACGGCTACTGGAAGGGCGATGAGATGCTCAAGGGCGCGGCGGCGATCCTGGCCGAGGCCTGCGACCCGGCCCGCGATTTTCTCGGCCATGTGGGCGGCGACGATTTCCTGGTGCTGTACCAGAGCGGTGACTGGTCAGAGCGCATGCGGGGTGCGATCGACCGCTTCAACGAGGCCGCGCGCGCCATGTATGCGCCGGCCGACCGTGCCGCTGGCGGCATGCACGGCGAAGACCGGCACGGGCGGGCGGTGTTCTTTCCGCCGGTGTCGATGGCGGTGGGCGTGGTGTGCGTAAGCGGCGAGGGGGTGGCCGGCCTGCAGCGGCTGGGCAGCCAGTATATCGGCGCCGCGGCGGCCGCGGCCAAGCGCGAAGCCAAGCGTTCGCCGACGGGCATGGCCGTACTCGATTTCCTGGCGCTCGCCGCGACGCTGCCGGCCTAGTGTCCTGCTCCGCAAATACCTTGCCATGAAATCGCCCAGTTGGCCGCCATGCTGCGTTGCTCGTCGTTGCCATAGCTACGGCTATGGCGCCTCCTCGCGCCTAGCCTGACGGCCAACTGGACGATTTCATTTTGGCAAGTTATCTGCGGAACAGGAAACTAGCGCGCGTCAGTTGCCGGGCAGCTTGCGCCCGGTGACCCGGCGCCTTGCCCCGGGCAGCCGCGGTGCAACGCTTTCTTCCAGCACATCGAGCCGGTAGCCGTGCGCGTAGACCACGGTGATGACGATGCCGTTCGCGATGCCGATCCGCAGCGTCTTGCGCAAGCGCGAGATCAGGCCCGCCAGCGCCCGCGACAGCGGCGGCAGCTCATGCCGCCAGATGGCCTGCTGGATGCGGTCGCTGGCCAGCACGCGCCCGACGTTGGAGAACAGCATCATCGCCAGGTCAAACTCCTTTGGTGTCATCGTGATGCGTTCGCCGTGCAGCGTGGCAAAGCGGCCCACGCTGTTGAGCTGGTAGGGGCCGGCCCGCACCACCAGGCCCTGGCGCAGGCGCTCGCCGGTGACACGCCGGCGCAGCGCCGTGATGCGCGCCATCAGCACGCGCGCATTGAGCGGGCGGCACACGTAGTCGTCGGCGCCGGCATCAAGCGCAGCGACCAGGTTGTCTTCGCTGTTGTCCGCCGCCATCAGGATGATGGGCACGTCGCGCGAGCGCGCGCAGCGCACCGCGCGGACCACATCGATGGCTGGCAGGTCCGGCAGGTCGTCATCGATCAGCAGCATGTCGTAGGGCATCTGGCTGATGCCGTGGATCAACTCCCGGCCCGATTCAAACACGTTGCAACGATAGCCGGTCTGGTCCAGCAGTTCGGTCACGGTACGAAGGTGGGGCGAGTTGCCCATGAGTAGCGCAATATTCATCGAAGGCGTAATACGGACGGGATATGAAAGCCGTGACATGGACGGCTGGCAGCAAGGCAGGGCGCAGGCAAGAAGCGTATAAAAGGTGTGGTCGACAAAACAATCAGACATTTCTGAAATGTCTGTCGTTTTTTTTGGTTTTGCGCGCGTCGTAGAGGGGAGGGGGCGTGTCAGGGCTGCCGTCGAGCCCGGCCGCTACGGAAAGTTGTCCACAGTTCCTGTGGAAAAGACAGCAGGCAGTCGCCGGACAGCGGCCTGGTACCGTGATGTCATCGGCCTGCTAAAAAAGAAGGCAGTCCTGAAGACTGCGCGCGCCCTGGTGTCAACATCCGGAGCGCGGTGTGCCAAAATAGCGCGCATCGCGACCGGGTCAGGGGACACAAGCCAACCGATGCTGCAGAGTCCGAGTGTCATCGCCATCATCGTGCTGGCCTTTCACGCCGTAGGCGTGGTGGCCGCCCTGCATGCCGTCATGACGGTGCGCACCGCGCCGGGTGCGATCGCGTGGGCGGGGTCGCTGGTGATGATGCCGTACTTCACGCTGGTGCCTTATCTGATCTTCGGGCGCAGCACCTTCGCCGGCTATGTCGATGCGCGCCGCTTCAACGACGACCGGCTGCGCGAGATCCGCCATGGCATGACCCCGCGCGAGCGCGAAGCCCGCAGCGCCTGCGTGGTCCACGCGCCGGCGCAGGCGTGCATGCGGGCGCTGCCGCGGCTGACCGGCATGCCCTGCCTGGCCAACAACGATGTGCGGCTGCTCATCAACGGCGAGCAGACCTTCGAGGCAATCTTCGCGGCAATGGCGCGCGCCACCCAGGTGCTGATCGTGCAGTTCTTCATCGTGCATGACGATGCGCTGGGCCAGCGCCTGCAGGCCCTGATGTGCGAGCGCGCGCAAGCCGGCATCAAGGTGTATTTCCTGTTCGACCGCATCGGCTGCCACGCATTGCCGCGTCGCTATGTGCGCACGCTGCTCGATGCCGGTGTCGATGCGCGCGCGTTCTCCACCCACCGCGGCTTTGTCAACCGGTTCCAGCTTAATTTCCGCAACCACCGCAAGCTGGTTATCGTCGATGGCAGCGAGGCCTTTGTCGGCGGCCACAATGTGGGCGTCGAATACCTGGGCCAGCGCCCGCCGCTGGCACCGTGGCGCGACACCCATATCGCACTGCGCGGCAGCGCCGTGCTGGACTTGCAGATGGCCTTTGCCGAAGACTGGTACTGGGCCGCCCGCGAAGTGCCGCATTTGCTGATGCCGCCGCCCGCGGCAGGCGGGCGCATGACCTGCCAGGTGGTGCCGTCCGGACCGGCGGACTCGCAGGAAACCTGTTCGCTGTTTTTTGTCGAGGCCATCCAGTCGGCGCGCCGCCGGCTGTGGATCACGTCGCCGTATTTCGTGCCGGACGAGGCGGTGTTCGCGGTGCTGCGGCTGGCGGTGCTGCGCGGCGTGGATGTGCGCATCCTGATTCCGGCGCGCCCCGACCACCTGGTGGTCTATGCCGCCTCGACCCTCTACGCGTACCAGGCCGTGGCCGCCGGCATCAAGCTGTACCGCTACCAGCCCGGCTTCCTGCACCAGAAGGTGATCCTGATCGACGACGAAGCCGCGGCCGTGGGTACCGCCAACCTGGACAACCGCTCCTTCCGGCTCAACTTCGAGCTGATGGTGATGACCGCCGACCAGGGCTTTGCCGCGGATGTGGCGGAGATGCTCGAAGCCGACTTCGCGCAGGCCCGCCATGTCGGGCTGGACGAGTACCTGAGCGCGCCGGCACCGCTGCGCGTGGCGATGCACGTCGCCAAGCTGTTTGCGCCGATCCTCTGAGCGCGCGGCCTTCCCAGTCCTGCAATGTCTCCAATGCAACAAGCTTGTGACGGTTTAATTGTGTACACTGTTCACTATAAGAACATACGCATCATGAACTGTTATTCAGATCACAGGGGGCTTGCATGAACCGGGCTGCCTCCGCACCGCCGGCGCGTGCGACTTACCGCCATGGCGACCTGCGCCGCGCGCTGCTTGACGCCGGCATCGACCTGGCGCGCGAAGGCGGCCCCGACGCCATCGTGCTGCGCGAAGCCACGCGCCGTGCCGGCGTGGTGCCCAACGCGGCGTACCGCCACTTCGCCAGCCGGCAGGACCTGCTGCAGGCCGTGCGTGCCTGGGCCCTGTCGTCGCTTGCCATTGCCATGGAGGCTGAAATTGGCGGCCTGCGTCCGGGCCGGGGCGCCGCCGCGCATGCGCGCGCCTGCCTGCGCGCGGTCGGCACGGGCTACCTGCGCTTTGCCTTGACCGAGACAGGCTTGTTCCGCACCGCGTTCTCGGTGCCGGACGAAGTGGAGGACGACGCCGACCCGGCCAAGGCCGGCAATAGCGGCCTCAACCCATTCCAGTTGCTGTGCGCGGCGTTGGACATGCTGGTGGAAACCGGCGTGCTGCCGCCCGAGCGCCGGCCGGGCGCCGAGTACCTGGCGTGGTCGGCCGTGCATGGCCTTGCCATCCTGCTGATCGATGGCCCGCTGCGCAGCCGTGCCAAGGAGCAGGCCGAGGTCCTCGGCCAGCGCCTGCTCGATATGGTCGAGAAGGGCTTGTAGGAACCTGAGGCAACCCGACGCAGCCGCACGAAAAAAATGCCACGATGGCTGGGACCATCGTGGCAGCGTAAGGAACCAAGAAGGGGGGCAACCTGGCTCTGTCGGGGCACCCGCGGGCCGGGTGCAGGGACAATGTATTCCGTTGTTTCTCATGTGAATATCGGACATTTCTTGAATATGTCCTTGAATTGTCCCGATAGAGGCACTCGAACTCCTATCCGGGCACGTGGCGCGACTGCCTCCAGCGCCGCGTCGCGGAATTGCAAGCCTTGCCGCGCGGTCTAAACTCTGTGGCCTGACCGGATCCGGCAGGCCGAACGCTGACGTCACGGTGAGGAGCGGATCATGCGATATGGAACAGGGGTGATCCTTGCCGCGGCGGCCCTGGCGGGCTGTGTGGCGTATCCGTATGCCGGTGACCCGTATGCGGCATATCCGGACTACGCCGTGTCGGCGCCTTACTACGGGGGCTATCCGGCCTATCCAGGCTATCCGGTGTATGGCGGCTATCCGTACTACGGTCCATGGCCTGCCTATGGCTATGGCAGTTTCGCTTTCATCTATGGCGGAGGCGGTGGCCATCACGGTGGCCATGGCGGATGGCATGGCGGTGGCGGCAGAGGTGGATGGGCGGGCAGGGGCCATTGACCCACGCGCGGCCACCATGGCAATGCCGCGCTTGCGGGGTTACCATCCGCTCATGGTTGCCAACGGAGCCCGATCGCCATGAGCAAGCCCGCACAGAAGCACCAGCCGCAAAAGTCGACGACGCCCGCCCGGCAAAAGGAAAAGGACGAGCTGATCGAGCGCGAACTGGATGAGGCGCTGGAAGAGACGTTCCCCGCCAGCGATCCGGTGGCGGTCGATACCCACGAGCCGCACCGGCCCGCGGGAGCATCGAAGCCGGGGAAGTAACGCTTCCGGCGTGACGACGCGCTACGGCGCGCTATGGCAACTGGCGCAGTTGCCCGATCACTGACATCAGCCGTCCGTGCGCCACGATGACGCCGGACTCATCCTGCAGCGCTTCCTGGTAACGCTTGCGAAAGCCCGCATCGGCGCCGTCGCTGAAGAGTTTTTCGGCGGCACGGCCGACAGCACGGCAGGTGTCGTCGTGATGTTCCTTGGATTCCAGTTCTTCGTCGATCTCGATGATCAGGCGCGACAGCGGGTCGAGCCAGCGAAAGTAGTTGTCTTCGGTCACCAGCTGGACAAACAGGCCTGCCGGAATCGGGCCATTCAGGCGCTCATACTGCGCCCTGTCATAGCCGATGACTTCCTTGTGAACCTGCAGCAAGGCCGCTCGCAGGGCCTTCAGCCCCGAGCGGCGAGTTTCCTGTGTGGCGAGGAATTGTTCGTTGGGCATCCCCATCTCCGCGTTTCCACTTGTTCGGGTCGGGCAGCGGTGCGTCATCGCATCCCATGCACCACCGACGCATCTTGCGGGTGGCTTTTGGCTGCCGGATTGTCCGGGCACGGCGTCCAGCCTGGCTGGCACTGTTGCGCGCGCCTGCCAGTATAGGCACCGCCGCGCGGCCCGCGCCAGCGTCGCCAGCTAGCGAAATACCCGTATTAGGGCGGACCACGGCGCATGATGTGGCGCACATGGCGAGTCCCTCAGTCGCCCTCGGCGGATTGCGGGGCCGGCGCGAGCAAGTCAGCGGCGCGCGAGCGCCGCGCGTCGGCCGCGCGGAAATAGCGCACCACCGTCGATACGCTGGCATGGCCGGTCATGGCCATGGTCTCGGCCAGTGGCACCTGCTGCGCAGCGGCTTCGGTGACGAAACCAGAACGCAGCGAATGCGCCGAATAGTCGCCGTCCAGCCCGGCCAGCGCACAGCGCGCCTTGACGATGCGGCTCACCGCCGCATCCGACAAACCTTCTCCCACATGCCCGCCACGGCGGATGCGGCGAAACAGCGGCCCGTGGTCGATGCCAGCGGCGGCCAGCCATGCCTCCAGCGCTTGCCCCGCGGCGCCGGTCACGGGCTTGACGGTGTCGGCGCGTTCGCTGCCTGACTGGTTGGTCTTGGACCAGCCCAGCGTATAGACGAATTCACCAGGACCCAGCCGCGTGAGGTTGTCGACGGTAGCGCGGGCCACTTCAGAGCGACGGCGCCCGCCGCTGGACCATGCGAACAGCAACAAGGCGCGGTCGCGCAGGCCAGCCAGCGAGCCATCGCAGGTATCGAGCAGCCGCAGCAGCGGAGCGCGGGTCAGCGCCGCCTTGCGCGCCTGGCGTTGGCCGCGGCGCGCATAGGCGCGGCGGGTGCCGGCCATCAGTTCGCGTACGGCGACATCCGCGCAGGGGTTGGCCAGGCCTTGCAGACGGTGGGCCTTGGCGATGACCGCCAGGCGGTGGGTCAGCGTGGACAGCGCGGGCGGGCCGGATCGTGCCTTGTATCCGTTAGTGACCAGCGCCTGGTCGATGGCCGCTGGCATCTCGCAGACAGGACCTTGCGGCGTCTGGCGCGTGGCGTGGTCGACGATGAACTGGATAACGACGGCAGGCACGAGCGGGAGCCGCACAGGTTGCCGGTAGCGCAGGGCATACCAGGCAGACCAGTAGCGCAACGCGGACCGGTAGCTCGCCACGGTGTTTTGGGATTCGCCTTCGCGGCGCAGGGCATTGGCCGCCTGTTCGGCAAGGGGATCCAGTTCGGACGGACGGAGCGGCGCCGGTAGTTCGACATCAGATGCGATGGGGGGAAAGTAAGCCTCGTGGGCTGCTCGGATCTTGAGCATATTAAATATGATGTATGCTGTAATATATCATACGTAAATAAAGAATAACAGCCGATAATTCACCATTATCGAACCTTATTCGTCCTCCTCACAGATTTTCCCGGATCCCATCATGGAAACGCTCCGCAGCCGTGGCATCACCCGAGACGACGTCTGGCAGGCCGCCGACAGCCTGCTCAAGGCCGGCCAGCGGCCGACCATCGAACGCATTCGCCTGCATCTGGGGCGGGGCTCGCCCAACACGGTCAGTCCCCATCTGGATGCCTGGTTCGCGGCGTTGGGCGGGCGGATCCAGGGCCCGCAAGGCTTTGCGCCCACGCCAGGGTGTCCGGAGCCGGTCACCGAGGCGGCGCGCTACCTGTGGGAAGCCGCGCTGCAGGTGGCAAAGGCGTCGGCCGAGGCTGCGCTGACGCAACGCGAAGCCGCGCTGGCCGAGGCCCGCGCGGCGCTGGAGCAGGAGCGTGAAGCGCTGGCGCAGGAACGCCAGGTCATGCAGGCCCGCCTGGAAGGCGCGGAGGCTGCCATGGCCGAGCTGGCGCGGGCCCGCGATGACGCCACGGAGCGCGCCGCGCGTGCTGAAACAGCAGGCGCGGCCTTGCAGCAGCAAGCGGAAACCCTGCGGGCAGAGTTGGCCGCGGCGCGGCTGGCCCACACCGCCATGCAACAGGATTTCGCCACGCAGCGGGCCGCGTGGGACCAGGAGCGGGAGACCGTGACCCAGCGCGCCGCCGCCAATGAGCGCCGGATGGCACTGGAGCTGGATGCCGCGCGCGTGGCGGCAAAGGAGGTCCAGAAGCTGCTGGAAGCCGAGCGCAAGGCCGCCGTCGAGCGGCTGACGCGTGCCGCCGAGGCGGCGTCGCGCCAGGGCAGCGAGATGACCCGCCTCGGCCAGGCGATTGCCGTGCTGGAAGAGCGCGTCCGGCAGCGGGAAAACCTGCTCGCGGAGTATCGCGACCAGGCGGGGGCGGCTACCGCGGCCGGCGCCGGTTCCGCCAATCCGGCAGTCCGCCGCGCACCGCCGGCCCGCGCTGCGCTGGCTGCCGGCAAGAGCAGCCGGCGGCGCATGCGGGGCTTGTAGAGGGATGGCCGGGATGGGTTAGCGCGTGGCCAGACCCCTTGTAACCCTGTGACGCCAGGCGGGTGTTGCGCAGCCGACTGGTCAAGCCGCCGCGCTTGCCTTATTGTGGCAACCTCACCGCCCACGTGGCTGTCCGCGCAGCGCGGCGGCCGCCGTCGCCGGCCTGGTCCGGCATTGCCATTGCCTTACTTCATGTACCGCTTCACCTGGTGCCGGGTCACGCCCCGGCGATGGCTGCCGCATGCCTGGTTGCTTGCACTGGCCCTGTCGATTGCCCTGCCTGCCGGCGCGGCGCAGCCGGACCCCGGAGCGCCGACCGCCGGGCCGAAGCGTCCGCGCATCGGCCTGGTCCTGTCTGGCGGCGGCGCGCGCGGTTACGCGCATATCGGTGTGCTGAAGGCGCTCGAGGAGATGCACATCCCGGTTGACTGCATCGCCTCCACCAGCATGGGGGCCGTGGTTGGCGGACTGTACGCCAGCGGCATGTCGGCCGCCGAGCTGGAGGCGCGGCTACTGCATACGAACCTTAGCGATATCGTGTTCGACCGCAACGAGCGGGCGCAATTGCCGCAGGCACTGCGGGAAGACGACATCCAGTATCCCATCGGCATCTCCGCCGGCTATGGCGACGGCAAGCTCAAGCTGCCGAGCGGGCTGGTGCAGGGCAACCGCTTGCTGGCACTGCTGCAGAACTGGACGGGACAGTTCCCGGCAAACATATCGTTCGACCAGTTGCCCATCCCGTTCCGCGCGGTGGCGACCGACCTTGGCAACGGCGAGCCGGTGGTGCTCGCGCGCGGGTCGCTGCCGCTGGCGATTCGTGCCAGCGTGGCGGTGCCCGGCCTGTTCGCGCCGGTCAAGGTAGGCGGGCGCACCCTGGTTGACGGCGGCCTGGTCAGCAATCTGCCGGTACAGCTTGCGCGCGACATGGGCGCCGACATCATCATTGCCGTCAATATCGCCTCGCCGCTGGACGACCCGGCCAGCCTGGCATCGCCGGCTGCGGTGACGCAGCAGATGATCACGATCCTGACCAACCAGAACGTGGCCGGGCAAAAGGCATTGCTCGGGGCCCGTGACATCCTGCTCGAGCCGCAGCTGGGTCAGCTCTCGTTCACGGACTTCTCGCGTGCCGGCGACGGCGTGCAGGGCGGCTGGGCGGCGGCGCATGATGCCGCTTCGCGGCTGGCCGCGCTGTCGCTGCCGGCCGCGGCATGGCAGGACTATCTTGCCGCGCGCAAGCCGGGCCCGGCGCTGGCCGCGCACACGCCCATCGACGTGATCGAGATCCACACCCATGGGCGCGTGCCGCCTTCATACGTGCGCCAGTACCTGGGGCTGCACGAGGGCGATGCGTACGATGCAGGTGCGCTCAACCGGAACCTGGCGCAGCTGTCCACCACCGGCGACTTCGAGAGCGTGACCCAGGAACTCGTCAACGAAGATGGACGCAATGTGCTCAAGGTGGAGGCGCAGGAAAAATCGTGGGGGCCGCATTTCCTGCTGGCCGGATTCGGCGTCTCCACGACGTTCAACGGCCAGGGCGGCTTCAATCTGCAGCTTGGCCACCGCTATCCGTGGATTACGCAGAGCGGGCTGGAGTGGCGCAATGACATCGTGCTGGGCAGCAACCAGGCCAAGTGGCATACCGAGTTGCGTCAACCCGTGTTCGACCGGCAAGGGTTCTATATCGCGCCTTATGCGGAATACAAGCGCAAGCGCGTCGACCTGTTTGCGGACAGCGCGTCCGGTGACAGTACTGTGCCGCTGACGGCGGTGCGGGTCGATACGGCCATGGCCGGGATGGACCTGGGTGTGCCGATCGGCAGGCTCGGCGAGTTCCGCGCCGGCATGAACTACCAGCAGGTCCGTTACGCCGCGGCGTACAGCCTGACGCCCGCGCGTGGCCGCCTGTTCCCGACCGGCTACGTGCGCCAGCCTACGGTCCGGGCGCAGCTGACTATCGACCAGCTGGACGATTCCCTGTTTCCGCGCAAGGGCTACTACCTGTTCGCGATCAACCAGCTGGCCCTGGGTGGCACCGACAACCGCTACAACGACGTCCGGGGCAAAGCGCTGTGGGCGACCAGCTACGGCCGCCATACTTTCAACCTGGCGGCCGAAGGGGCGCTCACCTACGGCGACCACCGAGGGGACAACACGTTGACCGGTGGCCTGGGTTTCACCCTTGGCGGCTTCCAGCACTTGTCGGCCTACTCGCCCGATCAGTTTTCCGGCAACTACCTGCTGTACGGCCGCATGACCTACCTGAACGACCTGCGGGAGTTCATCCTGCCAGGCTTGCGCACCACCGTGGTGGGCGTCAGCCTGGAGGCCGGCGACGTCTGGCTGCGCCGCAAGAACTTTGGCAGCGGGCCGTACAAGTCCAGTGCCAGCCTGTTTATCGGGGGCAACAGCGTGATCGGGCCACTCTACTTCGGCTTTGCCGCGGCGCCGCAGGGTGTGTGGAATCTCTATCTGCAGCTGGGCCGGGTATTCTGATCCCGGGGGGGCACGATGCCGTCAGGTGGTGGCCGTGTCGGCGCTGACGCCGGCCGAGGGCCGGTATTCGACAGCGGTAATCCTGCCGTTGCTGCATTGGAGGAACTGGGTGCCTCGCCATGCGACCGGCACACCGTCCGCGACGAAGGAAACCGCGAGTCCGAATTCCGCGGTCTGCCCTTCGATACGGGGTGCGCTCGTTGCGGTGATGTGTACTGGCTGGCCGCCGGCGAGCTCGCCCAGCCGCGCAAACATGGCGATCACCGCATCCCGGTCGTCGTAGGTGCCTGCCAGTGGATGGGTGGCCAGGTGGCGCCATTGCACCGTGGGCGCCAGCAGCGGGAAGACTGCCTCGAAGTGCTGCGTGGTCAGCGCCGCAATATACTCGCCGACCAGCGTGCCGATCGCCTCCGCCTCCATCGGCACTTCGACCAGGCGGCGGGACTGGCGGCGCGCGCGCGCCGGATCGAAACCTAAGAAGTCCAGCACGCTGCTGACGACCTGCTCACGGTCGTTGTCGACACAGATCATGTGATAGCTGTCTTCCAGCACGACCTTGCGCACATCCGGCACCGCGGCCTCGAGGAAGTCGGCTGAGCGCAGGCTGGTCAGCTCGTCTTCGCGTGCATGCACGACCAGGGTGGGGCAGGCGATCCGGTGGGCGCCGCCCAGTACCCAGCGGCGCAGCCGGTCGACCTGCCTCACGCAGGCCAGCGGGACCCAGCGATAGTGGAAGTTGTCGCCGCGCTCGAACTTGGCCTTGACCACGGCCCGCACCAGGTCGTTCTTGATGCCAAAGGGCTCGTCCTCGTCCACCCTGATGCGGGCGGACAGGCCGGGAATGTGATAGACGGGGTAGCGCAGGAAACGGTACCAGGGGGTCGACCAGCCGTCGATGAATACCGGCGCGGACAATGCCACCAACTGGCCTTTGCGATGCTGCCGGCGTTCGCAGAGCGCCAGGGCCAGCAGCGCGCCCATGCACATTCCCATGACATGGAAGGTTTCATACTTGTCGACCAGCTCGTCATAGGCACGGGTGACCGAGTCCAGCCAGTCCTCGGCAACGACCGGGAGCAGATCGTCCGGCTGGCCGCCGTGGCCGGGCAGCGTGACGGCATGGGTTTCCACACCGACGCGGCGCAATGCCTTGTGCATGGGCCCCAGGTCATACTGGGTGCCGCCCAGGCCGTGGATCAGCAAGGCGCCGGTGCCGGCGCCCTTTGGGGCTTTCATGCCGCGTTCCGCCCCTCAGCCTGCGCGGCTTCCTGCAGGCGCCAGGCGCCGGCGATGACCGCGACCGATTCGTCGGCATCCAGCAACGGGCCGCTCATGTCGACGACCGTGGTCGTGCTCCCGGGCGGCAACTGCAGGCGGAAGCGGAGGTCGCCGCGCGCTTCGCCATCGCTTTCGCGCAGCCAGCGGCTCCGCACCCTGGCGCGATCGTCCGGATGCACGCTGGCGAGCACCTGGTCCAGATCGGCGAACGCCGCTTGTGCCACGCCCAGGGCGCGCTGCAGGTTGCCGCTCCAGCGGAGCTTGCCGCTATGCGGGTCCAGGCGGTAGATCAACTGCGCGCTGGCGGCCAACGCCAGCTCCATGTCGTTCTGCCGGCTGGCCGCCTGTTCGTGCAACTGTTCACGGCTGGTCTTCAGCGTGTTGATCAGCAGGGTGAGCAGGGCGGCGACGGCCAGGTAGATTTGGGCCTCCAGCAGTGAGCGGCCGTGATGGGCGGCGCTTTCGGCAAATGGCCCGTCGCCCTGACTGGTGTTGAGCAGGACGAAGCAGGCGAGGATGGCCACCGTCACCGACCCGGCGCGCCCGCCCCACAGCAGGGTGACCACGGCGGTGAAGAAAAGCGGGATATAGGTCAGCGCGAATACGATCCCGTGCGGCAACACGGGCAAGCCCGCGCCGTCAAAGATGACGATGGTGGTCAGCACCAGCGCGGCGAAGGCGGCCAGGCCGAACAGGAAGTCGCCACGGCTCATGCCTCCCGAGCGCATGGCGTGAAAGTGCGACCAGCCAGCCAGGACCGGCGTCACGATCAGGATGCCGACCAGGTCCGCGGCGGCCCAGACGCTGGCGGTCGGCCAGAAGGGGACGCCCATCACCAGGGTGAACCAACCGGCCCCGAAGGCGGCGCTGGCGGTGCTGCATATCAGGCCGGCTGTCAGCAGCCCGCGCACAAAGGCCAGCCCTTCGGTGGAAAATCCGGTCAGGCGCACGACTGCCACGGCTACCGCCGCGAATCCGATCTCGTCAAGGGAAAACAGCAGCATGCGCCAGGCTTCGCGGCCTTCTACCCAGCCCAGCAGCATCTGCGCGGCAAAAAAGGCAAGCCCCAGCGGCAGCCAGCGCGATGCCCGCGCCAGCATGAAGGCGGCCACCGTAACGCCGGCGGGCAGCCAGATATAGCCGGTGGCGGCGAACGGCCCGTTGATCTGATGGGAGATATAGCCCGAACAGAAATACAACGCCGCCCATAGCAGCAACGCGGCGGCGCGATGGCTTGGTTTCACGATGGTGCTCCTTGGCTGGCTGCCGGCTTGCGCCGATTCCCGGCGCCAAGTGTGATGTTTTTTTCTGGATGCGCCGTCATTGTGATTCTTGCGTCACTGCGCGGCAGCCTGGGCGCGGCAGACGGCGATCCAGGCTGCAAAAGGATCGTACTTTGCCAGAATGGCCGGCTGGCGTCGATGCGCAGGGTGGCAGGCAGCGCACGCCAATGGACGGGCACCGGCCCGAGCAGGCCGGTGCCGGGGGGCGACAGGCAGCCCCGATGCGCTAGCGGCGGGTGTTCGCGGGCAGCACGGAGTTGCGATTTGCCTGGCTGGCAGCCTTGGCCGGCTGCCGGCCTTGCTTCTGGCCGGTTTTCGCCGGCGCGGCAAGGGCCCCGAACACGGCCACGCACAGCGCCGCGGCCAGCGAGATCCGGATTACACGCTTTTTGAACATGGCAAGCTCCTCAGGCGGCCGGCGCAATCCGCGCCGGCCTACGCAACGATCAGGGTTCAGACGAGATCAGACACCTTCGGCCGGGGTCAGGGAGACCGCATCCGGCCCTCCCGGACGGGCCCGATGACGGTTGACCCAGGCGAACACCACCGGAAGCACCAGCAGCGTCAGCAAGGTGGTTGTCACCATGCCCCCCACGATCACCAGCGCCAGCGGGCGTTGGGCCTCGGAGCCGATACCGTGCGACAGGGCCGCGGGCAACAACCCCAGGCCGGCCAGCATCGCCGTCATCACCACCGGGCGCAAGCGCAGGGCGGCACCCTCGACCACGGCTTCGTGCAGGTGATCTTCGCGCGCCAGGCGGTTGATGTAGGAGATCAGGATCACTCCGTCCTGGATCGCGATGCCGAACAACGAGAGGAAGCCGATGCCCGCGGAGATGCTCAGCGTCTCGCCCGCGATATGCAGCGACAGCAGGCCGCCAATGGCCGCGAACGGCACGTTCAGCACCACCATCAGCGCATCCTTGAAGTTGCCGAAGGTGCTGTACAGCAGCAGGAAGATGACGAGGATGGTCAGCGGCACGATCACCGCGAGCTTCTTCTGCGCGACCTTCATCTGGTTGAACTGGCCGTCCCAGAACATGGTGTACCCGGCCGGCAGCGACACCGATCCCGCCACCTTGTCCTGTGCTTCGGCCACCGCGCTGCCCAGGTCGCGCCCCCGCACGCCGAACTTGATCGCGATATAGCGCTTGCCGGATTCCCGGTAGACGAAGAACGGTCCGTCGGTGGCCTCCACCTTGGCCACCATCGACAGCGGAATGCGCTGGCCGTCGGGGGTGTCGACCAGCAGGCGGCTGATCACGTCCGGATTGTTGCGGGCGGCATCGTTCAGGCGCACCGACAGGCCGAAGGTCTTCTCGCCCTCCAGGATTTGCGTCACCGCATCGCCGCCGATGGCAAACTGCACCGCCGACTGGATGTCGTTGACGTTCATGCCGAAGCGCGCGCTCTTTTCCCGGTCCACGGTGATATTGAGCGTGGGCTGGCCCAGTTCCTTGAAGATGCCGACATCAGCCAGTCCCGGCACCTTCTTCAGGATCGATTCGACTTCCCTGGCCTTGTCCTGCAGCGTCTGCAGGTCGGCGCCGTAGATCTTGACCGAGTTCTCGCCCTTGACCCCGGACAGCGCCTCGTTGACGTTGTCCTGGATGTACTGGGAGAAGTTGTACTCAATACCAGGGATGCGATCCAGGTGCCTGGACAGCCGCTCCACGACCTGCTGCTTGGTGGCCCCCTTGGGCCAATCCGCCGGTGGCTTGAAGTACAGGGCGTACTCCTGGTTGAACACGCCGGTCGAATCGGTGCCGTCGTCAGGGCGGCCGATCTGCACCGAGACCGTCTTCACTTCGGGCTGCTGGCGGAAGAACCCGCGCAGGTCGCGCGCGATCGAAGCCGAATAGTCGAGGTCGACCGTATTGGGCAGCGTGATCCGTAGCCACAGGTTGTTTTCTTCCAGCGTTGGCAGGAACTCGGTGCCCAGGTAGCGCGAGCTGTACAGGGTCGCGGCCAGGCCAAGGAACGCAACCAGGAAGACCAGCCCGGGCCTTTGCAGCAGCTTGCGCAGCAGCGGCTTGTAGCCGCGCAGGATCACCTCGATGAAGCGCGGCGAGTGCGGCCGCAGCGCGCCGCTGAAGACGAATGAGGTAACCCCCGGCACGAAGGTGAGCGCCAGCACGATCGATGCCAGCAGCGCAAAGCCCATGGTGAACGCCATCGGCTTGAAGATGATGCCCTCCACGCCGCCCATGAAGAACAGCGGCGAGTACGCGACGATGATGATGCCCGTAGAGAAGATCATGGCCCGCTGCACTTCGCTGGTGGCCCGGACGATGGCATCCTCCACGTTCGTGTTCCCTTCTTCCAGGTGGCGCATGATGTTTTCCATCACGATCACCGCGGCGTCCACGATCAGCCCGAAGTCGATCGCCCCGAGCGAGATCAGGTTGGCCGGCACCTTGAAGTGGTCCATGTTGATGAAGGACACGCACAGTGCCAGCGGAATCACCGCCGCCACCACGGCCGCCGCGCGGAAGCTGCCGAGGAAGATGAACAGCACCACCAGCACCAGCGAAATGCCGACGAACAGGGCATGCTCGACCGTGCCCATGGTGATGTCGAGCAGGTTCTGGCGGTCGTAGAAGGTCTTGACGCGGATATTGGCCGGCAGCACGTGCTGGTTGACTTCTGCAATCTTGTCGCGCACGCGCGCCAGCACCTCGGTGGCGTTCTCGTCGCGCTTCATCAGCACAATGCCTTCGACGATGTCGTCGTGCTGGTCGAACTGGACCATGCCAAGGCGCGGGTTGTTGCCGATGCGCACCTCGCCGATATCGCGCACGCGCACCGGCACACCATTGACCGCTGACACGGTGACATTGCGGATGTCGTCCAGCGTCTGCAGCAGGCCGACGCCACGCACCACGAACTGCTGCTCGCCGGCCTTCATCAGGCCGCCGCCGGTATTGGCATTGGCGTTGGCAACCGCATCCACCACTTGCTTGAGCGACAGGCCATAGGCCTGCAGCTTCTCGGGCGTGGGAACGATCTGGTACTGCTTGACCATGCCGCCGAAGGCGGTGATATCCGCCACGCCGGCTACGTGCTTGATCTCCTTGTAGACGCTGTAGTCCTGGTAGGTCTTGAGCGTGGTCACGTCCACGCCGTTGGCCTCGATGCGATAGCGCAGGATTTCGCCGGTGGCGTCGCCGTCCGGCGACAGGCTGGGCTGCACGCCTTGCGGCAGGTTCGCCTGCGACAGGTAGGTCACGAAGTTCTGGCGCGCCTTGAAATTGTCCACGCCCTCCTTGAACTTGACCGTCACCACCGACAGACCGAACAAGGATACCGAGCGGAACGACTGCACGTCGGGCACGCTGGCCAGCGCGTTCTCCACCGGGATGGTGATCTGCTGCTCGACTTCGACCGTGCTGCGGCCGGGCCACTGCGTGATGGCCTGCACGGTGACCGGCGCCACGCCGGGATAGGCTTGCAGCGGCAGCCGCAGGAAGCTCAGCACGCCCGCGGCCAGCAGGCCGCAGGCAAGAAATACGATGACCAGGCGGCGTTTCAGGACGCTGCGGATCGGCGAGAAGACCATGATCAGGACTCCTGCTTGAGCAGCATTTCATTGAGCAGCATGCCGCCCTGCGTCACGACCCTGAGCGGCGCACCGAACGGCACGCCGCCGGTGACGGCGAAGGTGCCGTCGCTGCGCGGCGTGCCCTGCACCAGCACGCGTTCGACGTGCTTCTCGTCGGGCATGGTCATCAACACCAGCTTGCCCTGGTCCTTGACGATCGCTGACTGCGGCACCACCAGCGCCTGCGCGTTGCCGGTCACGATGCGGGCGGTGGCATACATCTCGGGCTTGAGCATACCGTCCGGGTTCGGCACGTCGCAGCGCACCTGCAGGGTGTGGGTGTCGGCGTCGACATTCGGCGCGATGAAACTGACGCGGCCGGTGTAGCGGCGCCCCGGGTATGCCGGGGTCTCGACCTCGATGGCCTGGCCGAGGCGCACGCCCTTGATGTCGGTCTCATACAGGTTCCCGGTGAACCAGATCACGCGCGTGTCGATGATGCTCATCAGCGAATCGCCGACGTTGAGGTACGAGCCCTGGTCCATGTCGCGCTTGACGATGGTGCCGGCGATCGGCGCCCGGATCGTGAGCGTCTCGGAAATCGCGCCGCGCTCGCGAATGCGGGCAATGTCCGCGGCGGTCGCACCCAGCACACGCAGCTTGTTCTCGGACGACTGCATGGTCAGCCTGGCGTCATCCAGCAGCTCTTTCAGGTCGCTGCTGCTGAGCGTGTGATAGGCATTGTGCGAAAGCAGGAACTCGTTCTGCGCCGCGATATATTCCGGCGAATAGAGCTCCGCCAGCGGCTGGCCGGCACTCACCTTCGCGCCTTCATAGACCAGGATGCGTTCGACGCGGCCGGCCACGCGCGCGGAGGCCAGCTTGGCTTGCTGCACGTTATAGGCAAGCTTGCCGGGTGTGGGCGTATCGAGCGTGACAGTCTGCGCGCTGAAGGTTGCGGTCTTGACCACGTCCGGGTCAAAGCCGCCCGGCGGCAGCGCCAGCACGCTGGGCGCCGGGCGCGCAGTGGCCGGCTCCGCCTTGGCGTAGGGCCGCGCGGGCAGGGCTTCGGCCGCTGTGCCGGTCTGCGCTTGTTCCGCCCAGTACTTCCCACCCCAGATGCCGCCCGCAAGCGCCGCCACAAGGCCGGCGCAGACCATCAGATTCTTGTTCATATGCTCAAAGCGTTGCGATCGTTAGAGTTTGTCGCGCCCGACTGCCGCGGCCAGCGTGTAGTACGCCTGGCGTGCCTGCGATTCAGCCTGCGTCACGGCCAGCTCCGTGGTCTTCAGGGCTGAGCTGGCGGCCAGGAGATCGGCAAAGTTCGCGCTGTTGTTGGCGTAGTTGGTAAAGGCCATCTTGTAGGCCGCCATTGCTTCGGGAACCTGGCGGCCCCGCAGGAATTCGGCCTGCTTGACCGCCTGGTTCAGGTTGTTGTGGGCGGTGTCCACGGCCAGCAGCGTCTGCTGGCGCACCGACTGGTCGTTGGCGTCGGACGCCACCTTGTTGGCTACCGCTTCGTCCACGCCATACCGTTCCTTGGTGAAGAAGAACAGCGGGATGATCACGTCGAACTCGATGCCATAGCTGGCCGGCTTGAAGCCAAGCGGCGGGTTGCTGCCATTGAAGGTGCCGATGATCTGGAAGTCAGGCAGGTAGGCCTTGCGAGCCAGGCGCACGCCTTTCTCGGCCGCCTCCACCTGGAAGCGGGAGACCCGCACATTGGGGTGCTCGCGCAAGGCCATGTCTTCCAATTCCGGCAAGAGCACGGGCGGCATGCGCACGGCGCTGGCGTCGGGGCGCAGCTCGAGCGGGAACTCCGGGTTCTTGCCGATAAGGGCATTGATGGCCTTGAGCGCGTTGTCGTACTGGCGCTCAAGCCCGAACACATCGTTCTGCGCGCTGCTTTGCGCCACTTGGGCGTTGAGGTAGTCGACGTAGCCTGCGGCATTGTTGGCGTAGCGGATGCGCGCCACCTGCTTTACCTGTTCCAGCCGCTTGAGATTGAGGCGCAGCACGTCGAGCTGGGCCTTCTGCGACAGCGCCTGGAAGTATGTGGTGCTCAACTGTGCGTAGAGCTGCAGGAACAGCGCGTCGCGCTGCGCATCGAGCGACTCGGCCTGGGTGTTCGCAATATCGGCAGCGAGCGCCTTCTTGCCCGGGAACGGGAAGGATTGCGTCAGCGTATAGCTGAAGCTTTCGGCGCGCGCCAGCGCCAGCGGGCTGTTCTTCGGCAGGTTGCCCCAGATGAAGCCCACCTGCGGATTGTTGGGCGCGGCAATCTGCGGCACCGTCGCCTTGGCTGCCTGATAGAGCGCGCGCGCCTGGATCAGTTGCGGATTGTTGGCACGCAATTCCTCCGACAGCTCCCAAAGCGAAAAGCCGGGACCCGTCACGCCCTTGAGTCTTTCCTCGTTGCTGAGCGCAGTGGACGATGCCGCAGGCGCGCTTGCACCGGCGGCGGGCCGGGCGGGCAGCCGGTCCCAGCCACTGCCGGAGGTGGCGTCTGCCGGCAATACCTTCTTTGCGGCGGGCACCAGCGGTATCGGGTCGGTATCGCCGCTCAGCTCCACGCCCGAGGCGGCCTGCATCCCCAATAGCAACAGCGGCAACAGCGGCAACAGCGGCAACAGCGGCAACAGCGCGGCAACGCCGGCCCTTCTTTGAACTGGAATCAGGAACATGAAACGCTCACGTGTGATGGGCGCATTTATGACAGCTCGCTCTTTCAAATCGCTTTCCGGTTCTTTGCAGGCAGCTTTCAGATGCGCTGGCGCGATTGCCGGCTGGTGTCGTGGGAAGGAAACAGACGCCGAGGCGCCATGGGGTGCCTGCTTCCCGCATCGCAGTTCCACAGGCCAGGGAGATCCCTAGCTGGCGTGCGACTGCGACGGATGTCCGGTCTGCTCGCATAGCGGGCAGACTCGCAGGAGGGCCGGCACTTCATTCGCGGATCCCGCCTGCGCGGTACCACAGCAGACGGGAGAGCATCGGCATCCGGGCGTGGTCAAAGGCGCGCTGTCCGGGCGGTCCGCGGGTATTACGGCATATCGAACGGCAAGGTGAACGCGCTGCTCCCAGTTTCCTTGCGGGTCCAGATCCAATAACCACAAGCGTGTCTGGATGGACCAGCGCACCACCGTCTCCGGATTGATGCTGAGTCTGCGGGCCGCTTCGGCAACCGAGATGTGCTGCGAAGCCAGGCTGAAGAACGCGAGAACCTTGCTCTCCTGCGGCCTTAGCCGTGCCATGGGAGTTCCGGTCAGCCGATTGAAGCGCCGTTGGCAGCGATGGCAGTGGAACTGCGGCAGGCCCCTGTGATCGGCACTGTCACAAGCCGTTGTGCCAGCACGGCAGCGCGGACAGCGGGGCGGGCGACGACTGGCGCTATGAAGCTTGCGCCATGCCGCCGTGAGGAAGCTGGTCAGATGGGCATCTTCGTCATGCAGGGCATTGGACGGCCAGATATGAATCAGCGTTGTCGCTGCTGGCCAGACTTCCGCAATGCGCGCGGGGCTTGCGCTCCCCGGCACTGCCGAACTGCCAATTTCCGCTTGCATTGCTGACAGCTTCTGAGATGAATGAATGGCACCGGGCGTGCACTGATCCGCCAACGATGAACTTGGCGTGATTCTATGGGGGGATGCGATTTCTGCGTACTGTGATTGATCACAGTAGGCTGGCTTCGAATGCGCACGTCATGCGGCGCATGTTGCTGGCCGGGACGAACTGGCGTTCGCTGCCGCCGGCCAGTTGCCCGCTGACGCAGCCTGTCAGGGCTTGATGATGCCGGCCGAGGTGGCCTTGACGACTGCCTCGATTCGGGTCGCTACGCCGAGCTTCTGCCGCGCGTTGTCAATATGGAAGTCGACCGTGCGTTTGGACAGTCCAAGAATGGTCGCAATTTCACCCGAGGTCTTGCCGCGCGCCGACCATGCCAGGGTATCGATCTCGCGCTGGCTCAGGTGGACGTCCGGCTGGCCAGGTCGTGTTCGTGCGACCCGGGCCAGGCGCGTTTCGATGATGCTCTCAAGGATGTCGAAATCGACGGGCTTGGTCACGTAGTCGTCGGCGCCAAGCCGGCGCCCCCTGAGTTCGGCATCCCGCTGCGCCAGGGCTGTAAGGAAAACGAAAGGCATGTCGGCGAAACGCGGTGCCAGGGCGCTGATCTTCTCGAGCAGTTCAAACCCCGTCATCACGGGCATGCTCACGTCGCACAGAACAAGATCTGGCGTCTCGCGCAGGATGGCGGCAAAGCCTTGCTCGCCGTCGTGTGCGATGCTGACCTCGAATCCTCGCTCGATCAGCTCTTCGGCAATCAGCTCGGCCGTTTCGGGGTCATCCTCGACGCAGAGAATTCTCCCGCTTAGTTGGTTCATAATTGCCTCGCTTGCGGTAAACATGGTCGTGCCGTGCCAGCCTGTGCCGTTTTGCACCGGCTGACGCGCGGCAAGCCCCAGGATTGTTTCTCATGAACCACTCGACGCGCTCTCCGCTTGGCGCCACCGCCGCGCAATCGGCAAAACCCGCGCCGCGAAGGCTGGCCCGGCTGCCCGGCTCGGTGCCGCTGCTGCGGCCGATTCGCGTTCGCCTGTCACTGGTGTTCGTGCTGTTCCTGTTGCTGGTGTTCGGCGTCGGCGCCTTTGGCATCAACCGGCTCAGCCATTTCCACAGCGTGTCGGCCCAGATCAGCGGACGCTGGCTCCAGAGCAACCGTATTCTGGGCGACCTCAACAATTATATTTCCGACTACCGGGCCACCGAAGCCGACACGCTGATTGCGGTCTCGCGCACCGACCAGCGCGCCGCCGAGCGGCAGGTTACATCACTGGATGAAACCATCGCAACGGTCGCTGCCCGCTATGGCAAGATCGAACACGATCCCGCCGAGCTCGCGCTCTATCAGCGCTTCGCCAGGCAGTGGGCGGAGTATCGCGTGCTTGCCACCCAGGTAATGACACTGGCCCGCTCCAACGACAAGGCCGCGGCGATTGCCTTGTATCACGGGGACTCGCACCACGCCTTCGATGAGGCCAACGCCACGCTCGGCGTCCTGACCGAACACAACGTTGCCGGCGCCACCGAGGCAACCGAGCACGAGGCCCAGGCCTACCTGGATGCGTGGCACCTCATCGCCGCAGCCATTGTGGTGTCGGGCTGCCTGGTGATCGCGGCGGTCGGCTACCTGCTCAAGGCGGTATCGAATCCCATCGCAGCCCTGGTCGAGCGCATGCACCGTATCGCTGACAACGATCCGCGAGTCGACATTCCGGGTGCGGGGCGGCAGGACGAGATCGGTGATATTGCGCGCGCAGTGGTGCGCTTCCGTGACAACACGCTCGAGCTCGAACGCAGCAAGGCTGCATTGGCGGCGCAAACGGAAGTCCTTCAGGAGCTGCTGGAGAACGAAAGGCGCACGGCCGAGCTGCAGCGCAACTTCGTCTCCATGGCATCGCACGAATTCCGCACGCCGCTCAACGTCATCGACGGGCATGCGCAGCGGCTGGTGCGCATGAAGGAGGCACCCGGCGCCGCGGTGCTTGCCGAACGCTGCGCAAGGATTCGCGCCGCGGTACTGCGCATGACCAACCTGATCGACCACTTGCTCGACTCCTCGCAACTGCTGGACGGCAGCAGACTGAAGCTGCTGCGCAGCACCGATTTCTCGCTGCGCCTGCTGCTGCATGAAGTCTGCGAGATGCATCGCGACAGCTGGCCTGCGCCCGTGATCGAGGAGATCGTCGACGCGGACGCGCCGGAGATATTCCACGGCGACGCCAGGCTGCTGTTCCAGGTCTTCAGCAATCTGCTTGGCAATGCGATCAAGTATTCGCCCGAGCGTTCGCCGGTCACCGTGCATATGTCCGGCAACGCGCAGGCGGTCTGCATATCGGTCACCGACCGTGGCATCGGTATCCCGGAAAAGGATCTTGACCACTTGTTCGAGCGCTATGTCCGCGGCGAGAACGTGGCGGGCACGGTGGGCGCCGGCGTGGGCTTGTACCTGGTCAAGCTGGCGGTGTCATTGCATCAAGGGGAAGTCTCGGTCACCACCAGGCAGGGGCAAGGATCGTGCTTCGTGGTTCGCCTGCCGCGGCTTGCCACGGCCTCTTGAGTCAGGCCGTGGCGCCGGCGCGCAGCATGTGCTTCTGGATCTTGCCGCTGGTGGTCTTGGGCAGCGTATCCACGAAACGGTAGCGGCGCGGCCGTTTGTAGGCCGCCAGCCGGTCGCCCTGCAGCAGGAATGCATCGAGCTGCTCGGCGCTCAGCGGCGTATCGCCGCGCGCCACCACATAGGCACCGACCACCTGGCCCCAGGTCGGGTCGGGCTCGCCAAGTACCGCCACCTCCAGTACATCCGGATGTTCGATCAGCGCGTCTTCCACCTCGCGCGGATAGACGTTCTCGGCGCCGGAATTGATCATGTAGTCGATGCGGTCGCGGATCCAAAGGTAGCCGTCCGCATCCAGGCTGCCCAGGTCGCCGGTGTGGTACCACCCGTGCGCGAGCGCGCGCGCATTGGCGTCGGGGCGGTTCAGGTAGCCCTGCATCATGCAGGGGCCACGCACCAGCACTTCGCCGACTTCGCCCGGCGCGCACGGCTGCAGCGGATCGGTCGGTTCGCCGTCGTCGCGCAGCCTGGCCACCACCAGCTCATGGCCCAGCGCGGGCAGGCCTGCCGAGCCGGCGTGGCTGAGCTGTTCGTGCGGGTAGAGCACCGACATGCACGGGCCCATTTCCGTGGTGCCGTACACCTGCACCAGGCCGGCACCGACCTTGCGGTCCCATTCGCGGATCAGGTGCGGCGCCATCGATGCGCCGCCGTATTCCACCAGCCGCAGTGAAGACAGGCTGCGGCTTTCGGCATCCGGATGGTTGAGCAGCATGCCGACCATGGTCGGGGCGGCGAAGAAATGCGTGACGCGCTCGCTTTCCACCAGTTGCCAGGCTTCACCAGCGTCGAAGCGGCGCTGCAGCACCTGCGTCGCGCCGACCTGCAGGCGGGGCAGGAAGCTGGTGTGCAGCTCGGCGGTATGGTTCAGCGGGGCGACCGACAGGCCCACGTCCTCGCGCGACAGCGTCATGGCCTGGTGCATCATCGCGTTGTGCTGCAGCTTGCTGCGATGGGTGTGCACCACGCCCTTGGGGCGGCCGGTGGTGCCGCTGGTGTACATCAGGATGCAGGGGTCGTCTTCACGGACCGTCACCGCGGGCGGCGTTGGCGGCTGGCCCGCGGCCAGCGTGTCGAGGCGGTGCGTGGCGAAGGCGGGCGCTGCATCGGGGTCGGCATAGATGCGCAGCGCGGTGCCCGGGGCCAGTTCGGCCGCCTTTTCCACCACGCCCGCGCCTTCGTGTTCGAACAGCACCGCCCTGGCGCTGCCGTCGTTCAGGATGTAGGCCAGTTCCTGCGCGGCCAGCCGATAGTTGACCGGGTTGTAGACCGCGCCGATGCGCGCCGTGGCCAGCAGGGTGAAGACGAAGGCGGGGGTGTTGTAGAGGAAGGCCGCCACCACGTCGCCCTTGCCGATTCCCAGCGACAGCAGCGCGTGCGCGTGGCGGTTGACCTCGGCATCGAGCTCCGCATATGTCCACGCCCGTCGCCCGGCACCGATGCCGCTGACCAGCGCGGTCTTGCGCGGCAGGTAGCGCGCGGGCCAGGAGAGGGTGTCGCCAAGGGTGATGCCGCGGGTCAAGGTCGTGCTCCGGTCGTGGTCCGCTGCCGGCCTGCTGGCGTGCGGTTGTTGTCTTGTAAGCCGGACAATATAGAGCGACGGGTGGGGCACATGGAAATAACGTTTTGCTCTTTCCTTATGCCAGCGCGGCGGTAGCCGCTTTGCATGCCGCCGCGATACTGTATATTCATACAGTTCGCGCTGCGCCCCCCTGCCTTGTGTCCGCCGTCCTTCCGCCCCCTCTCTTAACTCCCGCACCAGCCACCACCCCGGCTGAGCCGGCCTATGTGGTGGCTGTGCGTGCGCTGTGCGAGTTCACCGCCAAGGCCGGCGACCTGGACCTGCGCTTTGTGCCGACGCCGTCGGCGCAGGAAGGCGTGGCCGGACATGGCGTCGTGACCGGCCGGCGCGGCGAAGGCTACCAGGCCGAGGTCGCGCTGGCCGCCGATTTCGGTCCCCTGCACGTGCGTGGCCGCGCCGACGGCTACGATCCCGCCGCCAACCGGTTGGAAGAAATCAAGACCGTGCGCGGCGACGCCGCCGTGCCCGACAACCACCGCCACCTGCACTGGGCCCAGGCCAAGGTCTATGGCTGCCTGCTGTGCCGCAAGCTGGGGCTGCCCGGGCTGGAGATCGCGGTGGTCTATTTCGACATCATCAGCCAGCGCGAGCACCCGGTCGTCGAACACTTCACTGCGCAGGCGCTCGAGGCCTTCTTCGCGCAGACCTGCGAGCGCTTCCTGCACTGGGCGCAGGCGGAGCTGGCGCACCGGCAGGCGCGCGATGCCGCGCTGGCGCAGCTGGCCTTTCCGCACCAGGGCTTCCGCCCGGGCCAGCGCGAACTGGCGCAGGCGGTCTACAACGCCAACCGCGCGGGCCGCCACCTGCTGGCGCAGGCGCCCACCGGCATCGGCAAGTCGGTCGGCACGCTGTTCCCGGTGCTCAAGGCCATGCCGGGGCAGGGCATCGACAAGGTGTACTTCCTGTCGGCCCGCTCCACCGGACGCGGGGTGGCGCTGCACGCCGCCAATGCGCTGCGCGGCGAGGGAGCCCAGCCTTTGCGCGTGCTGGAACTGGTGGCCCGCGACAAGGCCTGCGAGCATCCGGAACTGGCCTGCCATGGCGAGTCGTGTCCGCTGGCGCGCGGCTTCTATGACCGCTTGCCGGCCGCGCGCGAAGCGGCGCGCGCCGTGCCGGTACGCGACCGTGCCGCGGTGCGCGCGCTGGCGCTGAAACACGGCATCTGCCCTTACTACCTGGCCCAGGAGCTGGTGCGCTGGAGCGACGTGGTGGTGGCCGACTACAACTATTACTTCGACCGCAGCGCATTGCTGCATGCGCTGACCACGGCCAATGGCTGGCGCGCCAGCGTGCTGGTGGACGAGGCCCACAATCTGGTCGAGCGCGGCCGCGCCATGTACACCGCCGAACTCGACCCCCAATCGCTGCGCGAGGTGCGCCGCGGCGCGCCTGCCGTCGTGCGCAAGCCATTGGCGCGGCTGGCCCGGCAGTGGAGCGCACTGGCGCGCCAGGGTGACGACGCTTATGAAGTGCTGCCCGAAGTGCCCGCCGCCTTCCGCCGCGCGCTGGACGAATGCTGTGCGGCGGCACTGGCGCACATGACCGAGCATCTCGGCGCGCCTGACCCCGCGCTGCAGCGCTTCTACTTTGATGCGCTGCACTTCGGCCGCCTGGCCGAGCAGCTCGACGCGCATTCGCTGTTCGACATCCAGCGCGCGCCGCGCAAGCGCGGTGGCCACCATGCGCGGCTGTGCCTGCGCAATGTCATCCCGGCCCCGTTCCTGCGCCCGCGCTTTGCCGCCGCGCATTCGGTCACGCTGTTCTCCGCGACCCTCGATCCTGCCGCCTATTACCTCGATACGCTGGGATTGCCGCCGGATTGCCCGCGGGTGCAGGTGCCATCGCCGTTCCGCGCCGAGCAACTGTCAGTGCGGATTGCATCGCGCATCTCCACCCGTTATGGGCGGCGCGAACAGTCGCTGCCGGCTGTCGTCGCGCTGATGGCCGGCCAGTTCCGCGCCCGGCGCGGCAACTACCTGGCGTTCTTCAGCAGCCACGAATACCTGCAGCAAGCCGTGGCCCGCTTTGCCCAGTCCCACCCCGACATTCCGCACTGGGTGCAGTCGCGGGGCATGGACGAGGCGTCGCAGGCCGCGTTCCTGGATACGTTTGCCGAGGGCGGCGAGGGCATCGGCTTTGCGGTGCTTGGCGGTGCCTTTGCCGAAGGGGTGGACCTGCCCGGCGAGCGCCTGATCGGCGCCTTCGTTGCCACGCTGGGGCTGCCCCAGTTCAACGCCGTCAACGAGCAGT
Source organism: Cupriavidus lacunae (assembly GCF_003353055.1). Classification (GTDB taxonomy): domain Bacteria; phylum Pseudomonadota; class Gammaproteobacteria; order Burkholderiales; family Burkholderiaceae; genus Cupriavidus; species Cupriavidus lacunae. Next base: position 180,243 of record NZ_QKWJ01000008.1, read on the forward strand.
TCCGGGCGCGCATGCAGGAGGCGTTCGGGCAGGGTTATGCCTATGCCTACCTGTATCCGGGCCTGCGCAAGGTGGTGCAGGCGGCGGGCCGGGTGATCCGCACGCAGCAGGATCAGGGCGTGCTGTACCTGATCGACGACCGTTTTGCCGCGGCCGAGGTGCGCGAGCTGCTGCCGGCATGGTGGGAAGTCGCGCCGGCGGCGTAGAAATTACACTATGGGGTCCCGTTGCGGCAGGCGCTTCCCATGGCTTGCCCGGGCTTGTCGCCTGGAACGAATCTGGCAGGCGAGCCAATACCAAAGTGCCGTCAGGAGAGGACGCGACCCATGCCGATGACTCAACAATACGCAGCCACCGAGCCGACCCGCACCGAAGTGGATGCGCTGCCTGGTGCCACCGTGCTGGAATTCGGCGCGCCGTGGTGTGGCTACTGCCAGCGCGCCCAGCCGGCGTTGGCCGAGGCCTTTGCCGTGCACCCGGCGCTGCGCCATCTCAAGATCGAGGACGGCAGCGGGCGCCGGCTCGGCCGCTCGTTTCACATCAAGCTGTGGCCGACGCTGGTGTTCCTGCGCGACGGGCAGGAGGTGGCGCGGCTGGTGCGCCCGACCGAGTCCGACCCGATCCGGGAGGCGATGCGCCGCATCGCCTGACGCGGCCGCGCGCTGCCTTACTTGGCGAACACCTGGCTCAGGTCGCCAAAGGCCTTGAACTCCAGCGCGTTGCCCGACGGGTCCAGGAAGAACATGGTGGCCTGCTCGCCGACCTGCCCCTTGAAGCGCACATGCGGCTCGATCACGAACCGCGTGCCCGCCGCGCGCAGCCGCTCTGCCAGGGCCTCCCATTCGCCCATTGGCAGGATCGCGCCGAAATGGCGCACAGGCACGTCATCGCCATCCACGGCGCTGGTGGCGCGATGGCCGCACTCCTCGGGCGACAGGTGCGCCACCACCTGGTGGCCATAGAAATTGAAGTCCACCCAGGCCTCGGAACTGCGCCCTTCGGGGCAGCCCAGCAGTTCGCCATAGAAGCGCCGCGCTTCGGCCAGGTCGCGCACGGGAAAAGCGAGGTGGAACAAGGGGATCGAGGATGTCGCGCTCATGCTGGGGCCTTTTTCGGGGAGAGATTGTCTGGGGCTGGCGTTGGCCTGCGCGTTGATTGTAGCCAGCACAACCCGTAATATGAAGCGAATCATTTTTGCCCTGAGCAACAGAGTTTTCGATAAATGATCCGCTACTTCCAGACCTTCCTGGTGGCCGCCGAGACCGGCTCGTTCTCCGCTGCCGCGGCGCGGCTGGCGCTGACGCAGTCGGCCGTCAGCACGCAGATCCGGCGTTTGGAAGAGGACCTGGACTGCGTACTGTTCGACCGCACCGGCAAGTCGGTCGCGCTCAGCGAAGCCGGGCGCAGGCTGGTGCCGGAGGCGCGGCACTTTGTCGAGCTCTATGCCGCGATGAAGAACCGCACCGGCCCGCACGCCGATGCCGCGCCGGTCGAGCTGGGCGCGGTGTCGACGGTCCAGGCCACCTTGCTGGCCGATGCGATGCGGCACTTTCGCGAGCGCTTTCCGGACTCGCACGTCAATGTGGTGCCGGGCATGTCGACCCAACTGCTGACGCAGGTGGATGCGCGCGAGCTGGACATCGCCGTGCTGATCCGGCCAAGGCTGGGGCTGCCGCCGGACCTGAAATGGGTGCCGCTGGTGCGCGAGGGTTTTGTCGGCATCGGCCCCGCCGGCTCGCCGGCGGACTTGCGCGCGCTGCTCGAAGCGCTGCCGTTCATCCGCTACAACCGCCACAGCACCGGCGGGCAGCTGGTGGACCGTTACCTGAAACGGCAACGGCTATGGGTCAGGGAAGGGATGGAGCTGGACGAGCCGGCGGTGATCCTGCAGATGGTGCAGGCGGGCCTTGGCTGCGCCATCATCCCGGCAGAGCTGGTGCCGCTGCGGCAGGCAGCCGGCGTGGCGCAGGTGCCGCTGCCGGGCGGACCGCTCTATCGCGACGTGGGCGTGCTGGTGCGCGAATCGGCCCTGCGCCGCGAGCCGGTCGCGGCGCTGATCGAAGCCTTTGTCGCCGCCAGCGCGCGCTGGCAGCCTGCGCTGGCTTAGGGCCGCGCCGTCAGCGGCCGCCGGGCAGCACCATCGTCACCAGCACCGAGGCATCGGAGATAGCGGTGACGTCATAGCGCACGCTCGGGCCCAGGTAGAGCAGGTCGCCCTGTTGCAGCTGGCGCTCGGCGCCGTCCACGCGCACGCGCACCTCGCCCTCCAGGCATTGCACGGTCATCGGGCCATCCACCGCATGCGGCGGCACGTGCTTGCCGGCTTTCAGCACCAGCCGCATCACCTCCAGCGGGCCTTCCTTGAACAGGGCCTGGGTGGCGGTCTGGTCCAGCCGTGTGCCCAATGGCAATACGCTGGCGATCTGTCCGGATGCAAGGTGGGGAAGGGACATGCGCGGCTCCTCGCTCTTCTGGTGGGGTGGCTTGTCAGGCGCGGCCGGCGCCTGGCGGCGGCACGCCTTCCCAATCTAGCACCGGAGCGCGCGTGTCAGTAGTGCTCAGCGTGATGTAGCCGGCGAAGCGGCCGACGCGGCAACGGCCGTTTGTGCGCAAGGCGTGGCATTGCGGGCTTGTGCGGTCCTTGCATCGGCCCGCGCAGCGGCGCGGCCGCGCTCGATTACAGCCCAGTCAGGACCGGCGGCAGCGGGAAAAGACGCGGCCAGGGCACCAAGGCCGAGCAGCGCGAACAGGATGGTTTTCATGAGGGAGGTTGTCTTCAGGAGGAGTGGCAGAGAAGACGGGGCCTTGCGCCCCGTCGTCACGCCACGGTGGCAGCCGTGGCGCGAGCAGGCGCTGATCAGGCAGCGGCCGAAACGCCCGAGCCGCTATGGGCCGGCGGTGCCGACACGCCGCTGCGGTCCAGGCCCGCCACGTCCATGCCGGCGGCAGCGCTGTTGGCGCCGTCGGTGAACGGGTCGCGCCGGTCGTTGATGCGGGCGCCATCGGTGCAGGGGTCGCGCTTGCCGTTGACGTGCGCGCCTTCGGTGAACGGATCGCGCTTGCCGTTGTGCAGGTTGTAGCCGTAGCGGTCGGCGTCGATGCCGTGGTCGTTCAGGCCCTGGGCCATGGCAGGGCTTGCCAGTGCGGCGGCACCGAGTGCAGCGATCGAAAGGGTCGTGGCAAGGAGGGCTTTGAGAGCGTTTTTATGCATGTCTGCTGTTTTTAAGTAGGTGGACGGCATGGCCCGCGAGGGGCCGCGCGGGGTTGGCGGATCTGCCTCCCGCGCCGTCCGGGTTCGCCTTTTGGGCGGTGCCGTCGCGTGGGAAGCGCGCGGTACGGAACGAAGTTTAGTCACGCTGATGCATTCATGTGATGATTTAAACGGCGAAAAATCAGTCGTTTTTTTCATCGGATGATGCCTTGGCGGCGGTCACCGTGCGGCCCGCCTGCCAACCCCCGCCGAGCGCCAGGAACAGGTCGACCTGGCGTGCTGCGACATGGCCTTCGGACGCGGCCAGCGCGGCCTCCGCATCGGCCAGCGTGCGCTCGGCATCGAGGTGCGCCAGGTAGGGGATGCGCCCCGCCTGCTGCAAGCGGCGCTGTAGCCGGGCGGCTTCGGCGGCCTGGTCGCGCGCCGCATGCAGGGCTTCATGCCGTTCCAGTTCGCGCGTATAGGCGGACAGCGCCGTTTCCGTTTCCTGCAGCGCGCGCAGCACCGCGCCGTCAAAGCGCGCCAGCGCGGCGTCGGCCGCGGCCTCATGCCCGTGGATGCGATGGCGCACGCCGTTGGTCGGCAGCGACCAGCTCAGCAGCGGCCCCACGCTCCAGCGCGCCGTCGGGCCGCTGCCAAGGTCGCTCAGCAAGCCGGTCAGCCCGGCGCTGGCGCCGATGCGGATCGATGGATACAGGTCCGCCGTGGCCACGCCGATGCGCGCGGTGGCCGCGGCCAGTTCGCGTTCCGCCTGGCGGATATCGGGCCGGCGCCTGAGCAGCGCGGCGCCATCGCCGACCGGCAGCGGCGCTCGCAGCGTCGGTTCCGCATGGCAGGCCACCTCGGCCTCTGGCAGCGCTGCGGGCGGCTTGCCCAGCAGCAGGGCCAGCCGGTGGCGCGCGGCGGTGCGGGCGGCTTCCAGCGTGGGCAAGGCAGCGCGCAGTGCTTCCGTGCGGGCGCGCTCGCGCGCCACGTCGGCGGGCTCGCCGCGGCCGGCGGCGACCAGGCGGCGGGTGGCGTCCAGCGTGCGTTGCTGTACGGCGAGCTGCTCCGTGGCAGCGTGCAGGTCATGCGTGGCCGCGCAACCCTGCACGTAGGCACGCACGGTCTGCGCGGCCACGGTCACGCGCACCATGTCCAGCGTGGCCTCGCTGGCTTCGGCGCCGGCCAGCGCGGCCTCATCGGCCCGCGCCAGCTTGCCGAAGAAGTCGATCAGGTAGGACACGCCGAAACCGAAGTCGCCCAGGTTGAATACCGGCGGCTGGGCGGTCTGCAGGAAGCTCTCGCCCGACAGCTGCGCGCGCGATACGCTGGCGCTGGCGCCGCCCTGGGGCAGGTTCTCTGACTCCACCTCGTGCAGCAGCGCCACCGCGCGACGCAGGTTGGCGCTGGCGGCGCGGATGCCGGTGTTGGCGGCCAGCGCCTGTTCGACCAACCGGTTGAGGCGGTCGTCGTCATAGAGCCGCCACCAGTCGTCCGGCACGGGCGCGATCGCCACGCCGTGCGCCGCGGCTCCCTGCAGCGGGCCATTTGCCGCTGGCGCGCGCACCGCCGCATGATCGGGCACCCGATAGTCCGGGCCCACGGTGGTGCAGGCGCACAGGCACGCCGCGGCGCACGCCAGCCAGAGATGGTGCCGCCTCACGATCGCGGCTCCGCGCGGCGGCCGGCGTTATCGTCACGGCTGGGTTCGCGTACCGCCACCGTCGCGGTGCGGCCAGAGACCAGCCGTACATCCGCGGGCACGTCTTCCAGCATGATGCGCACCGGCACGCGCTGTGCCAGCCGCACCCAGTTGAAGGTCGGATTGACGTTGGGCAGCAGGTTGGAGCCCGCGCTGCGGTCGCGGTCCTCGATGCCGGCGGCGATGCTTTGCACATGCCCGCGCAGGTGCTGGGGCTCGCCCATGATATGCACGTCCACCGGGCTGCCGATGCGGATCCGGTGCAGCTTGGTTTCCTCGAAATAGCCTTCGACGTGGAAGGAGCCGGCATCGACCATCGACAGCACCGGGCGGCCGGTGGAGACATAGTCGCCCAGGCGCGGCAGCCGGTCGTTGAGGTAGCCCGCCACCGGGCTGCGCACGCTGGTGCGCTCCAGGTTCAGCCGGGCCAGCCGCACCGCGGCCTCGGCTTGCGCCAGTGCGGCTTCGCCTTGCTCCACGCGGGCGCGTCCTTGTTCCGCAACTTCCGTGGCGACCAGGCCGTCGAGGTTGCGGTTGCGTGCGGCCTCGCGCCGCGCCTGTGCCAGCGCCGCGCGCTGGGTCGCCAGCGTGGCCAGCGCCTGCTGCAGGGCCAGCGCGTAGCGGTCGCGATCGATCTCGAACAGGACTTCGCCTTGCTGCACGTGCTGGTTGTCGCGCGCCAGCACGCGCGTGACCAGGCCTGAGACGTCGGGCGCCACCTGGACGATGTCGGCGCGCACATGGCCGTCGCGGGTCCATGGCGCGGCCGTGTAGTAGTCCCACAGGTGGCGCAGCACCAGCAGGGCGGCGATGGCGGCCAGCAGCGTCGGCAGCAAGGGAAGCAGGGGGCGGAGTCGGAGGGTCATGAAGGCAGTCCCGGCACCGCGACAAAAACTGCGGCCACGGCGCCCAGGACGATCACATAGAGGGAAAGGTTGAACAGCGAGCGGTGCCAGATATGGCGGTAGCAGCCCAGCGCCGCCAGCACCATGCGGATCGCGGTGGCGACGGCGAAGGCCAGCACCATCAGCACCAGCACGCCTGGCACGAAGACGCCATAGAGGTCGATTTCACTAAGCATGGGGCGACGGCACGAAACGTGGGAGATCAGCGGGACGGGGCAACGGCGATGCCGGGCAGCAGCGTGACCTGCAGCACCACCAGCGCGCCGAGCGTGCCGCGATGGTCGGCGCGGCCAGTGGCCGAATGTACGGAATGCGCGGCCACGCCGGCGATGGCCTCGGCCACCGCGGCGGCCAGTCCCGCCGGCGCCGGCACGGCATGGCCCGCGCGCAGCCGCGCCCGGAAATGCCGGGCCACCGCGGCCAGCACGCGGCGCACGGGCTTGCGCGCCGGCGTCGGCAAGGCCGGCAGCGCCTTCTGCAACGCCAGCGCGCAGTAGCCGACCTGCAGCGCATGGAAGCCGTCTGAGGACAAGGGATCGCCGGCGGCGCCCAGGCGCGGCACCAGCTGGCCTAGTCGATCCAGCATGCGCGCGCCGAGCCGCGCATCGCCATCGGCCGCGCGCAGCGTGGCCGCCTGCGCCAGGTCCTGCCAGCTCGCGCGCACCAGCCGGTGGGCCGCGGCGCGCGCACCGAACGGGCGCACCGCCACCGACCACAGCGGCGCGAACAGCATCGCCGCCGCGCTGGCCAGGCAGGTATTGAAGGTGCCGAGAAAGTCCACGTCGAACACCGTCTGGACGTTGGCGAACGACGCCGTGTTGACCGACAGCAGCATCGCGATCAACTGGAAGCCCGGGCGCGCGATCAGCAGGCCGATGCCGAGATAGGGCAGCGCCAGCATCGCGGCCAGCGCTTCAAAGGTGTGCGCCTGCGGCACCACCACGAACAGGTAGCCCGACGACACCAGCAGGCAGACCGTGCTCCAGCGCAGGAAGGCGCCGGCCATGCGGCGCGGCTCGTCGATGGCGGCGAAGAAGCAGCAGGCGATCGATGCCACCGCGACCGCGCCGGCACCTTCCTCCCAGCCCGAGAAAATCCACAGCAGCCCCGCGCAGAACACCGCCAGGCCGCTGGACACGGCGCCGAACAGCAGCATGCCGTGGTCATGGTGATGGCCGGCAGCCTCCGGCGCCGGATCGCCGCGCAGCAGCGGCGCGCCGGCGCTGCGGTCGCCGATGCCTTGCTGCAGGGCCCGGCATTCGGCGTACAGGGTGCACAGGCGCTGCAGCTGGTCCGCCGCGGTGGCGGCGAGGCCGGCATGCCAGTCGGCCGCGCCGGCGCGGGGATCGGCAAGCCAGCCGCCCATGGTCGCGGGACCTGGCGTGGCAGCATCGGCGCCGAGCCAGGCTGTCGTTGCCGCCAGCGCCTCGCGCAGGTTTGGCGGGATGCCGCCGGGATGGCTGCGCAGCGCCTGCAGCACGCTTTCCAGCGACGACAGCAGTGGCATCAGCATGGTCATGCGCTGGCGCAGCGCGCGGGCGTGGCGCAGGGTGTGGCTGCCCTCGGTGTCATAGGCCAGCTGGCTGATCAGCTGGTCCAGCGCCAGGATGTCGGCGGCGAGCCGGTGGCGGCTGTCGTCGGCACGCGGGCTGCCGGCGAGGATGTCGGAAGCCCAGGCCGCCGCGTCGGCCAGCCAGGTGGCCGCGCGGGCCCGCAATGCCGGCGCGACCTTGGCCGGAAACACCACCGAGCCCACCAGCCCGGCGCAGACGATGCCGATCACGATCTCCTCGATGCGCGCCACGGCAATATCGAAGATCTGCGCCGGCTGGCTGACTGCCGGCAACGCCACGATCGGCAGGGTGTAGGCCGCCAGCAGGCAGATATAGCTGCGCGGCGTGCGCTGCAGCAGCGACAGGTACACCAGCACGGTGATCCACAGCGCGATCGCGCCCATCAGCACGATCGGCATATTGACCAGCTGCGGCACCGTGGCCACTGCGGCGGTGGCGCCCAGCACCGTGCCGGCCACGCGGTAAGCGGCCTTGGACCGGGTCGCGCCGGTCAGGGGATGGGAGACAAAGTACACCGTCGCCATGGCCCAGTAAGGCCGCGGCAGGCCCAGCGCCAGCGCGATATAGAGCGCGAGCATCGCGGCGGCGAATGCCTTCAGCGAAAACAGCCACTGTCGTGCATTCGGCCAGCTAGCCATGGAAGCGGGGTCTTAAGGAGAAGTTGGGGGCGCACACCGCCGCCTGCCGCTTCACGCTTCATAGGGGGCGCAGTTGGGCAGGGGCAATGCGTGGAAACGAAGTGTAGCCAAACCTTTTGCATTCCATTCATGATTTAATATTGGCCTGACCATTCCCTTTGTTCATGGATGGCGAAGGCCCGGCTGCAGGCGGGTGCACTCGCCGTCTCTCAGTACCATGCCCATCGATATCCGCGCGCTGCGCTATTTCGTCGAGACTGCCCGGTTGCGCAGCTTTACCCAGGCCGCGACCTCGCTGTTCGTCACCCAGTCGACCATCAGCAAGATGGTCAGGCAGCTCGAGGATGAGGTCGGCCAGCCGCTGCTGATCCGTGAAGGCAAGAGCGTGCGACTGACCGACGTGGGCCGCGTGGTGTACGAGCGCGGGCAGGAGGCGCTGGGCGTGGTGCACCGGCTGACGCTGGAGGTATCCGACCTGTCCTCGCTGGGGCGGGGGCAACTGACGGTCGGCATCCCGCCGATGGTCAACCTGTTCTTCTCGCCGGCGGTCAGCGCGTTCCGGCAGCGCTATCCCAACCTGTTGCTGACGCTGGACGAGCACGGCGGCCAGGTGGTGGAGCAACTGGTGGCCGGCGGCGAGCTGGAGGTCGGCGCCACTGTGCTGCCGGGAGACAGCGGGCTGGCGCTGGAAACGCGCCAGTTCGGCCGCTACCCGATCTGGGCCGTGGGGCCGCGCAAGGCTGCCTGGGCGCGCGGGCGCACCGTGACCCTGGCAGCGCTGCGCGAGGAGCCGCTGGTGATGCTGACCGAGGACTTCTCACTGACGCGCAAGCTGAGCCAGGCCTTCCTGGAAGCCCGCATCGAGCCGCGCGTGGTGGCGCGCAGCGGGCACTGGGATTTCCTGGCGTCGATGGCGGCGGCGGGGCTGGGCACCACTTTCCTGCCCCAGCCGCTGGCCGAGCGCCTGCAGGGCCAGGACACGCTGGCCATGGCGCGGCTTACGGAACCGGCAATGGACTGGACCATGGCCCACATCTGGTCGCCGGGGCGCTACCTGTCGCACGCGGCACGGGCGTGGCTGGCGGTCTGCGAAGAAGTGCTGGGAGGCGGGGTGCAGGGAGGCGGGCAGGGAGCCTGAGCTGGCGCGACGGCCGGCCTCACTTCCTCAGGCACTGGTCCGGGGGGATATCCAGCAGGACCAGCTGCTTCTGCCCTGCCACATAGTGATAGCGCAGCCGGACCCCCAGCTTGCCGAGTACCGGCACATCCGGGTTGCGGCAGATGCCGCGCTCCAGGATCGGCTTGGCCGAGGCCATGAACTCGCGGGTATCGTCGCGCGTGGCATCCACGCCCGAGACCTTCAGGTGGAATTCGACGATCTTGCCCGGCCGCGTCACGCAGCCGTCAAAGCGCGTGGTGTCGTCCAGGTCGACCGGGCCGGCGCGCATCAGCTCCTGGCAGGCCAGGCGCAGTTCGCGGTCGACATCGCCAGCGGTCAGGCGGGTCACGCCGTTCATGCCGGTGGGCTTGCCGCGCACCGTGCCCAGCAGCAGCGTGGCCAGCCCGGACAACTGCGGGGACCGTGCAGGCGGCGCAGCCAGGGTGGCGGAAATGGCAAGTGGCCCGGCCAGCAGGGACAAGCCCAGGCATACGGCGGCGTTGCGCAAGGGACGGAAATTGGTGACAGCAGGGGCAGGGGGCATGACGCAACGGGAACAGGATTGCCTGGGGTTTGCGCTGCTACTTTAGCCTTGGCGCCATGCCGCCGTTGTCAGGCGTTGTCCTACGGCGCAACGGTGGCTTGCCCGCCGGCCGCGGCATGCCTGCGAACGTCAACGCCACCGCCTGACGGCGCGGGCGCTCAGAGCTCCAGCACCAGCCGGCCGCCGCCGCAGGCGCGCGAGCAGCAGGCCATCATGCGCTGGTTGGCCTCGCGCTCGCTGCGCGTGAGCACCACGTCGCGGTGGTCGACCTGGCCGGCCAGCACGCGCACCTCGCAGGAGCCGCACAGGCCTTCCTCGCAATCGCTCTGCACGTCGATATTGGCGCCGCGCAGCGCGCTCAGCAGAGTCTGGCCGGCCGGCACTTCCATCACCAGGCCGGAGTCCTTCAGTTCGACGGTAAAAGGCTGTTCCTTCGACGCATCCAGCGTGCCCAGCTTCGATACGAAGTGCTCGACGCGCAGCGCGTCTTCCGGCCACGCCGCGCAGCAGTCGGCCAGCGCATCCAGCATGCGCTGCGGGCCGCAGGCGTAGATCTGGGTGCGCGGGTCCGGCAGCGCCAGCAGCTTGCCGAAGTCGGCGCGCTGGCCTTCGTCGCTGGCATGGACGTGCAGCCGTGCACCGTGCAGGGCCTGCAGCTCGTCCAGCATCGCCATGGCTTGCCGCGAACGCCCGCAGTAGTGGAATTCGTAGTCGATGCCAAGCGCGCGGGCGCGCCGCGCCATCGCGCTGACTGGCGTGATGCCGATGCCGCCGGCGATAAAGATGGCGCGCCCGCAGCCTTCATCGAAGCGGAAGTGATTGCGCGGCCCGCGGATGCGCACGCGGTCGCCGGCCTTGACGCTGCCATGTACCCACGCCGAGCCGCCGCGGCTGTCGGGGTCGCGCAGCACGGCGATCTCCAGCGCGCCGGCATCGTCCGGATCGCCGCACAGCGAATACTGGCGCGACAGCCCGGTATCGCCGCATTCCACGTCGATATGCGAGCCCGGCGCCCAGCGCGGCAGCGGCTTGCCGTCCGGCGCCGCCAGCCGCAGCCGCACCACGCCGTCGGCGGCGGGCGTGACGCGCTCGACCACCACCGTGCGGGCGATGGTGTGGGCGGACGGCTCGCCGATGCGCACCGGCTGGTGCACCCCGAGCACGGCCGGGTCGCGGCGCTCGGGATTCTGCGCCGGGTCCCATTCCACCAGCAGATGCTCGGGACCGCGGAACGAGGTGTTGGGCACGTAGGTAAAGGTCTGCCCGGCCAGGCGCATATGGGGCAGCCGGCGCGTCAGTTCTTCCAGGAAGACCTGCATCTCCATGCGCGCCAGGTTCTTGCCCATGCACTGGTGCGAGCCGTAGCCAAAGGTGAGTTGTTCGCTGGCGTTGTCGCGGCGGATGTCGAACAGGTCGGCATCGGCGAAATGGCGCTCGTCATGATTGGCGGACGACGTGACGATCAGCAGCTTGCTGCCCGCCGGCAGGCGGATGCCGCCGACATCGGCGTCGCGCGTCACCAGCCGCCGCCATGCGGCGACGGAGCCGTTGTGGCGCAGGCATTCTTCCACCGCATTGGGGATCAGCGACGGGTCTTCGCAGATCTCGCGCCACGCATCCGGATGCTGCAGCAGCAGCTTGATGGCGTTGGCCGAGGCATTGGCGGTGGTCTCGTGCGCAGCCACGATGCCTGCCATCATCATCGAATGCAGGTAGGAGTCGGTGACCACCTCGGGCAGGTCTTTCTGCTTGCGCAGGCCGTACTGCATCCAGCCCGGGCCGGACGGGTCCTCGCGCATCTTGTCGAGGATGCGACCGGCAAGCTGCCAGAAATTGCCAACCGCATGCGCCACCGCCACCTGTTCCTCCGGCTTCGGCCTGCCCCAGGTGTTGACCGTATGGGCGATCGAGTACTGGCGCAGCAGGTCCATGTCCTCTTCGGGCACGCCCAGGAAATGCAGGGCCACGGTCAGCGGCACTTCCCACAGCATCTGGTCGACCAGGTCGGCGCGGCCATCGTCGATAAAGCGGTCGACGTACTCGCGCGCGAGGCGCCGCACCAGGGGCTCATGGTGTGCCAGCTCCGCGGGCGTGAAGGGCGCCATCAGCGCACGCCGGCGCGGCATATGGGCGGGCTCGTCCTCGTTGACCAGCGTGCGGTTCATGGCATAGCCGTAGGAGGCCAGCACGGCATTGGCCTCGTCGCCGGTGGGCGTGATCTTCTCCAGCGCGATCGACGGGCTGAAGGTGAGGTTGTCGCGGAAGATCGCCTTGATGTCGTCGTAGCGCGTGACCACCCAGTAGCCCAGCTTCGGGCTGTAGAACACCGGTTCCTGCTCGCGCGACCAGCGCACGTATTCGGGCGGGTCCTGCTGGTAGCCGTCGCCGAAGGGGTCGAACTCTGCCGCATTGTGGCTGACCGGGCAGCCGTTGGGGGCGGTGAAGGCGCTGTGGTCGATGGGGCAGCCGCCGCGGGCGGCGTTGGGGGAGGGGGTGGCCATACTGCGTACTCCTGGCTGAAACACTGCCGTCCGGGCGATGCCGGACGGGCTTGGGTCATGCGCTTGCCGGAACTCAGTTGTCCAGCGTGATCTTCAGGTCACGGATCAGCTTGGTCCAGCGGGTGGACTCGCTGCGCAGCAGCTCGCTGAACTGCGCCGGCGTGTTGCCCACCGGCTCCACGCCGAAGTCCACCAGCCGCTTGTTGACTGCGGGCTCACGGATTGCCGCGACCACGTCCTTGTTCAGCGTGTTAATGACCTCCGGCGGCGTGCCGGCCGGCACCACCATGCCCACCAGCGCGGCGGCTTCCACGCGCGGGTAGCCCAGTTCGGCAAAGGTCGGCACGTCAGGCAGCTGCGGCAGGCGGGTGGCGTTGGCCACGGCCAGCGCGCGCACCTTGCCGCCCTTGATAAAGCCCGCACCGGCGGCGTAGTCGACCATCATTGCCGCGACCTGCCCGGCGGCCACGTCCGACAGCGCCGGCGCGGCACCGCGGTACGGGGCATGCGTCATCGACAGGCCGGCTTCCACCTTCAGCAACTCCATCGCCAGGTGGTGCGGGCTGCCCGCGCCGGCGGAGCCGTAGTTGATGCCGCCCTGGGTGGCCTTGGTCTGGGCGATGAACTCTTTGGCGCTCTTGACCGGGCTGGCCGCGCCCACCACCAGGATCATGGGGAAGCGGCCCAGCAGCGTCACGGGAGCCAGGTCCTTGCCCGGGTTGTAGGAAAGCGATTTGTACAGCACGGGGTTGAACACCATCGTGCCGTTATCGGCTGACAGCACGGTATAGCCGTCGGCGGCCGAGCGCGCCGTCTCAGCCGCGCCGATGGCGGTATTGCCGCCCGGCTTGTTGTCCACCACCACAGGCTGCCCGACCTTGGCCGACAGGCCCTGGCCGATCGTGCGCGCCAGGAAGTCCGAGCCACCGCCGGCGGCGTAGGGGACGATCCAGCGGATCGGCTTGGCGGGGTAGGTGTCGGCAGCGTGCGCCGGGATCGCGGCCAGCATCGGCAAGGCCAGGGCGCCGGTGGCCAGGCGCCTGAGGATGGGGTGGGGCATGGGGCTTGTCTCCTTGTTGGTCAGCCCGGTGTTGCGCACCGGTGTTTCTGTTTTGCGTAAATCATATACGCATTGCGTAATGATTGAATGCGGGTTAACCTTGAACTGACCCGTTGCCTGGATCTGTCCCCCATGCCCCGACCGAAAGCTACCCAACCTCCCGGCGAATCCGCCGACGCGCCGCGCACGCGCGAACGCCGCCAGCGCGTGCAATCGGCGGTCACCGGCATGGCCGTGCTCAAGGGGCTGGCACGGCTGGGCGGGCGCGCCAGCCTGACCGCGCTGGCCGCGCACATCGACGAAAGCCCGGCCAAGGTGCACCGCTACCTGGTGAGCCTGATGGAAGAGGGGTTTGTGGCGCAGGAGGTGGGCACGCAGCAGTACCACCTGGGCTTCGAGGCGCTGCAGATAGGCATGGCGGCGATGCGCCAGGCCGACCCGATCCGGCTCGCCGAGGCGTCACTGGTGCGCCTGCGCGAAGCGCTGGAGGTGACCTGTTTTGTCGCGGTGATGGGCAACAAGGGGCCGACCATCATGCGCTTTGAGGAACCGGGTTTGCCGGTGACGGTGAACGTGCGGGCGGGCTCGGTGATGCCGCTGCTGTGGTCGGCCACCGGGCGCGTGTTCCTGGGGCTGCTTGATGAGAAGCGCGTGCACGCGCAGGCCGCGGAAGAACTGGCCGCGGCCAGCCCGGCGCGGCTGGCGTCGCTCGATGCCAGCGACCCCATCGGCACGCTGCGCCGCACGGTGCAGGCCAACGACTGCGCCTGGGTGCGCGACACCAACCTGACCGGCATCAGCGCGGTGGCGGCGCCGGTGCGCGACTACACCGGGCGCGTCTGCGCGGTGCTGACGGCGCTGGGCGCCACCGGCGGCTTCGATCCTGCCATCGACGGGCCCATCGGCAGCGCCGTGCGGCACGAGGCGCGCGCGGTCAGCGCGGCGCTGGGGTTCAACCCAGGGATCTGATCCGAAGCCTCAGTGGTTCAGAACCGCGCAATTGATGTCCTTCCGGGGCCTGGCTGACACGCGCACCATGGCGCCAGAGAAGAGGATAATTCAGTAAGCTACGATCTTCGCCGGCAGTAGGAGAAAAGATGGATCTCCAAGGCTTCACGTACTTCAGAGACCACTGGTATGAAGCGTCCGCAACATCTCCAGATGAGTCCGGACCATGGCAAGGCGAGGTGACGATCTGCACGAAAGCGGCAGATGGAAAGCCGCTGAAAATCTTCGATCGTTATCCTGTCCCTGGCAGTTTCTTCAGCGAAGGGGAGGCGTGGCAGCACGCTTCCGATTGGGCTAAGAAGCTGATTGACGAGCGTTGTGGCTAGACAAAATGTATTGACCTGCCGCACCTCAAGCGACGTGGATTAGGCTTGAGGTGTGTTGAACCAGCGGCCCAGAGCCACAATTGAGGGGGCAGGTCATGAACAAGTTTAGCAAGTACG
>NZ_QKWJ01000080.1 GCF_003353055.1 Cupriavidus lacunae
AAAGGGCGAGAGGCTACGCGAGCGGATCGAGGAGCAACTCGCCGACGTCCAGAATAAGCCGCGTCTTGTCCGTTCATTCTTCGACGCTCCATCTGTCGCCTATATTTCCGACTGCTGAGTAACATCGCATACAGAAAAAAGCCGGCCATCGGGCCGGCATATTCTTTGGCGGGGCTCCGTTACGCCAGATCGAGGTGTAGAGTCTGCACCTCAAGGAACTCCTCAATGCCGTGGTGCGAGCCCTCGCGGCCGAGCCCGGATTCCTTGACACCCCCGAACGGCGCAACCGCGGACGAGATAACACCGGTGTTCAGGCCCACCATGCCGTATTCCAATGCTTCAGCCACCCGGAACACGCGGTTCACATCGCGCGAGAACAGATAAGCGGCGAGGCCGTAAGGGGTATCGTTGGCGCGCCGAATGACTTCGTCTTCGGTCTCGAAGCGGAACAAGGCGGCCACGGGTCCGAATGTTTCCTCGCTGGCCACCAGCATCCCGTCGCGGGCATCGGTCAGGACAGTCGGCATAAAGAACTGAGAGCCTCGCTCGGAGAACTCGCCGCCCACAGCAACTCTAGCACCTTGCCTCAGCGCGTCCTCCACGTGGGTGACGACCTTTTTCACCGCCGATTCGTTAATCAAGGGGCCAATAGTTACTTCCTCTTCTGTACCAGCGCCAACACGCAGCTTCCGGACTTCTTGAGCCAGGCGCTCGGTAAAGCGTTCGTAAATGCCGGACTGAACGTAAATGCGGTTCGCGCAGACGCAGGTTTGCCCGCTGTTCCGGAATTTGCTAGCCATCACGCCGGATACCGCCTGCTCCAGGTCGGCGTCGTCGAACACGACGACGGGAGCATTCCCGCCGAGTTCCATACTGACCCGCTTTACCGTGTCGGCGCATTGGCGCAGCAAGAGCTTGCCCACCGGGGTGGATCCGGTGAAAGTCAGCTTGCGGACAATGGGATTCGATGTGAGTTCGCCGCCGATCGCTTTGGGAAGGCCAGTTACGATATTGAGAACCCCGGCGGGGATTCCCGCCCGCTCTGCGAGTTCGGCAAGCGCGAGTGCTGAATAAGGAGTGAGTTCCGAAGGTTTAACCACGACTGTGCAGCCTGCTGCGAGGGCGGGAGCCAGCTTCCGGGTAATCATCGCGTTGGGGAAATTCCAGGGCGTAATCGCCGCGCATACGCCGACAGGCGCCTTGCGGACAATGATCCGGCGGTTCGCCTGCGTGGCCGGGATGGTCTCGCCGTAGGCGCGGATGCCTTCCTCGGCGAACCACTGCACGAACGAGGCGCCGTAGAGGACTTCCCCGCGCGCTTCGGCCAATGGCTTGCCTTGCTCCAGGGTCATCAGCATCGCCAGGTCATCGGCGTGAGCCAGCATGAGGTCATGCCACTTGCGCAGCAGCGCGGCGCGCTGGTGCGTCGTCATCGCGCTCCATTCCGGCAAGGCGCGGTTCGCCGCCTCGATCGCCGCCCGGGTGTCGTCCGCATTGCAGTCGGGAATGCTACCCAGCGTGGCACCGGTTGCCGGGTTGACCACATCCAGCGTCTTGCCGGAGCGGGCAGCTTGCCAGTGGCCGTCGATATAGGCATGCTGGCGCAGCAGGTTTGTATCCTTCAGGAGATTCATGTCTAGTTTCCTGCGAAACGGCCGGGTGACAAACATGCGCGCCGCGTGAGCGCGTGGGCGCTTTGCATGCAGCGCCGGCGGGAGTATCAATGGGAGATGGGTGCCAAGACCCCGCCGCCTATGCGGCGGGATTCAGTGGGGTGGCTCAGGTCTTCAATTCTTCTTGGTGCGCCCGGGCCAGCGCAATCATGCTCTCGAAGCGGAAGTCATACTTGGGCGTTCCCGGGGGAGGCATGGTGGCGCCCCAACCCTTGTCCGCGTGCCGGCGG
This sequence comes from Cupriavidus lacunae, assembly GCF_003353055.1. Taxonomy (GTDB): domain Bacteria; phylum Pseudomonadota; class Gammaproteobacteria; order Burkholderiales; family Burkholderiaceae; genus Cupriavidus; species Cupriavidus lacunae. The sequence continues at coordinate 1,904 of NZ_QKWJ01000080.1, forward strand.
TCGATCCATGCCGAGGCGAGACCGAAGCCGTTTGCCGGGGCGTGATCATGGAACAGGCTCTGGGCGGTGTGCAGAATATCGTCCTTCTCCAGGCCGAAGTCTTGCTTCAGGCGTCCCAGCATATATTCGAAGTTGCGGGGGCTCGGCTTGTAGGCTCCGACGTCCTGCGCGGTGTAAATCGCGTCGAATTCCACGCCGAGACGGGCATTGCTGCCGCGGAACGAAAGGCGATCAATGTTCGACAGGATGACCAGCTTGTAGTGTTGCTTGAGATAGCGCAGCGCTTCGACCGTATCGGGGAAAGCGGGCCAGTCGGGCACGGAGGCACCGAACGTGTTGGCTTCCTCATCGGTTACGCCGACGTTCCACTCATTGGCGAGCCGGCGGTAGACGACGCTCAGCAGCACAGAATAGGCGAGGCTCGGCGTCAGGACTTCTTGGTCAGCCTCATGCCTAGCATAGATTTCGAGAATCTCGTCACGCCTTTTCCCGGCGTATCCGGCCTTTTCGATCAGTGGCTGCAGGGCGTTGTAGATGCCGGTTTCCCAATCGATGAGGGTGCCGTAGCAGTCGAAGGTCAATACTTTGAAGTCTGTCAGTTTCATCATCGCTCCTTTTAAAATGTCTCTGCGACTGCTTTGTCGAGGGAAAATCGCAGAATTTGAATTAACGAATCCACATCGGCTCTGGTGTAGTTCAGAGCCGGCGCGAAGCCGAGAATGTCGTCGGAGAAGGCGCGGAACACGAGCCCCTCTTCCAGCGCGTGCTCCAGGACACGCTCACCAAGTCGTTTGCTCTTTCGTGGCTTTCGCTTGCTTTCTTTGTCATCGACGAGTTCAACGGCGGCAAGGAGGCCTCGACCACGAACTTCCCCGACATACGGAAGCTCCTCGAGCGTTCCGAGTTGCTCAAGGAAGTACTGTCCGACCGATGCTCCGTTCTCGAGGAGTCCTCCATCGAGATACAGATCAAGCGCCGCATTTGCGACCGCCGCGCTTACCGGGTGGCCAGCATAAGTCTGGCCATGGCCAAATACAGCGCCGTCGTCGCCGGCGTCTGCAATCGCTTGGTAGATCTTTTCACTGATCAGGGTCGCGCTCATCGGTATGTAGCCCGAGGTGAGGCCTTTGGCCACGGTCATCACGTCCGGACTGACGCCTTCGCTTTCGCAGGCAAACAATGGTCCGGTACGGCCAAAGCCGGTAATGACTTCGTCGACGATCAGAAGGATTCCGAAACGGTCACAAGCCTCACGCATGGCACGCAGGAAACCGGCCGGTGGCACGATAACGCCGCCGGAGCCCTGGATTGGCTCGCAAATGAAGGCGGCTACGCGGTGGGCACCGATTTCTCCCACCTTCGCTTCAAGCGCATGGACAGTGCTTTCCAGCACCGCATTTTGGTCCGGGCCATCAGGGTGCCGGTACGGATACGGCGAGGGAATGTGATGCTGCTGCGGGCCCGGCACGTCAAAGTGGCGATGAAACGCCGGAAGGGCGGTGAGCCCGCTGCCGGTGCTCGACGAACCGTGGTACCCGCGTTGTAAGCCAATGAAGTGCTTTTTTTCAGGTTGGCCCGTAGCGTTGAAGTAATAGCGCACGACACGAACGGCGGTATCGATCGCATCCGAGCCGCCCTGGCCGAAAAGCACGCGGGTCAAGCCCTCGGGAGCGAGCTCTGCGAGACGCGATGCCAGTCGCACCGCCGGTTCGTTTGCGAAGTGGAAGTAGCCCGTCCCATAGGACAACTTCTGCAGTTGTCGTGTGGCAGCGTCGATGAGGGATTGCTGGCCGTAGCCAGCATTCACACACCATAGCCCCGAAAACGAATCCTGGACGCGGCGGCCATCCGTGTCGATAAGATGGATGCCCTCAGCGCTCGCCCAGATGCGTGCGCCTTTTGATTCATGCTGGCGTAGGGAAACCACGGGATGAACCCAGTGCAGTTTGTCCTGTTCGACCAAGGAGGGTGTATCGATCATGCGAAGCTCCGTGGGTGCCTGATTTCAGGCGGCGGAAGGAAGCTCAGGAAGAACCTTGCCGGGATTGAGCAGATTGAGCGGGTCCAGCGCCTGCTTGACGCGCCAGCCAATTTCAAGCTCGACCTGACTGCGCACGTTCAGCAGTTCGTCGCGCTTGGCCGTACCGACGCCGTGCTCGGCCGAAATCGAGCCCTGGAGATCCATTGCCGCCTGGTCGACGATCCGGGTAATGCTGTCGCCATGCCGGTTCAGGTACGACTCGGGCGTCATGTTGCCCGGACGGAGCGGGTTGAAATGGACGTTGCCATCTCCCACGTGCCCGTAGACGACCATACGCGTCTCTGGGGCTGCCGCCAGAACCTTCGCGGAAGTCTCACGAATGAAGGCAGGAATGCTTGAGAGCGGCACAGAAACGTCGCACCGCACGCTGCCGCGCGTTCTTGTCTGGGCATCCGAGATTTCTTCGCGAATGAGCCAGAAATCTGCTACCTGCTTTTCATTCGCTGCAATGGCGGCATCCGAGATCAGACCTCTTTCGGCAGCTTCGCTGAGCGTTGTCACGAAGATCGCATCGGCATCTTCCTGGGTGGCGGTCGATGACATCTCGACAAGGACATGCCATGGATGTAAGGTCATCAGGGGAGAGTGCTGACGGCCGAGATGCGATAGCACCAAGGTCATGGCATCCTCGGAAATCAGTTCGAACGCTGTCACATCGGTTCCCAGCCGCTGCCGTAGCAAGCCGAACGTCTGAAGGGCGGCGTCAGCGGTTTCCACCCCAAGCAGCGCCACGCAGACCGCGCGGGGGCGGGGGAAAAGCTTAAGGACAGCCGCAGTAATGATGCCGAGGGTGCCTTCGGAGCCGATGAACAAATGCTTTAGGTCATATCCCGCGTTGTCCTTGCGCAGGGCTCTGAGACCGTTCCATACCTTGCCATTGGGCAGAACCACTTCTAGGCCCAAAACCAGATCGCGCATGTTTCCATATCGCAGTACCGCGGTGCCACCTGCATTCGTCGAGAGATTTCCGCCGATCTGGCAACTGCCTTCGGAGCCTATCCGGAGCGGGAACAGCGTTCCGGCCTCTTCAGCGGTCGTTCGCGCGGCGATAAGGGTGACGCCGGCTTCCACGACCATGGTGGCATTGAGCTCGTCGATATGCCGGATATGGTTTAGGCGGGTCAGAGCCAACACGACTGCCTTGCCACTTGTATCCGGTACGCTGCCGCCCAGCAGCGATGTGTTGCCCCCCTGCGGAACAACGGGAATCCCGTTCTCGTAGCAGTACGTCATGACAGCACTGACCTCCTCAGTGCAGCCTGGGCGTACGACAGCCAGCGCTTGTCCGCGGAAGACGCCGCGATAGTCCGTCACATAGGCCAGTGTGTCGTCCCCAAGCAGCACGTTTGCTGCGCCGACAATTGCAACGAGATGAGATACATGTTGGTCTGACATACGCGCTCCGACGCTGAAGAGTTTCCTTTAGCCGGGGAACGGAGGCTTTCGCTCGTTGTCCAGGCACAGTCGAAGCATATGAGCCAATGGCGCGCTGGAATATCTACGTTACATAGGAATTTGCAGTGCCCTTTTCCAATGCGATGATCACTAAGCGGCTCTGATGCCTGCCCATGAATTGGAGCTACCGTTCACCAAGAATGGGGGAGGTGCGTAAAGCACTTTTATATGGAACGTGGCGGGTGCACGTGTGGATTTCCTACGCAACCTACATATCCGATCCTCATGGCGGGTTCTACCATGGACATTCGATTGTTGGTTCAGTAGGTTGGGTCATGGTTTCGACGTCTCGATCCCGGAAGGAAGCACTCCTCGATTTGCTGCAGGAGGTGAACTGCTGCTCCCACGGCCTCGAACTGGAGGCCAGGACCGCAATCCGTGTCAATCGTGGCAACTCCGGCTACCGGGATGTCCTGTATGGCTTGCTCAACGAACGGCTTCGGTCCAAAGCAGCGCGTGAGCGCGTGGTTGGATACGCTTGTGCGTCGGTGCTTGGCGTCAGTATGGATCCGCCCTTTGACATGCTTCGACATGTCGAAGGCGAAGATGGCTTTGCACTCCGGGTGCTGTTCTGGACGGCTCAACGGAGGATGGGTGCCTCGGCTCCCCGTGCGCGCGCTTGGGAACGCGCGTAGCGTCCCATCCAGGTTTTTTCAGCAGGTACGAAGCGGGCACTGAACTACTTCCGCTCTCAAGAGCGACTTCAGGAATGACGATGACGTCTTTACCCACACCCCAGTATTCAGGCCACGTTGAAGTAGCGCCGCAGGCGCCGGGAGAAGAAAAGGCATGCACGGACGCGGCCTACGCATCGCTGAGCAGCAGGCTTCCGAAGAGACCGACAATGGCCCTCATGGAAAATTCCGGGAATCGGCCGGACGTCGCAACCGTGGCGATTCTGGGTTACAACTGACGGCGGAGCTCTTGGTGGAAGCCGGCCCGGGAGCGTTACGACGATAGCCTTGGAATGCAGGTTAGTCGCACAATCAGTACTGTTGAGGTAGTCGCGCTACGAGCGTGCGATTTGTGAACGTTCCTTCTTTCATCTATCGCCGTGAACCGTGCAGACGCCCTCGCTGATCGCGAGGTATTGCCGGGAGGGGAGTGCAGTGCTTCCATGACAATCTCTTTTCTTACGAAGGGAGACCAAGTCTGCATGTCCTCACATGGTCGCTGCCCGACCCGTGACTCGGTCATCCGCTAACGAGGGGCTCAATGTCCAATGACAGTGGCGTTGCAGTCAAATGATCCTGCCCGAAGTGGGATTCCTCCGGCGGCCCCAGTCCAGCGTGTGAATCCATCCGCTCACGCCCAAGTCAGTGTTGCCTCCTTAAAGAGGTGGCCGGACATGAGGTAGTCGCCATGTTCGATGGCAGGCTCTTCCAGTTTGCGCAGCGTATCCTCAGACAGCGCGGCCATGTCGAACCTGCAGTAGAGGTAGCGCTGCCTGAATGGGGGTTTCTCCATGCCCAGGCCACGCACCAGTGCTTCCGGGGATGCAACCGAGACATGCTCGACGGCGCGATACTGGACGTCGACACTGTGTTGCCGGCCGAGGTGCTCCAGGTCAATCGCGTCCTGCCAAGCGGTCTCGTAGTCAAACTCAACCATTCCCGCAGCGCGACCACAAATGTGTTTCACCGCGCTGGCCCGGTCGCGTGCGGTATAAGCGCTCATCGTAGCTGTCCGAGTGCCGCTCAGTCGAGCTTGATATTTGCTTCCCTGATCAGGGTGCTGAATCTGGCCTTCTCCTGCCTGATGTATGTGGTGAAGTCCGCCGGCTGGGACGCCGTGGCGCTGAATCCATACTCGCCCAATACCTTGACCGTTTTTTCCGAAGCCAATGCCTTTGCGACTTCATTCCGAATGCGTTGAGTCAATTCAGCGGGCATTCTCGCCGGTCCCCACAAGCCGTACCAGGAAACCATCTCGAAGCCGGTCAGTCCCGACTCCGCAACTGTCGGAACGTCCGGCAACACGGCAATGCGCTTCGCACTGGTGACGGCGAGCGGCTTCAGCTTTCCGCTCTTTACATGGGGCAACGTCGATGGCAGGGCATCCACCATGGCATTGATGTGCCCCCCCATCACTTCCGTCAACGCCGGAGCGGTACCCTTGTAAGGAATGATCTCAAACTGGAGCTTGCTTTCGTGCTTGATCGCTTCTTCGGCAAGGTGGCTTGCCGAGCCCACTGCCGAGGTTCCAAAAGTGTACTTTCCGGGCTCCTTCCGGATGGCAGCCATGAACTCTTTCAGATCCCTGGCAGGAACCCCCGGATGCGCTGTCACTAGCATCGGGACGCTACCAAGTTGCGTAATTGCCGTGAAGTCCTTCTCTATGTCATAGGTTTTTGAACTCATCAGCATCGGCGTGGCCACGAAGGTCGATGCCTGCACAAGTAGGGTGTATCCGTCCGGCGCCGAGGTCGCTACCAACTTGCTGCCCAGCGTTCCACTGGCTCCAGGTCGGTTATCGACAATGAATTGCTGGCCGAGGTTTTCGCTCAGGCGTTGCGCAACAACCCGTGTGACAGCGTCCACTGTTCCACCTGCGGGATACGGTACAACGATTCTGACGGGCTTGTTGGGGTAAGTCTGGCCAAAAGCCAGCGTGGCGACAAGACCAAAGCTTGCGGCCAGCAACGCTCTCAAGATACCTCTCATTGTCGTCTCCCGATATTGACTTTGCATGCTTGCCGCTCTGCCTCGATTGGCGAGCGGCCAAGGAATGGATTCTGCCTTTGCTGCCTTCGCCTGAGCCGGCGATAAACAGGTATAGCGCCGACTCAGAAGATATGCTTGATGCCAAGCATCGCACCAAACTGGTTGCCGCCCGGTGCCGGCGCACTGGTTCCGACGGCGCTACCACTACTGACCGACATGGCCAGTTGGCCCCGGTTATCAATGAAGCCAGTCGTGAGATAGGCGGAGGTCCGCTTGGAGAAGGCGTAGGTACCTCGCAGAGCCGCGAGCCATGCTTTGTTGGCACTATGGTTGAATCCAAGGTAGTAGATCTGCCCTGCAAGATTGAATGCGGGCGTGATGTCGTAGGCCAGGCCCGCATAATAGAGCTGGCTATGGGACGTGATGCTGCCCTCATTGTTCCGGAAGGTGCCACCGATACCGACCTTCGCCTTGGACAGGACCATGTAGCCGCCAAAGTGCAGGCGGTCGTCCTTGATGCCGCTGTTCACCAGTCCCCCTGCGGCGCCCGTGCCCCCGCGCAAGGAATCATATGCAGTCGCCAGGCCCCACCAGCTCGCGTCATACCGCAGCATCGCTGACCATTCCCGGCAGGCCTTGCTGTCGGCGGGATTCTCTCCGGCGCAGTTGGTTCCCGCGGGGTTCTGGCCAGCATTGACTGTGTCGCGCCCAAGGCTGTATGTCGCGCCGACAGTCAATCCGCCGAATGTGCCCTTGTAGGCGATGGCGTTGTCGGCGCGGGCATTGGGCCGATAGCTGTCCAACGAGTTGGCGCCGTAGATGTTGGGCCCCAGTACGTCAGAGTCCAGCGTCGACCAGAAGGTCATCGTCCACTGACGGCCGAAGGAGAGTTGTCCCCACTGATTGCTCAGCCCGACAAAGGCCTGACGGCCGAACAAGCGTCCTCCCTGGTTTGACGATCCGGAGTCAGCGGCAAAGCCCGATTCCAGGACGAATACAGATTTCAGGCCTCCCCCAAGGTCTTCCGTCCCGCGCATCCCCCAGCGCGAAGGCACCGTGGCAGTCAGGTTCGGCATCCGCACGACACTGTCCTTGCTGGCACCAATATTGTTCACATACTCGACTCCTGTGTCGACGAGGCCGTAAAGCGTCACCGATTGTGCCGAAGTGAACAGCGGCGCGGCACACAAAAGACCCGCGCACCATTTCCCGCAACTCCTCATGGATGTCTCCTTGTTATGTCGAGTCGTTACAAACCTGTGAAAGGCAGGCGAGCGGTCTCCTCCCAGCGCCGGGCGCTCGATACGCTTCGAGTGCCCGGCTGCAAGGAAAGTTGAGTCCGACGATCGCCGTGAAGCGTTTGACGGCAGCGGTCTGCGCCGCTGCGTTGGCACGTCAGTCAGTCAGGGTGAAATCTCTTCCAGCGGGCGGTTGGTGGTCTCGGTCATTCGGCTGGCCGCGACAAGACCGACCACGCAGGCGCCCGCAAACATCAGGAAGACGGTGGCAATACCTTGCCCCGTTAGCACCATGCCGACAACGGCCGGTGCCGTGGCGGAGGCAGCTCGCAGCCATGAGGTTGCTAGGCCGGTTCCAATCGCACGGATACGTGTGGGATAGATTTCCGGCGTGTACAGATACAGCAGCACCGTCGCCGAACCCATCACGGCATAAGCTGAGGAAGCCAGCAGCATGACCGACCAGGGGCTGGCTGCGCCAAGAGCTCCCAGGACGGCGAGCAGTATGCCGCTGACCACGAAACACCCCATGGCCCAGCGACGACGACCCACGCGGTCTACCGACAGCGCACAGACAAGAACGGCACAGGTGCTGAGCACGTTGGAGAGCGAGGCCATGTGCAGCGACTCCTGCAGTGGCAGGTGATAGACCGTCTTGTAAAGGCTCGGCAACCAGTTGTTGATGCCATTCGCAACGAAATAGGAGCTCGCCCACAGCAGCCATACCACCACTGTACGACCACGATAGAACGGCGAGAACAGCTCCTTCCAGTTGCCCTTTTTCTGCGAGTGGAGGCCTTCGTACAGTTCTGAGATACGCCGGTCCGTCTCTGCGGCGTTGTGCTGCGGATCAAGGTTTCGCCTGGGGGTGCTAGCCTCGATTTCGCCGATCACGCGCTCTGCGTCGTCGAACCGGCCTTTGCCGATCAGCCATCGCGGTGATTCCGGCAGCCGCATGATCAGCAGTGCCACGACCAAGCCGGGTATCCCGCCAACCAGGAACATATACTCCCAGCCAAAGCGCGGAACCAGGAAGGCACCGACCTGGGCCGCGAGCATCAGGCCAACGGGAAAGATCAGTTCATAGAGCAGGAAAAAGCGGCCACGGCCATGGGCTTGCGACAGTTCATTGATATAGGTTGCCGCAACCGGTACCTCGCCGCCGACGCCAATGCCCTGGATGAAGCGGCACAGGAACAGCAGGTGGAAGTTGCCGGCAAAGGCACACGCCACACTCATGACCGACATCAGGCCCACGGTCACGGAGGCACTCGGCACCCGGCCCAGGCGCTCGGCCAGCCAACCGAAGCATAGTGCACCGATGACCTGCCCAAGGTATCCGGCAGCGATCAGGACCCCGATCTCGCCGGGCGACAGGTGCCAGAGCCCAACCAGAACCGGCATGACAAACGCCAGTGAGAGCGCGTCGAATGCGTCGAACAGTGTGGCACTGCCCATGACAATGCGGGCCTTGGTGTGCCATCTGCTAAAGGGAACGTTCTCGATGCGAAAGAGAAGTTGCGCTGCCCGCCGCCGCGGATCAAATGGCGCGCTGCTTGCCGCATCGCTCCTGCCACTGTTGTACATGGGTGCAACCGTAGTGGTGTCCATGCTGTCTCCAAGTTGAATGGCTCATGGTGTGTGAGCACCGGCCATCTTTTTCTTATGTTGTCGGCTTCTACTTCGTCATGGCCATTCTTGCAACCGGAGCTGCAGCCCGCGACAGGGGGGCAGCCCGGAAGCGGGTCAGCGTGAAGCCTTGTATTGCTCCCGTTGTGCCTGCCGGCTGCGGCATAACGGGAGAAACCAATAGCGTGGCTCGACCCGGCTGGCAGGCACAGCCTTGTGGCTGCGCCCGCCACCGTTTAGCCAACGAGCCCGGCAGCGCGCATGGCGTTGGCAATGTCGATCTCGGCGCCGGGCTCCAGCGGCAGCAGCGGGGAGCGCACGGTGGCGTGTTCCAGGATGCCGCGTGCCACCAGGGCGTGCTTGAGCGCCACGGTGCCTTCCATATGCGAGCCACGGTGGTACACGTTCTTGGTCACGGGCAGGAGCTGGTCGTGCAGGGCGCGGGCGCGCGGATAGTCCTTTGCCTTGCCAGCCTTGATCAGTTCGATCAGCAACTCGGGCGCGATATTGCCGTAGCCCACCAGAGCGCCGTCCACGTCGAACATCGTGTGCAACAGGTACTCGTCGTGGCAGGTGAGGATCTGGAGCTCTGGGTTCTCCTTGCGGATGACGGGGATCTCGGTGTCCCAGCGGCGCATATTGCGCACGCCATTTTTCATCGCGAATACGCCCGGCTGCGCGGCGATCTCGAGCTGTGTTTCCAGGTTGTAGGTAGCCTTGGTGGCATCCGGGTACTGGAACAGGATCAGCGGCAGGCCGCTTTCCTCGTAGATGGCGCGATAGCGGTCTTGCGGCGCGCCCTTCTGGTAGCCGAAGCGCAGCCAGCCGTGCGACGGATAGACGAGGCCGGCCGAGGCGCCAGACTTGACAGCGCGCTTGGCTTCGGCCGCAGCAACCTCGGTGCCTTCCAGCGTGATGCCCGCAATAACAGGTAGCTTGCCATCGACCGACTTCACGAAGCTTTCGATCACGGCAATTTGTTCGTCTTGCGATAGGAACGTGCCTTCGCCCGCGTGGCCGAGAACGACCAAGCCCTTGACGCCATCAAACTTGCCAAGCCACGAACCCAGGCGCTGAATCGCGGCATGGTCAACCGCGCCGTCGCGCGTAAAGGGGGTAACGGGAGCCGGAACAAGACCGCGCAGATCGATGTCTTTCATGTCACTTCCTGTATGAGTATGGAGTCGCCGGGTGCCGGATGCTTTGCCCGGAGAGCCCGCCGCTGCTGGTGTCTCCATAACAGTGGCGGGCATGTGAGGCAGTCTAGGAGTCGCCATGGCATGCCGGAAGTGTCATGCTGAATATTTCAGATATACTGATTCCGTATAGCATGGGAGCCAAGGCAAGCGATGAACTACTCCGCATGGAAACTGTTCCTGGCGGCTGCCGACCTGGGCAGTCTGAGCAAGGTGGCTCAGTCCTATGGCACGAGCCAGCCCCAAATCAGCCGTCAACTCAATGAACTTGAGCAGGAATGCGGGGGGCGTCTATTCCAGCGCACGGGTCGCGGGGTGGTGCTTACTGAATTCGGCGAGCGCGTGGCGCCCAAGGTCCGGGCGTGGGTGGCAGGCACGGACCAACTGGTCAACGACATCCACTCGACCTCAGGCAAGCCTATTGGCACGGTTCGCATCGGAATCCTGCCTTCCACGGCGCATCCGCTGGTCAGCACGCTTTATTACCGCCTGAAGGAGCGCTACCCCTTGGTGCAACTCAGTGTGCGCGAGGGACAAGGTGCGCAACTGGAGAACTGGCTGGAAGCTGGGCATGTCGATCTGGCCATCCTGTTCCGCCATAGTCCGGTGCCAAAGCACGGCGACGTGTACTTAGTCGAAACGGCGACCTACCTGGTTAGCGCAGAGGGAGACCGCGTGACCGCCAACCCCACCGTACAGTTCTCCGCGCTGCACAATCTTCCCCTGGTAATGTTCTGCCGGCCCAATAGCTGGCGCGACCGACTGGATCAATTGGCACTGGAGCATGATGTTGCGCTGAATGTCGCGGTGGAGGCCGATTCGCTAAGCCTGCAGACCCATATCGTCGCCGACGGGGGCATGTACGCGTTGCTGGGGCCGTATGCGATCTCGAATGCCGGCCGGGATTGCCGCTTGCAGGCATCGAAGATCACCAATCCACAGATCACCCGCCATATTGCGTTGGCCATGTCGCGTCATGGTGAGCTCACGTTAGCATGCCGTACTGTCATGCAGCTTGTTCGTGAGATAGCGCAATTCGGGGGGGCGGAGTCGACGGGGCGTGGCATCGAGGTCTCAACTTGAGACTGACTGCAATACGTTTTCGACCTGGCACGTTTTCATGCGAGGCTCGGCATGAAGCTCTCCGCAAGTTCCAACGGCTACCAAGCACGAAGTCACGCATATTGAATCACCGAAGACTCCGGAGGGCAGGTCCGGTTAAAGCAGCGGCTCGCGGCTCGATGGTGTTCCGGTGCAGCTACGTTTCCTTCAATGTCTGTTGTTTGGTGCGGTCCCGTCATTCGTTGGCGGAGGATCGGATGATTGAGAATGGCCGGTCACGGCCGGCTGTCCCCTCCAGGTCGCGGCCGTCGCTGCCCGGCCGTTCGCCATTGACTCCCGGGTGACCGCGACGGCGGGTTACGAGGCAAAGCCGTCGTTCCTTCTCCCACGAGGGACGGTTGGCGATCATCGGCCAATCTCGAAGATCTGCCGGTCGGGTTCCTTCATTGAGCGGCATTTCTGCCCACTAGGCCACAATCACCCCGTATAGACCTTGAACCTCAGCCTTGCGTCGAAATGGACCAACTCACGAACAGGCTTGAAGCACTCCTGTGCCGAGTCCACGTTGTGCAGCAAATTCGGCACTCGTGCTCGATCGCTTCGACCAGCACGCCGCTGCCAATGCATCGGAAATGTATTCCGGAGATAGGGTGCAATGCGTCGTGGCCATGGGAACTGAGCGAATCGATGCGCAAGGTTTCGCACTTTGTGCAAAGGACCGTCTCAGGTGACTTCGGGGCTGGAGCGAATGCCGCATTCACATGGGATTTGCAAGACCTCGCATCGAGATCCGACTCAGCCTGGAGCGGCGGCCAGCTTGAGCGCATTCGCCGGACAGCCGTCCAGTACAACACACGCATCGCACTTGAGCCCGTATATAAGGCTGCCAGACGACAACGCTCGCTGTGGTGATGCATCGGGATGCCAAACTGCGACGCCGAAGCGAAGCAGATGACTTTCTCGTGGGAGGCGGCGCTTTGATCTAGGATATCGTTGATCACGGCCGACAGGTTTTCCGCGTAGTCGTCGACGCCATCGCGAGCCCGCAGCATCGACTTGCGATGCATCCGCCGGGTCATCGTCCGCACCTCGCGATGGAGGCGGGCCAGCGTCGGTAGCATGGCATCGGACGGTTCTTTCTGTTTTCGCATGGTCTGGATCCTTGGCCCTGTCATCGCGCAGACGCCGATTGAACCGCGTCCACATGGCCACCCCGCCATTCCGACACACTGCAGCCAAAGCGCGCCGATCTCGATCGTCCAAATCCGAATGCCGACCCGGAACTGGTGAAGTACGCCGAGAGCCTGGCCCGTCCTCAATGTTTCCGGGCCCGAGTCCATCGTGCTCGATGTCCAGAATCGCGGGTGCCCGGCCGTCCTAAGCACGGTCATCCACTCATGAGACTGGTCGACAGCCGTAGTCGACAGAAGGAGTTCGAATGTCCGCGATGGATCTTCGGTCAGCGATTGGATTTGGCCGGTCACCGCCGGCTGTTCACCTCCAGGTCGCGGCCCCTGAACGTTAAGGCGTTGTTCCTCGTCCGCCGACACGCGAGGCTATGCGTCGGGGAAGTTGATTTCCCAGATCGTCCTCCCCCGCGGCCTCAACTCGGCATGCTTGTCGTCCATTCGCTCAGAACTTCCTCGGTATGCTCGCCCCGCCGCGGGATGGGCCCCGGTTTCGCAGCCGGGGTATCCGAGAAACGCGGTGCAGGGGTAGCTTGCAAGACGCCGCCATCGGAGCTATACACCTTGCGGGCACTCATATGGGGATGTGCAGCAGCTTCTTCTGGCGTCAGTACAGGAGCAAAACAGACATCGGTGCCTTCCAGCACCGTGCACCACTCCGCGCGGCTGCGCCGGGCGAACAACTCAGAAAAGCGGTCGCGCAACGCTGACCAGTTGCGCGGTGCGTAGCCGTCGCGGAAGGCGGGATCGTTCTCCAGACCCAGCCGCTGAAGCAGTTCACGGTAGAACTTCGGCTCAAGCGATCCCAGCGAGACAAATTTGCCGTCGGCGCAGCGGTAAGTGTTGTACCAGTGAGGACCGTCGAGCAGGCTTTGCCCGCGGTTGCTGGTCATCTTCTCGCCTGCGCGGAGGGCCAACAATAAAGTTGTCATGTGGGCGCTGCCGTCGACAATGGCGGCATCGACAACCTGGCCTTTACCGGTCTGGCGAGCACTCATGATGCCGGCCAGTAAGCCGACTGCGAGGTACATCGCGCCGCCCCCGATATCACCGACGAGAGTGGGTGGCGAAAGTGGCGGTTCGCCGGGCTGTCCGGCATACCAGAGGGCACCCGACAGGGCAAGGTAGTTAAGGTCGTGACCTGCTGCATGCGCAAGCGGTCCATTTTGTCCCCAGCCGGTCATGCGCCCGTACACCAAGCGGGGATTGCGTTTCAGGCATATTTCTGGACCGAGCCCGAGCCGCTCCATGACGCCGGGTCGCATGCCCTCGATGAGGGCATCACAGTTGGTCACTAGCTGCAGCACACTTTCGACGCCTTCCCGCGTCTTGAGATCCAATGCGACCGAACGTTTGCCACGGTTGGATAAGGCATGTTCACCCAGATCGAGATCGTCAGCACCGACGTTGACACGGTCTACTACGACCACATCCGCGCCTAAGTCGGCTAACAGCATCGCGCAGAAAGGGCCAGGACCGATACCTGTAATTTCCAACACTTTCAGTCCGGCGAGCGGACCTTGCCTAGCAGAAGTCACCATTCATCTCCGATACAAGGGAATGCAGCCAACGGTAGAGCAGCGATGGCTGCAGTTGCACCCTCAGTTAGCTTGCGCTCTGGTAGACCGTCACGACGCAAGCGCCCCCGAGGCCTACGTTGTGTGCCAGCGCGGTCTTGGCATTGGCAACCTGTCGCTCACCCGCCGATCCGCGCAACTGCTGTGTCAGTTCATAGCATTGGGCCAGCCCGGTGGCGCCGAGTGGATGGCCCTTTGACAGCAAGCCGCCCGAGGGATTGACCACCCATTCGCCGCCATATGTGTTGTCGCCATCATTGACGAGCTTCTCGCCTTCGCCTTCCGCGCACAGGCCAAGGGCCTCATATGTGAGCAGCTCATTTTGCGCGAAGCAGTCGTGCAGCTCGATTACGTCGATATCTTCGGGCCCGATGCCCGCCTGCTCATACACGCTGTTGGCCGCTGCGCGGCTCATGTCGAAGCCCACCACGCGGATCATGTCCTTTGCCTCGTACGTACTCGGCGTGTCGGTGGTGAGCGCCTGCGCGCCGATCAGCACATTGGCGCGCAGACCACGCTTGCGGGCGAAGTCTTCCGACACCACGATCGCTGCAGCGCCGCCGCAGGTTGGTGGGCATGCCATCAGGCGGGTCAGCACGCCTTCCCATAGCATGGGGGCCGCCATCACATCCTCGGTGGAGATGACGTTGCGAAACACGGCAAAGGGATTGCGTGCAGCGTGCTGGCTCGCTTTGGCCCGAATCTTGGCGAATGTCTCCAGCTTGGTACCGTACTTCCGCATATGAGCCATCCCCGCGCCGCCGAACTGACGGATGGCATTGGATAGGCCCTCCCGGCGGCCGACCAGTTCCTCCACAACTTCGTTGGCACGCTCCAGTGCCAGAGGACGGTCAGTCCAGACTGATTTCAGCGCACCGGGATTCATGAGCTCGAAACCCACTGCCAATGCGCAGTCCACCGCGCCACTCTGTACCGCCTGGCGGGCCAGGAACAGTGCCGAGGAACCGGTGGCGCAGTTGTTGTTGACATTGAGGACCGGGATACCAGTCATCCCAACACGATACAGCGCCTTCTGACCACAGGCTGAGTCGCCATAAACGTACCCGGCATAGGCTTGTTGCACATCGGCGTAGGAGAGGCCAGCGTCCTCCAGTGCCTGATGTACGGCCTGCGCGCCCATAACGTCATAGCTCTCGCTGGTGCCAGGCTTCTTGAAAGGGATCATGCCGACGCCGGCGACGAATACTTTGCGAGTCATTGATACTTCTCCTTGAGTGTTGTCAGGCTTGCTACGAGCAGTGCTTGCAGGCTGATAGAACCGAGGTTGCAGTCCGCTACGCTCGCCTCGACGCCGGCGAGGAAATCTGACGTGAAGGTGGGAGCTGCGGTTCAGCCTTGGGGCCACTGGAACGGGAATGGCTTTTTGTTCAGGAAGGCGTCGACGGCGCCACGGTGCTCGTCCGTGCCGGCTGCCAGCGCCTGAGTTGATGCTTCGATTTCAAGGAGCGCCGCGAGGTCAGCATTTCCTGCAACGTTCAGTGTGCGTTTGATCAGACTCACCGCCGTTGGAGAGGCATTCACAAAGCTCTCCGCCAAGACCTGAGCACGCTGCAGTAGCACATCAGCATCGTGTATTTCCATGACAATTCCGAGTGCCTGCGCTTCAGGCGCGCTAAGCTCGCGCGTTGACAGCATCAGCTCTTTAGCCCGCTGCATGCCGACAAAGCGCGGCAAGGTATAAAACGCTCCGCAATCGGGCACGAGGCCCACTCGCAGAAAGGACATTGCAAAGCGTGCCCGTGGTGTTGCGAGAATGAAGTCCGCTGCAAGTGCGAGACTGAATCCCGCACCAACGGCCGCGCCGTCGACGGCGGCAATGACCGGCTTATCTAGCGTAAGCAACTCCTGTAGCCATCTGTGAACGTTCTGCATACGGACGCGCCAGCCGGCATTGCCAAGCTGAGAAGCGGCGATATTGCGGACATCTCCACCCGAGCAGAAATGCCCACCGGCGCCGATGAGGATCGCCGCACGGATATCCTGACTTTCGCCGATAAGACCGACTATTTCCGCGATTTCATCCCGCATTTGCAAATCGAGTGCGTTGCGCTTGCCGGGGTTGTCAAAAGTCAGTGTGGCGACGTGATCCCGTTGAGAGAATTGAATGGTTCTATATGCTCGGTTCATCGCAGATGTTGTTGACTGGGAGACTGTCCATGGTGGTATCTGGCATCCGCTAAGTGGCCAGTGTGATCATGGCTTGTGCGCGTCTTGATCGAGGAGATGGCGGAAGTACGTTTGCACCACGGGCCCTTCAATACGCAGTGCATGACAGCCGCCCAGGGGAGACTTGCCTTGCGATGGGCCGCCGAAGCCGCCAGCCCGGCCCCAAATCGCTTGAAACGCGGCCGTACCTAAAACCGGGATCAGCTCCGTCATATGCGTACAACCTGCAATGCCCCGGAATAGGCGGCGCGCCTCCTCGTTGAATCCGGGTTCAATTCGCATGCCGACCAATCGCGTGTAGGCAGGTTCCACCTCGGCGCACAACGTGTAAGGCGAATGCAGGGTGCGCGCTTCGACTTCGTGGATCAACCGGTCATCGTCAATTGTGATGCGGAGCTCCATTTGGTGGACCGGGGAGCCGGCCGGAACCGTTCGCGCCGGCAACGCCAAAGGGGTGGGGCGGGTGTCAATCAAGGTGGCGACCAGGTCGATGAGTCCATCTTCTCGCTGAAGCGACTCGCACTGTATCTGGCGGAGCTGTATGCGTTGCGAATTTGGTTTGGTGGCCTTCATGGCATCTCACTCAGGCGGAATCAGGATTTTTCCATCGCCGTTCGCAGCGAACGCGAACGTTCGTGCTGTGCCGTCGTTGTCGTGTCGCGAGGTCCGAAGCATGGGGGGCGTTTCGCTGCAAAGGCCGTCAGACCCACGGCGAAATCGGAGTTGGCCATCAACGCGACCTGGCGCGTCCGTTCATACTCAAGTTGATCAGGTAAGCTGCGATGGGACCCTCCGCGTACCGTCGCGCGGATTTCTGCTATGCCGCTGGCGGGTAAGGCGGCTAACCTGGCTGCGGTTTCGTTTGCCAAGTTGTCAAGGCAGGTGTCGTCGACACAGGCCCAGATCAGTCCCCATTGCGCTGCGGTTTCGGCACTAAGACGGTCGCCAAGCAGCGAGAGTGCGGTAGTGCGCGCCGTGCCGATCGTGCGCTGCATCACCCAGGAAACCCCCATGTCCGGTAGAAGAGCAAGACTCGGAACAAAGGGAAGGGAGAAGTAAGCGGAGCGCGAAGCAATCACAATGTCACCACTCAGGGCGATGCCTACGCCGCCGCCTGCCGCGACTGCATGTACGACCGTCAGAACCGGAACCGGGAAATTATGAAGTGCCAGAACCAGCGGATTGCCCAGATCCCCCATCAGATGGTTAACCACCTCGGGTGCGCTTCTACCGTTCGCGTCGACGCCCCCGGGCGCGGGGAAGTCTGTAAGGCGAGCGCCTGCACAGAACGAGCGTCCCGTGGCCCGAACAACAAGCACCCGGACCCGCACATCCTTCCTGATGCGCTCCAGCGCCGCCAAGGCTTCCTGCATGAGGCCGGTCGTCAGCGTGTTCATCCGAACCGGATCATTGAGCGTCAGAGTCGCGACGGCGTCGTGGATCTGCACGAGAATGCGGGACGTGGTCATGGTGTCGCCCTCACATGCGCTTGGCAACTTCTTCTAGCATAACTTCAGTGGCGCCACCTCCGATGGTCAGGACACGGGCATCGCGGGCCATGCGCTCAACGGGATTTCCAATGATGTAGCCATTGCCGCCATTGAGCTGAAGACATCCATGGACAACTTCCTGCAAGGTTTCACAGCCCCACGCTTTGATCATCGAGACTTCACGTACCACGTCTTTCCCTTCCTCCACCATTTGTGCCGCCTGGTAGACCATTGCGCGCAGCGCAAATGTTTTGGATGCCATCAGTGCTAGCTTGTTGCGCACGACGGGCTGCTCCCACAGCGACTTCCCGAAGGCCTGACGGTCACGTACATAATCAATGGTGTACTCGATGGCCTTGAGCATCTGACCGGTCGCCATGGCTCCCGCTACGAGGCGTTCGTTCTGGAAGGTGCTCATGATGTAGTAGAAGCCTTTGCCGGCCTCGCCGAGGAGAGCATCCGAACCAACCTGCACGTCATCGAAGAACAGTTCGGCCGTATCGGATGCGCGCCAGCCATGCTTCTCGAACTTGCGTCCGACTCGGAAACCGGGGGTGTCTTTCTCAACAACAAACAGAGAAATGCCGCGGCTCCCCTTGGCTTCCGGATCCGTGCGAGCCGCCACTACGTAGATATCGCCGTAGACGCCGTTGGTAATGAAGGTCTTGGAGCCGTTAATCACCCAGCCAGCCCCGCGCCGCTCAGCCCGCGTTTTGAGGGATGCAACGTCGGAGCCAGCGTTTGGCTCGGTGACGCAAACTGCGCCGACCTTTTCGCCCGTGCACGCTGGGATGAGCCATCGCTGCTTTTGCTCGTGGTTACCTCGATGGGCGATGTGGGCGATCGACATGTCGCTATGGACGGTCAGCGCGCTAGCCACGCCTCCGTAGCCGGAGCGACCCAGTTCCTCGCCAAAAATGACGGAGGCCATGGCACCAAGTCCGCCGCCGCCATACTCGACGGGATGGCGCATCCCAAGGAATCCGAGTGCGCCAAAGTCGCGGAACAGTTGTCTCGGAATCGTCCCACTCACTTCCCACTCATCGGCATAGGGAAGGATCCGCTCATCGACGAGCCGGCGTACCTGATCCCGGATCAGCCGGTGCTCGTCACTCAGGATGGATGGTTCATTCAGTTCAAAGAGGCTCATGGCGTGGACACTTGACGATGTAGTCTCCGAATAATAGTCCAACGCGTCGGACTATTCAAGGGTGGGAAGGGATCGCTGCAATCGCCGTTGCCCGTTCTATTCTGTGTAGAATGCCGAGTCCTACTGCGCACATGAGGGATTCCTCGCGCAGTGTCTTGCTGGAGAAAGAACAGTCGTGCCAAGAGTTCGAGCCAACGATTACGATGCAAAAGCGAGCACCATCATGGATGCCGCGGCGGCATTATTTGCCCGTGACGGCTATCCGGCCGTCAAGATGCAAGACATCGCAAAGGAATGCGGAGCAACCAAATCCATGCTCTACCATTACTATGCGACCAAGGACGAGTTGCTGGCCGCCATGCTCGAGGATCATCTGTCGGAGTTGCTCGAGGTGATGGAGCAGGCGGCGTTACATAAAGGCACGCCCGACGAATGCATGCTGGCATTCGTAACCGCATATACACAGAGGTCGAGTGATTCGCGGCGACGTCATATGGTGGCCATGAACGACGTCAAGTACTTGCCGGCTGACGTCCAGGCGCCGCTGGTGGATATGCAGCGTAAGATGACTGATCTCGCTGCTACGTTTCTTGGCAAGGTACATCCGAACCTTGCCAAGAAACTGTACAAGCCATACGCGATGCTGCTGCTTGGCATGCTCAACTGGATCGACGTGTGGTTTCGAGCAGAGGGTCCCGTCAAACCGAAGGAACTGCGCGATCGCATCACCCACCTGTTCCTGCACGGGTTTTTGTCCGTGGACACCAAGTAGCACGGGCGATGCTCCCATGTAGTTGAAGTGGCGCGCCAAACGGCGTTCGGAACCCGGGAAGGCCTCCCGTCTGCGAGCCCACGCGCCCACGGGAACGCATGCAGCGGTTGTCTTGCCACCTGCCAGAACTTGCGCGCGAGGCAGCGCGCAAGTCAGAGTCTCGGGCCCTTAGCCCTGTTCGACGGGCAGCCTTACAACGATACCTTCCATGGCAGAGGTCAGGCGTACCTGGCAGCACAGCCTACTGCTCTCGCGCCGTTCCTGTGCGCCATCGAGCATAAACACTTCAGTTTCCGTCATGGTGGGCAGGGCGTTCGCCCAGCGCTCGTCGATGTATGCGTGACAGGTAGCGCAACTGCAAGACCCACCGCAGTCACCCAAGATTCCTGGCACGCAATTGTCGACGGCCACCTGCATGAGGCTGCGCTGCAGATCGCCTTGCACGGTATGCTCGGTACCATCATGTTCAACGAATGTCACAGTAGGCATTTCTGAGTCTCCATTGCCAGATCAAAAATTCGACGTCGCTCGACGTTGACATAGACCGACGCGTCGGACTATTATGAACTCAATCCGGGGGAACAACAACCGCCTTCAAACTTCAGAGCGCCCGTAGCGTTGGGCGCGGAGGTACCTTCATGACCTGCTCCATATCGCCCACATCGCCCACATCGCCCACATCGCCCACATCGCCCACATCGCCCACATCGCCCACATCGCCCACATCGCCCACGACAGCGTACTCTGGCCCGACCATCGGGAACCTTGTGCGTGAGAATGTCGTGCATGGTTCGCTCTATACCGACCCAGCCATTTATCAACTCGAACTGGAGCGCATTTGGCGCCGGGGCTGGGTCTATGTCGGCCACACAAGTGAGGTGCCCAATCCTAACGACTACGTGATGAAGTCGATCGGTCCCGAACCCATCCTCATGACGCGGGACAAGGACGGAAGACTGCATCTGTTGCACAACCGGTGCCCGCACCGGGCCAATCGGGTATGCATGAGCGAAAGAGGCCAGGCCCGTTCCTTTACGTGTCCATATCACGGCTGGACCTTCGGAAACGATGGTGGCCTGAGGGGCTATCCATTTCCCTCTGGTTACGACGGTGCAGATCGTAGCCAGCTTGGCCTGGCTAAGGTGGCCCGCGTTGCGGAGTACAAGGGCTTTGTCTTTGGCTCCCTGTCGCCCCAAGGCATTTCGCTTGACGAACATCTCGGGGCAGCAAAGGCCGCGATTGATTCGTTGTGCATGAATTCGCCGGAAGGCGAAATTGAGGTCACGGCTGGATTCCTCAAGCACAAGGTACGGGCAAACTGGAAATTCCTGGTCGAGAACGAGACCGACGGCTATCACCCCTCGTTCGTGCATGCATCGATATTCGAGGTCGCCCAGAGTGGCATCGGCTCGCTGTACAGCGCGGAGTCGACCGCGGTGTCCCGCTATATGGGCCAGGGGCATACTGAGATTGATCTGCGTCCGGAATTCCGAAAGCGTGGGGAGGCTTTGAGCTGGTTCGGTACGACCGCTGACAAGCTTCCTGACTACGTTAGCCAAATGGAGAGCGCCTATGGAAAGGACGAGGCGCGGCGCGTCATGATCGACGGCGTTCCACATATCATGATCTGGCCAAACCTATTCATTGCGGAGATCCAAATCTTCGTGATCCAGCCGCTGTCGGTCAACGAGACCATCCAGCATGTCACCGCGCTTCAATTCAAGGGCGCGCCCGACATTAATCGCCGCCTGCGTCAGCAGACCATGGGTTCCGTAGGCCCAGCCGGATTCCTGCTCGCCGACGATGCCGAAATGTACGAGCGAACTCAACTAGGCGCCGCATCGAGCAATCCCGAGTGGTTATATCTCGGTCGCGGCAAACATCGTGAACGACAAGACGAGGATGGTTTCCTAATTGGAGATGCCACCGACGAGACGCCAAGCCGTGGTATCTGGCGCCATTACCGCTCCTTGATGGAGAACGCATGATGACTACCTACGACCGTAGTGCGATGGAAGAGGTCACGCAGTGGATCTACCGTGAAGCGCGCTTCCAGGACGAACATCGCTATGACGATTGGGAAGCGCTGTGGACTGATGACGGGCTCTATTGGATTCCTGCAAATGGTGATGGCGGGGACCCCGAGCGGCAGATGTCCATCGTTTACGACAACCGTTCTCGAATCGCACTGCGGGTACGGCAACTGAAGACCGGAAAGCGTCACAGCCAGACGCCTCGATCACGCCTGCGTCGACTGATTTCCAACGTGGAAATCCTTGCACAGAGCGAGGGCGAGATCCGGGTGGGTGCCAACGCATTGGTCTTCGAGTCGCATATTCGCGGCGACACGGTTTGGGCAGCGCGCAATGAGTACGTGCTGCGGCGCGTAGAAGGCGACCTAAAGCTGGCCAGGAAGACCGTCGTGCTGGTGAACAACGAGACCGCCATGTGGTCGATGGCGTTCCTGATCTGACTGGACATTCGAAGGAGGAGACAACCATGTTCGACGAGGTTCCAGGCCGGGAAGTGCTGATAGGCGCGGGCCATGCACTTCTCTCTCTCGACGCAGATGGCGTCGCACACGTGCACATGAACAGGCCCGAAGCATCGAACGGCCTGAACGTGGAACTGCTCAACGCACTCCAAAACGTACTGATGCAGGTGCACGGTGACGACCGCGTACGCGCGGTGTTGCTGAGCGGCGAGGGCAAGCACTTCTGTGCGGGCGGGGACGTGCATACCTTCCTCAGCAAAGGGGAAGCATTGCCTGGCTATATCCGCCAGGCGACAGCGCTTCTTGAGAACGTGGTTAGCCTCCTCATGCGAATGAACCCGCCAGTCGTTACCGCAGTCCAGGGCTTCGCGGCTGGCGGCGGTGGCATGGGACTGGTCTGTTCTTCCGACTTTGTCGTGGCAGCGTCTTCCGCCTCGTTCCTCGGTGGTGCTACACGGGTCGGCATGGTGCCGGATGCCGGCGTTTCGGTCACGCTCACCCAGCTTGTCGGCTTGAGAAAGGCCATGGAGATTGCGTTGCTGAATCCAACCATTTCCGCAACGCAGGCCCTTCAGTTGGGACTCGTGACTTTTGTCGTTCCGGACGACAAGCTGAACGACGAAGCGTGGGCGGTGGCGCGCAAGCTGGCCGCAGGAGCGCCCGCGGCGATCGCGGCCACCAAGCGCCTGTTATGGAGTGGCATCGGGCGTTCCGTGGACGCTGCCATGCCGGAGGAGAACCGCTTGCAGGGCGTTCTGTCCGGCATGGCCGATGCCCGGGAAGGGCTCGCGGCAGTGATCGAGAAGCGCACGGCCTCCTTCCGGGGACAATAGCATGGGCACTTCCCTGTTGCGGCTATCCGGGCAGCGCGCACTTGTCACCGGTGGAGCAAAAGGCATCGGTGCGGCCATCGCGCGGCGGCTCTGTGCCGAAGGTGCGGCGGTGACAATCGCAGACATGGACGCTGCCGCGGCGCGAATGCTGGCCGATGAATGCGGTGTCCAATGGCATGCCATGGACGTGTGCCGGGTCGAGTCAGTTGCCGCGCTCGTACGCGATGACGGTCCATTCCAGGTCATCGTGAACAATGCCGGTGTCGATCAGCACGCCTTCTTCATAAACACTTCGGAATCGGAGTGGGCCCACCTGATTGATGTCAACCTGAAGTCCGTCCTTGCGGTGACTCACGCCGTGCTTCCTGGGATGCGGGCTGCAGGCTACGGGCGCATCGTGAATATTGGGTCGGAGGCTGGTCGGCTTGGCTCTCGCGGCGGCTCAGTGTATGCCGCAACGAAAGGTGCATTGATCGCATTCACACGCTCCATTGCCAGAGAGGTGGGGCGAGATGGAATTACGGCCAATGTCGTGGCGCCGGGTCCGGTCGACACGCCGCTTCTACGTGCTGCCGTACAACGGGGAGGGGAGCGGCTGATGTCTTCTATGGTTCAGGCCACATTGGTAGGTCGCCTTGGCTTACCCGATGAGGTCGCCGCAGCAGTTGCATTCCTAGCGTCCCCAGAAGCAGGCTTCATTTCTGGTGAGGTGCTGGGCGTATCGGGTGGGATGGGATGTGGCGCATGAGCGACTCGAAAATTTCCGACGCACGCGAGGCTGTGTCGCAGGTCGTGGATCGCGTTCAGCGAGTTTATTCCGGCTGGCGGCGCGACACGACTGTGGAAAAAATGCGCGCCGACTGGGACGCCCTGTTTCAGACTGCAGTAGCGGCGAAGACGGAAACGGTGGACATTGGCTCGTGCCAGGCGGAATGGATTGTTAGTCCCGGCGCTGACAATGGGCCGGTGCTGTTGTACCTGCATGGCGGCGGCTTTCGCCTGGGATCCTGCCAGTCTCATAGGGAGCTCATGGCCGGCTTGTCGACGGAAAGTGGGGTGCGTGTACTTGGGCTGGACTATCGCTTACTGCCGGAGCATCCTTTTCCGGCACAGCAGGAAGACGCATTTGATGCATGGTGCTGGTTGCTGGGCCAAGGATTTTCCCCGCGAAATCTTGCAATTGCGGGCGATTCCGCCGGCGCCTGGATCGCACTTCGCCTACTGTGCGCCCTGCGCGATGCCGGTCACGCACTGCCTGCCGCAGCGGTGACCATGTCCGCATTGACCGATCTGAGTGCGAGCGGACCCGCCTATTTGACGCGGGCAGATGCCGATCCAATCCATCAGCGACAGATGATCGCCGCGATCGGTAGGGCGGTGGTCGGTCCGAGCGATGACCCTCAAGACCCACGGTTTTCGCCGCTCTTCGCAGATCTTCAAGGGCTGCCGCCGCTACTGATGCAGGTTGGGGATCGTGAGGTGGTGTTGTCAGACACGACAGAGTTTGCGGTCAAGGCGCGAGCTGCTGGCGTTGAGGTCGAAGATCAGGTGTGGCCCGAAATGATCCATGTCTTCCAGCAGTTTCCAGAACTGGAGGAAGCGCGGCAGGCACGGCAGACGATCGGTAGATTCTTGCGGCATCACTTCAACCTTGATTGATCGTTACCAAATCGAAACGACCGGATGCAAGCGATACGGCAGACATGGCAAGAGCGATGGTCGGCTGATGGACATGACGGTGGCGATGAAGCCATCGCGAACACCAACTTAAGGAGACACCATGGAAGCTCATGACATTCACTATGATGCCGTTATCATCGGCGCTGGCGCAGGGGGCCTGTGCACGGCAGCACGGCTCGTTGCCGCGGGAAAACGTGTGCTGGTGGCAGAAGCGCTGAATCGAGTCGGCGGACGCGCCTCCAGCGAAGTGATCGATGGCCATATCGTCAACATCGGTGCCATCGCAATCGAGCGGGGTGGCGTCTTCGAGGAGACATTTGCCCAGCTTGGCCTGGCCCTGGACCTTCGCGAGCCGAGTCCACCAACGGTCTTTCGTATCGACGGCAAAGTCATCAACGTCTCCAAGGGGGGAGGTTGGGGGCTGCTGCTTGGGACTTTTACGAAGCAGGCTGCGAAGATCGGCGCGAAGTTTGCCGAGGCACGTGGCGGCGATTTGCCGGAGGCCTCGCTAAGCACCGCGGAATGGCTGGCCAAGTACACCAAGAATGAAACGGTCCACGCAATATTCCGCAATCTTTGCGCCGCGATTTTCGCGGTGAATGCGGATGAGCTTCCCGCGCGGGCGTTCCTTGTCTATTTTGCACAGAAAGGGGCGTTCAAGCGCTTTGGTTTTTGCCCGCGTGGCACGGTGGGGCTGTGGAACGACCTGGCCGGCGCGATCCGCGAGCGCGGCAGCGAGGTCTGGCTGGGTGCCCCCGTGACAGCGCTACACGTAGAGGATGGACGGACTACCGGTGTGACCGTACGGCGGGACGGAAAATTGGTGCGTATCCACGCAGAGCTGGTGGTAAGCAATATCGGCCCTGCCGGTACCGTGGCGCTGCCGGGTGCCGAGGCCTTCGGCTCCGAATACACAACCATGGCCCAAAGCGCCCCGAAGCCGGCAGCCAATATTGTGATCAACTTCGCGACACGGGAGCGCTTGATCGACACGCCGGGGCTGGTGACATTCGGCAAGACCAGGCGGCTCTGCAATATGGGCGAACTCACTTATACCTGTCCGGAGATCGCGCCAGCGGGATGGCATCAGTACGTTGCGTATGCGGTGCCAATGCCAGCCATCGGGGACTTTGACGAGCAAGCCGAGATCGCTGCCGCCCTGCAGGATCTGCACGACGAGTTCCCAGGCTTCGCTGACGCCAAGATGTTGTCGATTCGCGTGATGCGTGGCGAATGGCCTGCCCAACGTTCGTGTGCGGGCTATGACTTGCCCTTGGACACGCCTGTGCCAAACTTCTGGCACGTCGGGGACGCGGTCAAGGACTACGGCGACGGGGGCACGCAAGCATGCGCCGATACGGCGCGCAGCGTGGCGGTGTGCGCGCTGCGCTGGCTGGAAAGCAAAGCGCCAGCCATGGCATAACGCCCCCGGGGTGGCCATAGAAGAGGAGCGGCTGCCGCTCCTTGTCGAGCGACTTGCGTGCAGGCAATCGCTCGACAGGCAGCATGAGCACTATCACCCGTACCGGTATCTACCATGAGCATCCATCTGACTCAATTTCTGAAGCGGGCCGTTCACCAGCGCCCCGAAGCCATTGCGACGGTTTTTGGCCAACGGCGTCGAACTTACGCGGTGCTTGGTGAACGCGTGGCCAGGTTGGCCGCCGCGCTCGCCGCACTCGGCGTTTGCAAGGGCGATCGTGTGGGCATTCTTGCGCTGAATTCGGATCGCTATATCGAAGCGATCCAGGCGGTTTTTTGGGCGGGAGGCGCGATCAACCCTTGCAATACCCGCTGGAGTGCAAGGGAACTTGCCTACTCGTTCAATGATTCAGGAACGGAAGTGCTCCTGATCGACGACGCCCATCTTGCGCTGTTGCCGGCCCTCAAGTCGGACTCGCCCAACTTGCGCGCAGTGATTTACGTCGGTGATGAAGCCGTACCGGATGGCCTGCATAGTCTGGAAGCGCTGATAGAGGCGAATGCCCCCATGGCGGACGCAATGGCCGGCGACGAGGATCTCGCCGCAGTATTTTATACCGGAGGTACTACCGGTTTTCCGAAGGGCGTCATGCTATCCCATCGGAGTATGGTCGGTGGCATGCTTAATCGAATGGCGCTCGGATACCCGGTTGGCCCGGTCTACCTACATGCCGCCCCGGTTTTCCACCTGGCGGGGGCCCTGGGCATCTTCTGGCAAATGATGGCCGCGGGAACAAGCGTCCTGATACCAACCTTTACGCCCAAGGCGTTCATGGAGGTGGTGCAGCGTGAAGGTGTCACGGACACCCTTCTGGTGCCCACCATGATTCAGATGATTCTGGACGCCCCGGAACGGCCGGCCTACGACATGAGCAGCCTGCGTTTCCTGATCTACGGCGCATCGCCAATCGGCGAGGGATTGCTTGATCGGGTTGCGCAGATGTGGCCGGACGTGGCATTGATGCAGGGATATGGTATGACCGAATGCGCTGGCCCGGTGACCTACCTGCCGCCGGAATTCCACACCCTGGAAGGCCGGAAGAGGAACAAGCTCCGCTCGGCTGGGCGAGCTGGCGCCATGGCGGAAGTCAAGATCGTCGATCCTCAACGAAACGAAGTGCCGCGCGGCGTCGTCGGCGAGATCGCGATCCGCGGGATGTCAAACATGCTTGGCTACTGGAACAAGCCGCAGGAGACAGCGCACACCTTGCAGGATGGCTGGATCTATTCCGGCGACGGCGCCTACATGGATGAGGAGGGTTTTGTCTTCATCGTCGATCGTGTGAAGGACATGATCGTGACGGGCGGAGAGAATGTCTACTCGGCAGAGGTGGAGAGCGCGCTGTCTCGGCATCCGGCTGTGGCGATATGCGCGGTCATTGGTATCCCGAGCGATCGCTGGGGCGAGCAGGTGCATGCGATCGTCGTGCTTCGTCAGTCAGCTCGGGTCAACGAGGATGAACTGATTCAGCACTGTAAGGGGCTGATCGCCAACTACAAGTGCCCGCGTAGCATCGAGTTCCGTGAATCGTTGCCACTGACTGGCGTAGGAAAGATTCTTAAAGCCGAGCTGCGACGACCGTTCTGGGAGGGTATCACCAGGAACGTCAACTGAGGCGAGCGAGGTCGTCGTCCGCCAACTACACCGTCTGGATTGACACACATGAATGCATCGGACTCGTTGATTATCGTGGGGGCTGGCACTGCGGCCGCCGAGCTTGCCGTCCACACGCGCATGGGCGGTTGGTCGGGGCGCATCATCATGATCGGTGACGAGGCGGTCTTGCCCTATCACAGGCCGCCTCTTTCAAAAGCGTGGCTGGCTGGCGAGGCTGACCTGAGCGCTTTGCTTACCCGGCCAGCATCGGTTTATGAGAAGGCTGGAATCGAGTGTTGGCCTGGCCTTGCCGTAACTGCGTTAGATCGGGCTGCAAAGACAATAGCCCTCTCTGATGGGCGCAGCGTGCCCTATGGCCGTCTGGCACTCTGCACCGGAGGGCGCCCGCGGCCATGGGCTGCTCATGGGCTGCCCGCGGACCATCATCCTGGGAATCTGCATGTATTGCGCACCCTGGCGGATGCCGAACGATTACACGGCGCGCTGCAGGAAGGAGGGCGTTTGCTCATTGTGGGCGCAGGATACATCGGGTTGGAAGTCGCAGCGGCAGCGAGAAAGCGTGGCGTAGCGGTAACAGTGGTTGAGTTGGCCTCCCGTGTGCTGGCGCGCTCAGCCTGCGACGCAGTGTCCAGTTTCTACGAACGCCTCCATGCGGGACGCGGCGTGAACGTACGAACCGGCAGCGCAGTGGCGCAGGTCCAGCGAGCCAGCGCGGCGCCGGATGCCCCTGTCACCGCACTCGAGCTAGCAGACGGGACGCGTCTACCCTGTGACGCGATCCTCGTCGGTATCGGGATGCTGCCGAACAGTGAGCTAGCGGAAGCTGCCGGTTTGCGGGTCGACCGCGGCATTGTGGTGGACAATCTGTCAAGAACTAGCGATCCCGACATTGTCGCCGCGGGCGACTGCACAGCCCAGGATTTGGGCTGCGGTACTTTGCGACGTCTGGAGTCGGTGCCCAACGCTGTCGAGCAAGCCCGTGCCGCGGCGTCGTGGCTTTGCGGAAAACCAAAGCCAAACCTGAGCGTGCCCTGGTTCTGGTCCGATCAGTATGACGTCAAACTCCAGATGGCCGGAACATCGGAGGGAAGCGACGCAATCGTTCGGCGCGGGGAAATCGCCGCAAGCAGCTTCACCCTATTTCACCTGCGTGAGGGCGTCGTAATCGGTGCGACAGTTGTGAATCGACCTGGTGAATTTCTGCAGGTGAAGCGGTTGGTCGGAGCACAGGCAATCATCGAGCGTGACCTTCTGGAAGATGACAACCTTCCACTAAAAGACATCGTGCTACCTCGGGTGGAGAACCAGGCGGCACAACAGGTCACGCCTTAGATTTCCTTTTGAACACCGGGCAGTATCGCATCTCGCACTGCGGCGACGCGCATCTGTTCAATCCGGACGCGTCACGATGGGCCACATCGACTGGCACCGGTTTGTATGCGTGTCGCATTGCCGGTGTGGGAAAGACCTGCATCGCGATGGTGCCAATTGAGGAGAAAGACATGAAGAGCTATGACAATAACGTGAAGTCTTCCGCTGACTGTTTTCAGACGATGGAGAGGCTTCATCTCGAGCGCCACAGTTGCCGAGGATTCCTCGCGGAACGCATTCCGGCTGAGGTTCAGGAGAAGATGTTCGGGCTGGCACAACGGACTGCCTCGTGGTGCAATTCTCAGCCGTGGCAAGTCATCGTCACGAATGGGCAGGCAACTGAGCGGTTTCGGGCCGCCTTGCAGAGGGCTTTGCGTGATCAGCCTGCGGCGCCCGATTTTGCCTGGCCTCGCGAATATCGCGGGGTATACCAAGAACGTCGCCGCGCATGCGGGCTAGCCCTCTATGAAAGCGTGGGGGTTAAGAAGGGCGACCGGGAAGCGTCGGCCAGGCAAGCAGCCGAGAACTATCGCTTGTTTGGGGCCCCGCACGTAGCCATCGTCACTACCGACGAAGCGCTGGGTGTCTATGGTGCGATTGATTGCGGCGCATACGTTGCCAATCTGATGCTCGTTGCTCGCAGTCTGGGTATCGCCTGTGTCGCACAGGCCGCGCTGGCGTCGCACCCCGAAGCCATCCGACAGCATTTCGGACTTTCTGCCAACAGACTTGTCGTTTGTGGGCTGTCATTCGGATACGAAGATAGTCAACACAATGCCAACGGATTCAGAACCTCCCGCAGCCCATTATCGGAGGCGGTAACGTGGCGTGAAGAATAGAGACGGTGCGAAGCAAGACGAGTGGACGTGACACGGGCTACCGGCGATTTGGTTGCTCGCCGTCGCCATAGGCGCCCTTTGCCTTCACACGCTTTTCTGATGGACATCCTCAAAGGAACCAAATAGGTCATTTGGTGACCGGTCCAACCGCCTTCGCATTCTCACCGCAGGATGCCTTGGGCGGCAGGGCCCGACGCAAGCCTTCGCCAGTGCCTTCGCAGCCATTCGAATCCATCGCGCCGCATGACCGAATCACCTGTCCGGCGACATTCGAACCAGAATACAGCCGTTACTGGCATCTGCGACGTTGGATTGCTGTCGAGGTAACGGCTGCTCACCAATCCTCGGCAGTCGTTGGGGCCGTTGGCATAATTGATAACGTTGCCAGTTCTTCTAGCTGCGTTGGGATCCAAAGGGATCTCGCTGGTGATCCCTCCGAGAAGCCCGAAGCGCGATCGTGTCTGCGATATCAGCGACTTTCTCCTTCGAAGAGGCCAGCGGGCGCTTGCCATCCGTTTTCATGCACACACGACTGAAGCGGGGTGGCGTCCGCGAGCCCGCATGCAACTGCAGCGTGGGCTCCGGTGGAGCCCACGGAATGCCGCTTCGAAGTGAGTGGGATACCGGTTTCTCCAGGAAAGGCAATTCGGCTGGGTTCCGGACCACAGTGCATTGTCCGCCCAACTGCGTAGCGAGATGGCGCGGTGGAGTCCTGTAGTCAAGCGCTTGTGCGGGACGTGAGTGCAGGGGCACCATTGTCGATGTCGAATCGACGTGGCAAGCAAACGCGTTTATCGACTAGGCGTCAAAGGGGGAGATGATGGACACCAGGCCGGCACACGCGGAGATGGATGTGCAATCCGAAGACGCCAGGCGCGTCGCGCAGGAAGCCGCTGCGCTGATGTTATTCAAAGGCGAGCCGGCCGCCAGGGCCATTGCGGCCGCGGTGGCACGGCATGTTACAGATGAGTGAACCTGCCGCTGTCGTCATCTGGCCCTGATCGACGAATGTTATTCTGATGACGGACTCTGCACCCGGGTCCCTTTGAACACGAGCAGCGGCACAATATCCAAACGGCGCATCGTCACGTAGCGCGAGAGGCTAGTTTCGAAAAATTTGTACGTGTCGCGGGACAAGCGCCAGCGGTCCCGTCCGCTCACCACTGCGAGGCTAAGGCAGGTCGAAGCGTTCGCTACGCCTAGCTGTGGATGCAGTCGCGTGCCAGCAAGGCGCGAAAGTCGAGTGCCGCAAATTCACCGGTCACAGTTCGCTGTGAGCACGCAAATCGGGAAGCTCGAGTGACGTGCACGGTCGGCAAACAGAGCGGAGCTGACGTTCAAACACCGGGGTGAAAGCGCGGGCCAACGACCGAGGATGGCCGGGATGCGACTTCTGTCAGCCGCAAGGCGGTCGGCTCTTGCCGACCCTCAAGAGCCATTAACGTTGCAGCCGCGTCAATGGCGGCTTTCGAGCCATCTTGAATACCATGCTGACGGCTGCAACGGGGCGCTGTCATGGATGACGCTGGAGTGGCTGCACCGCGGCAAGCCGAGCCTGCTGGACGTGGTCTCGGGCGCAATCGCCTCACAGGTTGCCATAACGCCAGCGTGCGGCTATGTCGGCCCCATGGGGGCACTGGCAGTTGGGCTGGTGGTGTCGCCGTGCTGCACCGTGGCGATTGAGAAGCTAAACCCAGCTAGGATTCGACGACTCCTTTTGACGTGTTCGGTGTTCACGGCATTGGCGGACTGGTGGGCGGCGTACTCACGACAGTGTTCGCTCTCCCCGCGCTAGTATCGATAAATAATGGCATGGCGTTCACAATTCATAAAATAAAAAACCACAATGACGATTCATTGGAATCAAAATTTATGTCGAAGCGCCACGCGCAGCATTAACTGGTTTTGATTAGACGAAATACCGCTCGCGGACGTCACCTGTGCGAAGTCCAACACGGTACCAGTCGAGTCTCCACCAACGCGCTGGTAGGCACCCTGCACGTAGATGTCCGTCCGCTTCGAGAAGTTGTAGTCCGCCATCAGGCCAACCGTCTGATAGGTCGGATGCTGCACGCCCGTCGTCACATTGAGGTTTGCGCGCGTGTAGACGTAAATGGCACCAACGAACAGCGCGGGGGTGAGTTGATATTTCGCGTTCAGCTCGAAGTTCTGGAATCGCAGCGACGACGCCGGCCCTGAGGGCGGAGTAATTGCGCCAGCATACGCGTTGCCGAGCGGTTCGATGACCTCTAAAGTGGACCCCTCGGTCAAGACAGATTTCAACCGAGTTTAAGCTGCATCCATTTCTTCACATGCAGCGGAACAGCGCTGCCCTGATTTTGCGCGGGGAGAATCCCCTGCGCAGCGTAGCG
>NZ_QKWJ01000081.1 GCF_003353055.1 Cupriavidus lacunae
AAATGCGACAGTAAACGCGAGACTTAGAGAGTTTACAAGTGCCGCTTCAACTCGTTGAAAGTAAACGCTTTTCCTGGGCGCTCTGGTCGCTTTGGAAGGTCAGAGATGTGTAAAACCGCATGCTCTAAGTCGCTTCCCGACCCTGCCGATCATTCACGCATTACTTACCGAATGTCTGAGCGACGGTTCTAAGCAGACATCCTGTTTGCATCGTGATGGTCGTTCGACGCCGACGGATCCTTCCATCGCTACCCAATTGTGAGTTGTCGCCGTCGTCCTTGCAGCGGAGACTCAGTATCGACGTCAACGCCGTCAAGTGAGTCTGCGATGCAGTGACGCTGCGGTCCAGTCCGCGAAGAGACTCGGATCTTCCATGACTAGAAGTCATGCTGGCGGAGAAAAGATCGTTTTTGATATGAAGGCTTGTCCCATAGAGTTACCCCATGTCAGGCGCGGTTCCATAGCGAATCGCTGCTGTAGGTGTCAACTCCATGGGCGGCTTGCGACTCACAGTGCCGCCTCACTTTCCAGCATCAACACAGAGGAACAATGATGGCTGCATTGCCAAAGACGCACTTTCGTCACACCGGCATCTATGCGTTCGACCCGGACTTGGTGGCCCGCTTCTACTCGCGCTGGTTCGGCTTGGTAGTGTCGGACGTCGGCATCTCGAAGGCGGGACACCAAGTCATCTTTATGACCGGTGATCCTGAAGAGCATCACCAGATCGTATTCGCCAGCGGCCGCAAGCCGGAGTGGCCTGGGGCCAACCAGTTGTCCTTTACAGTTGAGAACTTGTCGGACCTGAAGCGGCTCGCCATTGCCTTCCATGAGGCAGGCGTACCTATCCTTCAACAAAAGGACCACGGCAACACGTGGAGTGTCTATGTTGCCGACCCGGAAGGCAATCGCATTGAGGTCTACACGCCGACAGGATGGTACGTGAGTCAGCCGACTTGGTGGGAACTCGACCTTCTCAGTGAATCCGAGGAAGCAATCCGGGACCGCACGCAAGCTTCTGTACAGGCTCAACCGGGCTTCATGACGCGCGAGGAGTGGATGGGTCACATCCAGGCGCGCATCGAAGCCCAGCGCGCTGCCGCCTGAGAGACCGCACCCCGTCTTGTATCTGCTTGGCAGACCAAGAGGGCACAGGAGAAAGGACCAAATCGCGTGTCCGCCGCCGACAGATTTCGGTGGCAATGCAGCGGGGCCGACATATTTGTCGCGTTCTATGGCATGCGGTGGCCGATGCTTGCAGAGGCGTGGCGCCAGCGTGAAGCTCCGGATGGCGGCGGCTACAATCCCGCGCTTCGGCTCGTGGGGTGCGAAGGCCTGCTTGACGGCCTTGTGGCCCTGTTTACGCCGAAGAGCGGCTTCGCCTTGAACACCACGCGCGCGGGGCAGCACCATCTACATTGCGGAGTCGCGAGTTCTATGTTGGTCAACGATCACCTGGAGCGTGCACGTGCATGCTCAGCTCAAGACAGCGGGCTGCCGGCGCACACGCATGCCGTGTGACCAATTGGAGGAGAACCCATGGACCTTACAACGAACAGGATCCCGAGCATCTGGCAACGGCTGTTTACTACAACGCACCGACTGGGCTGGGTGAACGCCGCTGGCGTACATACACGTTATCTTGAAGCGGGGCCGGCGGACGCTCCCGTCGTCGTCATGCTACACGGCACGGCCGGCAGCCTGGAGAACTTCTGCGCCAATGTTGCGGCCTACGCTCGGTACTTCCGCGTCGTCGCCATTGACATGCTCGGCTGCGGCCTGACCGACAAGCCCGATCACGACTATCTGATCAGCGACTATGCCGAGCATGTTCGCGCGACGATGGACGCATTGGACATCGACCGCGCGGCGGTCGTGGGGGTGTCGTTGGGATCGTGGGTCGGCGCAGCGTTGGCGCTGGCGTACCCGGCGCGTGTGGACAAGCTCGTCATGGTGGCGCCGGCGGGCATCATCACCGATGCCGAGGAGGAGGCCCGAGTTGCCGAAGGAGTCCGCAAGCGCAGGCTGACCGCGTCCGCCGACCCCACCTGGGAAACGGTCCATGCTGCCATGAAGGGCCTCGTCATTGATCCCGCTACGCTGTCGGACGATCTGGTGGCGATTCGATTGGCGATCTATCGCGATCCCCGCATGAATGCGGCCATGCCGCACCTGCTTGCTTTTTCCCTTGGGGGCCAGGCGTTGAGCGAGGCGCAGTGGCGCTCGCTATCGCTTCCGATCCAGGTCTTCGCGGCGATCGATGCTCCAAACATGTTTCTGTCAAATGCATACGCGATTGCCCGTACCGTGCCGAACGCGGATCTCGTTGAGCTGCATGGCTGCGACCACTGGGCACAGTACGAACAGCCAGACGCATTCAACGAAGCCAGTATCAGCTTTTTGCGACGCCCCTGAAGGAGAGTTGCGATGACTATGACACGCGAAGCGACTGGCCGATTTGTGCAAGCCGGGAATGTCAGGATCCACTACCACGAAGCCGGCGAGGGGCCTGTGCTGTTGTGCATTCATGGCGGTGCGCCGGGCGCCTTCGGTTGGGGCAACTTCGGCAGGAACCTCCCGGCACTTTCCCAGCATTTCAGGACTCTCATTGTCGATTTGCCAGGCTACGGTCTGTCCGACAAGCCACAAATCGAAGGCCCACGGACCTCGTTCTATGCCCGTTCCTTCAGGGATATGTTAGATGCCCTAAATATTCGGCATGCGCATCTGCTAGGGATGGCGACTGGCGGCTCCGTGGCGCTAAAGATGGCACTGGACTATCCGGAGCACGTAGGGAAGCTTGTTGTCGTGAATTCGCCAGGCGGCCTGTCCCTGTTCCAGGTCGGCACGCCGCGGCCGGCTTCTCACAACTACTATTCAGGTGAAGGGCCCAGCATGGAGCGCATCCGTGCCAACCTTGAGCGCACCGTCTACGACAAATCTCTTATCACCGATGACATCGTACGCGAGCGCTACGAGGCCAGCATCGATCCGGCCTTCATGGCTCAAGCTCCTGAAGGTAAAGGCGGGGCTTCCGGGAACACCATCGAACCGCTTTGGCAGGACCTGCATCACATCCAGGCTGATACGTTAGTGATCTGGGGGCGCGACAACCAGACCCTCAACTACGATCATGCCCTGTTCATGCTCAGTCGCATTCCCAACTCGCGCGTGCACATCCATGGCAAGTGTGGCCTTTGGGTGCCCTTTGAGAAAGCCGATGAGTTCAACCGAAACGTCGTTAGCTTCCTGTCCGTGCAATAGGTCGCAACATCATCCACGACAGATTATGAAAACTAGCCGATTTCCAATACTCCTGCGTTCGATCCGCGCTGCCTGGGCAAAGCGGGGCGCTCCTCTCGCAGCGGCTGCACTGGCGGCATCGGTTGCGTCGCCATCTATGGCTCAATATCCCGAGACAATCAAGCTGCTGGTCGGCTACCAGGCCGGCGGCGGCGCTGACACGGTCGCCCGTGCATTGGCTTATAGCTTGCAGAGGAAGCTAAAAACGACCGTAATCGTGCTGAACAAGCCTGGCGCGGCGGGCGCGTTAGCAGCGCAGGCGTTGAAGCTGGCGCCGGCCGACGGTACTACCTTCATGCTGACCTCTGACCAGTTCCTGATCACGCCAATGACTTTGAAGGCGACTGGTTATGACGCGATGCGCGATTTCCAGCCCGTCGCCGGCCTTAGCTCGTTTGACATGTGCTTCGCTGTCAATACGAAACTGGTTGCCGCCCGAACGCTCAAGGAATATTTGGCGGAAGCCGCAAAGGACGCGCGTCTTACCACTTACGGCGTGCCGGCAATGGGTTCGCTGCCTCACTTCTACGGCTACGTGATCGGCAAGCACGGTGGACTAGATTTCCGCGCGGTACCGTATAAGGGCGGCGCACCCATGGTGATAGATCTGGCCGCTGGCTTCGTCCCTGCTGCGGTGGGTCCGTGCCGCGAAATGATGGAGCAATACAGGGCCGGCAAGGTCCGCTTGCTCGCGGCCGTGCAAAAGGTCGGTTGGGCCCCGGAGGTGCCGACGATGGCCGCCAGCGGCATCGATGTGGGCCCTTCGAACTGGCAAGCCGTGTTTGCATCGTCAAAGGTGCCGGCTGCCCAGATCGAAACGATGCAGAACGCCATCCGTGACGCCCTAGCCGAGCCTGCCGTGCGCGACCTCATCACTGCAGCCGGCTTCGTGCCTCGCTACATTCCCGCTAAGGAACTGCGCGGCTTGGCTGGGGAGGCGACCACGTTCTGGTCTAAACAAATCCGCGAGTCAAAGTACGAGCCCCAGTGACACCTTGCAGCTATAGACAGAGAAGATGATGCGACTAATTGACCAGATCGTTGACCACGCCCTCAACACGAAGTTCGAGTCATTCGATACTGAGACTGTCGAGGCCGCACGGTTGCGGCTTATCGATGCGATCGGATGCACTGTTGGTGGTGTAGAAGCCCCGGGAAACCAAGCGTTGCTGGACTTGGTACGGAGCTGGGGCGGCGCGTCGCAGGCTACAATTATTTCGCATGGCGACCGCGTGCCGTTGCAGCACGCGGCCATGATGAATTCGGTTATGTGCCGTTCGTTCGACTTCGAGGTGACCGGGCCGGAGGCCGAAGGCGTCAACGCTGGGAAGATGGTGGGCCATGTGTGTAGCACCACGGAACCAACAGCGCTGTCCGTTGCGGAATTTACGCGGGCTTCCGGCAAAGAACTGCTCGCGGCGGTGATCCTGGGCGGCGACATCGGTGCGCGTATGGCGGTCGCGGACCAGTTCGATTTCAATAAGTGCTTCGAGGTATGCGGCACCGCCAACGCCTTCGGCGCCACGGCGCTGGTCGGCCGGCTGATGGGCGCCAACCATGACCAGTTGGTCAATGCCTTCGGCATCCTGCTGCACCTCATGGCCGGTTCGTTCCAGTCGCTGTGGGATGGCGTCGACAGTTTCAAATTGCCCGGCGCCATGGCGGCCAGCAATTCCGTGATCGCCGTGGAGATGGCGATGCGGGGGTTCAAGGGTGTCAAGGATCCTCTGATGAGCCCACAGGGGTATTTTGCGCTCTACGGTAATAAGCCGTGTCCCGAGAACGCCGTTGCGGACCTGGGGCGCCTCTATTACGTCAAGGGCATGCACAAGCTGCACCCCTCCTGCTACGGCAACCACAACCCCATCGAAAGCGCTCTTGAGATAGTTCGGACGAATGTCTTTGATGTGCAGGATATCGACGAAGTCATCCTCGAAGTCCCACCGCATCGCGTTAACATGTTCCTCAATCAGCCAGTTCAACAGGGCGACGCGCAGCCTCGGCTGCTCTTCAGCATTCCATACGCCATCGCGAATGTACTGATGCGGCGCGAAGTGCGCATCGAGCATTACACCGAAGAGAACCTGCATGTGCCGGAGCTCCTGGAACTCACCCAACGGGTTCGCCTTGCGCCTAGCGATGAACTGTCGGGCAACCAGCACAGCCGTCTCGTGGTCACGCTCCGCGATGGCCGACGGCTTTCGGAAAGTCGTCTGACGATGCCGCTTGGCTGGGCCGACAATCCCGTTGAGGCCCACCTCGTGCGCCAGAAGTACTGGAGGAATATGGAGTTCGCGGGAACTGTCGGCCCCGAGCGGGCGGCTCAGGCGCTCGCGATGTTGGATAACCTGGAGAACGTCGAAGACGTCTCTCCTCTGGCTGCTAGCTTGGTTCGATAAGCGGGCCATAGTCCTGGCGCCGGTGACATGCGAGTCATCGGTGCCGCCAGTTGCTCGTAGCGAGCCCCAGTTGACCTTGACCTAATCTAGCAGGACTACCGTGATCGACACCATCCGCCGCCGCAGCGGCCAGCTCCTATCCTTTGCCTTGCTGAGCCTGCCGTTTTCGACACAGTCAGTGGCGCAGGGTTATCCAAACAAGCCCATCACAATCGTCGTGCCTTATCCGGCGGGGTCGCCGCCGGACGCACTCGCCCGGCTCCTCGCCAAAGATCTGCATGATGCGGTCAAGCAGACCGTCATCGTGGAAAACAAGCCTGGGGCCAGCGGCATGATTGGTGCCAAGGCGGTGGCTAGCGCCGCTGCGGACGGATCGACGCTGCTAATGCACACGCCCGCTTGGCCAGCGGCAAAGATCTTCATGAAGAAGCCCATTGTGCCGGTGCCGGAGGGGCTGGAGCCGGTCACCCTCGTGGCCGAGGGGCGCTTTGCGCTGACGGCGGCCGGCTCGTTGCCGGCAAAAAACTTCAACGAGATGGTGAGTTACGCCAAGGCGAATCCGGGCCGTTTGAATTTCGCCACCACAGGAGGGGGCGACTCGCTGTTGTACTTTCACCTGATGCTTAAGCAGAAGGGCATCCGTATCGAGCCAATACAGTACAAGGGCTCGGCGGAATACGCGCCAGCACTGATTAACAACGACGCGCAACTGGCCTTCACGCCAGAGTACAGCATGTTGCCGCTGGTCAAGGATGGCAAGCTCAAGGTATTGGCTGTGACCGGAGACAAGCGTTCGACTGTCTACCCTGACGTGCCGACCTTCAAGGAACTGGGCCTGCCTGGTATCCGCAACAATTGGATGGGGATCTTTGCACCCCCAGGAACGCCAGCTTCGTTGATTAGCAAGCTCAATGCGGATCTGACGGCGATTATCAAGTCACCAGAGGTGTCCAGGCGCATACAGGCGATCTACTTCGAACCCGTCGGATCAAGCGCGCAAGAGCTTCGCAAGCGCGTCGACACAGAGATCTCGGAATGGTCTGCATTGGCCCGAGACGTGGGAATCGTTGCCCAGTGACCGGCAGGTTGCCAGATATCACTATTCGTAACCCCAATCATGCTTTCTCAAGACATTATTGTGACGCTGGCGCGCCAGCTCTACGACGCGCGCAAAACGCGCACTCAGTTGCGGCAATTCTCCGCGCAGTACCCGCAGATGACAATCGACGACGGGTATGCCATTCAAAGGGAATGGGTGAGCCTTGAGGTTGCTGATGGCCGTTGCGTCAAGGGTCGAAAGATTGGACTGACCTCGCGTGCCATGCAGTTGTCCAGCCAGATCAGCGAACCAGATTTTGCTCCGCTGATGGACGATATGTTCTTCGAGCAGGGCAGCGAACTGCCGACCGAGCGGTTCATTGCGCCCCGCGTAGAGGTGGAGTTGGCCTTCGTCTTGGGGCGGCCATTGAAAGGCCCGGGCGTCACCCTGTTCGACGTGCTGTCGGCCACCGATTACGTTACGCCGGCGGTCGAGATCATCGATTCCCGCATCGAGCAGTTCGACCGCGAAACCAAGGCGCCGCGCAAGGTGTTTGACACGATCAGCGACTTTGCCGCCAACGCCGGCATTGTGCTGGGCGGCCGGCCAGTGCGACCAGACGCCGTGGATCTGCGCTGGGTTGGCGCGATGCTGTTCAAGAACGGCGTTGTCGAAGAGACGGGGCTGGGCGCTGGTGTCCTCAACCATCCAGCTACAGGCGTGGCATGGCTCGCCAAGAAGATCGCGGCGCACGGTGAAGGATTGGAAGCAGGCCAGGTCATTCTCGCAGGTTCATTTACGCGGCCCACACCGGCGGCTGCCGGCGACAGCTTTCACGTTGACTATGGCCAGTTGGGCACAGTGTCCTTCCGTTTCGCCTGAGGTGTGCGATGAAGATGCCAATTAACCTCTTCAAGCAAGCGCTTCGCGAGGGTCGTCCTCAGATTGGTCTCTGGGTAGGCCTGGCCGACGCCAATGCAGCCGAGGCCGTCGCCGCCACAGGCTACGACTGGCTCCTGTTCGATGCCGAGCATGCGCCCAACGACCCGCGTAGCGTGCTTCAGCAACTCAGAGCGGTCGCCCCCTATCCGGTGCATCCGGTCGTGCGGCCGGTCGAGGGCGATACAGCTTTGGTCAAGCAGTACCTTGACGTCGGCGCACAGACGCTGCTCGTGCCCATGATTGACACGCCGGAAGAGGCGTCTCTGATGGCGCGCGCAATGCGTTATCCGCCGCAAGGCATCCGGGGGGTGGGGGCCTCATTGGCGCGCGCGGCGCGCTGGGGGAACGTGGAGGGCTATCTTGACCAAGCCAACGACCAGATGTGCCTGCTCGTCCAGGCAGAGACCCCAAAGGCGCTGCTGAATCTCGCAGCCATCGCGGAAACGGACGGCGTCGATGGCGTTTTCTTCGGCCCGGCGGACCTGTCTGCTGCGATGGGCTTGCGTGGCCAACCCGGCCATCCGGAAGTGCAACGTGCGATTAAAGAAGGCATTGCGACAGTGCGCGCCGCCGGCAAGGCGGCTGGCATTCTTGCGACAGACGCCACACTGGCACGTTCCTATCTCGACGCAGGAGCGCTGTTTGTGGCGGTAGGGGTGGACACGGTGCTCCTGGTGCGCGCAGCGGTCGAACTCGCACGCAGCTTCAAGCTCGGCGCCTGACCGTCAGCACGGTCGGCCCCCAGTCTTCCGTTGCTATCTCTTCGCGCAGGTCGCATCCCGGCGCAGCTTCGCGGCTGCGGCGTGCGCCCCCAATCTCCCATTTCCTACTAAGCACGACACTCAATAATGCCCACACTGACACTGCAGGACCCTGGCTTGCTCAAATGCCAATGCCTCATCAACGGAGAGTGGCAGGCCGCCGAAAGCGGTGAGACGGAGGCCATACATAATCCGGCCAGCGGCGACATCGTGGGCCATGTTCCGGTAGCCGGAGCATTGGAAACCGAGCGAGCCATTGCTGCGGCGGAACATGCGTTCGCGCGCTGGCGCTTGCGTACCGCCGATGACCGCGCCCGCATCTTGCGACGCTGGTACGAGATGATGATCGCCCACCAGGAAGATCTGGCGCAACTCATGACGGCGGAACAGGGAAAGCCGCTGGCCGAAGCCCGTGCCGAAATCGCTTCTGCTGCCTCGTATGCCGAATGGTTTGCAGAGGAAGCGCGCCGCGCCTACGGCGAGACAATTCCGTCTCCCTGGGCCGACAAGAGGATAGTCGTAACGCGCGAGCCGGTGGGCGTGTGCGCCGCCATCACACCGTGGAACTTCCCGGTCGCAATGATCGCCCGCAAGGTAGCGCCAGCATTGGCTGCCGGGTGCACCATTATTGTTAAGCCTGCGGCCCAAACGCCGTTGAGTGCACTGGCGATAGCGGAGCTTGCGCTCCGCGCCGGCGTGCCGCCTGGTGTGTTCAACGTCGTGACCGGCAGGGCGCATGAGATTGGCAAAGCACTGACTGACAGCCCGGTGGTACGCAAACTTAGCTTCACGGGGTCCACGGAAGTTGGCCGAGTACTTGCTGCGCAGTGTGCTCCGACGATCAAGAAGATGTCGCTGGAACTGGGTGGCAATGCTCCCTTTATTGTTTTCGATGATGCGGACCTGGACGCCGCAGTCGAGGGGGCCATCACTGCCAAGTATCGCAATACCGGCCAGACCTGTGTATGTGCTAACAGACTGCTGGTTCAGGACGGCGTGTACGACGAATTCGCGCGGCGCCTGGCCGAGGAGGTCGCACAGCTCAAGGTTGGCAACGGCATGGACGCCGGCGTGGCTCAAGGGCCGTTGATCGATGAACGCGCTCTATGCAAGGTAGAGGATCTCGTTGGGGACGCTCTGCAGCGGGGCGCCAAACTCCTCGCCGGGGGCCGGCGGCATGCACTGGGTGGCACCTTCTACGAGCCAACTGTTCTCGCCGACGTCACGCCCGATATGCGTGTGGCCGTTGAAGAGGTGTTTGGACCCGTCGCCCCGATGCTGCGCTTTCACACTGAGGCCGAGGCGGTGGCGATGGCCAACAATACTCACTTCGGCCTTGCCGCGTACTTCTACTCCCGGGACGTAGGCCGGGTATTGCGCGTATCTTCGGCGCTGGAAACCGGTATGGTGGGCATCAACACCGGCCTGATCTCAACTGCGGTGGCCCCTTTTGGCGGCGTCAAGCAGTCAGGGCATGGGCGTGAAGGCTCGCACCATGGCATGGAGGACTATCTGGAAATGAAGTACTTGTGCATGGGCGGGATTGGCCGCTGATAGCACGGCATTGCAGCCCTACCCACAGGCGTAGGGCGGGCCTTTATTTCTCTTGCGATGGCACAGCGGGCGTCGCGCTTAAGCCTTCTCCCCATGCTTCGGGGCCGCCTTGGTCCTGGCAA
Source organism: Cupriavidus lacunae (assembly GCF_003353055.1). GTDB lineage: Bacteria > Pseudomonadota > Gammaproteobacteria > Burkholderiales > Burkholderiaceae > Cupriavidus > Cupriavidus lacunae. The sequence continues at coordinate 10,121 of NZ_QKWJ01000081.1, forward strand.
TCAGCCATTTCTTGAATGCATGGACGCGTTCGTCAAGGTCTGCGCCCTTCGGATGCGTTACGTAGTAGGCGTGGTCGGGCTCCACCGTCTGAGGTAGGGCGCGAACGAGGCGCCCCGCCTCCAGTTCTGCCTCCACAAGAAACAGCGGCACCAACGCGAAGCCTATGCCAGAAAGGGCCGCTTCCCTGAGCATCAGCAATTGTGGGAAGCGTGGTGATTGCGCCATGTCGGGCACGGGCAGATCAAGCTTCTCAAAGTACTCCTTCCAGTAGTCGCGCTTGCCGCCGGTGTAGGCAAGCAAGGGACGACCTACGAGATCGTCGGGCCGGCGCAGGCGGGTGAGTTGTTGGAGTTGCGGCGAGCATACGACGCCCAGTGTCGTGCTGACCGGCAGCCGCGTCGCGACGCAACCCGGCCACGGCGGCGTGCCGTAACGGATGGCCAGCGCGGCAGCTTCGCCAGCCGAATCCGGATCACTGCCCAAAAGATTGACAAGGATGTCGGGATGCCGGCTGCGGAATTCAGGCAGCTTGGGTACCAGCCACAGCGTCGCAAAGCCCTCATTCACGACGATAGACAGGACATCCTCTTCAGTGGATTTGCGCACCAGCGTCCCCGCGGCCTCGATCTGCCGCAGCCCCTGGCTGACTTTTTCGTAATAGACCTTGCCGGCTGGCGTCAGTGAGATCCACCTGCCATTGCGGCTAAATAGCTGCACGCCAAGATCGCTCTCCAGTGCCTGGACCATCCTGCTGACGGCTCCCTGAGTGACATGGAGCTCACGAGCAGCCACGGTGAAGCTAAGCCAGCGCGCGGCCACAGCAAAGTAGCGCACGGCGGTGAGGGAGGGAAGCCGGTTCATTGTCTCGGGGGCGCCGCGGCAGGTGCATGGCCTGGCGGTGTTCTTGCATGAGTACAAGTCATTGTAGCGGAGAAGAGATCGTTTTGGTTGGGCAAGGCCAACTCATAGACTTTCCTCATTCTTTCACTCGATCACGCAGGACCTCTCCATGGGAACGTTTGACATTTTCGCTACCGCATCCATCGCCAGCCGTAAGTCCACGAACCCTCTTCCTCTTGACGTGGATGGGACCGCGTACCGTGAGCGCGCGCTCGCGGCCGGCGCAGAGTTCGTCGCCAACGTCGAGAAAGTCGTTCCGCTCATCAACGCGCACCGCGCAGAGTCCGAGCGCATTGGCCGGGTTGCTAATGCCTCCGTTGCCGCTATGAAGGAGGTCGGCGTTTTCCGAGCCCTCACGCCACTGCAGTTCGGCGGGCTTGAGCTACCGCCGGCCGCGTTCTTTGACGGCATCATGAGAATTGGCGCTGCGGACCCCTCAGCAGCATGGATTGGCGGCCAACTCACCGTGCACTCGTTCGAGGTCGCGCTGATGGATGAGCGCATGCAGAAGGAATTCTGGGCAAACGGCCCAGACACCGTGGCATCGAGCTCCTACGCGCCCATAGGCAAGGCCCGTGTCGTAGAGGGCGGCTATATCCTCGACGGTACCTGGACCTTTTCCAGTGGCGTGGACCACGCTGAGTGGGTCGTGCTTGGAGGCGGTGATCGCAACTACGTGGTCCCTTTGAGCGATGTCACCATCGATCACGAAAGCTGGGATGTATCCGGCCTGCGAGGTACGGGCAGCAAAGCCGTCACGCTACGCGAGGTCTTTGTTCCTGAATACCGAGTACACAAGCTCGCTGACACCCTCAACGATGCGGATGCAGGGCTGGTCATCAACAACCGGCCACTGTTCCGCTTGTCCTTTTCGGCCATGTTCAACTCGACGATGTCCAATGCGGCTATCGGCATGACCATGGGCGGCCTGCAGGAGTTCATTGAGCAGACGCGTGTGCGACTGGGACGTCAAGGCACCGGCACGGCGTCGTCGGCCAACCCTTTCATGCAGGTGCGCCTGGCGCAGGCACTTACGAAGGTCAAGGGGGTGCGCCAACGGCACCTTGAGAACTGGCGGATGCTGTTCGACCTGGCATGCCGCGAAGAGGAGCCAACGCAGATGGAGAAGCTCCGGGTCCGCTACGAGGCTTCCGATGCCGCAGGTACATGCTTTGAAGCATTCGCGGACATCTGGCCCCATGCCGGCGCCGCGGCGATCAAGGAGGGGAATCCCATGCAGAACGCCTTCCGCGACCTGATGGCAATGCGCAACCACGGTTCGGCCGGGCGTGAGGCTGCGGCCTGCCAATACATCGGATCCATGTTTGATCAGCCTGGGCCGTCGCAGTCCAAGGTCGATATGGCGATGGTCTCCTACTACAAGTAAGCGTCATCGTTCGTAGCAAGGATACTCCCATGAGCCTTACAGCCCTTACCTCCAACGACGCGCGCCTCATTGAGCAGGGGTACCCGGACACTGATAGTCGCGCATTCAGGCGCTGCCTGGGCCAGTACCCGACGGGCGTAGCGGTCATCACGGCACGCCACAACGGCAAGCTATTGGGTATGGCGGTGAACTCGTTTGCTGCCGTGTCCCTCGACCCGCCTCTGGTGTTGTGGTCCATTCGCCGAGAGTCCGCTAGGGCGGCGGACTTCTGCGAAGCGGAGCACCTCGCCGTCAACGTACTGTCAGCCAATCAGGTTCAGGTCTCCCAGTGGTTTGGCTCTGCCCATCCTGATCGCTTCCAGATGGCTGCGTGGGAACCGGATGCACATGGCGCGCCACTACTGGACGGGGCTATTGCCCATCTAGAGTGCCGTCGGCACGCTGTGCTTGATGGGGGCGACCATTTTATCCTGTTGATGCGTGTGGAGCGCCATGCGAGCTACCAAGGTGAGCCGCTGTTGTTCGCGCAAGGACAGTATGCAGTTACGCAAAGTCATCCTTACGTATTGGCCAGCCGCGAAGCCACCGCAACCGCTCCCGCCAGCGATGTGGCCGTTGTCCCCTTGCTGCGCCTGCTCAGTATCGCCAATCAGCGCATGTCGGCACAGTTCCAGCAGCATCGTGAGGCCCTCGGCCTTAACACATCGTCGACGCGCGTCCTGAATAAGCTGGGCGTGGGCGCGTGTTCGGTGGAGGAGTTGGAGCGGTTGACGTATCTCGGGCACGAAGCGGTCGAGGATACGCTCGCCGATCTCCAGGCACACAGTTATATCGCCAAGGATGCAGCGGGCCGATTTGAATTGACTCGCTCGGGGCGTGACACAAATGCGGCCATCGCTGCTCGGTCGGCGGCATTCGCTGCGGGGAAACTCCAAGGCCTATCCGAATCCGACGTTGCGGCGGCCAAGCGTGTGCTGCTGGCCTTGCAAGACCGTTAAAGTGTGCCGTCGGGGAGTCGACATGGAAATCTTCTGCGGGCTACCGTCCAGCGCAAAGCGCCTCGACTGCGCCTTGAGCATCGGCAACTTTGACGGCGTACACCGAGGGCATCAGGCGTTGCTCGCACGGCTGGTGCGCGAGGCGCACCGCCGCGGCCTGCCGTCAACCGTGATGACGTTCGATCCCCACCCCCGCACCTGGTTCGCGCTGCGCCGGGGGCATCCCGAACACGCACCTGCCCGTATCGGCACGCTTCGCGACAAGGCAACAGAGTTAGGGCGTTGGGGTGTGGACCGTCTCGTGGTTATGCGTTTCGACGAATCGTTTGCCCGGCTGCCCGCGCAGTCCTTTATCGACGACGTGCTATGCAACGCCATGAAGGCGCGTTACATGCTACTGGGCGATGATTTTCGCTTCGGCGCCGGACGCGAAGGCGATACCACCATGCTGCAGCAGGCGGGGAAATTGCGGGGATTTGACGTTGCCAGTATGGCGAGCCACGAAGTGTCGGGACTGCGCGTGTCCAGCACCAGCATTCGTGACGAACTGGAGCGCGGAAATCTGGCGAACACATGCACCCTGCTCGGACGGCCCTATGAGATCACTGCGAGGATCGTGCGTGGAAGCGGACATGGAAGCAATCTTGGCTTTCCGTCGATCAACCTGCGCATCGGCCCAAGCGCGCCAGCCGCACGCGGCACATTTGTCGTGCGGGTCAAAGGGGCCAGCAGCACGATGCACGCCGGCATGGGATGCATTGGGATGCAGCAGGCTGCTGACGGACGCCCGCAGCCTATGTTGCGGGTGCATGTTTGGGACGGTCTGAATGGATCTGACCATCGAGACTCCTTGGGTCTACATGTGCGCGTCGAGTTTCTGCACAAGCTCCACGATGGGCAGTCGTTTAGCGACGGCATGGCCCGCGATGTCCTCGCGGCCCGCAACTGGTGGAAATGTAATCACCAGTTGCTGGAGCGGGCCAAGGGCGCGCCGGCCGATACGAGGGTACTGCGCCAACCCGGAAAACAGCAAATGAACTCTTCCCATCTGCAAGCTGGCCTTCTAAAGACCACCGCCAGCCTGCATCGAGATAGCGGCGGTACTCATTACCCATAGCGCCGCCCACAGTTTTGCCTTCTATCGTCGAATACAGCGTTAGAAAGGCCGCAAGCCAGTCCCAAAGCTGGATCGCAATTCACCTCGCAAACGGCAAGGTGAAAGCGTAGCAATTCCCTAGAAAAACCCAGGAGGAGAATGTGTTGAGAAGAAGCCTGATCGCCTTGGCATGCGCCATGGCAACCGGTAGTGCATTAGCCCAGACGTCTGTTACGCTGTATGGGGTCGCTGATGCCTATATAGAATACACAAACCACAATCTCGGAACAGGCCCAGACGGCCATTCCAAGGTGGCATTGAACTCCGGCGGGATGTCGCCAAGCCGTTGGGGCCTTCGTGGCGCCGAAGACCTCGGCAGCGGCAAACGAGCCATCTTCGCACTCGAGAGCGGCTTTGGCCTGGACAACGGCGTATCGCTGCAGGGTGGCAGACTTTTCGGGCGGCAGGCTTGGGTCGGTCTCGCTGCCGAGAATCAACAGATTACATTGGGCAGGCAGTATACCTCCCTGTTCCTGGCGCTCGCCAACTACGTTCCCGCAGCCTACGCGACCCTATACGAACCTGTTCTGGCCATTACGGGCCTGTCGTCTCGTGGCGACAACATGATCAAGTATCGCGGTGTTTTCGGCGGCTTGACAACGGAACTGCATTGGAGCTTCGGCGAACAGCCGGGCACGATGAATGGCGGTGCCGGTTATGGTGCAGGCTTGGACTATCAGGCCGGTAAATTTGGCATTTCCACGTCCTATGACAACATCAACACTGCTCGTAGCGCGACGGCCAGCTACACGCGCACGCAGAAAGCTGCTGTTGGTCTCCGCTACCAGATCACCTCCCAGTTATTGGCTCAGGCGGTGTATCGCTACAACAAGAACGACACGCCCACTGTCAACACTGCTGCGCGCGATGACCTTTGGATCATCGGCGTCAACTACTCGCCGATTCAGCCTGTGACGCTGACAGCCGCGTTCTACTACGACAATGTCAAGTCGCAATACACGGCGGCTGGCAATTTCAATCCCACCAACCCCTGGCAGGTGACACTCATCGCCGACTATGCACTATCGAAACGCACCGACGTCTACGTGGCCACTGCGTTCACCAAGAACGCCGCGTTGAACTTCGAGAACCTCAATGGTGCAGCAGCCGCGTATCAACTAGCGCCAAATGAGAAGAATCAGTTCGGTGCCGGCATCGGCATGCGACACAAGTTCTAGCGAGGACTTGCACGCGCATGCCTGAACGTCGCAACTCCGATTTGAAATGGAGCGCGCCCCTTTCTGTACGAGGCGAACGCGACGAGCCCGGCACGCGCGTGCTTCCTGAGATGATCGCCGGCAGTGGGAGGGACGAGGATGCGTAGTGCCGTGAACCGAGTTGCTTTCTACCGCGCAGTGTTACTGCAGCTACAGCTATCGCATTTTTGCCATGACTCGTAGTGACGATAAGCCCCACGCGCTGGGGCCTTTCCGCAGCGTAGCATTCAGATTGTTGTGGACGACGGGCCTCGTTGCGAACGTGTGCACGTGGATGAGTGATGTGTCGGCTGCATGGATGATGAGCTCGCTCACCACGGCACCGCTGTGGGTTTCGCTGGTCCAGACGGCATCGACCTTTCCGGTCTTGCTGCTCGGGCTTCCCAGTGGAGCCTTGGCAGATAGCTTGGACCGCAAGACTTATCTTCTGTTTACACAAATCTGGGGTGCGGGAACGGCATCCCTTCTGAGCGCCGCGGCTTACTTGGGGTGGATGACGCCGCCCGTGCTGCTGGCCTTGGTGTTCGCCAACGGCATTGGACTCGCGATGCGCATGCCTGTATTGGCAGCCGCGTTGCCCGAAGTGGTACCTCGCGCCCAACTACCAGCAGCGATGGCGCTTAGCGCGGTATCCGTAAATGCCTCGAGAATCCTCGGCCCTGTCCTGGCGGGGCTTCTGATTAGCAGCGCTGGAAGCGCGACTGTGTTTTTGCTTAACGCGATTCTGTCTATCATCGCGGCATGGTTGGCTAGTCGCTGGAGGCGGCAGGCCGCAAAGAATCACCACGGGCGCGAGCGAATGCTCAACGCCATGCGGTCGGGGTTGCAGTACGTTGCACAGTCCTCGCAGCTCAAGGGAATACTGTGGCGGCTTGGAATCTTCTTCCATTGCGCGACCGCATTGATGTGCATGTTGCCACTGGTCGCGCGCCAACTCAAAGACGGGGGCGCTGGTGCTTACACTCTGTTGATCGCGTCCATGGGCGCGGGAGCGATTGCCTCTGCCCAATGGCTGCCGCGGCTGCGAGAACGCTACTCGCGCGACTCGCTGGTATTGCGTGGCGCTGCCGTCCAGGCTGCCGCGATGATGGCGATGGCCGTGACGGAACGGGTGTGGCTAGCCATGCCGGCAATGTTTATCGCTGGAGCGGCCTGGATTACTGTCGGCAATACATTAACGTTGGCCTCTCACCAATGCTTGCCTGACTGGGTCAGAGCACGAGGTCTGTCCATCAGCCAGATGACCGTCATGGGCGCAAGTGCCATGGGTGCGGCGGTATGGGGACAGGTTGCAGCGTGGACCAGCATACCGCTGAGCCTAGCGAGTGCAGCCGCCCTTGCCTTCATTGCCATTGCATTGGCGAGCCGGATATGGCCAGACGTCGACACCGCCGAGGATCTTACGCCGAAGCGCGTATCACCGATGCCAGAGCTCGAAAAGCCACCAATCATCGGGCACGTAATGGTGACAATCGAATACCGAATTGATGTCTCACGCACCTCTGAGTTTCGTGCGCTCATGCTGAGCGAGGGGCGCTCGAGCCGCCTTCGTCACGGTGCGATTTCGTGGGAGCTGCTGCATGACTTGCATGAGCCCGGGCGCTTTGTCGAGATGATTGTGGATCCGTCCTGGAACGACCACCTACGGCGATTGGATCGCATCACCAACAGTGATGCGGCGCTGCGCGATCGCAGGCGATCCTTCCATATCGCAGAAGAAGAGCCCCGCATCAGGCACAGCCTCATGGAGTCCACCGTCAAGGGCAACCGCTCGCGAATGTGACGGTTTGGACAGCCGATTATCTTAGCCCGAAGTGAGCCAGACGCCTGCCATGCCGCTTACCGCCGCCTACTGGAGAGACGAGTTCTCGCATCTCCTTGAGGAGGTCCGGGCGTGTCGCCGCCGCATTGAGCAGAATGCCAACGCGGCCTCTGGCCGAGAGCCGGAACAAGCTGCTCACCGGCGCTTCATCCGATGTTTGCTGGAAGAACAACTCCGCTCAGAGGCGGTGCGCGAACGTATAGTGGGGTACGCTTCCGCGGCGGAACTTGGGGTGTGGATTGAACCGCCGCCCGGAGTTCTGCAGCTTCTCACTGGAGCGGATTGTTTTGCTTTGCGAGTCCTCTTTTGGGCAGCTCATCGAAGAATGTCCCTCTGGTCGCGTATCGCGACGAGGTACTCCTAATTGTGACCCAGTTGTAAGCAGCCATGCCGACGTGAGGGCATGGATTCGCGCTTGCTTAGCTGGAAGTTGCGGCAGGCGTGGGTCAGATGCGGTCCGGGACGGCGATTCTAGCGGAGGCCGGGACGCCAACGGCCGTGTGGGTCCAGGAGCGGACGTCGAGGCATTCAAAGCTCCCTATCTGCGCTGGCCGGCATCGACTGTTGCGTGGCACTGGGTGAACGGCCTCAAATCGGGCCGCTACGGTCGTTCGCGGTCGGATGTCGAAAGGCAGAAACTGGCCGACTTCGGCCTTCATCCCTTCCTGGCGAACCATTCACCCAGCTTGTTCAGCGTAGCCTTCACGGCCAACGCCTTCGGACCTCCCTCTATATCCATTTGTCCTTGGCCGTCACCTGCGCTGAGACTTCGATTGTTGGCAACGCGATCTGTGACGGTGGCAACAAATACATACCTTCCCGCGGGGTCTTCGTGATTGAAATCTACGGTCACGACGGAATCCCCGAGCTCCGTGATTCCGGGCTTCGGTGCCGCTCGACGAGAGACCGGGGTCGTACCAAAGTCGTTGCTCAAACCGTTGGGTGAGATCAGGCGGTATTTCACGTCCACATTACATCGCCCGTCTTTACCAGGCTTACATCCAGCGAACACGAGCATGGTGCTCACCGACTCCCCCGTTGTACGGTCTTCGTGGTGGGGAGGATCGGCGTGCCGCGTTCCACGAGTCCCGAAACGTCTTGGCATCGCCTGTCAACATAAGTTGTACGCCAAAATCGCCTGAGGACTCGCGAGCGTCACTATCCGGCACCGGGCGTCCTTTACTGAAGGCCGCAGCCTGGGAGTCAAGGCAATATAGGGTAAAGCGCCGGATTAGCCACCGCTCCGAGGAGGTGGTTCTGTGGTGCAGGGCACCTAATGCTGGAAAGAGGCCCGATATTGGGCCAGAAATTGGGTACTTCGCCGTCCTGCGGGGTGCGCTGATGATCTCAAAGCGCTCCGAACGAGACTTTCGGAATTCCCGGTAGCGGCCATTCAAATCAAATCGACTACTTGAGCCTGCGTCGGACGCTTCAAAGCCGTCTGGCCGGTCAAGTCTCCGACTGGACGCACCCCTTTTTTCTCTTGGGCTAAAGAGCGGCCGACGATTAGTCGGGTTTCATTCGACTGGTTGCTCGCTCGTCTTCCTGCCAGATTGTCAATCGGCAGTTCCGTCGAAGCACTATGCTTGTCATCTAGTGAGGTGCGAGGCTAAGGCTCGCGAACGGCTACCAGATAGGTGCGTAAATGCCGATTGATCCCACGCGCCCGATGTCGTTCTTGTCGACTGTTCGGCGCGAGGCTTCTGGGTACGGGCAGCCCGTCGTCGCGCGTACTTGCAATGGATTACTCTTCAAGGAGGCAGCGTCATGGGCGAGATTGCGATTCAGGAATTTCGCGGAAGGCTGATCGGTCCTTCAGACAAGGACTACGACGACGCGCGAGCGCTGTACAACGGCATGATCGATAAGCGGCCCAAGGTGATCGCTCGCTGTACCGACGCCGCCGATGTCATAGCGGCGGTCAACTACGCGCGCGATAACAAGCTGCTTCTCGCTATCCGCGGAGGGGGACACAACGGCCCCGGTTTGGGCAGTTGCGACGGTGGGCTGGTCATCGACCTGTCGCAGATGCGCAGCGTGCGCGTCGACCCAGCGGGCCGCACCGTGCGTGTCGAGCCAGGCTGCACTGCTGCGGATCTCGATCACGCGACCCACGCATTTGGCCTCGCCGTACCCCTCGGCATCGTCGGCAGCACGGGCGTCGCAGGTCTGACCTTGGGCGGAGGAACCGGCTATCTCACACGCAAGCACGGCCTTACGGTCGACAATTTGCTCGAGGTGGATGTAGTGCTGGCCGACGGCTCTTTCGTCACCGCTAGCAAGGACAAGCACGTTGACCTCTTCTGGGCGGTGCGCGGTGGCGGCGGTAACTTCGGCGTGGTCACGAGCTTTCTATTTCAGGCCCACCAAGCCAAAATGGTGTTCGCCGGTCCGATCTTCTGGGACGCCAAGGACGCCAAGAAAATTATGGCGACGTACCGCGACTTCATCCCAAACGCCCCCGAAGAGCTTGGCCTGTTTGTCGGCCTCAAAACCGTGCCTCCAACCGATCCTTTCCCAAAGGAGCACTGGAACAAACGCGCCTGTGCTCTGATCGGTGCTTTCAACGGGCCGATCGCAGAGGGTCAGAAGCTCATGGCCTCGCTGCTCGAGAAGCTGCCCGCCCCGCTGTTCAACTGGATGGGCGAGATGCCGTGGACCGCCATCAACAGTCTGTTCGACCCGTTCTTCCCTAAAGGCTTGCAGTGGTACTGGAAGGGCGACTTTGTCAAGGCGCTGCCTGACGAGGCGATCGACGTGCACATCGCCAACGCGCTGAAGGCACCGACCCCCTTCTGCCTGATGCACCTTTACCCCATAGACGGCGCCGTTCGGCGGGTCGCCAAGGATGCCACGCCGTGGAGCGCGCGGGACGCGTCTTTTTCGATGGTAATTGCCGCGGTCAGCCCCGATCCCAAGGACGCCGAGGCGCTTAAGACCTGGGGCCGTGACTACTGGGGGGCCATCCACCCGTTCAATCTGGAAGGCGCCTACGTCAACTTCATGGACGCCGACGAGGCCGAGAACCGCGTCGAACTAAGCTACGGTGACAACTACAAGCGCCTTGCCTCGATCAAGGCGAAGTACGATCCCAACAACCTGTTTCGAGTCAACCAGAACATTAAACCGAAAGCGTGAATCTACGCGCGCGGCCTCGCGCGCCCGCGCCGCGTGGTGGTGTTCAGCGCGAACGCGCTGCCGACATTGCCTTCGTCGTTGCTTGCTAACTTGCTTGTGTCGCGCGCAGCTTGAAGAGCGTCCACGTCGCGCTGAACCTAATCAGCGCGACGCGTGAATCAAATCAGGTCTATCCGAACTCCGCGGGGTTCACGTTCACCGCACCGAGGTCCAAGACCTCTCAGGTACGTACAAGCTACGCGAAACAGTTCGCGAAAGTCCGCTTCGGAGCGATCCTAAGCTGGTACCTCGACGTCCGGTCGTGGCCGGTCTCGGTCGGATGCCCGCCGCAAAGCCGCGGCTGTCTCTGACCGACCCGTCTCGGTCATTCACCAGCCATGGCTAGGATGACCGGTATGAGGCCATTGCAGACATCAATGGAACTCGACTGCGGCCCAAAGTCCGCACGGAACCTGTCCCACAGAGATAGCCGCAGCACAATTTGGCTACGCCAGGCAGATTCTTGTGTTGTGCTGATTTTTGAGCGGGCTGTCTGTAGTGCAAAGGGTGGCTCGCGCTGGCTTCATAGCGCTAAACCTCTGGCATCGGGAACAAAGGCTGGCGGCCCGCCTACACCAAGACAAGGCCGCCAGGTCACCAAGATTCACGGTCGAGACGCCTACCCGAGACCGTGCGCTTACCAGGCTTTCCGGTGAAAAGACTGCGCTCAGATACTACGGTGCCAGCCATTGGGCTCGCATCGAAGGATTCACACGAAAAGTCAGACGAGTTCTAGTAGGACAGTCACAACTCCCGTTGGTGGCAGGCCTTGTGCGTTGCGCTGCACGTCTATGAGCTTCCTACCCTCCCCACAAGAGTCTTGGGTTTAATTCCTACGTTTCGTCGGATGAGATGATCAGAAGGCGAGCCTATCCTCAAGCGCACAACACCATGAGGAGGCAAGCCATGAATCGTCGTCTGTTCATTTCCGCTGCAGCATTGGGCTCGTTGGCAACTGCGGCCCGAGGACAAGGCAGTCTCGGCACGTCTTCATACGAAGCAAGCGGAGCAGCCGCTACCCGAGTTGAGACGGCTGCAAGCGCGATTCGAAATGCGGACTCGGTGCAGTCAGCACTCGCAGCGTGGGGGAAGATCGCTGGCGAAGTCCTGCCTTTCGTCCATCTGACCGCGCTCGTAGCCAAAGTGCCCGCAGCCGGTAAGGGCAAGGCCGGTACTGGAGGCGATGTCCGAAGGATCTTTTCCACGGTACCCAAGGCGTACCCTGTGGGCGGCTGGAAGCACCTCAGTGGCAGTGAATGGGCCAGCCATGTGCTGCAACAACAGAAAGTGTTGATTGCGTCCGGCGATGCTGCATTGGCGCGCTACTTCCCTGATCATGCGCTGCTCCGTTCGTTGGGAACACGCACCCTCATCAACCTGCCGGTAGTCGTGTGTAGCCAAACCATGGGGGCATTTGCTTTCCTATGCGGGCAAGAAGAGGTCGACGCCGAGGCGGTCGCTGCAGTGCAAAAACTGATGCCTTCGGCTGCTGCGGTGTTCATCATGGCGGGGGACGCGGCAGCATGAGTCCGGAAGCGGCCATTGAGCTCCAGCGTGGCAGCGGCGAAGGCCAAGACATCGTTATTGAATGCAGTGGAGCACCAAAGAAAGGGGCAGCCATGGCATTTGCCGCATGTGCTCTCTTGATTTGGAGCACCCTTGCAGTATCCGTCGTGAGTATTTCGGAGCTTTCTCCCTTACTCACGACGGGAGTCGGCCTGGCGGGTGGCGGGCTGGTCGGATTGCCCTGGGTGGCCTGGGGGAAGCTGAAGCTGCGGCCTGTGCTGGTCGGAACCCTGGCAATGCTGGGATATCACGCACTATATTTCCTGAGCTTAAAAACCGCTGACCCGGTCGCAGCAAATCTCCTCCACTATCTCTGGCCGATATTCATCATTCTGTTGTCGCCGCTAATGTTGCGTGGACAAAGATTGATGCGAAAACATTTGTGGGCCGGAGCGCTCGGGTTCATCGGCGCTGCCGCTTGCCTGGGGCCCGTGACATCGATCAGCAGCTCGGCATGGGTCGGATTCGGCCTGGCGCTCTTGTCGGCCGCCATCTGGGCATATTACTCCGTGTGGTCGCGGCGCTATCCAGAGGTTCCTACCGCGACCGTGTCGCTCTATTGCTTGCTGGCCGGTATGGCTTCGCTCGCAACTTTCGCTGTGATTCAGTTTGATCCGTCGAAGGCTTCGCTTGGCGTGGCGGATATGGTGCAGTTGCTTAGTCTGGAGCAGTGGATGACGCTTGCATACCTCGCACTGGGACCGCTGGGGGGCGCATTCTATCTGTGGGACCATGCGATGAAGAAGGGAAATCCCCACGAGATCGCTGTCCTGGCCTACGCGGTACCCGTGGCGTCCACGTTGTTTGTCAGCTTGTTCCTTGGGCGTGGCTTGAATGCCGCCACGATCGCCGGTGCTGTGCTCGTGACATTGGCGGTGGCTGTGGGCAATCGCGTCAGGCAAGGGAACGGGACAAACTGATATTCACTCATCTAGGAAGTGCATCGAATGGACAAGGAATCGAAGGCCAGTACCGAAGCAGGCTCCATCGAAATCGGAGAGGAGATCGTTGCCGGATTCGCCAAATACAAGCTTCCCGGCATCACCGCAGCATCCGGTCGGGATCGTGGGGAAGGGCCCTACGGCAGATTGGTCCTGCGGGGTGCGACGCTGGTTGACGGTACCGGAGCGCCGCCGTGGGGGCTGGTCGACATCGTCGTGGAGGGAAACCGCATTGCCGATATTGTCAGCGTAGGCTGTCCCGGTTTGGCGATCCGGCCGGAACGCCGTCCTCCTCCAGGAGATGCGGATATTGATTGCGAGGGGAAATTTGTCACCCCCGGCTTCGTGGATAGCCACGTACACGTCGGCGCGCCTTTTCACGCAGCCAGTGGAGAGATGCCGGCGGCAGACTATGTCTATAAGCTCTGGCTCGCGCATGGCGTGACGACTGTCCGTGAAGCGGGTTGCTTCAACGGACTGGCATGGACGCTGCAACAGAAGCGGGCGTCCGCCTCGCATACGATTGCGGCACCGAACCTCTACGCGTATGCGTACTTCCCGGCAATCAATGACTATCTGAAGACGATTCATACGCCTGCGGCAGCGCGAGAATGGATTCGGCAGTTGGCCGAGAAAGGCGCTGACGGCGTCAAGTTCTTCGGTGCGCCGCCTGCGGTGATGGAAGCCGCCCTGGACGAGGCGAAACGGGTGGACCTGCGGACCTGCTGCCATCACGCGACGCTAGCCGTCAGTCGAATGAATGCGTTGACGACAGCGAAATGGGGCCTCACCAGTACGGAGCATTTTTATGGCCTTGCGGAGGCCTTGTTCGATGACCGGACGATTCAGTCCTTTCCCACCGGCTATCATTACAACGACGAATATCTGAGGTTCTCCACCTCCGGTACTACGTTCTTGCAGGCAGCACAGCCGGGCAGCGCCAAGTGGAACGAGGTGCTGGACGCCTTCCTGGAAGCGGGACATACCTTTGTGCCGACTCTGAACGTCTACGACGCCAACCGGGACCTGATGCGCACGCGGCGCGCTGACTGGCATGAGCGCTATACCGACCCGAATCTGATGCGGTACTTCGAGCCACATCGCGGCGGGCATGGCTCCTACTGGTACCGGTGGAGCACGCAGAACGAAGTTGAATGGCGCGAGACGTTCCGCATCTGGATGCAATTTCTGCGGGACTACAAGAATCTTGGGGGACGCGTCTGTGCTGGCAGCGATTCTGGCTTCATGTACCAGGTCTATGGCTTTGGCTTCGTGCGCGAACTCGAGCTCTTGCAGGAAGCGGGATTCACGTCGCTCGAGGTGTTGCGCGCCGCGACAAGTCACGGTGCGGCCGTCCTGGGTATCGAGGAGGAAACTGGCTCAGTGGAAGTCGGCAAGCGGGCGGATCTGCTGATTCACGATAGCAATCCACTGGATGACTTCAAGCTGTTGTATGGTACTGGCGCCCTGCGGCTTGACGAGGCCACACAGCGTGGCGTGTGGCAGCGATGCTTGCGCTACACGATCAAGGACGGCATCGTTCTCGACACAAAGGCATTGCTTGAGGATGTCGAGGCCATGGTCTCGCAGGCAAAGGCTGATCGCCCGGAGCAGTGATGCAGGTTCCTGCCCACTTCTTCGTTTTGTCGGGATTCCTGGGTAGCGGCAAGACGACGCTTCTTTCTGATCTGCTGTCTGATGCGGACGACGGACGGGTCGCGGTCATCGTCAACGATGTAGGCCAAGTCAACATCGATGGCGCTTTGATCGCTGTCCAGAGTGGGGTACCGATGGCGACCCTTAGCAATGGATGCGTCTGCTGCACCCTGACAAACGACCTGCCTTACACAATCGAGGCCTTGATAATGGAGCGCGAGCGCAACGGCGGCGCGCCATTTACCAAGGTCATTCTTGAGTGTAGCGGGCTGTCTGAGCCGGGTGGTGTGCTCAGGAGCCTGAGCCCGCTTGCAGCCCTGGGCATGCGAGTGCGGGTCATCACCACCTATGCCAGCGATCAGATCGTCGGGAGCGACGACTTCGCCCTGGCCGCCGCGCAGTTGTGTGCGGCACATACCATCGTCTTGACCCGCATGGACCTCGCGTCGGCGGAGCAGGTATCGGAAGCCTTGACGTTTGTGCAGGAAATGGGGCCAATGGCCACCCAAATCGTCGAGCGCGATCGTCGCGAGCGGGCCAGAGTCAGTTTTGCCACAGATAACACCGGCGTCCCTGCTCCTGGTCGTCCTGAACGTCTTCTGGATCTGAAGGGGGCCGGTCATCCGCGCGTTAGCGTATTCGCGATCCAATGGGACGCGAAGCTTGAATGGACGACCTTTGCCGCGTGGCTGGAAAACCTGGCAGGGTATCTCGACACAAGACTCCTGCGGGTCAAAGGGCTTGTGTTGTTGGACGGCTGTGACGAATCCATACTCATTCAAGGCGTGGGCCAGCACTTTGATACGCCTCGCCGCATCCCGGGGCATGAGAGCGTGTCGAGCCTTGTGGTCATCTCGCGCGACACGATCCTTGCAGAAATCGAAGGTATGGCGCCCCATCTGCCGGGCGCCAGATATTCCATGCTCCGGTCTCCTGGAGCTGGCGGCTCGTTTCGCCTCGCCCGACCTGATTAGCCCATCGGGAAGCTGCACAGCCGTCTCGTTGTCCGGTCTCAAGCATTCGTTCTGCACTTCCTTGTACTTGCGCCGCTGACGCGGCGCTGCCGCGAAGTTCAAAATCGGCACTCGTGCCCGGCATGCGCGCACGCGTCGACCCTCAGCAGACCTAGCCCAATGTTGACGTCCCCGGGGCGAAATCGAGGACGAGACGGGGATATTGGCGGAGAAGATGCTCCCTTCGTTCCCGCCGTCTGTCCTCCTATACCAGATCCCGCCGGTGTCTTCCTGGCGATACAATTGAAGCCCTTCGTACCGGCAAGGTGCAAAGTCTTGGCCGCGAGGCATTCGCGCAGGTGCGACGCTCCGAGGTTAGTGCTTCGACTGAGGCTTTAAGGCCTTCGGCAGTCCTCGTACTCAAGCGCAACAAAGCAACATGGGTTTTGCGTGCTTAGCCAGCACGCATCTGGCGTGTACCAAACAGAGCAAAAAAAATGCCGGACGATAATGGTCCGGCAATGCTTGAGCGCTTGCTATTTCTGTTCGCTAGCGTCCCGACAGACTCTCAACCGGTTCCCACTTTCCACCGACTACCTTGTAGATAGTGATCCCACCCTCCTTAAGATCCCCCCGGGCATCATAGGCGATTAGCTTCGATGTCACTCCGGCCATGGAAGTGGCAGCCAGGGCGGGTAAGTACTTCTCTGGCTCAAAGGAGTTTGCTTGCACCATCGCTTTCATCATTGCCATGGCGCCGTCATACGCATACGGAGAATACGTTTGGACGGCACCGCCAAAGCGCTTCTCATAGCGTTGCTTGTAGCTCGGTCCGCCGGGCATTTGTTCGAGCGGTAGACCCGCGAGCGAACAGAGTGCCCCTTCGGCTGCTGAGCCGGCCAACTTGATGAAGTTATCGGTCTTCGACATTTCGCCGGACACCAGAACGGACTTCATACCGAGCTCACGCAACTGCTTTGCCATTGGGGCGGACTGGGCTTCCGCGCCACCATAGAAAATCAGCTCTGGAGAGTGACCTTTCAGGGTGGTGAGTACGGCTTTGAAGTCGACAGCTTTGTCATTGGTGTACTCGCGGCGCACGATGGTCGCGCCGGCAGCCTTTGCCGCTTTCTCAAACTCGTCGGCGAGGCCCTGACCATACGCTGTGCGGTCATCCACAATGGCGATGCGTTTCAGTCCAAGCTTGGTGACAACATAGTGTCCGACGATGCTGCCTTGCTGCGTGTCGGACGTCATCATGCGGAATGTCGTCTTGAAGCCTTGCCGTGTGTACTCTGGAGCGGTCGCCATGGCAATCTGCGGAATGCCCGCTCGGCTATATACAGCCGACGCAGGGATGCTGGTGCCGGAGTTGAAATGGCCCAACATTCCTTTGATGCCGCCATCCACCAACTTTTGCGCCACAACGGATCCCGCCTTGGGGTCTGCCTGGTCGTCCTCAGGGACCAGAGAAAAGCGTACCTCGCGGCCGCCAATTCGCGGTCGAGTCGCGTTGAAATCCTCGACGGCGAGTGTGACGCCGTTCTGCATGTCCTTGCCATACTGCGCTTGGTTGCCGGTCATGGGCGCAGCGAATCCCAGCTTGACGTCCTGAACCTGCGCGATGGCGACCGAACTGCCGACAACCGCGGCCGCCGCGAAGGCGGCCGAGTACAAACGATACTTCGTCATGTTGTAGATTTCCATGGATTATTTTTGAGCCCGCATGGCTTGGCGGTCCCGGAAGCCCAGGGTAACGCCGAGAAAGCTGATGGCTGCCGCGATAATGACGTACAGTGCAGGTGCCATGGCGCTGCCAGTCGTGGCAATCAGCCAGGTCAAGATCAGCGATGCGAAGCCGCCGAAGGTCATGACTGCGACGTTGTACGCAACGGAAAGTCCCGTCGACAGAATCCTGGTCGGGAAGATCTCAGAGAAGGCTGCCAGAATCGGTCCGGTATAGCCTGCGATGAGGATGCCGAATGCGGACTGGAACACGATCAGGCTCGTTTGCGTCGGCGACGAAACCACAAGCGCAAACATCGGGTAGGCCAGCAGAAGGATGCCGCCGGAGCTGAACGCCAGGATCTTGCGGCGGCCGACGCGGTCGGACCAGGCACCGACGAACGGGGAGAGTACCGTGATGATGGAGCCACCAATGACACCAGCAATGAACGACATGGATTGCGGCATCTTGAGCGTCTTCACTGCGTAAGTCGGCATGTAGAACAACAGGACATAGATACATACAGTCCACAGAATGACCATCGAGAACGTGGTCAGCGTCTCACGCGGGAAGTTCGTCAGGACTTCCGAGAATGGCTTCTTGACCTTCTCCTTGGTTGCCAGGAATGCAGGCGTTTCGTCCACTTTGCTCCGGATATAGAAGCCAATCGGCCCAATCAGGATGCCGAGCAGGAATGGGATGCGCCAGCCCCAAGCCTTCACTTCTTCGGGTGTTAGCCATAGGGTGAGCACCGTGCCAGCCGCCGCACCGAGTACGACAGCAAAGCCGATACTGCTTTGGATCCAGCTCGCGTAATAGCCTTTCTTGTCTGCAGGCGCGTGCTCAGTCAAGAAGGCGGTCGCACTTCCCATCTCGCCGCCGGCCGAGAAGCCTTGCATCAGGCGCGCAAAGATGATCAGAATCGGTGCCGCGATGCCAATCTGCTCGTAAGTTGGCGCGATGCCAATAAGCGCCGTGCCTCCCGCCATCAATAGAATGGTCAAGGACAAGGCTGCCTTTCGGCCAACGCGATCCGAATACATGCCAATGAGGATGCCGCCGATGGGCCGGACGACGAATCCGACTCCGAAGGTAGCCACCGACAGCAGAAGTGAAGTGAGCTCGTTACCCGTGGGAAAGAATAGCTGGCCAATTGTGATGGCAAAGAAGCCATACACCATGAAATCGAACCACTCGAACCCGTTTCCAAGAATCGTGGCGATGATTGCTCGCCGCCTCCGCTTTGTCTCGTCATGCGAAGCGGTCAGTGTTGCCGCGATCTCCATTTCCGTCCTCCTTTGTATGGCCGGTGTGATTGTCTGCGGATCGATGCTTGTCCCGATCCGCTGTTCTTCGCTCATCGCATTGAGCTAGAACTCATTCAATCGCACTCGCACTACCTTTCCTATCTACCTTCTGCAGGAAGTCCGTGGCCCACTCTCCGTTGGCTCGTAGGAATGCCCTTATCCAGTGCATAACGTGATGACAATGCTGTGCTGGATGCCTTGTCGTTCGTAAGACGGTGGTGAGGCTTGTTCACAAAGGGATCCAGAGGTATGACCTAGGTCGGGTAAAAATCAAGCGAGAGAACTCGTAAAGGCGCATGAGGCACCAAATGTTGTGTCATGGCCTTTCGCGTCAGGGGGCCGCGTTGGTGCGAGGTAGCCAAAGTAGAATTTTTGGTCTTCTTTCTTCTATGCAAAGTAGGTAGTCCGCCTATGGTTCGCGATCCTAATATCCCAATGCCCGATGTTTCGCATGGGCACGGCGGTCGGAACCGGCCATGGGAATACACAGCAGACGACAGGACAGAAAATGGTAGTGGAGAGCAAACACAAGGAACTTGCAGAAGCGCGAAACCGTCACGTACCGCGTGGCGTGGTGACGGCGCATCCGATCTTTGTCGAACGTGCAGAAGGTTCGCATGTGTGGGATGCCGACGGCCGTCGGTATCTTGACTTTGTGGGCGGCATCGGCGTCCTGAACGTTGGCCATAACCATCCTCGAATCGTTGCTGCAGTCAAGCGACAGCTTGACCGTGTCAGTCACGCTGCCTTCCAGGTGGCTGCCTACGACGTCTATGTGGAACTGGCAGCCCGTCTGAATCTCCTGGTTGGTGGCGACGAGGCGTATAAGACCATTTTCCTGACGACGGGCGCCGAGGCGGTTGAGAACGCCATCAAGATTGCGCGCGCCTATCGTAACGCCCCCGGCGTCATTGCATTCCGCGGTGGGTTTCACGGCAGAACGCTGATGGGCATGACGCTGACCGGCATGAGCGCGCCGTACAAGCAGAATTTCGGGCCGTTCGCCGGCGACGTGTATCACACGCCGTATCCCGATCCTTATCGGGGTTTCTCGTCCGAGGATGCCCTGCAAGCATTGGAAGACCTCTTCGCGACGCAGATTGTACCGGAGCGCGTCGCGGCAATCATCATCGAGCTCGTCCAGGGCGACGGAGGCTTTCTCGCCGCTGGTCCGGAGTTCCTGCATAAGCTGCGCGAGCTGGCTACCCGGCACGGGATTGTCCTCATTGCCGACGAAATCCAGACTGGCTTCGGCCGGACCGGTGAACTGTTTGCATTCCAGCAAGCTGGTATCAAGCCGGACCTGGTGACGGTGGCGAAGAGCTTGGCTGGCGGCCTGCCCTTGTCCGGTGTGGTTGGCCGGGCCGAGATCATGGACGCGCCCGAGCCGGGTGGGCTTGGCGGCACTTACGCGGGCAATCCGCTAGCCTGTGCTGCCGCGCTGGCGGTGCTGGACCTCTTCCAGAACGAGGGGTTGCTGGAGCAAGCTAACCAACTGGCCGCCGTGCTGCGTGATGGACTCGAGGCGCTGGCTGAGCGCTTCGCTGAGATTGGTACTATTCGAGGTGTCGGCGCGATGCTGGCACTCGAGTTCGTCAAGGACCGGGATTCGAAGCAGCCGGACGCCGGATTTGCGCAGCGCGTCATCGATGCATGCCGCGATGGTGGATTGCTTGTCATCAAGTGTGGTGTGCACCGCAACATTGTGCGCCTGCTTGCTCCGCTGACGACTTCCAAGAACGAAGCGCATGAAGCGCTGGCGATCCTGGCCAAGGCAATCGAGAAGGCGCGCGCAGCGTATTGACTGAGGTTATAGCCCCGCCCACAGCGAAGGACAAAATGGACAGCGATATCGCAGCAAGGTTTGCAGGCAAGACGGTGTTGACGCTCGATATTTATGGCACGCTGATCGACTGGGAGCGGGGCATCTCCGAAGCCTTGGGAGGCATTCTCCGTGACCATGGCCATGTGCTGAGCGAGGATGAAATCCTTGAGCGCTACGCATGGCATGAAGCCGCGCTGGAGGCTGGTCCCTATATGACCTATCGGGAGATCCTTGAGGAGACGCTGAGGCGGATCGCGGCCGATCTTGGCTTTTCCCCAGAAGAGGCCGAACTCGAGTCGTTCTCGCACTCGGCGGGGGACTGGCCAGCTTTCCCAGACTCGCATGATGCCCTCGTTGCATTGCAAAAGCGCTTTCAGCTCGCCGTCATCACCAATGGTGACGACGAGTCCTTCGCGCTATCGAAGAAGCGGCTGGGAGTCGAGTTCGATTACGTGATTACCGCTGAACAGGCGCGAAGCTACAAGCCTTCGCTTAACAACTTTCACGTTGCGCTTGGCCGCGTACGCGTGCCACGCGCACAGATTCTGCACGTTGCCCAGAGCTTCTTCCATGACCACGTCCCCGCGCAGGCGCTCGGCTTGCAGACCGTCTGGATCGACCGCCGCAAAGGCAAGCCGGGCTTTGGGGCGGTCCCCAAGGCGAATGCCGTGCCGGACGCCGCCTTCGAGGACATGCGTTCATTTGCCGACGCGATACTGAAGGGCTAGTACAGCGTCGCATGTCGGGCGGCATGCCCGAAGCGACTCCCTCAAGTCTGGAATGGATGTCGAACGGAGGACTATGGACATCTCTACCGCGTTGGAATCGACTGTTCTACGTGGTGCCAGGGTGGTGGCCGGGCACTCAGGATTGAGTAGCGAAATCCGGTGGGTGCACGTCATCGACCATCCGGATATTGTGGATTGGGTCGAGCGTGGTCATCTGCTGCTTTCGACCGGCTACAACTGGCCGCGAGACGACCAGAAGGCCAGCCAGCTCATCCGGGACCTGAGCGAACGCGGGCTGGCAGGGGTCGTGCTCGCAGTCCCCAACTTCCTGGAACATTTTCCGCAATCCTCGGTGCTGGCCGCAAACGATCTCGGCCTGCCTTTGCTCGAGATCGACTGGTCCGTTCCGTTCAGTACAATCACCGAGGAAATTCATTCGAGCATCATTCGCCGTCAAGGCGAGTTGATCGAGCGATCCGATGAAATCCATCGCGCGCTCACTACAGCGGCGGTGATGGCGAACACGCTCGGCGACCTGGCGCTTGCGCTTGGTAACCTACTCGGCCGGGCCGTCAACTTTGTCGATCCCGATGGACTGCTGCTCGGCACGAGCGAGGGCGGAGAAGACGGCAAAGTTCTTGGCGACAAGGAACGTGAGTACCTGCGGCTGCTGAATAACCGCATCCTCCTCCGCCATATCCAGGACAGCGTCGCCCCTGTGCTGGTGGAGGCGCAACCGGACGTCGGCGTGCCTCGCCGGCTGGGCTGCCCGATCCGCATCCGCGGCGAAATCGCGGCATTCATCTTCGTCGACGAGGGCCGCAGCCCGCTGGGTGAGCTGGACATCCGCGCGACGGAACACGCTTCAATCATTGGCGCGCTGCACCTGGCGCATTTGCGGGCGCTGCATCTGCAAGAGGAGCGTCTCGGCTATGCGTTGGTCGGTTCCCTGCTGGAAGGGAAGTTTGAAGAAACCCCGTCGGCTTTGGAACGCGCCCGCCTGAGCGGTTGGGATCCGGTGGCAAACTATCGTGTTTGCCTGGCGTTGCTCGATGAGCCATTGCCGCTATCACGGGAGGGGTTCCTGCGACGCGAGCGTTGGGTGGACCGGCTGAGAAAGTACCTGGAAGGTATCGGACAACCGCCTCTCATCCTGGCGTCCCTTAACCAGATCACCTTTCTCCTTGCCTGCGATGCGGAACCCGAGCCGCTCTGGCGGGTCTTGGGCAGCCGCGGTACGGCGTTGGCAGTCAGCCGCTTACACAGCGGCATCGCCGGCATGGCGCAAGGCGGCAGCGATGTCCAATCGTTGCTGCCGCTGCTAAAGCCAGGAAAGGTGCATCACTTCCAGGAGGTGATGTTCCCTCGGGCATTGATGGGCGACGCGGATGCCCGGCAGCTATTCATCCAGAGCAAGCTGGGCCCGCTGCTGTCCGATCGCAAGGGTGAGGCGCTCCTGGAGACGCTGGAAGCGCTCTGCGCAGAGGGATTCCAGTTGGCGAACACGGCCAGGCGTCTCGGCGTCCATATCAGTACGCTGCGATATCGTCTGGAACGCATTGAATCGATGCTGGGGACTGCCTTGGAGGATCAGGCGAACCGCTTCGAACTGCAGGTCGCGGTCGCCCTGCACAAACTGACGGCAGAGGAATGATGCCGGTGGTCGCCCCCGAATTTCATTGGCGATTGATGGAGTGGAAGTAAGTATGAGTCCCTACGAAGCATTCTCAAGCATTGATCTGCGCGCTGGCACCGTGGTCAAGGCAGAGCTGAACGACAAGGCTCGCAACCCGGCCTTCTATGAGGGCAAGGATGTCAACCCCCTTCAGTATTGGAGTTCAGGTAGGCATGTCGGGTCGATACGTCTTTTCCTTGCAAGCCATTATTACTTTCCTTCGCGAACTGACGCGGCG
>NZ_QKWJ01000082.1 GCF_003353055.1 Cupriavidus lacunae
CTGCCCATGAAGGGCTGTGTCAGGCGCGTCCATTTGCGTGCTCCTTTGGAAAAACGAGAGTGTGCGAATCTTCGTTTTACTCCAGGAGTTGCCTCCGCGGCCCTTCATAGTATCTATATACCCAAGCCAACGTGGGCCGGAAGCTTGTTCCCTGAACCCCAAACAGCTCCAATTGCTGCGCCGTTCTCGCCCCCCAACCCATCCCCCAAGTGCCTCCTACACCAATCCCTCCCGCAATGCACAAAAGTGGTGATAAAAGCAATTTGTGAGCATTCGTGCCGCCGTCTGGTAATCTCGTCTGCCATATATTGTGCGATTTCCGCTTCCATCAGGAAATTTGACCCTATAATGCGGGCTGCTTTGCCGACGGCAGCCGGGCCACCCTTCCGGCGTGCGGTGCGGCAAGCGGGGCAGGCGAATCGCTTGCGCAATAGAGAACGCATTAAACGTTGTCTTTCCGAACCTTGGTCCCCTTACCTCAGCGGGACTGACACATGCCGGGCCCCGCATAAGCTGTCTCTCCCTTGCAGGCCTGTCTTCCGCGTCTCGGGCGTCTTTATCTGTAGTCCGCGGGTGTTGTTCGATTGCGCAGGTCATACCGTTTCTGCCCGGTTGACCCAAACATAAATCGAGGAGCTCCTGATGACGCTGTCCCGTCTTACGTCCATCTCGCTGGCAGCCATGCTGGCTACCTTTGGCGCCGCCGCCAACGCTGAAACCGTGAAGATCGCCATTGCCGGCCCGATGAGCGGCTCGGTTGCGCAGTATGGCGACATGGTCAAGGCCGGTGCGCTGACCGCCATCGAACAGATCAATGCAGCCGGCGGCGCCGGCGGCAACAAGTTCGAAGTGGTGATGATGGACGACGCCTGCGAGCCGAAGCAGGCCGTGGCGGTTGCCAACAAGATCGTCAGCCAGAACATCAAGTACGTGATCGGCCACGTCTGCTCGGGTTCGACCATCCCGGCTTCGGACATCTACGAGAACGAAGGCATCGTGATGGTGACGCCGTCGGCCACCGCGCCGCAGCTGACCGAGACCAAGAAGCGCAAGTTCATCTTCCGCACCATCGGCCGTGACGACCAGCAGGGCCCGGCTGCCGCCCAGTACATCATCAGGAAGGTCAAGCCCAAGAAGGTCGCGGTGCTGCACGACAAGCAGTCGTACGGCCAGGGCATTGCCAGCTCGGTGAAGAAGGACCTGGAAGCCGCCAAGATCCCGGTGGCCGTGTTCGAAGGCATCAACGCCGGCGACTCGGACTACTCCGCCGTCATCACCAAGCTCAAGTCGCAGGGCGTGGACTTTGTCTACTTCGGCGGCTACCACCCGGAAATGGGCCTGCTGCTGCGCCAGGCGCGCGAGCAGGGCGTGAAGGCCACCTTCATGGGCCCCGAGGGCGTGGGCAACAAGGACGTGACGGCGATTGCCGGCCCGTCCTCGGAAGGCATGCTGGTGACGCTGCCGGCCGACTTCTCGGCCGACCCGGCCAACGCCGCGCTGGTGAAGGCCTTTGCCGACAAGAAGCGTGACGCCAACGGCCCGTTCCAGATGCCGTCCTATGCCGCCGTCAAGATCATCGGCGACGCCATCGCCGGTGCCAAGAGCACCGATCCGGCCAAGGTCGCGGCGTACATGCACAAGAACGCCTTCCAGACCCCGATCGGCAAGGTCGAGTACGACGACAAGGGCGACCTGAAGTCCTTCAAGTTCGTGGTCTACACCTGGCACAAGGACGCCAGCAAGACTGCCGCCAACTAAGCCGGCGCTTTTCCACGCACACGCCCCGCCCGGACCCCGGGCGGGGCGTTCTGGTATCGGGCTTCAAGTTCCTGAGGCTTCCCCAATGAATGAATTCCTTCCACAGTTCACCCAGCAGCTGGTCAATGGCCTGACGCTGGGTGCGATCTATGCGCTGATCGCCATCGGCTACACAATGGTCTACGGCATCATCGGCATGATCAATTTCGCGCACGGCGAGATTTACATGATCGGTGCCTATGTCGGCCTGGTCACGCTCACTGCGATCGGCGCCCAGGCAGGCTACCCCCTGCCGCTGGTGCTGGGCGCCGCCTTGCTGGTCTCGGTGCTGGTCACCGGCGTCTACGGCTATGCGGTCGAGCGGGTGGCATACCGGCCCTTGCGGGGCGGTCCGCGGCTGGTGCCGCTGATTTCCGCCATCGGCATGTCGATTTTCCTGCAGAACTATGTCCAGATCGGGCAGGGCGCGCGCGACGTGTCGGTGCCGGTGCTGATCTCGGGCGCCATCGAGTTCCAGATGGGCAGTGACTTCACCGTGACGGTGCCGTATTCGCGCCTGCTGATCGTGGGCG
This sequence comes from Cupriavidus lacunae, assembly GCF_003353055.1. GTDB lineage: Bacteria > Pseudomonadota > Gammaproteobacteria > Burkholderiales > Burkholderiaceae > Cupriavidus > Cupriavidus lacunae. The sequence continues at coordinate 2,331 of NZ_QKWJ01000082.1, forward strand.
TGACGCTGGTGCTGATGATCGCGCTGACGCTGTTCATCGGCCGCTCGCGCATGGGCCGCGCCTGCCGTGCCTGCGCTGAGGACATGCGCATGGCCAACCTGCTGGGCATCGACACCAACAAGGTGATTTCCTTCACCTTCGTGCTGGGTGCGATGCTGGCGGCGGTGGGCGGCGTGCTGATCGGACTGACCATCGGCAAGCTCAATCCCTTCATCGGCTTTATCGCCGGCATCAAGGCCTTTACCGCGGCGGTGCTGGGCGGCATCGGCAGCATCCCGGGCGCGATGCTCGGCGGCGTGCTGCTGGGCCTGGCGGAAACCTTTGCCTCGGGCTACATGCCGGCCGAGTACAAGGACGTGGTTGCGTTCAGCCTGCTGGTGCTGGTGCTGCTGTTCCGTCCGACCGGGCTGCTGGGCAAGCCTGATGTCGAAAAGGTCTGAGGGAGGACGAGACATGACTGACAAGATTTCCGCGATGCCCGCCGGGCAAGCCGCGCGTGGCGTTGCGCCGGGGCAATCGCTGAAGAACGCGATCACGGCCGCCGTGATGACGGCCATCCTGACCATCCCCATCCTGGGCCTGCAGCTCAAGCTGGAAGGCTACAAGGTGGTGCTGGAACCGCACTGGCGGCCGGTGTGGATCGCCGTGGCGGCGGTGTTCCTGTTCCAGCTGTTCAAGCCGCTGCTGTCGCGCGCAGGCAGCGCGGTGCGCCTGCCGGCGGTGCCGCAACTGGGCGCGCAGCGGCAGCGCGTGGCGGTATGGGTGCTGCTGGCGGTGGGGCTGGTGTGGCCGTTCTTCGGCTCGCGTGGCGCGGTCGACGTGGCCACGCTGGCGCTGATCTACGTGATCCTGGGGCTGGGCCTGAATATCGTCGTGGGCTATGCCGGCCTGCTCGACCTGGGCTATGTCGGCTTCTATGCCATCGGCGGCTATACCTACGCGCTGCTCAACCAGTATTTCGGACTGAGCTTCTGGGAATGCCTGCCGATCGCCGCGGCGATGTCGGCCACCTTCGGCTTTGTTCTTGGCTTCCCGGTGCTGCGCCTGCGCGGCGACTACCTGGCCATCGTGACGCTGGGCTTCGGCGAAATCATCCGCCTGCTGGCCAATAACCTGACCAGCCTGACCGGCGGTCCGGACGGCGTGTCCGGCATCCCGAAGCCGACCGTGTTCGGCATCGAGATGGCGCGCAGCGCGAGCGTGGAGGGCGCCAAGACCTTCCATGAGCTGCTGGGCTGGGACTATAGCGGCCAGCACATGGTGATCTTCCTCTACCTGCTGGCGCTGCTGCTGGTCGGCTTCACCCTGTTCGTGACCGGCCGGCTGATCCGCATGCCGATGGGCCGGGCCTGGGAAGCGCTGCGCGACGATGAGATCGCGTGCCGCTCGCTGGGCCTGAACCCGACCCGCATCAAGCTGTCGGCGTTCACGCTTGGGGCTTCGTTCGCCGGCATTGGCGGCGCCTTCTTCGCGGCGCGCCAGGGGCTGGTCAACCCGGAATCGTTCACCTTCATCGAGTCGGCGCTGATCCTGGCGGTGGTGGTGCTGGGCGGCATGGGCTCGCAGCTGGGCGTGATCCTGGCGGCGATCCTGCTGACCGTGCTGCCCGAGGTCGCGCGCGGCTTTGCCGAATATCGCATGCTGATCTTCGGCCTGGTGATGGTGCTGATGATGATGTGGCGTCCGCAGGGCCTGCTGCCCGCGAGCCGTCCCCACGTGGAGTTGCCGCGATGACGAATATGCAACCAGCGGAACTGCTGAAAGTCTCCGGCCTGCAGATGCGCTTCGGCGGCCTGCTGGCCGTGGACGGTATTGATTTTGATGTGCGCAGCGACGAGGTCTTCGCCATCATCGGCCCCAACGGTGCGGGCAAGACCACGGTGTTCAACTGCGTGGGCGGCTTCTACAAGCCCACGGCGGGCGAGGTCACGCTGGATGGACACGCCATCGCCGGGCTGCCGAGCCATCAGGTGGCGCGCAAGGGCCTGGTGCGGACCTTCCAGAACATCCGCCTGTTCAAGTCGCTGACGGTGGTGGAAAACCTGCTGGTGGCGCAGCACCGCCAGGTGCAGGCCGGCATCCTGCGCGGCCTCTTTGCCACGCCGGCATACCGCCGCGCCGAGCGCGAAGCGCTGGAGCGCGCCGCGGTCTGGCTCGAGCGCATGAACCTGACCTCGGTGGCCAACCGCGAGGCGGGCACGCTGTCGTATGGCCACCAGCGACGGCTGGAGATCGCGCGCTGCATGATCACCAAGCCGCGCCTGCTGATGCTGGACGAACCGGCGGCCGGCCTGAACCCGCAGGAGAAGATCGAACTGCAGCAGCTGATCGACCAGCTGCGCCGCGAGTTCAACATCTCCGTGCTGCTGATCGAGCATGACATGAGCCTGGTGATGGGCGTGTCCGACCGCATCCTGGTGATGGAGCACGGCAAGCCGATCGTGATTGGCAAGCCGGAAGCGGTGCGCAACGACCCGCGCGTGATCAAGGCCTACCTGGGAGAGGACTGATGCTGAAGCTGGAACAGGTCCATACCCACTACGGCGCCGTCGAGGCGCTGTCGGGCGTATCGATCGAAGTCAACAAGGGGGAGATCGTCACCCTGATCGGCAGCAACGGCGCCGGCAAGACGACGCTGATGATGACCGTGTGCGGCACGCCGCGCGCCTCCAGCGGGCGTGTGACGTTCGAAGGGCAGGACATCACCAACCGGTCCACGCACGAGATCATGCGCCTTGGCATGGCGATCTCGCCCGAGGGCCGGCGCGTGTTCCCGAGCCTGACGGTGCTGGAAAACCTGAAGATGGGCGCGTTCTTCGCCAAACGCGATGAGATCGAAGCTGGCATCGAGCACGTCTTCAAGCTGTTCCCGCGCCTGAACCAGCGCGCCAGCCAGCGCGCCGGCACCATGTCGGGCGGCGAGCAGCAGATGCTGGCGATCGGCCGCGCGCTGATGAGCCGGCCGCGCCTGCTGCTGCTGGACGAGCCCACGCTCGGCCTGGCGCCGCTGATCATCGCGCAGATCTTCGACATCATCCGCACCATTCGTGACGAAGGCGTCACTGTGTTCCTGGTCGAGCAGAACGCCAACAAGGCGCTGCAGGTCGCGGACCGGGGCTATGTGCTGGAAACCGGCAAGGTGGTGCTGGCCGATACCGGCGCCAACCTGCTCGCCAACGACCGGATCAAGGCAGCCTACCTGGGCGGCTGATCCCGACAGGCCGCCGCCTCGCCTGGCGGGGCGGCGGCCTTCCTTTCCCCCGCCTTTTCGCCATCCGCGAAATCCCCCTTTCGCCAATCACATTACATTCCAGCCGCCGCCCGGGCCGGGCAGGGGGCTGAGGCCGCACCCCCTGTGGCATAATTGATTGCACAGTCAAGCATCGCAGTCACGCTTGAAATAACCCTCGCTTCAGGCGGCTTCCGGCGCGATCATGCGTTATCGCATTGCCATCGCGTCGGCACGCCGCCTGGCTCGCCACCGCGACCGAAGCGAATAAAACCCCTGCAAACTACTGCGCGGTTTCCGCGGGCCCCTCCTGCCAGGGACGGGTCGTTCGGGCCGCCATCGCATCATGGCCAAGACGCTCTACGACAAACTCTGGGATGACCACACCGTCCACGTCGAGGAAGACGGCACCACGCTGCTCTATATCGACCGCCACCTGCTGCACGAAGTGACCAGCCCGCAGGCGTTCGAGGGGCTGAAGCTGGCGGAGCGTCCGGTATGGCGCATCAGCGCCAACCTGGCCGTGTCGGACCACAACGTGCCGACCACCGACCGCAGCCAGGGCATTGCCGATCCGGTGTCGAAGCTGCAGGTCGACACGCTGGATGCGAACTGCGACAGCTTTGGCATCACCCAGTTCAAGATGAACGACCACCGCCAGGGCATCGTGCACGTGATCGGGCCGGAGCAGGGCGCCACGCTGCCGGGCATGACGGTGGTGTGCGGCGACTCGCATACCAGCACGCACGGCGCGTTCGGCGCGCTGGCGCACGGCATCGGCACCTCGGAAGTCGAGCACGTGCTGGCCACGCAGACGCTGCTGGGCAAGAAGGCCAAGAACATGCTGGTCAAGGTGGAAGGGAAGCTTCCGCGCGGCTGCACCGCCAAGGACATCGTGCTGGCCGTGATCGGCAAGATCGGCACCGCGGGCGGCACTGGCTACACCATCGAGTTTGCCGGCTCGGCCATCCGCGACCTGACCATGGAAGGCCGCATGACGGTCTGCAACATGGCCATCGAGGCGGGCGCGCGCGCCGGCCTGGTGGCGGTGGACGACGTCACGCTCGAATACGTGAAGGGCCGCCCGTACGCACCGCAGGGCGTGGAGTGGGAGCAGGCCGTTGGCTACTGGCGCACGCTGCATTCCGATGCGGGTGCGCACTTTGACCAGGTGGTCGAACTGCGCGCCGAAGACGTCCGCCCGCAGGTTACCTGGGGCACGTCGCCGGAAATGGTCATCAGCATCGAAGACCGTGTGCCGGACCCCGAGAAGGAAAAGGACCCGAACAAGCGCAACGCCATGGAGCGCGCGCTGGAATACATGGGCCTGCAGCCCAACGTGCCGGTCGAGAGCATCAGTATCGACAAGGTCTTTATTGGCTCGTGCACCAACAGCCGCATCGAAGACATGCGCGCCGCCGCGTGGGTGGTGCAGAAGCTGGGCCGCAAGGTCGCTTCGAACGTGAAGCTGGCGCTGGTGGTGCCGGGTTCGGGCCTGGTCAAGGAACAGGCCGAGCGCGAAGGCCTGGACAAGATCTTCAAGGCCGCCGGCTTTGAATGGCGCGAGCCGGGCTGCTCGATGTGCCTGGCCATGAATGCCGACCGCCTCGATGCAGGCGAGCGTTGCGCCTCGACTTCGAACCGCAACTTCGAAGGCCGCCAGGGCGCGGGCGGGCGCACGCACCTGGTGAGCCCGGCGATGGCCGCGGCCGCCGCCATCGAAGGCCATTTCGTCGATATCCGCAAGCTGGGCTGAGGATGCAATGAAACGGACCCTGATCGCATTGCTGGCATGCCTGGGCATGCTGCAGCTGGCTGGCTGCAATACCATGGCCGGCCTGGGCAAGGACACGCAGGCCGCCGGCAACTCGCTTGAGCGCGCGGCCAAGAAGTAAGGAAAGAGACATGGACAAGTTCACCGTACACAGCGGCCTCGTGGCGCCGCTCGACCGCGAAAACGTCGACACTGACGCCATCATCCCGAAGCAGTTCCTGAAGTCGATCCAGCGCACCGGCTTTGGCCCCAACCTGTTCGACGAGTGGCGCTACAAGGACGTCGGCGAGCCCGGCATGGACAACAGCAAGCGCCCGCTGAATCCGGACTTCGTGCTGAACCAGCCGCGCTACCAGGGCGCGTCGATCCTGCTGGCGCGCCGTAACTTCGGCTGCGGCAGCTCGCGCGAGCACGCGCCGTGGGCGCTGACGCAATACGGCTTCCGCGCCGTGATCGCGCCCAGCTTTGCCGACATCTTCTTCAACAACTGCTACAAGAACGGCTTGCTGCCGGTGGTGCTGACCGAACAGCAGGTCGATCACCTGTTCAACGAGACCAACGCCTTCAACGGCTACAAGCTGACCATCGACCTGGACAAGCAGGTGGTGCTGACGGCGGGCGGCCAGGCGTATGAGTTCGACATCGCGCCGTTCCGCAAGTACTGCATGCTCAACGGCTTCGACGATATCGGCCTGACCCTGCGCCATGCCGACAAGATCAAGGCCTACGAGGCCGAGCGCGTGGCGAAGATGCCGTGGCTGAACAACCGCCTGGTCGGCTGAACGCCGCACGGACATAACAAGGAAGACACACAGCATGAAGATCGCAGTCCTGCCGGGTGACGGCATTGGTCCCGAAATCGTCGCGGAGGCCGTCAAGGTCCTGAACGCGCTCGACGAAAAGTTCGAAATGGAAACCGCGCCGGTCGGCGGCGCCGGCTACGAGGCCGAAGGCCACCCGCTGCCGGAAAATACCCTGAAGCTGGCCAAGGAGGCTGACGCCATCCTGTTCGGCGCCGTCGGCGACTGGAAGTACGACAGCCTGGATCGTCCGCTGCGTCCGGAGCAAGCCATCCTGGGCCTGCGCAAGCACCTGCAGCTGTTCGCCAACTTCCGTCCGGCGATCTGCTATCCGGAACTGACCGGTGCCTCCAGCCTGAAGCCCGAGCTGGTGGCCGGCCTGGACATCCTGATCGTGCGCGAACTGAACGGGGACATCTACTTCGGCCAGCCGCGCGGCGTGCGCGAGGCGCCGGACGGCCTGTTCAAGGGCGCCCGTGAAGGCTTCGACACCATGCGCTACAGCGAGCCGGAAATCCGCCGCATCGCCCACGTGGCGTTCCAGGCTGCCGCCAAGCGCGGCAAGAAGCTGTGCAGCGTCGACAAGGCCAACGTGCTCGAGACCTTCCAGTTCTGGAAGGACATCGTGATCGAGGTGCACAAGGAGTACCCGGAGGTCGAGCTGTCGCACATGTACGTGGACAACGCGGCCATGCAGCTGGTCAAGGCGCCCAAGAGCTTCGACGTGATCGTCACCGGCAATATGTTCGGCGACATCCTGTCGGACGAGGCCGCCATGCTGACCGGCTCGATCGGCATGCTGCCGTCGGCTTCGCTGGACGCCAACAACAAGGGCCTGTACGAGCCGTCGCATGGTTCGGCGCCGGACATCGCGGGCAAGGGCGTGGCCAATCCGCTGGCCACCATCCTGTCGGCGGCGATGATGCTGCGCTACTCGCTGAACCGTGCCGAGCAGGCCGACCGCATCGAGAACGCGGTCAAGAAGGTGCTGGCCCAGGGCTATCGCACCGGCGACATCCTGACGCCGGGCTGCAAACAGGTGGGCACCCGCGAGATGGGTGACGCGGTGCTGGCGGCACTGTAAGTCACATGTCAAAGGGCACCGCAGACGCGGTGCCCTTGTTTCATTTGTCCCTTATTTCCACGCTGCGGCAGCGCCGCAAAATCGTGTAGACTTTCCGGATGGCCCGATTTTCCCAGTCCACCCTGACTGCTGCTGTTGCCCTGACCGCTACCCGCGGCCCGGTCGGCACGATTTCGCTCGGCCAATCTGCAACGACGATTAAAACCATTATTAAAACCGCGATCGCCTAGATCCGTTCGTCGTGCCTGCCCGTCTTCCCCGCGCAGCCACGCCGGGCGAGGAAAATGGCGGGGAAGTTCAAATCAAATCGAGGTAAGTCATGATTGTAGGTCTCGTCGGTTGGCGGGGAATGGTCGGCAGCGTCCTGATGCAGCGCATGCAGGAAGAGCGTGATTTCGACCATATCGAGCCCGTCTTCTTCAGCACGTCCAATGCCGGCGGCAAGGCGCCCGCCATGGCGAAGAACGAAACCACGCTGAAAGATGCCAATGACATCGAAGCGCTGAAGAAGTGCGACGTGGTCCTGACCGCCCAGGGCGGCGACTACACCAACGAGGTCTTCCCCAAGCTGCGCGCGGCCGGCTGGAAGGGCTACTGGATCGACGCGGCGTCCTCGCTGCGCATGAAGGATGACGCCATCATCGTGCTGGATCCGGTCAACCAGGGCGTGATCAAGGACGCGCTGTCCAAGGGCGTGAAGAATTTCATCGGTGGCAACTGCACGGTCAGCTGCATGCTGATGGGCCTGGGTGGCCTGTTCCAGGCCGACCTGATCGAGTGGATGACCTCGATGACGTACCAGGCGGCCTCGGGCGGCGGCGCGCAGCACATGCGCGAACTGCTGACCCAGTTCGGTACCCTGAACGCCTCGGTCAAGCCGCTGCTGGACAACCCGGCCTCGGCCATCCTGGAAATCGACCGCACCATCCTGGCAACCCAGCACGGCCTGTCCGCCGAGGAAACCAAGCAGTTCGGCGTGCCGCTGGCCGGCAACCTGATTCCCTGGATCGACAAGGACCTGGGCAATGGCCAGTCCAAGGAAGAGTGGAAGGGCGGCGCCGAGACCAACAAGATCCTGGGCCGCGGCGAGGGCTTCCTGGGCGCGACCGGCGCCACGCCGATCGCCGTGGACGGCCTGTGCGTGCGCATCGGCGCGATGCGCTGCCACTCGCAGGCGCTGACCATCAAGCTGCGCAAGGACGTGCCGCTTGATGAGATCGAAGGCATGCTCGCCGCCCACAACCCGTGGGCCAAGGTGGTGCCGAATACGCGCGAAGCCAGCGTGACCGGCCTGACCCCGGCTGCCGTGACTGGCACGCTGACCATCCCGGTCGGCCGCCTGCGCAAGATGCAGATGGGCGGCGAGTACCTGTCGGCCTTCACGGTCGGCGACCAGCTGCTGTGGGGCGCGGCCGAGCCGCTGCGCCGCATGCTGCGTATCCTGATCGAGTCCTGATCCGGGGCAGCGACCTGTTGCCCGGTTGCGTCCGTTGCAGCCAGGCAACAGAATGGATCGCTTTGTCAACAACGCCGCGCCTATGCGCGGCGTTGTTGTATCCGGGCGCCTATTTTCCCGGGCGATGCGTCACAATACGCCGACATGCGCCCCGCGCCTGCAGGTGCTGGCGCCTGCACGCGGGCTGGCAAAGGGGCCGTTCAGAATGTCCCGCCAGCCGGGTGGACCTGGTTTATGGGGTCGGTTTGTCGATTCATATCGCTACTAAAACATAACGGAGCATAAGGTGAGTGTGAGCCAACATCGCCGGAAAGATGCGCCTACTGCCCGTCAGCGCTGGTCAACGCTGGCCGTCACGGCACTGGGCCTGCTGCTTGCGCAGCCGGCCGCGTATGCCGCGGGGTTCGGGCAATTGCGGGTTCAGTCGAATCTGGGGCAGCCGCTGCAGGCTGAGATCGACATCAGTGGGGTCAGTGCCGAGGAGGCCGCGGGACTCAGCGTCAAGCTGGCGCCGCCAGCGGCCTATGCTGCGGCCGGGCTGACCTACCTGCCGGCTGTTGGCAGCCTGCGGCTGGAGGTCGAGCGCCGCCCGAACGGCAGCTATGTGGCCCGGTTCCGCTCCAGCCAGCCGATCAGCGAGCCCTTTGTCGACCTCCTGGTCGACATGAGCTGGGCCAGCGGCAAGGTCTCGCGCGCCTATACCTTCCTGCTTGACCCGGCCGGGGCCAGGCCTTCCAACCAGACTTTCTCGCCGGCGACGGTGGTGCCGGCCGCGACGCCGGATGCACCGCCGGCACCGGCCGCACCGCAGCCCGTGCCAGCGCAGCAGGCTGCGCCTGCCGCCACTGCCGAGGCCCCCAGGCCAGCCGCGCCCGCGCGCCCGGCCCGCCAGGGCGCGAAGCGCGCTGCGGCGCCGGCGGCCAGCGGTGGCGCCGACACGGCGCCCGGCGGTGGCTACACCGTGCAGCGCGGCGACACGCTTTCCGGCATTGCCGGCGAAGCCGTGCAAGGCCAGGAATCGGTCTCGCTGGACCAGATGCTGGTGGCGCTCTATCGCAACAATCCCAACGCCTTTATCGGCGGCAACATCAACCGGCTGCGCAGCGGCGCGGTGCTGCAGGTCCCGACCCAGCAGCAGGCGCAAGCGGTGACGCCGAAGGCTGCCCGCCGCGAGGTGGTGGCGCGCACGCAGGGCTTCGACGCCTACCGCAGCCGGCTGGCCAGCGCGGCCGCGGCCAAGTCGGTCGAGCCCGACGGCGGGCGCCAGCAATCGGGCAACGTGACCGCCCGCGTGCAGGAGCAGGCCGCCCCGGCCGACGGCCCGCGCGATGAACTGAAACTGAGCAAGGCCGCGCGTGGCGCGCAGGCCGACGCCGCGGCCAAGGCCGAAGCCGGCATCGCGCGCGAGCGTGAGCTCAAGGAGGCGCAAGCGCGCCTGGCACAGCTGGAAAAGAACGTCGGCGACATGCAGAAGCTGCTCGAGCTGAAGAACGCCGAGATCGCCAAGCTGAGCCAGGCCAACCAGGCCGCGCTGGCCGACAAGGAAAAGGCTGACGCCGCGGCCAAGGCCGCGGCGGCGGCGCCGACCGTGGTGGCGGCCCAGCCGCCGAAGGCCGATGCCCCGGCCCCGGCCCCGGCTGCGGCCGCCGCCGCAACCGCTGTTACCGCAGCCAGCGCACCCGCCGCGGCAACGGCCGGCGCCAGCGCCGCGGACGCCGTGGCACCGGCAGCCGCCTCCGCCGTGGCCGCAGCGCCCGCTTCGCAGCCGGCTGCCGCCGTGGCTGCCAAGGCCGCGCAGGATGCAGCCGCGGCATCGGCCCCCGCTGCCAAGCGCCCGCCGCCAGTGGTGGTCCAGCCCGAGCCGGTGCCCCAACCGTCGTTTGTGGACGGCCTGCTGGCCAATCCCATGCTGCTGCCCGGTGGCGGCCTGCTGGTGGCACTGCTCGGCGTCTACGCGATCTACCGCCGCCGCCAGCAGCAGAAGACGAGCGAGACGACCGGCTTCGGCGACAGCATCCTGTCGCAGGAAAGCACGGTGATGGCCGGCGCCAATTCGCTGTTCGGCACGGCCGGCGGGCAGAGCGTCGATACCTCGCAGCACAGCGTGTTTGGTGCGGACTTCCGTATCGGCAACAACACGCCGGAAGCCAACGAGGTCGACCCGATCGCCGAGGCCGAGGTCTATATCGCCTATGGGCGCGATGTGCAGGCAGAGGAAATCCTGCGCGAAGCCCTGGAGAAACACCCGGAGCAGCAGCCGGTGCGGCTCAAGCTCCTGGAGATTTACAGCAACAGACAGGATGTGGAAGGGTTCCGCGTGATTGCAGAAGAAATGTTCGCCCAGACCGGCGGACACGGGGCGGAATGGCTGAAGGCAGCAGAAATGGGGCGCGCGCTCGAACCGGGCAACGCGCTCTTCCTGGCGGTGACGCCCGAGGCCGCGGGCCCCGAGACGGCATCGCCGGCAACGGACCAGTGGCGCACGCAGGATCCGTCGCATAACCCCGCCTCGATCCCGCGGCTGGAGCCGTCGCTGGGCGACCTGGCGCTGCCGCTGGACGCCTTCCCGGCACCGGCCGCCGGCGACCCGATCGTCGCCCCGGCCTCCGCCGCCATGGTGTTCGGCGCCGAGGCGCAGGATGCCGGCGAGGCCGTGCGCCTGGACCTGGGCTTGCCGGACGCAGGCATCGACCCGCTTGCCGACGACGTGCCCACGCTCGACACGCCGACCCGCGGCCGTCCGCTGGAGTTCGACATGTCGGGGCTGTCGCTCGACTTGGGCGGTGCCTCGCTGGACGATTCGCGCAGCAAGGCCGCGCTGGACGAGGCCACCGCGCCGCTGCCAGCCACCACCATGCTGCGCGAAGGCAAGCTGGCCGAGCCGATCGACCTGTCGCGCGTGGCGCCCGACACCGGCGGCGATCTCACGCACGGCGGCTCGCCGAGCACGCTGTCGGCCGACGGCATGGACGGCGGGCGCGACATGCAGATCAAGCTGGACCTGGCCCGCGCCTATATCGAGATCGGCGACAAGGAAGGCGCGCGCGAGCTGCTGCAGGAAGTGGTCGAGCAGTCGCAGGACCCGCTGCAGGCCGAGGCCCGTTCGCTGCTCCTGGAAGTGGCCTGAGCTATCATTGACGGTCCGGCCGCGGCACGCGTTGCCGCAGCCTGAAGCGATGCGCCGGAAGCGTCCCTTCCGGCGCATTTGCTTTTCCGGCGGGCCTTGCGTGAACCACTGCGCCTGAACCTGTGCCCGCCGCCTTGCCTGATCCCCTGACATGAACCGCATCGCTCTTGGCCTGCACTACGACGGCGCCGCCTTTTCGGGCTGGCAGTCGCAGCCGCACCGCAATACCGTCCAGGACCACCTGGAAGACGCCATCGAGCGCTTCGCCGGCGTGCGCCTGCTGACCACGGTGGCGGGGCGCACCGATACCGGCGTGCATGCGCTCGGCCAGGTCATCCACCTGGATACGGCGCTGGAGCGCGAGCCCTTTTCCTGGGTGCGCGGCGTCAACGCCTTCCTGCCGCCGTCGATCGCGCTGCAGTGGGCATTGCCCGTCGACGAGGGCTTCCATGCCCGTTTCCTGGCGTTCGAGCGCATGTATTATTACGCGCTCCACACCGGCCCGCACCGCGTACCCCTGGTGCACGGCCTCGCCGGCTACCAGATGCTGCCGCCGGGCCAGCGGCTGGATGTCGACGCCATGCGCGAAGCGGCCGCCTGCCTGGTCGGCGAACATGATTTTTCCGCCTTCCGCGCTGCCGAATGCCAGGCCAAGTCGCCGGTCAAGACCATGTACGACGTGACCATCAGGGACGACGGTAACTGGGTCTTCCTGCGCTTTCGCGCCAGCGCCTTCCTGCATCACATGGTGCGCAACCTGATGGGCTGCCTGGTGGCGGTGGGGCGCGGACGCTACCCGGCGCAGTGGCTGACGCAGGTGCTGGCCGGGCGCGACCGCAAGCTGGCGGCGCCGACCTTCATGCCGGACGGCCTCTACCTGGTCGGCGTCAAGTATCCTGATCCTTACCGGATTCCCGCGGCCGATCCGTCCGCGAGCCTGTTCCATGGAGTTTTCGATGACGCAGCCTGAGGCCGCTGGAGGCAGCACAGCGCACATGCCGAACCGAACCCGCATCAAGATCTGCGGCCTGACGCGCGAGGAAGACGTGCGCGCCGCCGTGGATGCCGGCGCCGATGCGATCGGCCTGGTGTTCTACCCCAAGAGCCCGCGCTACGTCGACGTGGCGCGCGCCGCGGCGCTGGCCGAGGCCGCCGGCCCGTTCGTGGCGATCACGGGGCTGTTCGTCAATGCCGACCTGGAAGACATCGCCCATGTAGCCGAGCGGGTGCCGCTGACGCTGCTGCAGCTGCACGGCGACGAGACCCCGCAATTCTGCTCGCAGGTGTCGCAGCGCTGCCGGCTGCCGTTCCTGCGCGCCGCCCGTGTCCGCCCGGGCCTCGATTTGGTAGAATTCGCCGATCAATACCGTGATGCCGCTGCCTTGCTGCTCGATGCCTTCGTCGAAGGCTATGGTGGTGGCGGCCACGTCTTCGACTGGACCCTGATTCCTCCGGCATGGCTTCCGCCTACTCCCCCGGTACCAGCTACCGGCAACCCGAACGCAAACGGCGCTCCTCGCATCGTTTTGAGTGGTGGGTTGAACGCGCAAAACGTCGCTGGCGCGATTGAACGCGTGCGGCCCTACGCTGTGGACGTCAGCAGCGGGGTAGAGGCCGCCAGGGGCGTGAAGGACCACGCCCGCATCGCCGCGTTCGTGCGCGCAGTGCGCAGTGCCGAGGCAGGATGAGCCGGGTCGCCTCCCGCGTCTTTCCCCATGCCGCCCGTGGCCTGCCGCTCGCGGGCACACGCATCGCAGTCAACCATGCGCCCTTGCCGGATGAGGCAAGGCCGCTGTTCCGAAGAGTCTAGACATGTACGACTTGCCCGATTCCCGTGGCCATTTCGGTCCCTATGGCGGCACCTTCGTGTCCGAAACGCTGGTCCACGCGCTCGATGAGCTGCGCGAGGCCTATGCGCACTACCAGAAGGACCCGGAGTTCGATGCCGAATTCCGCCGTGAGCTGAAGCACTTTGTCGGCCGTCCGTCGCCGATCTACCACGCGCAGCGCTGGAGCGAGACGCTCGGCGGCGCGCAGATCTACTTCAAGCGCGAAGACCTGAACCACACCGGCGCGCACAAGATCAACAACGTGATCGGCCAGGCGCTGCTGGCCAAGCGCATGGGCAAGCCGCGCGTGATCGCCGAGACCGGGGCAGGGCAGCATGGCGTGGCCACCGCCACCATCGCCGCGCGCTTCGGCATGGAGTGCGTGGTCTACATGGGGGCCGAGGACGTCAGGCGCCAGGCCGCCAACGTCTACCGCATGAAGCTGCTGGGCGCCACCGTGGTGCCGGTGGAAAGCGGCTCGCGCACGCTCAAGGACGCACTCAATGAAGCCATGCGCGACTGGGTCACCAACGTCGAGAACACCTTCTACATCATCGGCACCGTGGCCGGCCCGCACCCGTACCCGATGATGGTGCGCGACTTCCAGTGCGTGATCGGCGAGGAAGCCAAGGTGCAGATGCCGGAGATGACGGGCCGCCAGCCGGACGCCGTGATCGCCTGCGTCGGCGGCGGCTCCAACGCCATGGGCATCTTCTACCCGTATATCGAGCACCAGGACGTGCAGCTGATCGGCGTGGAAGCCGCCGGCGACGGCCTGGATACCGGCCGCCACGCGGCTGCGCTGATCGGCGGTTCGCCGGGCGTGCTGCACGGCAACCGCACCTACCTGCTGCAGGACGCCAACGGCCAGATCATCGAGACCCATTCGGTGTCGGCCGGCCTGGACTACCCGGGCGTGGGCCCCGAGCATGCCTGGCTCAAGGACAGCGGCCGCGCGCAGTACGTGCCGATCACGGATGAGGAAGCGCTCAAGGCCTTCCACGACTGCTGCCGCATCGAGGGCATCATCCCGGCGCTGGAATCCAGCCACGCCATCGCCTATGCCTGCAAGCTGGCACCGACGCTGCCCAAGGACAAGCTGCTGCTGGTGAACCTGTCCGGTCGCGGCGACAAGGACATGCACACCGTGGCCGAGCGCGCGGGGCTCAAGCTCTGATGCGCGCGCTGCCTCCGACCGGACTTGCCGTGGGCGGCGCGGGTGCACCGGATGTGTCCGGTGCGCCCGATTCCGCCCAGTTGCGCCTGTTCCAGGAAGACATGTTCGAGGGCATTGCCCGCCTGCCGGACGGCTCGGTCGACCTGGTCGTCGCCGATCCGCCCTACGGGCTGGGCAAGGACTACGGCAACGATTCCGACCTGCTGTCGGGCCAGGCCTACCTGGACTGGTCCGAGCGCTGGATGGACGCGGTCGTGCCCAAGCTGGCGCCCAAGGGCACGCTCTACCTGTTCTGCACCTGGCAGTATTCGCCCGAGCTGTTCGTCATGCTCAAGCGGCGCCTGACCATGATCAACGAGATCATCTGGGACCGCCGCGTGCCCAGCATGGGCGGCACCACGCGCAAGTTCTCGTCGGTGCACGACAACATCGGCTTCTTTGCACGCGCGCGCGACTACTACTTCGATCTCGACCCGGTCCGCATTCCCTACGACGCCGAGACCAAGAAGGCGCGCAGCCGCCCCCGTTTCGAAGGCAAGAAGTGGCTGGAGGTGGGCTACAACCCGAAGGACCTGTGGAGCATCTCGCGCATCCACCGCCAGGACCCGGAGCGTGCCAACCACCCGACGCAGAAGCCGCTGGAGATCGTCGAGCGCATGGTGCTGTCGAGCTGCCCGCCGGGCGGCCTGGTGCTGGATCCGTTCGCCGGCAGCGGCACCACCGCGGTGGCCTGCCTGCGCCACGGGCGGCGCTTTGCCGGTTTCGAGATCAATCCGGAGTATGTGCAGGTGGCGTGCGGTCGCGTGTCCGCCGCCGCTGCGGCCCTTGCCGTCACGAATGCCGCTGCCGAGCCTGCCGCCACCCCAACCCTGGCCGCCGCCAACGACGATGTCTCGCCGGCGCCGCGGCCTCACCTGATTCCCTGATATGTCCCGTATCCAGAAGACGTTCGCGGCACTGGCCGCGCAGCAGAAGAAGGGCCTGATTCCGTTTATCACCGCCGGCGATCCCGAGCCCGGCCTGACCGTGGCGCTGATGCATGCGCTGGTGGCGGGCGGCGCCGACGTGATCGAGCTGGGCGTGCCGTTCTCGGACCCGATGGCCGACGGCCCCGTGATCCAGCGCGCCTCTGAGCGCGCGCTGGCGCAGGGCGTATCGCTGACCCAGGTGTTGCAGTGGGTGCGCGAGTTCCGCCAGACCAACGCCGACACCCCGGTGGTGCTGATGGGCTACGCCAACCCGATCGAGCGCATGGGTGAGCAGGTTTTTGCCGCCGCCGCGCGCGAAGCCGGCGTCGATGGTGTGCTGGTGGTCGACTATCCGCCCGAGGAGTGCGAGTCGTTCGCCACGCTGATGCGCGACAACGGCATGGACCCGATCTTCCTGCTGGCGCCGACTTCGACCGATGCGCGCATCGAGGCCGTGGCCCGCGTGGCCAGCGGCTACCTGTACTACGTGTCGCTCAAGGGCGTGACCGGCTCGGCCACGATCGACCTGGACAGCGTGGCGGCGCGCTTGCCGCTGATCAAGCAGCACGCCAACCTGCCGGTGGGCGTGGGCTTCGGCATCCGCGACGCGCAGACCGCGCGCGCGATCGGCAGCGTGGCCGATGCCGTGGTGATCGGCAGCCGCCTGGTGCAGTTGCTGGAGGACACGCCGCGCGAGCAGGCGGTGGCGACGCTGCGGGCGTTTATCGCCGAGATCCGCCAGGCGCTGGACAGCTGAAGTGATGTAATGCCGGCCTGAGAAACCTTGAGAAGTGCGGTGTCATGCGCAAATCTCGCGTTGCGCTTCGAGGTCGACGGGCCGGCATGGTAAATTCGCGGGTTGATTCCCTGCCATCTGCCAACAGGCGTCCCGACACCGGGTTTGCCGGCGGACCGCAGTCATCCGAAAGGAGCTTTCATGAGCTGGTTGGATAAACTCCTGCCCCCCAAGATTCAACAGACCGACCCCAGCACCCGCAAGGGCATCCCTGAGGGTTTGTGGGTCAAGTGCCCGTCGTGCGAGTCCACCCTGTACCGGACCGACGTCGAGGCCAACCTGCACGTCTGCCCCAAGTGCGACCACCATATGCGAATCGGCGCGCGGGCGCGCCTGGACGCGCTGCTCGACGCCGAAGGCCGCTATGAGATCGGCCAGGAGATCGTGCCGGTCGACGCACTGAAGTTCAAGGATTCCAAGAAGTACCCGGACCGCATCAAGGCCGCCATGGAAGACACCGGCGAGACCGATGCCATGGTGGTGATGGGCGGTGCCATCCACACCATCCCGGTGGTGGCGAGCTGCTTCGAGTTCGAGTTCATGGGCGGCTCGATGGGCTCGGTGGTGGGCGAGCGCTTCGTGCGCGGCGCGCAGGCCGCGCTGGAGCAGAAGGTGCCGTTCATCTGCTTTACCGCCACGGGTGGCGCGCGCATGCAGGAAAGCCTGCTGTCGCTGCTGCAGATGGCCAAGACCACCTCGATGCTGAACAAGCTGAGCGAGGCCAGGCTGCCGTTCATCAGCGTGCTGACCGACCCGACCATGGGCGGCGTGTCGGCCAGCTTCGCCTTCCTGGGCGACGTGGTGATCGCCGAGCCCAAGGCGCTGATCGGCTTTGCCGGCCCGCGCGTGATCGAGCAGACCGTGCGCGAGAAGCTGCCGGAAGGCTTCCAGCGTTCGGAATTCCTGCTGACCAAGGGCGCCATCGACATGATCGTCGACCGCCGCAAGCTGCGCGCGGAACTGGCGCAGCTGCTTGCGCTGCTGCAGAAGCAGCCCGCCGACGCGGTCGCATAACAACGTCTGCATGGCAGATCAAGGGCGCGGGTGGTTGACGCGCCTTTCGCTTTTTTTGGCCGCTTTTCTTAGCCACATTCTTGGTCGCCATATCGGACTGGGCACAAGCCCGGCCTTGACTTTGCCGCTGGCTGGCCAAATCTGGTAGCAACAGCTTTCCTCGCACCCCACATGCCTGTCTTCCATACGCTCCCCGAATGGCTTGCCCATCTCGAAACCGCCCATCCCGTGGGCATCGACATGGGCCTGGCGCGCATCACGCGCGTGAAGGAGGCCCTCGGGCTGCGCATCGACGCCGTGGTATTCACGGTGGGCGGCACCAACGGCAAGGGCTCTACCTGCGCCATCCTCGAGCGCATCCTGCTCGAGGCCGGCTACAAGGTGGGCTGCCATACCTCGCCGCACCTGATCTCGTTCAACGAGCGCGCCCGCATCAATGGCGAGATCGCCACCGATGCGCAGCTGCTGCCGCATTTCGAGGCGGTCGAGCGCGCGCGCAACAGCTTTGCCGACCCGATCAGCCTGACTTACTTCGAGTTCACCACGCTGGCGATCATCCATGCCTTCGCCGCGGCCGGGCTTGACGCGATCATCCTGGAAGTCGGCCTGGGCGGGCGGCTGGATGCGGTCAACGTGATCGATACCGACTGCGCCATCGTCACCAGCGTCGATATCGACCATACCCAGTACCTGGGCCACACGCGCGAGGAAATCGGCTTCGAGAAGGCCGGCATCTTCCGCCCGGGCGTGCCGGCGATCTGCGGTGATCCGATGCCGCCGAAGTCGCTGGTGGCGCACGCCGAGGCCGTTGGCGCCGAACTGTGGCTGTTGGGGCGCGACTACCATTTCCACGCCGCCAAGGGCCAGGAGCGCCAGCAATGGGACTGGAGCGGTGGCGGGCGCAAGCTCAACGGCCTGGGTTACCCGGCCCTGCGCGGCGCCAACCAGCTGCTGAACGCGGCGGCGGCGCTGGCCGCGCTGCAGGCCATGCGCCCGCGCCTGCCGGTGAGCGCGCAGGAAGTGCGCAACGGGCTGGCCTTCGTCGAACTGCCGGGCCGCTTCCAGGTGCTGCCGGGCCGACCGGCGGTGATCCTGGACGTGGCGCACAATCCGCATGCGGCGGCCACACTGGGGCAGAACCTGGAGAATATGGGCTTCTTCCGCTACACCTATGCGGTGTTCGGCGCGATGCAGGACAAGGACATTGCTGGGGTGCTGCAGCACGTGGCCGACAAGGTCGACCACTGGTGCCTGTGCGACCTGCCGACCGAGCGCGCGGCCAGCGCCGCGGACCTGCTGGCCAAGCTGGAAGCCGGCGGATTCCAGTCCGGCCCGGATGCCACCGCGGCCTGCTTTTCCAGCCCCGAGGCGGCATTCCGGGATGCCATCGAGCGAGCCACCGAGAATGATAGAATTCTGGTCTTCGGATCGTTCTATACCGTCGCCGGCGTGATGGCCTATCGTGCCACGCAGGCTAACTGAAGCAGGCGCCCCGGCGCCCGCTGACCTGGCAACCCCGGCGGCCTTGGCCGATCACTGAGCGGCAAACGCAACGAGCGGTCCACGTGGCCGTATCACCGAACCAATCTATGGGCCTGCTTTCGCTGTTTTCTTCCCGCAAGGGCAACGACCCGGCACCCGAGCGTGCGCGGCGCCAGCGCACCGACACGGGTGCTGGCATCGCCTCGTCGCGCCGCCTGGCCGATGAGTGTGCCGACGACACGCTGGACCCCGAATTCCCACAGAAGCAGCGCGCGCGCCGCCGCCTGATCGGCGCCGTGGTGCTGATGGTGGCTGCCGTGATCGTGCTGCCGATCGTGTTCGAGACCAAGCCGCGGCCGGTTTCCGAGGACGTCTCGGTCAAGGTTACGGGCGGGCAGGGGGCGCAGAAGCCCCGCGTCGAGCCGCGCAAGGCCGATCCGCTGCCGCCGGCGGCGCCGGCCGCTCGCAACGACGCCGCGGCGGCGCTGGACGCCGGCGAGGAAATCGTCAACCCGCCGAAGCCCGCGGCCACGGTCGCGGCCGCTTCCGCCGACAAGCCCGCGCAGCGCGCCGAGGCCAAGCCCGAAGCCAGGCCGGGCAGCGGCAAGTACCTGATCCTGATCGGCGCCTTCTCTTCCGAAGAGCGCGCCAAGGGCTGGCTGGCCAAGCTCAAGGCGAGCAAGGTCCCGGCCTATGTCGAAAAGAAAGTGCTGGCCGATGGCGAACGCATCCTGCTGCGTGCCGGCCCCTTCAGCGACCGCGATGCCGCCGACGCCGCCGACAAGCGCGTACGGGCAGTGGGGCTGGCCTCGAAGGTCGTGGAACAGTAAAGGGCAGCCACGGCCGGTGCCTGTGCCCGGCCGCAAGCAACGATGCAGCCGACTTTCTTCGACTATGCCGTGGTCTTCATCCTGCTGGCCTCGGGCCTGCTCGGCGTGCTGCGCGGCCTGGTGCGCGAGGTGCTGTCGCTGATCGGCTGGGTGGTGGCGTTCTGGGTGGCGTTCCGCTATGGCGCGACGGCCGCGGGCTGGATGCCTGAATCGATGCCCGGCGGCGAGCTGGCCCGCCATGCGCTGGGCTTCGTGGTGCTGCTGATCGGCACCGTGCTGGGCGCCTCGCTGGCCGGCATGGTGGTCGGGCAGCTGCTGGAGAGCACCGGGCTCAAGCCCGCCGACCGCGGGCTGGGACTGATGTTCGGCCTGCTGCGCGGCGTGCTGCTGGTGATGGTGATGGTCACGCTGGCGAGCCTGACCAAATTGCCGGAGGAAGCGTTCTGGCGCGACGCGGTGAGCCGCCCATACGTGATGCAGGCCATGGAGTCGCTCAAGCCATGGCTGCCGCCGGAACTGGCGAAGTACGTGAAGACATAAGGCCGGGCACGTTGCCCGGCTGGTAGTAACGCAGGCCTTGGGGTCCGGAGGATATGCCGGGCCGGGCTGCGCCCCCTGAATCAAAGCCTTTCCTGGGAGCTTGGCATGTGCGGTATCGTCGGTGTGGTGTCATCCACGCCCGTCAACCAATTGATTTACGACAGCCTGCTGTTGTTGCAACATCGCGGACAGGATGCTGCCGGCATCGCCACCGCCAACGGCAGTACCTTCCACATGCACAAGGCCAACGGCCTGGTGCGCGATGTCTTCCGCACCCGCAACATGCGCAGCCTGCCCGGCGCCGCCGGTATCGGCCAGGTGCGCTATCCGACCGCCGGCTCGGCATCCAGCGAGGAGGAGGCGCAGCCGTTCTACGTGAATGCGCCGTACGGCGTGATCCTCGCGCATAACGGCAACCTGACCAACTGGGAGCAGCTGCGCGAAGAAATGTTCCGCCGCGACCGCCGCCACATCAACACGCATTCGGACACCGAAGTGCTGCTGAACGTGCTGGCCGACGAGCTGCAGCGCGCCAGCAACGGCATGGCGCTGGACCCTGACACGATCTTCACGGCGGTCAGCGGCCTGCACCGCCGCGTGCGCGGCTCGTATGCCATCGCCGCGCAGATCGCAGGCTACGGCATGCTGGCGGTGCGCGACCCGTTCGGCATCCGCCCGCTGTGCCTGGGCAGTGTCGAGACCCCGACCGGCAAGGAATGGATGGTGGCGTCGGAGTCGGTGGCGCTGGAAGGCATCGGCTACAAGCTCGAGCGCGACGTGGCGCCGGGCGAGGCCATTTTCATCGATCTGGACGGCAAGCTCTACACCAAGCTGTGCGCCGAGAACGCGGTGCTGACGCCGTGCATTTTCGAGTACGTCTACCTGGCCCGCCCGGATTCGTGCATCGACGGCGTGCCGGTCTATGACGCGCGCCTGCGCATGGGCGACTACCTGGCCGAGAAGATCCGCCAGGAAGTGTCGGCCGGCGATATCGACGTGGTCATGCCGATCCCCGATTCCAGCCGTCCGGCCGCGATGCAGGTGGCCAACCGCCTGGGCGTGAACTACCGCGAAGGCTTCTTCAAGAACCGCTATATCGGCCGCACCTTCATCATGCCTGGCCAGGCGGTGCGCAAGAAGTCGGTGCGCCAGAAGCTCAACGCCATGGGCGTGGAGTTCAAGGGCAAGAACGTGCTGATCGTCGACGACTCGATCGTGCGCGGCACCACCTCGTTCGAGATCGTGCAGATGGCGCGCGACGCCGGCGCCAACAAGGTGATCTTCGCCTCGGCCGCGCCGCCGGTGAAGTACCCCAACGTGTACGGCATCGACATGCCGACCCGCAGTGAACTGGTGGCCCACAATCGCACGCACGAAGAGATCGCCAAGATCATCGGCGCGGACAAGCTGGTGTACCAGGACGTGGAAGCGATGAAGCAGGCGGTGCGCGATATCAACCCGGCGCTGAAGGACTTCGATGCTTCGTGCTTCGATGGCCGCTATATCACCGGCGATATCGACGAGGCCTACCTGACCCGCCTGGAAACGGCGCGCAGCCAGGCCGACCGCGATGGCACCAATGGTGACACCGAGCGCTCGCAACTGCACCTGCAGCGCTCCGGCGGCAACGAGTAAGCCGCGCCGCGCGAGTCTGCCTGTTCGTGCGCGTTGACTAACGCGAAGCCCGGCCGTAACATGGCCGGGCGTCGATTTGATAGTCAGCTTGCGGACGCGGGTACAGCCCGAAACAGCTAAAGAGATGGTGGTCAGCAACGATTCCCGATGCGCAGTGCCTTCCCGGCGCCGCGATTCCCGGAAGCCGGCCGCCACAGCCTGAAGCCAAAGGCCATTCGCAAAATCAGCAAGCCCGTCGATCCGACCACCCGATCGCACGGGCTTTTTTCATGGCCGCGCGCCGCCCCTCCGGACCGGTGCGCAGCTTGTCGAAACCATCGCATTCGCGCGGGTACGACCGCGCCACCAGCATGAACGAACCGCTCAACCCCGAATCGCTCGGCATCGACACTCTTGGCGTGCGCGCCGGCACGCTGCGCAGCGAATTCATGGAGCACTCCGAGGCCATGTACCTGACCTCGAGCTTCTGCTTCGGCAGCGCGGCCGAGGCCGCCGAACGTTTCGCCAACTCGGAAGAGGGCTTCACCTACTCGCGCTTCACCAACCCGACGGTGTCGATGTTCCAGTCGCGCCTGGCCGCGCTGGAAGGCGCGCAGGCCTGCATGGCGACCGCCTCGGGCATGAGCGCAATCCTGTCGGTGGTGCTGTCGTCGATGCAGGCGGGCGACCACCTGGTCAGCTCGCGCGCGATCTTCGGATCGACCATGACCCTGTTCGGCAATATCTTCTCGAAGTTCGGCGTCGAGACCACCTTTGTCGATCCCAGCGACCTGAACGCCTGGCGTGCCGCGGTGCGCCCGAACACGAAGCTGTTCTTCCTGGAAACCCCGTCGAACCCGCTGACCGAAGTGGCCGACATTGCCGCCGTGGCCGACATCGCCCACGACGCGGGCGCGCTGCTGGTGGTCGACAACTGCTTCTGTTCGCCGGCGCTGCAGCAGCCGATGAAGTTCGGCGCCGACATCGTGGTGCATTCGGCCACCAAGCATATCGACGGCCAGGGCCGCGTGCTGGGCGGCGCCGTGCTGGGCACGCACGACTACATCATGGGCAAGGTGTTCCCGTTCGTGCGCACCGCCGGCCCGACGCTGTCGGCCTTCAACGCCTGGGTGCTGCTCAAGGGCATGGAGACGCTCGCGATCCGCATGGAACGCCATTCGGCCAGCGCACTGACGCTGGCGCAGTTCCTCGAATCGCATCCGGCAGTGGCGCGCGTGTTCCACCCGGCGCTGAAGTCGCACCCGCAGCACGAGATCGCCATGCGCCAGCAAAGCGGCGGCGGCGCGATCGTGTCGTTCGAACTCAAGGGCGCCACGCCCGAGCAGCAGCGGGCCAATGCCTGGCGCGTGATCGACAACACCCGGCTGTGCTCGATCACCGGCAACCTGGGCGACACCCGCACCACCATCACGCACCCGTACACCACCACGCATGCGCGCGTGAGCCCCGAGGCCAAGGCGGCCGCGGGCGTGGGCGAGGGGCTGATCCGGCTGGCGGTGGGGCTGGAGTCGGTCGAGGACCTGAAGGCCGACCTGCTGCGCGGCCTGGGCGACTGAGAGCGCTTACTGCGCGGGCGGTGGCGACGCAGCGGCATCGTCGCTGCCGGCCACGGCCTTCACGCCAGCGGCCGTGATGTCGTAAGTGGTGCTGACCGCGGTCGTCGCCACGCTGACGGCGGCGGATCCTACGGTTGCCACCGTCGACACCGCGGCGCTGCCCACCGCCACCACCATGCACCCGGCCAGTGACGCCGTCGCGCATGCGGCCGCCAGCGCCAGGACGGTGCGCTGTAAGGTGGCGGTTTCTCCGCTATCGTTGCGCACGTTACGACGCAATCCTGGAAATCGATTTGGCATGGACACTGCTGGCCCTGGCGGGGCTGTTCGAAGTTGTGTGGGCGATCGGCCTCAAGTACACCGAGGGCGTGTGCGGGATTACCGGGCTCAAGCCGGTGGGTAGCGCCTGAGGCCCGGCGTCGGGTAGCTTCAGCGCAGCAGCCGGCGGCGCAGCAGCACCAGGCATACTACCAGCGCCACCACTGCATAGGCGCCCAGCACCGCAAGGTGCAGGCCGGCGCCATCCACCGGACGGCCCAGCATCAGCGGGCGGATCAGCGCCACCGCATGCGCCAGCGGCAGCAGCTTGGTGGCGGCCTGCACGCCTTCGGGCAATTGCTCCAGCGGGAAGAACACGCCTGACAGCAGCAGCATCGGCGTCATCACCAGGGTCTGGTAGAACATGAAGAAGTCGTAGCTGGGCGCCAGCGCGGTGACGATCATCGCCAGCGCGGCAAAGGCAATGCCGGCCAGCACGATCACCGGCAGCGCCAGCAGCGCGCCGGGCATCTGCGCATAGCCCAGCGCGCCCGCCACCAGCATGATGGCCAGCCCGGACAGCACGGCCTTGCTGGCGGCCCAGGCGATCTCGCCCAGCACCACGTCGCCCAGCGTCAGCGGGGCATGCATGATCGCTTCCCAGGTGCGCTGCACATGCATGCGCGAGAACGCCGAATACATCGACTCGAAGCTGGCCGACATCATCACGCTGGACGCGGTGGTGCCGGCCGCCAGGAAGGCGATATACGACACGCCGTTGACCTGGCCCACCATCAGCCCCAGCCCGAGGCCGAGGCCGAACAGGTAGATCATCGGGTCGGCCAGGTTGCCGATCATCGACGGGATGGCCAGCTTCTTCCACACCATGTAGTTGCGGTACCAGACCATCATCCAGTTGCGCAGGTTGCGCGGCAGCAGAGGCTGCGGATAGCGCTGGCGCGGTGCCGCGGCGCCGGTGACCATGGCAGGGGAGGTGTCGGTGGTATCCGCGCGGGGATCCTGTTCGCTCATGTAGTCCCTCGGTTCAGTCCCGCATCTCGCGGCCGGTCAGCTTGAGGAACACGTCCTCCAGGTTGGCCGGGCGATGCAGGTAGCGCACGCCGCTCCTGCCGTGCAGCGCCGCCAGCAGCGGGGCGGGCTCGCGCACATAGCAGAACAGCGTCTCGCCGCTCATCTCAGTGCGCTGCGCCAGCGGCGTCAGGCTGCCGCGCAGCGTGTCCAGTTCATCGCCATAGACCTCTACCACGTCGCAGCCGATCTGGCTGTCGATCAGCTCGTGCGGCTTGCCTTCGGCAATCTTGCGGCCACCGTCGATCACGCACAGGTAGTTGCACAGCCGTTCGGCCTCTTCCATGAAGTGCGTGGTCAGCAGGATGGTCTTGCCGCTGGCCATCAGCGACTTCAGGCGCTCCCAGATCAGGTGGCGTGCCTGCGGGTCAAGGCCGGTGGTGGGCTCGTCCATCACCAGCAGGTCAGGGTCGTTGATCAGCGCGCGCGCCACGGTCAGGCGCCGGCGCATGCCGCCGGAGAGGTCGCGCACCTGGGCGTCGGCGCGGTTCTCCAGCCGGGCGAATTCCAGCAGCATCGGCACGCGCCGCTCGATCTCGGCCGACGACAGCCCGAAATAGCGCCCGAAGATGCGCAGGTTTTCGATCACCGAGAAGTCCGGGTCGAGGTTGTCGAACTGCGGCACCACGCCCACGCGCATGCGCGCCTGCGGCGCGCGCTCGGGGATGGGTTCGCCGCACAGCGTCAGCGTGCCCGCCATGGGCGTGGTCAGGCCAAGCAGCAGGCGCAGCGTAGTGGTCTTGCCGGCGCCGTTGGGGCCCAGCAGGCCGAAGCACTGGCCGCGAAATACCTGGAGGTCGAGGTCGTCGACCACGACCGTGTCGCCGTATTGCTTGCGCACCTTGCGCAACTCGAGGATGGCAGTCAAGGCAGGGTCCGGTGTGGCGCCGCACGGGCGCAATATCCGCCATTATGCCGGTCATCGGCGTTGCGCTCAGGTGGCGCAGTGCAGCAAAAAGCCGTGGCCTGCTCCTGTGCGCGGGCATAAAAAAACCGCCAGCGAACTGGCGGTCTTTCTTGCCTGGCAGTACCAGGCGGCGAAGCGTACTGGATCAGTACATCTTCTTCGGCAGCATCTGCATGCGCAGGCGCTTGCGCAGACGTGCTTCGGCGGCCTTCTTCTTGCGCTTGCGCTCGGTCGTCGGCTTCTCGTAAGCGGTACGGCTCTTGAGTTCAACGATCAGGCCAGTCTGCAGAATGGCGCGACGGAAACGCCGCATTGCAACTTCAACGGGCTCACCGGGTTTCAAGACGATCTTAGTCAATTCAGTCCTTTAGGGGATTGCCGCAAGGAGCGGCTGGTTCACACGGGGGGAAACTGCGGTCGCCGGAGCGACTGGTATTGCACGCCGGGCTAATGCCCTGGTGCGCCCCCGCGAACCTGAAAGATGTGGACGTTTCAGTCCGAGCAGCCAGTGTCAGGGGTGATAGCGCCAGGTCCTATACAACTGGAGCCTGACAGTACCGGTTTCCTTGAATGCTATACGCCCGTAACTATGGCATGTATACGACGCCACTGTCAAGAATGCCGTGCAATGCGCGCATGGGGGCAGCATCGGAAATCTCCCAATAGTCTGCTTTGGCGCACTTTGTGTCGCCGCGTGCGTGGCACAATCTGGCTGCGCACCCGCCGCTGCAAGGTGAGGGCGCCCATCATGCCTGAGCCGCGCCAAGCCGACGACCTCCGCCCCGATCCCGACCACCTGCTGCAGCGCATGCAGGCCGCGGGCGAACGCGCCACGCGCGGGCGCCTGCGTATCTACTTCGGCGCTTCGGCCGGCGTGGGCAAGACCTTTGCCATGCTGGCCGCGGCGCGCGCGCAGCGCGAGCAGGGCGGCGACGTGGTGGTGGGCGTGGTCGAAAGCCATGGCCGCGCCGAGACCGAAGCGCTGGTAGAGGGCATCGAGCGCGTGCCGCTGCGCCGCGTCGATCACCGTGGCCGCACGCTGCAGGAATTCGATCTCGACGCCGCCCTGGCACGCCGCCCGACGCTGGTCCTGGCGGACGAGCTGGCGCACAGCAATGCGCCGGGCAGTCGCCATCCCAAGCGCTGGCAGGACATCGCCGAACTGCTGTCGGCCGGCATCGACGTGTGGACCACGATCAATGTCCAGCACCTGGACAGCCTGAACGAGGCGGTCGCCGGCATCACCGGCATCCGCGTGCGCGAGACCGTGCCCGACGCGGTCTTCGACGATGCCGACGAGGTGGTGCTGGTCGACCTGCCCGCCGACGAACTGCTGCGCCGCCTTCGCGAAGGGCGCGTGTATGTGCCCGAGCAGGCCCGCCACGCGGTGCAGCACTTCTTCCGCAAGGGCAACCTGATCGCGCTGCGCGAACTGGCGCTGCGCCGCACCGCCGACCGCGTGGACGACGACGTGCGCGCCTATCGGCAGGAAGCCTCGATCGCGTCGGTCTGGCGCACGCGGGAAGCGGTGCTGGCCTGCATCGGCCACGGCAGCGATGCCGCGCAGGTGGTGCGCAGCGCGCGCCGGCTGGCCGGGCAGCTCGATTGCGACTGCCATGTGGTGACGGTGTCGTTGCCGCGCCTGGCACCCGTGCCCGACGCGCAGCGCGAGCAACTGGACGAAGCCATGCGGCTGGCCGAAGCGCTGGGCGCGCGCATCGAGACCCTGGCCGGCAGCGACATGGTGGCGGCGGTGGCCGGCTATGTCCGGCGGCACAACCTGACCAAGGTATTGATCGGCCGCACGCCGGCGCGCTGGGCCGATGGCGGGCGTTCGCTGGCTGGCCGCGTGCACGCGCTGCTGGCGCGCGCACTGGCGCCATGGCTGGGCGCGCGCGCGTGGTTGTTCGGGCGCAGCAGCTTTGCCGATGCGCTGGCCGCGGCGTGTCCGGAGATCGACGTGATCCGCGTGGCGGCCGACAGCGCCCGACATGAGGTGCCCGGTGACGCACGCGTGCTGCCGGGCACCGAGCCGCCGCAGGACGAAGCCCCGCCCGCGCAGTGGCCGGCCCTGCTGTGGGCGATGGCCTGGTGTGCCGGCGCCACCGCGCTGTCGGCGCTGGCGCGGCCGTGGTTCGACCTGGTCAATATCGCCATGTTGTTCCTGCTGGCGGTGGCGGGCGTGGCGCTGCGCCACGGGCGCACCGCGGCGGCGTTCGCCTCGCTGGTGGCGGTGGGGGCCTTCGATTTCTTCTTCGTGCCGCCGCGGCTGTCGTTTGCCGTCAGTGATGTGCAATACCTGGTGACCTTCCTGGTGATGCTGGCGGTGGGGCTGGTGATCGGCCAGCTCACGGCCGGGCTGCGCGAGCAGGCCCAGGTGTCGGTGCAGCGCGAGACCGACGCGCGCACGCTCTATGAGCTGGCGCGCGAGCTGTCCGCGGCGCTGACCGATGCGCAGATCGTCGCCATCGGCAGCCGCTTCCTGCGTGCGGCGTTCGACGCGCGTGCCGCGTTTTTCCTGGTCGGCATGGACGGCCGGCTGCTGACCGCCGCGACCGATCCCGAGGCCGGCGCCGCAGGCCAGAGCGATGCCGTCGACCATGTGCTGGCGCAATGGGTGTTCACCCACGGCGAGCCGGCCGGCACTGGCACCGACACGCTGCCCTCCGGCACCGTGCTGTACCTGCCGCTGAAGGCGCCGATGCAGGTGCGCGGCGTGCTGGCGGTGGAGCCGCGCGCCTGGCGCGCGTTCGCGCAGCCGGCGCTGCGGCGGCAGGCCGATGTCTTTGCCACGCTGATCGCGATTGCGATCGAGCGGCTGCACTATGTCGAGGTGGCGCAGCAGGCGCTGCTGACGATGGAGTCCGAGCGCCTGCGCAGCTCGCTGCTGGCCGCGGTGTCGCACGACCTGCGCACGCCGCTGACCAGTCTGATCGGCATGGCCGAGACGCTGCAGCGCGGCTCGCCGCCGCTGGCGCCGGCCGTGGCCGAGACCGTCGGCGCCATGCGTGACCAGGCGCGGCGCATGCATGCGATGGTTGCCAACCTGCTCGACATGGCGCGGCTGCAAAGCCGGAGCGTTGCGCTGCACAGGGAGTGGCAGTCGTTCGAAGAGCTCGTCGGCGCTGCGCTGGCGTCGCTGCGCGATGCGCTGGCGCGGCACCGCGTGGTGGTCGCCGACCTGTCGGCGCTGCCGCTGGTGGAGTGCGACGGCGTGCTGATGGAGCGCGTGCTGTGCAACCTGCTGGAGAATGCCGCCAAGTACACCGACCCGGGCACCGAGATCCGCGTGCGCGGCGATGTCGCGGATGACGCCGTGCACCTGATCGTCGAGGACGACGGCCCCGGCGTTCCGGCTGCGATGGCGCGACAGGTGTTCGAGAAATTCACCCGTGGCGAGCGCGAGTCCGCCACCGCCGGGGTGGGCCTGGGCCTGGCCGTGTGCGAGGCCATCGTGCAGGCGCATGGCGGCAGCATCCGCGTGGAGCCGGTACATGCGCGGGTGGGCGCGGAAGGGACCGGAGCACGCTTCGTGGTCACGCTGCCGCGCGGCAATCCCCCGGTGCTGGAGCCGGAAGCGGCCGGCTTGCCGGCCTGAACCCGACCATCATTCAAGGATCCGACGCGTCATGCCATTCGAGTTTTCGCCCACGGTGCTGCTGGTGGAAGACGAGCCCCATATCCGCCGCTTCGTGCGCGCGGCGCTGCAGGACGAGGGCTGCACCGTGCACGAGGCCGAATCGCTGCAGCGCGGCCTGATCGAGGCCGGCACGCGCCAGCCGGACCTGGTGATCCTGGACCTGGGCCTGCCCGATGGCGATGGCGTGTCGATGATCGGCGACCTGCGCACCTGGACCGAGGTGCCGGTGCTGGTGCTGTCGGCACGGACCGGCGAGGCCGAGAAAATCCGCGCGCTCGACGCCGGCGCCGACGACTACCTGACCAAGCCCTTCGGCGTGGGCGAACTGGTGGCGCGTCTGCGCGTGCTGCTGCGTCGTCATGCGCGTTCCGGCGCGCAGGCGCGGGCGCAGGTGGCGTTCGGGGACATTGTTGTGGACCTCGCCAACCGGCAGGTCACGCGGGTGGGCGAGCCGGTGCACCTGACGCCGATCGAATATCGGCTGCTGGCGGTACTGTTGGCGCATCGGGGTAAGGTCATGACTCACCGGGAGTTGCTGCGGGAGGTGTGGGGGCCGTCGCATGCTGACAGCAGTCAGTACCTGCGCGTTTATATGGGGCATCTGCGCCACAAGCTGGAGGCTGATCCGGCTCAGCCGGCTTTTCTGTTGACTGAGATTGGGGTGGGGTACCGGTTTGCTGGGTGATCGGGGCAGGGTGGGCTTGTGGCGAGTGCTGCTGTTTGGGTTGGCGCCGTGCTGTCGGACTGGGCTCTTGGTAGGGGTGGCTGTTTCGCCGGTGTAGCCGGTGGGGCTTCTGCTTGTTGGCTTGGGGATGTGTAGATACTATGAAGGGCCGCGGAGGCAACTCCTGGAGTAAAACGAAGATTCGCACACTCTCGTTTTTCCAAAGGAGCACGCAAATGGACGCGCCTGACACAGCCCTTCATGGGCAGAATA
>NZ_QKWJ01000083.1 GCF_003353055.1 Cupriavidus lacunae
TCGCGAAGGAAAGTAATAATGGCTTGCAAGGAAAAGACGTATCGACCCGACATGCCTACCTGAACTCCAATACTGAAGGGGGTTGACATCCTTGCCCTCATAGAAGGTCGGGTTCGATGTTGTTGTAGGTTTAAGCGCCTGGTTCCGCCCTGCTGGGCGGGTTACTTTTTGTCCGAGCGACAAAAAGTAACCAAAAAACGCGTCGCCTCTGGCGGCTGGCCACCAATTTGGTGGTGGGGGTGGTTCGAGCGGCGGTGCTTGCCGTTCGATGTGGTAGGTGGTTCGACCCTGCTACGCACCCTGTCCGGTGCCTACGTCGACGGACTATTGGACGAACCCGACTTTAGGCTATTGGCAGCCTGCTAAACACGTTATCGGTGGGACGCCTACGGCTGCGCTGCGCGCACTCAGTATCGTANTGTCGGGATGCCGGGCCACAAGCGCAGATCCGGACGTGGTCCGCAGCTCTGCCACGTTAGGGCCCGCGCGAAGCGCAGCCGAAGGCGTCCGACCGACGCGGTGCTTAGCAGGCTGCCAACCGCCTAAAGTCGGGTTCGTCCAATAGTCCGCTGATGTGGGCACAGACAGGGTGCGTAGCAGGGTCGAACGGCCAACCACGCAAAACGGCAAGCACCGCCGCTCGAACCACCCCCGCCACCAAATTGGTGGCCAGCCGCCAGAGGCGACGCGTTTTTTGGTTACTTTTTGTCGCTCGGACAAAAAGTAACCCGCCCAGCAGGGCGGAACCAGGCGGTTAATCCTACGACAACATCGAACCCGACCGACATCCCCAAGCCAACGAGCACGGAGCCCCGCCGGCCACGCCGGCGAAACAGCCCACGCCCGCCAAGCACAACAACCAACCGCATAGCGACAACCCAAAGAGCCCCCCCTCACTAGGGCTTGCCCTGTACTTCCACAATAGGCAATCCGTTTACTATTCCGTAATCCCATAGCACACAGCCACCCTGTCGGCCCCCCTATAAAGCAGGCAGGTATTTCCAAAAGACGGGGAGACAATGGACTTATCAATCGCCGCCATCCTGGCCCAGGACGGCATCACCTCTGGCGGGATCTACGCGCTGCTGGCACTGGCCCTGGTGCTGGTGTTCTCGGTGACCCGCGTCATCTTCATCCCGCAAGGGGAGTTCGTGGCCTACGGCGCGCTGACGCTGGCGGCAATGCAGGCCGGGCATGTGCCGCAGACCAGCTGGCTGCTGCTGGCGATGGGGGCGCTGACCTTCCTCTATGAAACCGTTACCGTCCTACGCAGCGCCGAGCTGCGGCGCACGCTGGGCCAGCGGCTGGCGGTGCTAGCCGGCAAGTACCTGGTGTTCCCGCTCGCGGTGCACTGGCTCGCGCAGCAGTACGGCGCGCAGCCGCTGCCGATGCTGGCGCAGATTGCGCTGACGCTGCTGATCATCATCCCGCTGGGGCCGATGCTGTACCGGCTGGCCTACCAGCCGCTGGCCGAAGCCAGCACGCTGGTGCTGCTGATCGTCTCGGTCGGCGTGCACTTTGCACTGGTGGGCCTGGGCCTGGTGATGTTCGGCGCGGAGGGCTCGCGTACCAATGCGTTCTCGGATGCGCGGTTTGAGGTGGGTGCGCTCAGCATCTCGGGCCAGAGCCTGTGGATCGTGGGCGTGTCGGCGCTGCTGATCGGCGCGCTGTACTTCTATTTCGAACGCACGCTGCAGGGCAAGGCGCTGCGCGCGACCGCGGTGAACCGGCTGGGTGCGCGCCTGGTCGGCATCGGCACCACGCAGGCGGGGCGCCTGTCGTTCACGCTGGCCGCGGCGATGGGCGCGCTGTGCGGCATCCTGATCGCGCCGCTGACCACGGTCTACTACGAGTCGGGTTTCCTGGTGGGCCTGAAGGGCTTTGTCGGCGCCATTGTCGGCGGGCTGGTGAGCTATCCGGTGGCGGCACTGGGTGCGCTGCTGGTAGGGCTGCTCGAATCCTATTCGTCCTTCTGGGCCAGCGCGTTCAAGGAGGTCATCGTCTTCACACTGATCATTCCGGTGCTGCTGTGGCGCTCGCTGACGAGCAAGCATGTCGAGGAGGAGGAATAAGCCATGACCATGCTGACCGACAAGCAGGCGGCTGTGGCCGGCGCCGAAGCCGGCAGCCGCGCGCGGCTGAATCGCAACCGGGTGCTGGTGCTGGCCTTCATCGTGGTGCTGGCACTGCTGCCGGTGCTGCCGACGCCGGAGTTCTGGATCACGCTGGGCAACTACATCGGCCTGTACAGCATCGTCGCAATCGGGCTGGTGCTGCTGACCGGGGTGGGCGGCATGACCTCGTTCGGGCAGGCCGCGTTCGTGGGGCTGGGTGCGTACAGCACCGCATACCTGACGACGCAGTTCGGGCTGTCGCCGTGGTTCGGGCTGATGGTGGGGCTGGTGATCACGATGGCATCGGCCTATGTGATCGGGCTGATCACCATGCGCATGTCCGGGCACTACCTGCCGCTGGCGACGATTGCCTGGGGCCTGTCGCTGTTCTTCCTGTTCGGCAACCTGGAGTTCCTGGGCAAGTATGACGGCCTGAACGGCATCCCGGTGCTGTCGTTCTTCGGCATCGAGCTGCAGTCGGGGCGCTCGATGTTCTACCTGATCTGGGCGGTGGTGCTGCTGGCGGTGCTGGCGATGCAGAACCTGCTGAACTCGCGCCCGGGCCGCGCCATCCGCGCGCTCAAGGGCGGCGGCGTGATGGCCGAGGCCATGGGTGTGAACACCGCGTGGATGAAGGTGGTGATCTTCGTGGTCGCGGCGATCCTGGCGTGCGTGTCGGGCTTTTTGTACGCGCACCTGCAGCGCGCGGTGAACCCGACGCCGTTCGGCCTGAACTACGGCATCGAGTACCTGTTCATGGCCGTGGTCGGCGGCGTGGGCCATGTGTGGGGCGCGGTGCTTGGCGCGGGGATCCTGACCATCCTGAAGGATGTGCTGCAGGGCGTGCTGCCCAGGCTGCTGGGTGCCAACGGCAACTTCGAGATCATTGTCTTCGGCGTGCTGCTGGTGCTGCTGCTGCAATACGCGCGCGACGGCATCTGGCCGTTCCTGCGGCGTCTCGTGCCTTCGGGCCCGCCTGTCCTGGCACCCACACAGGCCGAGGCACTGGCCGTGCGCCAGAAGCCCGAGGCCGGCGAGCTGATCCTGGATGTGCGCGCGGCGCGCAAGGAGTTCGGCGGGCTGGTCGCGGTCAACGATGTCACTTTCCAGGTGCGCGCGGGCGAGATCATCGGCCTGATCGGTCCCAACGGTGCTGGCAAGTCCACCACCTTCAACCTGGTGACGGGCGTGCTGCCGGTCACGCGCGGGGAAGTGCGCTACCGCGGCGAGGTGATCTCGGGCCTGCCGTCGCGTGAGATCGTCAAGCGCGGCATCGGCCGCACCTTCCAGCACGTGCACCTGCTGCCGACCATGACGGTGCTGGAGAACGTGGCCATCGGCGCGCACCTGCGCGGCGATTTCCGCGCCCAGGGCGGCGTCTCGGCGGCGATCCTGCGCATGAACAAGGCCGAGGAAGAGAAGCTGCTGTTCGAAGCGAAGCGCCAGCTTGAACGCGTGGGCCTGGCCGACTGCATGTACATGGAAGCTGGCAGCCTCGCGCTGGGCCAGCAGCGCATCCTGGAAATCGCGCGCGCGCTGTGCTGCGACCCGGCGCTGCTGCTGCTCGACGAGCCCGCCGCGGGCCTGCGCTACAAGGAGAAGCAGGCGCTGGCTGAACTGCTGCGCAAGCTCAAGGGCGAGGGCATGAGCGTGCTGCTGGTCGAGCACGACATGGACTTCGTGATGAACCTGACCGACCGGCTGGTGGTGATGGAATTCGGCACGCGCATCGCCGAGGGCGTGCCCGAGGAAGTGCAGAAAAACCCCGCAGTGCTGGAAGCCTACCTCGGTGGCGTGGAATAGCGGACAGAGGACCCGACATGAGCCTGATTCTCGAAGTGAAGGACCTCCACGTCCGCTACGGCAAGGTGGAAGCGGTGCACGGCGCCAACCTGAAGGTGGAGGCCGGCAGGATCGTCACGGTGATCGGCCCCAACGGCGCCGGCAAGTCGACCATGCTCAATGCGATCATGGGCGCGCTGCCGGTGACGGGATCGTCGACCGGCGCGGTCAGCTACCTTGGCCACGACATGGCCGGCATCCCGGTGGAGGGCCGTGTCGCGCGCGGCATGTGCCTGGTGCCGGAGAAGCGCGAGCTGTTTGCGACGATGACGGTGGAGGACAACCTGCAGCTTGGCGCCTTCCGCCGCAAGCGCGCCGGCGAGAAGAACTACCTGGACCAGATGGACGTGGTCTATGACCTGTTCCCGCGCCTGCGCGAGCGCGCCCGCCAGGACGCCGGCACGCTCTCCGGCGGCGAGCGCCAGATGCTGGCGGTGGGCCGCGCGCTGATGGCCAAGCCGCAGTTGCTGATGCTCGACGAACCCAGCCTTGGCCTGGCGCCGCTGATCGTGAAGGAGATCTTCCACATCGTCAGCAACCTGCGCCAGACCGGCGTGGCCACGCTGCTGATCGAGCAGAACGCGCGCGCCGCGCTGCAGGTGGCGGACTACGGCTATGTGATCGAGACCGGGGACATGGCGATGGAAGGGCCCGCGGATGAGCTGGCGGCGAACCCGAAGGTGATTGAAACTTACCTTGGACTGGCAAAGAAAGCGGCATAAGCCGCCTGGTTTTCGCCAGAGGAATGAGGGCCTGCAGATGCAGGCCCTTTTCTATTGGTGGTGTGAATAACTTTGGGGATAACCCAATTTGGAGGGGCTTCGGCACGATGCCGCGGCCGGCGCGCTGATGTAGGTACGAGGATATCTATTGGATGAATTCTGCGCGTTAAATCTGCGAGATAACATCCATACGGCTGATTGTCTTGGAAATATTATTCTCGCACCGGATGAATTGCTGCAAAATCGTGATGACATAAGTCATACGGTGAATAAAGTGTTGGTGTCGCTGCCTGTATCCTTCGCTGCGGTCTCCAGCAGCCAATCCCGGAAGCAGTTCAGCGCCGGATGATCACGCCGTTCCTTCGGCGCACACAGAAAATAGCCGCGTTGCAGCGAAATTGGCAGGTCAAACGGCGCCGTGACGCGTCCGGCGGCAATTTCGTCGCGCACCAGGCAGCGCTGCAGCACCGCTATGCCGATGTCGGCCCGCACTGCCTGGATCAGGATCGAAACCTGGTCGAACGCTGTGGATAACCTTGGCGCAGCGTTGGGTACGCCGGCGGCTTGCAGCCAGTTTTGCCAGTTCGCCGGTGCGGTGGTGTGGTAGAGCAGGGGCTCGTCCAGCAGTTCGGCGGGCGACTGCCAGCGGCCGGCCTCGCGGCGCGCGCGGGCGCGGTCCGGATGGCAGACCGGCACCATTTCACGTCCCACCACGTAGTCGACCTGCAGGCTCGGCCACTTGCTGGCTTCACCGGCCAGGATGGCGGCGTCCGGTGACGGGCCGGAGAGGTCCTCGTCGCGCTGGTACGGGACGAAGTCCAGCCGGATTTCCGGATGGCGGCGGTGGAAGTCCGGCAGGCGCGGCACCAGCCAGACGCTGGCCAGCGTGGGCACGATCGATAGTGTCAGGTGGTGCCGGCGGTCGCCGGCGCGCAAGGCGGCGCTGGCGTGCTCGATCGCGGCCAACGGCTCGGCCACGGCATCGAGCAATTGCTGGCCGGCATCGGTCAGCATCAGGCGGTGCGCATTGCGTTGCAGCAGCGGCTGGCCGAAGTGCGCTTCCAGCCGTGCAATGGCGCGGCTGACAGCACCTTGCGTCACGCACAGCTCGTCGGCTGCGCGCGTGAAGCTGCCCAGCCGTGCCGCGGCGGCAAAGGCGTGCAACTCGGACATCGATGGGGAATGCAGCCGCATGGCGGGGAGGGGCCGGGCCGGAGGGAAGTTAACTTCCGGAACGGTCGCCGCAAGAATGATCTTTGGTAATGCAAACGTGCAATATAGTCGTTTGTGCACAGCCGGTAAACGGCTGACACTCGCCCGGTTCATGCACAAAACCAACAGGAGAAACCCCATGATCCGAGCCCGGATATCCCGCCGCCAGCTGCTGCTGTCCGGCACCGCTGCCGCGGCCACGCTGGCCTTTGCCGGCAGCGCCTTCGCGCAAGGCAACTACCCGACGCGCCCGATCCGCCTGATCGTGCCGTTTGCGGCAGGCGGCTCCACTGACCTGTCGGCGCGCCTGGTGGCCGAGTTTGCTGGCCGCGAGCTGGGCCAGACGATCGTGGTCGAGAACAAGGGTGGCGCCGGCGGCTCGGTGGGCATGGAGCAGGTGGCCAACGCCGCGCCGGATGGCTACACCATCGGCATGGCCACGGTCAGCACGCACGGCTCTAACCCCGCTGTATACCCGAAGCTCAAGTACGACCCGATCAAGGACTTTGCCCCGGTCACCAACGTGGTGTCGATGCCGAGCGTATTCACGGTCCACCCGAGCGTGCCGGCGAAGACCATGCAGGAATTCATTGCCCTGGCCAAGGCCAATCCGGGCAAGTATTCGGTTGCCTCGCCGGGCACAGGGACCCTCGGCCACGTAAACCTTGAGAACTTCCAGATGCTGGCGAAGATCGAGCTGCTGCATGTGCCGTACAAGGGCGCCGGCCTTGGGCTCAATGATGCGGTGGCGGGGCAGGTCAATGCCATCTCGGACAACCTGGCTTCCGCGCTGCCTCACGTGAAGTCGGGCCGCCTGCGCGCGCTGGCGGTGCTTGGCGCCACGCGCTCGCCGCAGTTGCCAAACGTGCCCACCTATGCGGAACTGGGCTACAAGGAGATGGGCGACGGCGGTTGGTTCGGCATCGTCGCGCCCGCGGGCACGCCGCCCGCCATCGTGGCAAGGCTGAACCAGGCCATCCACAAGGCCATGCAGAACCCTGAATTCAAGCGCAAGGTGGAAGAGTCCGGCGGCACATTGGTGCCGACCACGCCGGAGCAGTTCAAGGCCCAGATCCAGCAGGCGATGGCGCGCTATGCCCGCGTCGCCAAGGCCGCCAACATCCAACTGGACTGACGCATGGCTGAAGCGAATCACCTGGCCGCCGCGCTGCCGCCGGTCATTGTGCGCCTGCCGGAAGGGGAGGTGCTACCGCTGGTGTGCGACTCGCCGCACAGCGGCACCGCCTACCCGGCCGACTTCGGCGCGGCGATCCCTGCCGCGCGCCTGCGCGGGGGCGAGGACACGCACGTCGATGCCCTGTGGGAGGCCGTGCCCGCAGCAGGCGGTACGCTGCTGGCGGCGACTTTCCCGCGCGTCTATATCGACCCGAACCGGATGGCCGACGATATCGATCCGGCCCAGCTCGACGGCGCCTGGCCGACAGCGCTGGCCCCAGGGCCGAAGACGCAACTGGGCTACGGCCTGATCTGGAGCCGGATCGATGCCAGCACGCCGATCTATGACCGGCGCCTGTCCGTGGCGGAAGTGCAGGGCCGTATCGACGGCTACTACCGGCCGTACCATGCGGCGCTGGCCGAGGCCGTGGAGGGCGCCTACCAGCGCTTTGGCGCGCTCTGGCACCTGAACCTGCACTCCATGCCCAACAACGCCTACGAGCGGCTCAAGATCGACAGTCCACACCCGCTGGCGGACTTCGTGCTGGGCGACCGGGACGGCGCCACCTGCGAGCCGGGGCTGGTCGACCTGGTCGAACGGGAGCTGCGCGGCATGGGCTACACGGTGGCGCGTAATGATCCGTACAAGGGCGTGCAGCTGATCGCCCAGATCGGGCGGCCAGCCGAGCGACGCAACAGCCTGCAGATCGAGATCCGTCGGCCGCTGTATATGGATGAGGTGACGCGGGAGCGGAATGCCGGGTTCGCCACGCTGCAGTGCGACCTTGGCAAGCTGACAGAGAAGGTGGCGGGTTATATCCGCTCGCAACTCTGAGGCGCTTGTTTCACGTGGAACATAACGTCGCTTTCGAGCGACTCGCCGGGTATCGTCAACGCCATGTTTCACGTGAAACATGGTGTTGGCCGGAAAGCGGCTAGTCGAATGCCGCTATAATTTCGCATTCCCGTACTTTCCCGCCAGCCTCCCGGAGGAGGTGTCCCATGCTTTACCCAAAAGAATTCGATGTCATCGTCGTCGGCGGTGGCCATGCCGGCACTGAAGCTGCACTCGCCGCGGCCCGTATGGGCTGCCAGACGCTGCTGCTGACTCACAACATCGAGACACTGGGCCAGATGAGCTGCAACCCGTCCATCGGGGGCATCGGCAAGGGGCACCTGGTCAAGGAAGTGGACGCGATGGGTGGTGCCATGGCGGCTGCCACGGACGAAGCCGGCATCCAGTTCCGCATCCTGAACTCCAG
Source organism: Cupriavidus lacunae (assembly GCF_003353055.1). Taxonomy (GTDB): domain Bacteria; phylum Pseudomonadota; class Gammaproteobacteria; order Burkholderiales; family Burkholderiaceae; genus Cupriavidus; species Cupriavidus lacunae. The sequence continues at coordinate 8,329 of NZ_QKWJ01000083.1, forward strand.
CAAGGGCCCGGCAGTGCGCGCCACGCGCGCCCAGGCGGACCGGGTGCTGTACCGCAAGGCGATCCGCACGCGGCTGGAGAACCAGCCGAACCTGATGTTGTTCCAGCAGGCCGTGGACGACCTGATGGTGGAGGGCGATCGCGTCGTCGGCGCCATGACCCAGGTCGGCATCGCCTTCCGCGCCCGCGCGGTCGTGCTGACGGCTGGCACTTTCCTGGACGGCAAGATCCACGTGGGGCTGGATAACTACACTGGCGGCCGCGCCGGGGACCCGGCAGCGGTGTCGCTGTCGGCGCGCCTGAAGGACCTGAAGCTACCGCAAGGGCGCCTGAAGACCGGCACGCCGCCGCGTATTGACGGCCGTACCATCGACTTCTCGGTGATGGAGGAGCAGCCTGGTGACCTGGATCCGGTGCCCGTGTTCTCCTTCCTGGGCCACCCGGAGCAACACCCGCAGCAGCTGCCGTGCTGGATCACCCATACCAACAGCCGTACCCACGACATCATCCGTGGCGGGCTGGACCGGTCGCCGATGTACACCGGCGTGATCGAAGGGGTAGGGCCGCGCTACTGCCCCAGCATCGAGGACAAGATCCATCGCTTTGCCAGCAAGGAAAGCCATCAGATCTTCCTGGAACCCGAAGGCCTGACTACCAACGAGTTCTATCCCAATGGGATTTCGACCAGCCTGCCGTTCGACGTGCAGCTGGAGCTGGTGCACTCGATCCGCGGCATGGAGAACGCGCATATCCTGCGTCCCGGCTATGCGATCGAGTACGACTACTTCGATCCGCGTGGGCTGAAGGCATCCCTGGAAAGCAAGGCCATCCGCGGCCTGTTCTTCGCGGGGCAGATCAACGGCACCACCGGCTATGAAGAAGCCGCCGCGCAGGGTCTGCTGGCCGGCATCAACGCAGGCTGCTACGTGCGCGAGCGCGATGCGTGGACGCCGCGCCGCGACCAGGCCTACCTGGGCGTGCTGGTCGATGACCTGATCACGCGCGGCGTGACCGAGCCGTACCGTATGTTCACCAGCCGCGCGGAATTCCGCCTGAGCCTGCGGGAAGACAACGCCGATATGCGCCTGACCGAGGTCGGCCGCGAACTGGGCGTGGTCGATGACGCGCGCTGGGATGCTTTCAATCGCAAGCGCGACGCTGTTTCACGTGAAACAGAGCGCCTGAAGAGCACGTGGGTGAACCCGGCCATGCTGCCGGCCGAAGAGGCCGTACCGCTGCTAGGCAAGCCGATCGAGCGCGAGTACAGCCTGGCCGACTTGCTGCGCCGGCCGGAAGTCCGCTACGAAGCACTGATGGCACTGCAGGGCGGCCGCCATGCACCGGAAGCGCCGCTGGATGCGGAGCCGATGCTGGCGGAACAGATCCGCGAGCAGATCGAGATCGGCATCAAGTACCACGGCTATATCGCCCGCCAGGCAGCCGAGGTCGACAAGCTGGAAGCCAACGAGGCGACGCGCCTGCCGGAAGGGTTGGACTACACCGAAGTGCGTGGCCTGGGTTTCGAGGTCAGCCAGAAGCTGAACCAGCACCGTCCGGAAACGCTGGGCCAGGCCTCGCGCATCTCCGGCGTGACGCCGGCTGCGATCTCGCTGTTGCTGGTGCACCTGAAGAAGAAGGGGCTGGGGCGCACGCGCGCAGAGTCGGGCGCACCTTCCGCCAATTCAGAAGAGGCAGCCTGAGTGGCCGGTCCGCGACACACCATGATCGACGACGCCACCCAGCGCCGTCGCCTTGAAGCCGGTCTGGCAGAGATCGGGCTGGCGCTGGCGCCGGCCCAGATCGATACGTTGTTTGCCTACCTGGCGCTGCTGCGCAAGTGGAACGGCGTCTATAACCTGACCGCGATCCGTCATCCCGATGAAATGCTTACGCATCACATGCTGGATTCGCTTGCCGCAGTGCCGGCGCTGGCCGAAGCCGCCCGCGCCCCAGAGGTAGGCACGCCGGCGCGGGGCAGGGTGCTCGACGTGGGTTCGGGTGGCGGCATGCCGGGCCTGCCGCTGGCAATCGCGTGCCCCGAGGTGTCGGTGCTGATGGTGGACATCGTGCAGAAGAAGACCGCATTCCTGACCCAGTGCCGCGCGCAGCTCGGGCTGGCCAATGCCGCGGCGCACTGGGGACCGGTGGAAAAGCTCGACGACGCTGCCGGTTTTGCCGTGATCACCTCGCGCGCGTTTGCCGAGCTGACGGACTTCGTGAACCTGTCGGGCCAGCTGCTGGCGCCGCGCGGCAAGCTGATTGCCATGAAGGGTGTTTATCCTCAGGCCGAGCTGGATCGCATGGAAGCCGCCGGGCTGATGGCGCAATGGCAGGTCGATGCAGTGCCCCGCATCACCGTGCCCGGGCTGGATGCCGAGCGCCACCTGGTGGTGCTGTCGCGGCGCGCAAGCGCCCACGCATGATGTACGCCGCGGCGCTGTACCCAGCGCCGCGAACTGCCAGCCTCGCGCTGGCCGGATGAATTGAAGCAGGAGCCTCAGTAACTTATGGCCAAGGTATTCGTGATCGCCAACCAGAAGGGCGGGGTAGGCAAGACCACCACCACGGTGAACCTCGCCGCCGGCCTGGCCGCGCAGGATCAGCGCGTGCTGCTGGTCGACCTGGACCCGCAGGGCAATGCCTCGATGGGTTCGGGCATCGACAAGCAGGCGCTGGAGCACAGCGTGTACCAGGTGCTGGTCGGCCTGGCCAGCATCACGCAGGCGCGCCAGCGCTCCGAGACCGGCAGGTACGACGTGCTGCCCGCTAACCGGGAACTGGCCGGCGCCGAAGTGGAGCTGGTCGAACTGGATCAGCGCGAGCGCCGGCTGCGCCAGGCCATCGCAGAGGTCGATGGCGAGTATGACTTCGTGCTGATCGACTGCCCGCCGTCGCTGTCGCTGCTGACGCTGAACGGGCTGTGCGCGGCGCATGGCGTGATCGTGCCGATGCAGTGCGAGTACTTTGCGCTGGAGGGGCTGTCGGACCTGGTCAACACCATCAAGCAGGTGCACGCCAACCTGAACCGCGACCTGCAGGTGATCGGCCTGCTGCGCGTCATGTTTGATCCGCGCGTGACGCTGCAGCAGCAGGTCTCGGCGCAACTCGAATCGCACTTCGGCGAGAAGGTCTTCAAGACCCTGATCCCGCGCAATGTGCGGCTGGCCGAGGCACCGTCCTATGGCATGCCGGGCGTGGCGTTCGATCCGTCGTCGAAGGGCGCCAAGGCGTACCTGGACTTCGGCGCCGAGATGATCGCGCGGGTCCGGCAGCTGGGCTGAAGGAGAGGGCAAGCATGAGCACTGCAAAGAAGAAGGGCCTCGGCCGCGGCCTTGAAGCGCTGTTGGGCGGGCCGGCTGAAATCGTTGAATCGGCGAAGCAGGAGGGCGCGCCTACGGTGCTGCACCTGCACCAGTTGCAGCCGGGCAAGTACCAGCCGCGCACGCGCATGGATGAAGGCGCGCTGCAGGAGCTGGCCGCCAGCATCCGCGCACAGGGCCTGATGCAGCCGATCCTGGTGCGCCGCGTGGCCGAGCCCGACCGCTACGAGATCATCGCGGGCGAGCGGCGCTTCCGCGCCTCCAGGCTGGCCGGCCTGGACAAGGTGCCGGTGCTGGTGAAGGACGTGGCCGACGAAGCCGCGGCCGCGATGGCGCTGATCGAGAATATCCAGCGCGAAGACCTGAACCCGCTGGAAGAAGCGCAGGGCATCATGCGCCTGATCCGCGAGTTCAGTTTCACGCACGAGCAGGCGGCCGAGTCGGTCGGACGCTCGCGCAGCGCGGTGTCGAACCTGCTGCGCCTGCTGAACCTGGCCGCGCCGGTGCAGACCATGCTGATGGCGGGCGACCTCGATATGGGCCACGCGCGCGCGTTGCTGGCGGTCGACGGTGCCAACCAGATCACATTGGCCAACCAGATCATCAACAAGCGGCTGTCGGTGCGCGAGACCGAGAAGCTGGTGGCATCGACGCTCAAGCCGTTCGACCTGAAGTCGCTCAAGCAGAAGGGTGTCAATAACGTGCGCGATGTGGCGCGGCTGGAAGAAGAGCTGTCGGATGCGCTGGGCCTGGCGGTACAGATCAGGCTGGGCGCGCGCGGCAAGGGCCAGCTCACCATTCACTTCAGCAACAACGATGCGCTCGAAGGCGTGCTTGCGCGCCTGCGCGAACCCACCGAAGGGCAGAAGGTCGCCTGAGGCAGTGGGCGAGGGCGCACGCGAAGTCGCGCGCAATTTGGTGCGATTAACGGTCGTTGTGGCGATGACTGTTGCGTGTACGCTGCACTGGCCATTCCAATTGCCGGTCTACGCATTGCGTGCCCGGTAATCCCTCATCATGCGCAGGGTTCGCTGCGCAATCCAATTACGTCAAACATCATTGCTGCGCAATTTTTGCACGGCCATCATGCAATCGTGATGGCAACCGTTGTGCGCAACACGCTGCAAGGCAAATGTAAGCAGATTGACGTGAATCAGTAGTTCCCCTTAAAATCGTGCGGTTTGAATTCTGGTCGGGCCGAAAAGTTCCGGCCCGGAATAAGGCAGGCAGGTGGTGGTTCGAGACCGTCAGCAACGAGGCGCCGGCTCCCGTCAGGAAGATGACTGGGACGACTGGAAAGAAGGCGCAGACCGTGAGGAAGAAGCTGTCGATCCGCTGTCGCACGCCGAGGCGGTAACGCTGTTTGGCGAGCGCGCATTGCGCCCTTCGCGCATGACCCCGGGCAAGGTTGTCCTGGCGCAGGTGTTGGTTTCCCTGCTGTCGGCACTGTGCTGGGCGCTGTTTGCGAAAGAGCCGGCGCCGTTTGGGTGGTCGGCGCTGTTCGGCGGCATGGTGTGCTTCGTGCCGAGCGGATTGTTCGCGCTGCGCCTGTGGCTGGCGCGCGACCGCGCTTCGGTGGGCGGGCTGGTGCTGGGCGAGGCGATCAAGGTCTTTGCCACGGTAGCACTGCTGGTGCTGGTCGTGGTGCTGTACCGGGATCTGCGATGGGTGCCGATGCTGGTCACGTTCCTGCTCGCGCTCAAGACATATTGGGTGGTGGCCCTGCTGATGCGCTAGGCCAGCCGCTCGAAAACGGTGCTTCATCGGGAAGTGGGGCACCGAAACGGAATATCAAGAGTTTTCCGTGACGGTTTCACAGCGGCTTTCATCGCAGTGACACCGCGCACGGCCAAGGTTGGACCCCGCTTGCATTGCGGTAACCGGCGAATCCGCCGAAGGCAATGCAAGACGCGTACCGGGCGTTTGCCAGACAGTGGCGGCGCGCGGCCTGAAGATTTCGCAATATACCGTTCGTATCGACATGTCTGATGCTACCCAAGGCGCCGAACACGCGCTGACACCCTCCGGCTATATCGCCGAACACTTGCAGAACTTGAACTCGGTCGGCGGCAAGCAAGCGTCGGTGGTCGATTTCTCCGTGCTCAACTACGACACGGTGTTCTGGTCCGTGCTGTGCGGCGCCATCGCCGTGCTGTTCCTGTACGCCGCGGCGCGCCGCGTCACCCCCGGCGTGCCGGGCCGCTTCCAGGCTTTCGTCGAAATGGTCGTCGAGATGGTCGACGACCAGGCCAAGGGAATCATTCACGGCGACCGCTCGTGGATTGCGCCGCTGGCGCTGATGGTGTTCTGCTGGATCACCATGATGAACGCGATCGACCTGATTCCGGTCGACTGGGTCACCGGCCTGAACAGCCTGCTGGGCGTCTTCCACCTGCACCTTCCCCACCACCGCGCAGTGGCCACGGCCGACCTGAACGGCACGCTGGGCATGTCCTGCTCGGTGCTGGTGCTGATGATCTACTACAGCTTCAAGATCAAGGGCACGGGCGGCTTCATGCACGAGCTGTTCTCGGCCCCGTTCGGCGCCAAGTGGTACCTGGCCCCGTTCAACCTGATCCTGAACCTGATCGAATTCCTGGCCAAGGCCGTTTCGCTCGGCATGCGGTTGTTCGGCAACATGTACGCCGGCGAACTCGTGTTCCTGCTGATCGCGCTGCTGGGTTCCATCTGGACGTTCGGCGCCGACCTGTCCGCGCTGGGCTTTGTCGGCCACGTGCTGGCCGGCACGGTGTGGGCGATCTTCCACATCCTGATCGTCCTGCTCCAGGCCTTCATTTTCATGATGCTGACGCTGGTGTACATCGGCCAGGCTCACGATCACCACTGATTTTCGGTTTTTGGTTTTTTGGTTTTTTGGTTCTAAGTCTCTCTAAATTAAAGGAGTCATCATGCAAGCATTTCTCGCCAACATCCAGGGTCTGACCGCCATCGGTATCGGCATCATCATCGGCCTGGGCGCTATCGGCGCCTGCCTGGGTATCGCCCTGATGGGTGGCAAGTACATCGAAGCCTGCGCACGTCAGCCTGAGCTGATGAACCCGCTGCAAACCAAGATGTTCCTGCTGGCTGGCCTGATCGACGCTGCATTCCTGATCGGTGTGGGTGTTGCAATGCTGTTCGCCTTCGCCAACCCGCTGCTGGCTGTCATCAAGTAATTCTTTTCGGTCTGCATGATGCTGACGGGCGGCGCGGGCCACTAGCCTGGCCGCCCTTGCGCATTTATCTGTAGTTTGATTACCGAAAGGAACACACCATGAATCTGAACGCAACGTTTTTTGCGCAGATGGTCGTGTTCTTCATCCTGTGGTGGGTTGTTGCCAAATTCATTTGGCCGCCGCTGGTGAAGGCGCTCGACGAACGCGCAATGAAGATCGCCGATGGCCTCGCCGCTGCCGAGAAGGGCAAGGCCGAGCTCGAACTCGCCAACAAGCGTGTGGACCAGGCTATGGCCGAAGCCCGCACCGAGGGTGCTCAACGCGTCGCTGACGCCGAGAAGCGCGCCCAGCTGACGGCAGACGAGATCAAGCAGAACGCCCAGGCAGAAGCCGCACGCATCATTGCCCAGGCCAAGGCCGAAGCAGAGCAGCAGGTTACCCGTGCACGCGAAACGCTGCGTGACCAGGTTGCCGTGCTGGCCGTCAAGGGTGCCGAGCAGATCCTCAAGCGTGAAGTGAACGCGCAGGTCCACTCCGACCTGCTCAATCAACTCAAGGCTGAGCTCTAAACATGGCTGAAACCGCAACCATTGCCCGCCCCTACGCTGAGGCGCTGTTCCGCGTCGCCAGTGAATCGAGCGCAGGCAATCTGGGTGCATGGTCCGAGCTGGTGTCGGAGATGGGGCAGGTTGCTGCCAATCCCGACATGAAGGCGGTCGCCGGCGATCCGAACGTTCCCGGCGAGAAGCTGGCCGAACTGTTCCTGTCGGTGCTGAAGTCCCCGCTGAATGACGAGGCTCGCCGCTTCGTCAAGCTGCTGGTGGATAACGGTCGCCTGACGGTGATGCCGGAAATCGCCGAGCAGTTCCATGTGCTCAAGAACGCCCGCGAAGGGTCGTCCGACGTCGAGATCACCAGCGCATTCCCGCTGGAAGATGGGCAGCTGAACGACCTGGTCGCCGCACTCGAACGCAAGTTCGGCCGCAAGCTGTACGCGCAGGTGGCGGTGGACCCGTCCCTGATCGGCGGCGTCTGCGTCAAGGTTGGCGACGAAGTGCTCGACACCTCCGTGCGCGCGCGCCTGGCAGCCATGCAAGTGGCGCTGACCGCCTGAACGCACCGGCCGACGGATTGAAGAATTAGGAGCATTGTGATGCAACTGAACCCCTCAGAAATCAGCGAGCTGATCAAGACCCGCATCTCGGGCCTTGGCGCTGAAGCTGAAGTGCGCAATACCGGCACGGTGATCTCCGTGACCGATGGCATCTGCCGCGTGCACGGCCTGTCCGGCGTGATGCAGGGCGAGATGCTGGAATTCCCCGGCAACACCTTCGGCCTCGCGCTGAACCTCGAGCGCGACTCGGTCGGCGCCGTGGTGCTGGGTGACTACGAACACATTTCCGAAGGCGACACGGTCAAGTGCACCGGCCGCATTCTGGAAGTGCCGGTCGGCAAGGAACTGCTGGGCCGCGTGGTGAACACGCTGGGCCAGCCGATCGACGGCAAGGGCCCGATCAACGCCAAGGAAACGGACGTGATCGAGAAGGTCGCCCCGGGCGTGATCGCGCGTCAGTCGGTGAGCCAGCCGGTGCAGACCGGCCTGAAGTCGATCGACTCGATGGTGCCGATCGGCCGTGGCCAGCGTGAGCTGATCATTGGCGACCGCCAGACCGGCAAGACCGCCGTGGCTGTCGACGCGATCATCAACCAGAAGGGCAAGGGCATGTACTGCGTGTACGTCGCCATTGGCCAGAAGGCTTCGACGATCGCCAACGTGGTGCGCAAGCTGGAAGAGCACGGCGCGATGGAATACACCGTCGTCGTGGCCGCCGCCGCTTCGGACTCGGCCGCCATGCAGTACCTGGCTGCCTACGCCGGCTGCACCATGGGCGAGTACTTCCGCGATCGCGGCGAAGACGCGCTGATCGTCTATGACGACCTGACCAAGCAAGCCTGGGCCTACCGCCAGGTGTCGCTGCTGCTGCGCCGCCCGCCGGGCCGTGAAGCGTACCCCGGCGACGTGTTCTACCTGCACTCGCGCCTGCTGGAGCGTGCTGCCCGCGTGAACGCCGAGTACGTCGAGAAGTTCACCAACGGCGCCGTCAAGGGCAAGACCGGTTCGCTGACCGCGCTGCCGGTGATCGAAACGCAGGCCGGCGACGTGTCCGCGTTCGTGCCGACCAACGTGATTTCGATTACCGACGGCCAGATCTTCCTGGAAACCGACCTGTTCAACGCCGGTGTCCGTCCCGCCATCAATGCCGGTATTTCGGTGTCGCGCGTGGGTGGTGCTGCGCAGACCAAGGTGGTGAAGAACCTGGCCGGTGGTATCCGTACCGACCTCGCCCAGTACCGTGAACTGGCTGCTTTCGCGCAGTTCGCTTCGGACCTGGACGATGCCACCCGCAAGCAGCTGGAGCGCGGCCGCCGCGTGACCGAGTTGCTGAAGCAGGCGCAATACCAGCCGCAGCAGGTGTGGCAGCTGGCCGCGTCGCTGTTCGCCGCCAACAACGGCTTCCTCGACAACGTGGAAGTGAAGGACATTCTGCCGTTCGAGAAGGGCCTGCACGACCATCTGAAGACCAAGTACGCCGACCTCATCAACCGTATCGAAGAGACCAAGCAGCTCTCGAAGGAAGATGAACCCGCCCTGCGTGCCGCGATCGAGGATTTCAAGAAGTCCGCCGCGTTCTAACCGCGCAATTCTCCGATACCGCCGCCGCGCCTGGCTAACGCCGGCGCGGCGCTGGTTCGGACGGAGAGGAAAGTATGGCCGGAACGAAAGAGATTCGAACCAAGATTAAGAGCGTGCAGAACACGCGCAAGATCACCAAGGCGATGGAGATGGTCGCCGCATCCAAGATGCGCAAGGCGCAGGAACGGATGCGCAATGCCCGTCCCTATGCCGAGAAAGTGCGCAACATCGCGGCGCACCTGGCTTCGGCCAACCCCGAGTTCAAGCACCCGTTCATGCAGGAGCGCGAAGTCAAGCGCGTCGGCATGATCGTGGTCACGACCGACAAGGGGCTGTGCGGCGGTCTGAACACGAACGTGCTGCGTGCCGTGACCAACGAGCTGAAGAGCCTGCAGGGTCGCGGCGTGGATGTGCAAGCCACCGCCATCGGCGGCAAGGGCATGCAGTTCCTGAGCCGCATCGGCGCCAAGGTGGCCTCGAATGTGGTGCAGCTCGGCGACACCCCGCACCTGGAAAAGCTGATCGGCGCGATCAAGGTCCAGCTCGACGCATTCACCAATGGTGAAGTCGATGCGGTGTACATCGCGTACACCAAGTTCATCAACACGATGAAGCAGGAACCGATGGTTGAGCAACTGCTGCCGCTCGCCGCCGACAAGCTGTCGCAGACGGAAGAAGAGAAGCGCGCCTACTCGTGGGACTACATCTACGAGCCTGACGCGCAGACCGTGGTGGAAGAGCTGTTGGTTCGCTACGTCGAGGCGCTGGTGTACCAGGCCGTGGCCGAGAACATGGCGTCCGAACAGTCGGCGCGCATGGTGGCTATGAAGGCGGCATCCGACAATGCCAAGAACGTGATCGGCGAACTGCAGCTGGACTACAACAAGACCCGGCAGGCAGCGATCACCAAGGAATTGTCAGAGATCGTCAGCGGTGCGGCAGCGGTCTGAGGCGTTAAGAATTCAAGCTATCGGAGATACGAAATGAGTATCGGAAATATTGTGCAGTGCATCGGCGCCGTGGTGGACATCGAGTTCCCGCGCGACGCGATGCCGAAGGTGTACGACGCGCTGGTGCTGGAAGACAGCGGCGAAACGTCGTTCGCCGAAAAGGGCCTGACGTTCGAAGTCCAGCAGCAGCTGGGTGACGGCGTGGTCCGTACCATTGCCCTCGGTTCGTCGGACGGCCTGCGCCGCGGCATGCCGGTGAAGAGCACCGGCGCGCCGATCTCGGTGCCGGTGGGTCAAGGCACGCTGGGCCGCATTATGGATGTCCTGGGTCGCCCCATCGACGAAGCTGGCCCGATCGCTTCCGACGAGCGGCGCGCGATTCACCAGAAGGCGCCGAAGTTCGACGAACTGTCGCCTTCCACCGACCTGCTCGAAACCGGCATCAAGGTGATCGACCTGATTTGCCCGTTCGCCAAGGGCGGCAAGGTGGGTCTGTTTGGTGGCGCAGGCGTGGGCAAGACCGTCAACATGATGGAGCTCATCAACAACATCGCCAAGCAGCACAGCGGTCTGTCGGTGTTCGCCGGCGTGGGCGAGCGTACCCGTGAAGGGAACGACTTCTACCACGAAATGAAGGACTCGAACGTGCTCGACAAGGTGGCCATGGTGTTCGGCCAGATGAACGAGCCGCCGGGCAACCGTCTGCGCGTGGCACTTTCCGGCCTGACCATGGCCGAGAAGTTCCGCGACGAGGGCCGTGACATCCTGTTCTTCGTCGACAACATCTACCGCTACACGCTGGCTGGTACCGAAGTGTCGGCACTGCTGGGCCGTATGCCTTCCGCCGTGGGCTACCAGCCGACGCTGGCAGAAGAAATGGGCAAGCTGCAGGAGCGTATTACGTCGACCAAGACTGGCTCGATTACGTCGATCCAGGCCGTCTACGTGCCTGCGGATGACTTGACCGACCCGTCGCCGGCTACCACCTTCCTGCACCTGGACTCGACCCTGGTGCTGTCGCGTGACATTGCCGCTCTCGGTATCTACCCCGCAGTGGACCCGCTCGACTCGACCTCGCGTCAGATGGACCCGCAAGTGGTTGGCCAGGAGCACTACAACGTTGCGCGCGCAGTACAGCAGACCCTGCAGCGCTACAAGGAACTGCGCGACATCATCGCGATTCTGGGCATGGACGAGCTGTCGCCGGAAGACAAGATGGCCGTGAACCGCGCTCGTAAGATCCAGCGTTTCCTGTCGCAGCCGTTCCACGTGGCCGAAGTGTTCACGGGTTCGCCGGGCAAGTACGTGCCGCTGAAGGAAACCATCCGTGGTTTCAAGATGCTGGTGGATGGCGAGTGCGATCACCTGCCCGAGCAGGCGTTCTACATGGTCGGCTCGATCGACGAAGCCTTCGAAAAGGCCAAGAAGCTCCAGTAAGCGGCGTCTTTCGCCTTCATGCGTCGTTGCGGCTGCCTTGCCGTAGTTAATCTACTGTCTGCGGCGGCCGCGCCTGGCACGAAGGCGAAATACTTGCTTCCCATATACGGGAAGCCAAAGCTTTCAGGAGAAAGGATCTGATATGGCAACCATTCTTGTAGACGTCGTCAGCGCGGAAACGTCGATCTTCTCCGGCCAGGCGAAGTTCGTGGCGCTGCCGGGCGAGTCGGGTGAGCTGGGCATCCTGCCGGGCCACACGCCGCTGATCACGCGCATCCAGCCGGGTGCGGTGCGCATCGAGAAGGAAGACGGCAGCGAAGAGTTCGTGTTCGTTGCCGGCGGCATTCTCGAAGTGCAGCCCAAGCACGTCACCGTGCTGGCCGACACCGCGATCCGCGGTGGCGACCTGGACGAAGCCAAGGCGCAGGAAGCCAAGCGCGCTGCCGAGGAGCTGATGCAGAACCAGAGCAGCGACCTCGACCTGGCCCGTGCCCAGAGCGAACTGGCCGTGGCCGCCGCGCAACTGGCAGCCATCGCCCGTCTGCGCCGGAAGAAGTAGGCATTGAGCAGGACTGTCGCATTGTTGTTTTTTCGATGCGACATTTAAAAAAAGGCAGCCGAGAGGCTGCCTTTTTTGTTGGCGTGGCGATATGCTTTTGTTGCGTCTGGACAAAAAAAAGCGCGCGGGCCGGGGAGGCTCCGCGCGGACGGGAAAATCCCTTCGAGGGGTCAATTCGAAGGAACGGGTTCGGTCCAGGTCGACAATCAAGGCGCAACGGATACCCAAATATCCGCCCACAGGCCGCAAAGGCCACGCGCTACAACGGTCTTACTGGTGCTCCGGTCCAGCAGCTTTCTGCTGGATCGGAAAATCGGGTTACTGCCGGAAACGCTTGAAAAAGGCTTTCTTCACCACACCCCATTTAGTCTGCATTGCCATTTTCACCGGGGTGTCACGCCCCTGGACAGCGGGTGTGTCAATGCATTGTGGGGGAAACTCCCCGGCATGGCAGTAACAAAATGTATCGTTTTGAAAGAAGTTGAAAGCCCGAACCCTTAAAATCAGGCGTGATCGGCATATTTTTGCGCGTTGACGTCACGTTCGCTGCAAATGCGTGCCGTTGGATTATCTTTCCGCGCCCATTTTCCATGTTCGTTTGCGCACCAATTGCTGCGTGACAATTGCGGTTACGATTCAGTACGCCCGCGGCCGCCTTGTCACGTTCTTGGCCTGCCCGCGGCGCGCCCCTGCCTACCCACGGAGATGCGATGCCGCCTGAGATGCAGCAAGCCATACACGCCATGCTGGCAATGAAGACCGTAGCCGTGGTCGGCCTGTCCGACCGCCCGGAGCGGCCCAGCCACGAGGTGGCCGAGTTCCTGCAAGGCCACGGCTTTCGCATTGTGCCGGTCAATCCGCGCCATGCCGGCGAACGTATCCTGGGCGAGACCTGCCACGCCACCCTGCGCGAGGCCGCCGACGCCGCCGCCGCGGCGGGCGCCCCCATCGAATGGGTCGATATCTTTCGCCGCGCCGAGCAAACGCCTGCCGTGGTCGACGAGGCCATCGCCATTGGCGCGCGCGGGGTCTGGCTGCAGCTTGGCATTGTCAACGACCAGGCCGTGCGCCGCGCCGCCGGGGCGGGGCTGCTGGCGGTGCAGGACTGCTGCAGCAAGGTCGAGTTGACGCGCCAGCTTGGCCTGGACTGATATCCGGCCTTCTTCTCCTCACTTCTCACTTCTCCAGCTTTCCGACCTGCCGCCGACCATGGCCATCGATCCGCAACTGCTTGCCTATTACCGCCGCCTGGCCGACCGCTATGCCGCTGAGCCGGCGTCCGCCGACATTCCTGCCCAGCGGGCACGCTTTGCAGAGATTGCGGCCGCGTCGCTGTTACCGGACCCGGAAGGTATCGCCGTGCAGGACCTGGAGGTGGCGCTGGCCGGCCGTACCCTCGGGGCGCGGTTGTTCCGCCCGGCCGGCGTGGCCGCGCCGCGGCTGGTGGTCTATTTCCACGGCGGCGGGTGGGTGATCGGCTCGCCGCAGACGCACCATACCGTGGCGGCCTTGCTGGCGGCCGATACCGGCTGTGCCGTGGCCAGCGTCGACTACCGCCTCGCACCCGAACACGCCTTCCCGGCGCCCTGCGACGATGCCGCCGAGGCCGTCCTGTGGTTTGCCGGCCAGCGCCAGGCCCTGGGGCTGGCGCCAGGCTTCCTGGCGGTGGCCGGCGACAGCGCCGGCGGCCATCTGGCGGCCCAGGCCACGCAGCGGCTCAATGCCGGCGACGCCGTGCGGGTCGATGCCCAGCTGCTGGTCTATCCGGTCACGGCGCCCGTGCTCAGCACCGAGAGCTACCGTGCCTTCGCCGACGGCCCCGGCCTTACGCGTGACGAGATGGCCTGGTTCTGGACCCAGTTCATCGGCGCAGAGGGCCTGGCACTGGGCGCCGCCCACGGCGATCCGCGCGTGCACCTGATGGCCGCGCCGCCGGTGCGTCCGCCCGCCACCGTGCTGATGGTGGCCGCGCACGATGTGCTGCGCGACGACGGCCTGGCCTATGCCGACTTCCTGGTGCGCCACGACGCCCCGGTGATCACCATCGAGGCCAGCGGCATGACCCATGGCTTCGCGCGGCTGCAGCCCGATGCCGAGCGCGCGCGCGAGTGGATGCGGCGCGCCGCGTCGGCCTTCGCCGGGATGATCGACGACGTCTGAGCGGCATCCTCCCGCGGCCATCCCTTAGAATGGCGGTCTTACGAGGATGATCATGACCGCACTGCAGAACGATACCTTCCTGCGCGCGCTGCGCCGCCAGCCAACTGAATACACGCCGCTGTGGCTGATGCGCCAGGCAGGCCGCTACCTGCCCGAGTACAACGCCACGCGCGCCCGCGCCGGCAGCTTCCTCGGGCTGGCCAAGAACCCGGCCTACGCCACCGAAGTGACACTGCAGCCGCTGGACCGCTACCCGCTGGACGCGGCCATCCTGTTTTCCGACATCCTGACTGTGCCGGATGCAATGGGCCTGGGCCTGTCGTTCGCGCAGGGCGAGGGCCCGCGCTTCGCTCATCCGCTGCGCACCGAAGCCGACGTGCAGAAGCTGGCTGTGCCCGACATGGCGTCGCTGCAGTATGTCTTTGACGCCGTGCGCGAGATTCGCCGCGCGCTGGTCCAGGACGGCAGCCAGCGCGTGCCGCTGATCGGGTTTTCGGGCAGCCCCTGGACGCTGGCCTGCTACATGGTCGAGGGCGGCGGTTCGGACGACTTCCGCACGGTCAAGGCGATGATGTACGGCCGCCCGGACCTGATGCACCGCATCCTCGAGGTCAACGCCCAGGCGGTGACGACTTACCTGAACGCCCAGATCGAGGCCGGCGCGCAGGCCGTGATGATTTTCGACACCTGGGGCGGGGCGCTGGCCGACGGGATGTACCAGGCGTTTTCGCTGGCCTATATGCGCCGCGTGCTGGCCGGCCTGAAGCGCGAGCACGAGGGCCAGCAAGTGCCGGCGATCGTGTTCACCAAGGGCGGTGGCCTGTGGCTGGAGGCGCTCGCCGACACCGGTGCCGATGCCATCGGGCTGGACTGGACCGTCAACCTGGCCGAGGCGCGCCGGCGCACCGGTGGCCGCGTGGCGCTGCAGGGCAATATCGACCCGACCGCGCTCTTTGCCCCCGAGGCCGCCATCCGCGAGCAGGTGCGTGGCGTGCTGGACAGCTATGCCGCGGGTGGCGGCAGCGATGGCCATGTCTTCAATCTTGGCCATGGCATTTCGCAGTTCACGCCGCCCGAGAGCGTTTCGGTCCTGGTCGACGAAGTCCATCGTCATAGCCGCCAGCTGCGCGCAGCGCAGAAGTAACGGTGACAGTATGCGGGCGGGCTGGGGGCTGCTGCGGTGCCGTGTACCGCAGCGCTCCGGCCCTCCGGCGTACCCAGTGCTGCGGGAGCCGCGCCGCCGGACCCTGTCAAGTTAACTTTTTCGCCAGCATTCGCCAAAAAGGTGCTCGGACTTGACTGACGGCCCTTGACTTATGCACACCAATAGGTTTGCCGCAGTGCAGGACAGGGTTATTCCCTAACCTATCCGGGGGATGTTTGCAAGCCCTTGATTTTTAAGGATTTGGAAGATTTGCAAAGCAGGGTCCGATGCCGGTGGATCCCTTGTTTCTCGGGGGTTTCCGGCCTGCCGAAGCGACTTTTCAACAAAGTTATCCACAGGGGCGGTGGAAATAGTGGAAAACCAGTCATCTATCATCGACTTAGGGCCACATTTGAAGTTTTACTTTAAGTTGATGTTGCGCCGCACACTAACTTTCCGTCGTCCACACACCTGCCGCCCGCTGCACAACAGTTGCGCAAAGGCGGTGCACCAGGAAGGGCCAAATGGCGCCAGCTAGCGGCGCACTGCCCCTCGCCGAGGCCGACACGGCAGCCGCCGGCGCCGTGACGCCATCCGCCCAGCCGGTCATCCGGATCGCGCTGGACACGCCCGCCGACGACTGCTTCGACTATCTCGCCACCCCCGACGTCGCGCCAGGCGACCTGGTCGTGGTGCCGTTCGGCCGCCGCAGCATGGTCGGGGTGGCGGTGGAATATGCGGAAGGCTCCGACGTACCCGCGGACAAGCTGCGGCCGGTTGCGCAGCTGCTGGACTGGATGCCGCCGCTGCAGCCCGACTGGATCGACCTGGCCGCGTTTGCCGCTCGCTACTACCAGCGCCGCCTGGGCGAAGTGATGCTGCCAGCCTTGCCCCCCGCCTTGCGTGAGGCCGAGAGCTGGCCAGGACTGGCCCAGCGTGCCCGCACCGACGAATACCGCCTGTTGCCTGGCCATGCCGAGGCCTTGCTGGCGGCCGTGCCGCCCCGCGCACGCAGCGTGCGCGCCCTGGCGCAGGCGCTGGCCGAGCGCGCCGCCGCAGGCGAACCGCTGGCCCTGGCCGACGCCCGCGTGCTCTGTGCGGCGGCCCCGTCGCGGCTGGCCGAGTGGCAGGCCGCCGGCTGGGTCGAGGCCAGCCGCACCGCGCGCACCCTGCTGCCGACCGACCCCGCGCAGCCGCCATCCTCCGCGCCGCCGTTGCATGAAGAACAGCGTGCCGCGGTGCAGGCCATTGCCGAGGCCGAAGGCTTTGCCCCGTTCCTGCTGCACGGGGTCACCGGCAGCGGCAAGACCGAGGTCTACCTGCATGCGATGCAGGCGGTGCTGGAGCGCGACCCGCAGGCCCAAGTGCTGATGCTGGTGCCTGAAATCAACCTGACCCCGCAACTGCAGGCCCGCATCGCGGCGCGCTTCCCGCACCTGCCGCTGGCGGTGCTGCACAGCGGCCTGGCCGACCAGGAGCGCAGCCTGCAGTGGCTGGCCGCCCATCGCGGCGAGGCCCGCATCGTGCTGGGCACGCGCATGGCGGTGATGGCCTCGCTGCCGGCGCTGGCGCTGATCGTGGTCGACGAGGAGCATGACACGTCATACAAGCAGCAGGAAGGGCTGCGCTATTCCGCGCGCGACCTGGCGGTATGGCGCGCCAAGCAGCGCGACATTGCGGTGGTGCTGGGCTCGGCCACGCCGTCGATGGAGACCTGGTGGCGGGCCGGGCAGGGCACTTACCGCAAGCTGGTGCTGCGCGAGCGCGCCCAGGCCGACGCGACCCTGCCGACGGTGCGGCTGGTCGACCTGAACCACGAGCGCCAGCGTCAGCGCGCGCTGTACGAAGGGCTGTCGGTGCCGCTGCTGGAAGCCATCGACGCCCGCCTGGCGCGTGGCGAGCAGAGCCTGCTGTTCCTGAATCGCCGCGGCTACGCGCCGGTGATCGCCTGCGACAGCTGCGGCTGGCTGTCGGGCTGCCCGCGCTGCTCGGCGTACCTGGTGCTGCACCGGCCCGAGCGGCGCCTGCGTTGCCACCACTGCGGCCTCGAGGCGCCGGTGCCGCACCACTGCCCGGACTGCGGCAATGTCGATATCGCGCCGCTGGGGCGCGGCACGCAGCGTATCGAAGAGGCGCTGGCGGCGCGCTTCCCACAGGCCCGCATCGCGCGTATCGACGCGGATTCCACGCGCCGCAAGGGCAGCGCGCAGGCCATGTTCGACGAGGTCCATGCCGGCGAAGTCGACATCCTGGTGGGCACGCAGATGGTGGCCAAGGGGCATGACTTCCAGCGCGTGACGCTGGTCGGCATCGTCCATCCTGACGCGGCCATGTTCAGCCACGACTTCCGCGCCGCCGAGCACCTGTTTGCCTCGCTGATGCAGGTGGCCGGGCGGGCAGGGCGGGCCGGCCTGCCGGGCGAGGTGCTGATCCAGACCCGCTATCCGGACACCCCGGCATTGCAGGCGCTGACGCGCCACGACTATGATGGATTCGCGGCCAGCCAGTTGCGCGAGCGGCGCCAGGCCGGGTTGCCCCCGTTCTGCTTCCAGGTGCTGGTAACCGCCGAGCACGGGCAGCTGGAGCGGGCGCTGCAGTTCCTGGAAGTGGCACGCCGACACGCCGAAACCTGCGAGCTGGCGGCCGAGGTGCAACTGCACGACCCGGTGCCGATGTCGATGGTGCGCGTCTTCAACCGGGAGCGTGCGCAGATGTTGGTGGAGGCCACCTCGCGCCCGGTATTGCAGCGCTTTGTGGCTGAGTGGGTACGGACTTTCGCAGAGGTGGGAACGCAAGCAAAAGGGGTGCGCTGGCAGCTTGAGATCGATCCGTTGCGGATCTGAGCCGGCCGGTGCGGCGGCGGGAGGTGCAACCCTGGCATTAGGGTTTTCGATAGGGTTGCACTAGGTTGCACCTTGGTGATTTTCGGGAGTAAGATCGCGCCAGCTCACAGGCTGCGGCCGGTCGCTCGCCCGTGCCCGTCGGCACGGACGAGGTAGCACCGGCGGCGGCTCCAGTCTTTCGGAGAATTGCCCGCATGGCCACCACCACTCTCGGCGTCAAGCTCGACGACGCCTCGCGCGACCGCCTCAAGCGCGTTGCCCAATCGATCGACCGCACGCCGCACTGGCTGATCAAGCAGGCCATCTTCAGCTACCTCGAGCAGATCGAGCGCGGCCACCTGCCGTACGAGACTGGCGCTGCCGGCAGCGCCGACGCGGATAGTGCGGATGGTGCCGAGCCTGTCCATGGCGATGCCGCGCCGCAGCCGTTCCTGGAATTCGCCCAGAGCATCCAGCCGCAGTCGGTGCTGCGCGCCGCCATTACCTCTGCCTATCGCCGTCCCGAGACCGATTGCGTGCCGGTGCTGCTGGAGCAGGCGCGCCTGCCGCAGCAGCAGGCCGAGGCCGCCATCAAGATGGCCAAGACGCTGGCCACGCGGCTGCGCGAGCAGAAGGTCGGCACCGGCCGTGAAGGCCTGGTGCAGGGGCTGATCCAGGAATTTTCGCTGTCGTCGCAGGAAGGCGTGGCGCTGATGTGCCTGGCCGAGGCCCTGCTGCGCATCCCCGACAAGGCCACCCGCGACGCCCTGATCCGCGACAAGATCAGCGGCGCCAACTGGCAGTCGCACCTGGGGCAGAGCCCGTCACTGTTCGTCAACGCCGCAACCTGGGGCCTGCTGCTGACCGGCAAGCTGGTCGCCACCCATACCGAATCAGGCCTGACCAAGGCGCTCACGCGCATCATCGGCAAGGGCGGCGAGCCGCTGATCCGCAAGGGCGTGGACATGGCCATGCGCCTGATGGGCGAGCAGTTCGTCACCGGCGAGACCATTTCCGAGGCACTGGCCAACGCGCGCAAGTACGAGGCCGAGGGCTTCCGCTACTCCTACGACATGCTGGGCGAGGCGGCCATGACCGAGGCCGATGCCGCCCGCTACCTGGCCTCGTACGAGCAGGCCATCCATGCCATTGGCCAGGCCTCGCGCGGGCGCGGCATCTACGAAGGCCCGGGCATCTCGATCAAGCTGTCGGCGCTGCACCCGCGCTACAGCCGCGCGCAGCATGAGCGCGTGGTGGGCGAGCTGTACGAGCGCCTGAAGTCACTGACGCTGCTGGCGCGCCAGTACGACATCGGCATCAATATCGACGCGGAGGAAGCCGACCGCCTGGAGATCTCGCTCGACCTGCTCGAGCGCCTGTGCTTCGAGCCCGAGCTGGCCGGCTGGAACGGCATCGGCTTCGTGGTGCAGGGCTACCAGAAGCGCTGCCCGTTCGTGATCGACTACCTGATCGACCTGGCCCGCCGCAGCCGCCACCGCCTGATGATCCGCCTGGTCAAGGGCGCCTACTGGGACAGCGAGATCAAGCGCGCCCAGGTCGAGGGCCTGGAGGGCTACCCGGTCTATACGCGCAAGGTCTACACCGATGTGTCGTACATTGCCTGCGCGCGCAAGCTACTGTCGGTGCCGGACGCGATCTACCCGCAGTTCGCCACGCACAACGCGCATACGCTGTCGGCCATCTACCAGATCGCCGGCCACAGCTACTATCCCGGCCAGTATGAGTTCCAGTGCCTGCACGGCATGGGCGAGCCGCTGTACGACCAGGTGGTGGGGCCCACCGCCGACGGCAAGTTCAACCGGCCGTGCCGCATCTACGCGCCGGTCGGCACGCATGAAACGCTGCTGGCCTACCTGGTGCGCCGCCTGCTGGAGAACGGCGCCAATACCTCGTTCGTGAACCGCATTGCCGACGACACCATCTCGCTGGACGAGCTGGTGGCCGACCCGGTCGCCGTGGTCGAGGCCATGCACCGTGACGAAGGCGGGCTGGGCCTGCCGCACCCGCGCATTCCGTCGCCGCGCACGCTGTATGGCAAGAGCCGACCCAACTCGGCCGGCATCGACCTGGCCAACGAGCACCGCCTGGCGTCGCTGTCGTCGGCGCTGCTGGCCGGCACCAGCGAGCGCTTCGTGGCCGAGCCGATGCTGGGCGCCGAGTTGCCGCGCGCCGCTGACGCCATCACCACCCCGGTGCTGAATCCGGCCGACCACCGCGACGTAGTGGGACAGGTCACCGAGGCCAGCCAGGCAGACGTCGACGCCGCGCTGCAGGCCGCCATCAACGCCGCGCCGATCTGGCAGGCAACGCCGCCGGACGTGCGCGCTGCCGCGCTGGAACGCGCCGCCGACCTGATGGAAGCCCAGATGCAGTCGCTGATGGGCATCATCATGCGCGAGGCCGGCAAGACCTTCTCCAACGCCATCGCCGAAGTGCGCGAGGCCGTGGACTTCCTGCGCTACTACGCCGCCGAGATCCGCCGCAGCTTCGATAACGAGACCCACCGCCCGCTGGGCCCGGTAGTCTGCATCAGCCCGTGGAACTTCCCGCTGGCGATCTTCACCGGCCAGGTGGCCGCGGCGCTGGCCGCCGGCAACCCGGTGCTGGCCAAGCCCGCCGAGCAGACCCCGCTGATCGCCGCCGCCGCCGTGCGCCTGCTGCGCGAAGCGGGCGTGCCGGCCGGCGCGGTGCAACTGCTGCCAGGCCGCGGCGAGACCGTGGGCGCCGCGCTGGTGGGGGACGCCCGCGTCAAGGGCGTGATGTTCACCGGCTCGACCGAAGTCGCACGCATCCTGCAGCGCAACGTGGCGGGGCGCCTGGATACGGCCGGCCGCCCGATCCCGCTGATCGCCGAGACCGGCGGCCAGAACGCGATGATCGTCGATTCGTCGGCGCTGGCCGAGCAGGTGGTCGGCGACGTGGTCAACTCCGCCTTCGACTCGGCCGGCCAGCGCTGCTCGGCGCTGCGCGTGCTGTGCCTGCAGGAAGACGTGGCCGACCGCGTGCTGGAAATGCTCAAGGGCGCCATGGAGGAACTGAACATGGCCAACCCTGACCGCTTGTCGACCGACGTCGGCCCGGTGATCGACGACGAAGCGCGCGGCAATATCGTGCGCCATATCGACGCCATGCGCGCCAAGGGCCGCAGTGTCCACCAGGCCGTCCCCAATGCCGCGCAGGGTGCCAGCTGCCGCAACGGCACCTTCGTGTCGCCGACGCTGATCGAGCTGGACAGCATCGAGGAACTCACGCGCGAGGTGTTCGGCCCGGTGCTGCACGTGGTGCGCTACCCGCGCGCGGCGCTCGACACCCTGGTCAGCCAGATCAATGGCACCGGCTACGGCCTGACGCTGGGCATCCATACCCGCATCGACGAGACCATCTCGCAAATCGTCAGCCGTGCCCATGTGGGTAACCTGTACGTGAACCGCAATATCGTCGGCGCCGTGGTCGGGGTGCAGCCGTTCGGCGGCGAATCGCTGTCGGGCACCGGCCCCAAGGCGGGCGGCCCGCTCTACCTGCACCGGCTGCTGTCGGTCTGCCCGCAGGACGCGGTGGCGCGCAGCGTGCGCGCGGCCGATGCCGCGGGTGGTGCCGAAGCCGTGGGCCCGGACGATGACGCTGCGCGCGCCACGGAGGCTTTCCGCACCTGGGCGCGCGCCGAACTGCCGGAAGTGGCCGCCGCCTGCGAGCGCTTTGCCGAAGCCTCGCCCTCAGGCCTGGCGGTGACGCTGGCCGGCCCCACCGGCGAGCGCAACACCTACACCCTGCTGCCGCGCGAGCGCGTGCTGTGCCTGGCCGCGCAGGAGGCCGACCTGGCCCTGCAGCTGGGCGCCGTGCTGACCGTCGGCGCCGAGGCGGTATGGCTGGAAAACCCTGTCAGCCGGGGGCTGTTTGCGCGCCTGCCTAAGGGCGTACAATCGCGCGTCCGCATGGTGGCCGACTGGACCGCGGCGGACACGGCGATCGATGCGGTGCTGCACCACGGCGATTCCGACCAGTTGCGCACGGTGTGCGAACAGGTGGCCGCGCGCCCCGGTCCGATCATCGGCGTGCAGGGCCTGACGCAGGGTGAACCGAATATCGCGCTCGACCGTTTGCTGATCGAGCGCTCGCTCTCGGTCAACACCGCGGCCGCGGGCGGCAATGCCAGTTTGATGACGATCGGCTGAGGCAACCCTCGGACGTCGTCATGTCGAAGCGCGCGGCGGCGGCGGTGATCCCGCCCCGTTGCGCACAGGAAGCAAGGCGCGGCACTGCCAGGCTGCGCCGCCATAACGCCGGCAACGGCACCACATCGGCACCATTTGGGACCCAAGGAGATCTGATGAGCTCGACATTCCACAAGACGGCAATGACCGTTGCCCTGACCCTGGCCGGCCTGACCGCCGCCTCCGCCGCGTTCGCGCAGGCCCAGGAAATCAAGCTGGGCTTTGCCGGCCCGATGACCGGCGGCCAGGCGCAGTACGGCAAGGACATGCAGAACGGCATCGTCCTCGCGATCGAGGACATGAACGCCACCAAGCCCAAGATCGGCGGCAAGGAAGTCAAGTTCGTGCTGGTCTCCGAAGACGACCAGGCCGACCCGAAGACCGGTTCGGTGGTCGCGCAGAAGCTGGTCGACAACGGCATCCAGGGCATGCTGGGCCATTTCAACTCGGGCACAACCATCCCGGCGTCGATGGTCTACAACCGCGCCGGCATTCCGCAGATCGCCATGGCGACGGCACCGGAATACACCAAGCAGGGCTTCAAGACCACCTTCCGCATGATGACCTCCGACACCCAGCAGGGTTCGGTGATCGGCGCCTTCGTGGTGAAGAAGCTGGGTGCGAAGAACATCGCCATCGTCGATGACCGCACCGCCTACGGCCAGGGCTTGGCCGACGAGTTCGAGAAGGCCGCCAAGGCCGCCGGCGGCAAGGTCGTGCGCCGCGAGTTCACCAACGACAAGGCGGTGGACTTCAAGGCCGTGCTGACCAACATCAAGCGCAGCAACCCGGACATCATCTTCTACGGCGGCGCCGAGACCCAGTCTGCGCCGATGGCCAAGCAGGTCAAGGAACTGGGCATGAAGGCCCCGCTGGTGTCGGGCGAAATGTCCAAGACCGACAACTTCCTGAAGCTCGCCGGCCCGGCCGCCGAAGGCACGGTGGTGTCGCTGGCCGGCCTGCCGCTGGACCAGATGCCTGGCGGCGCCAACTACGAGAAGAGGTACGAGAAGCGGTTCGGCTCGAAGGTGCAGACCTACTCGCCGTACGCCTATGACGGCGCCACCGCGATGATGACCGCCATGGTCAAGGCTGGTTCGACCGATCCGGTGCGTTACCTGCCGGTGCTGGCTGCTACCAATATGCAGGGCGTGACTACCAAGACGCTGGCGTATGACGCGCGTGGTGATCTGAAGGATGGTGGTATCACTGTCTATAAGGTGGTGGGTGGTAAGTGGACGGTGCTGGAGACGGTTGGCGGGAAGTAAGTTGGCTGCTGGTTTTGGTTGTGGAAAACGCTGCCTTTGGGCGGCGTTTTTCCTGTTGGGGCTTTTGTTTGTTGGTTTGGTTATGTAGGTCGGGTTCGATGTTGTTGTAGGTTTAAGCGCCTGGTTCCGCCCTGCTGGGCGGGTCACTTTTTGTCCGAGCGACAAAAAGTAACCAAAAAACGCGTCGCCTCTGGCGGCTGGCCACCAATTTGTTGGTGGGGGTGGTTCGAGCGGCGGTGCTTGCCGTTCGATGTGGTGGGTGGTTCGGGCCTGCTACGCACCCTGTCTGTGCCCACATCAACGGACTATTGGACGAACCCGACTTTAGGCGGTTGGCAGCCTG
>NZ_QKWJ01000084.1 GCF_003353055.1 Cupriavidus lacunae
ATCGCCGACTCGTCGCTCATCATCGAACATTTGCAGGAACTGCACCCGGACGCCCTGAACGACAATCACCTGACGCCCCTGCAGCGCGCACAGTCCGTGGCGATCAGGGCATTGCTCGAGACGCACCTTTACTTCATAGGGCTCTACCTGCGCTGGGGCATCGACCGCAACATGGACATTTACCGTCCGTTGCTGGTCGAGTACGCGACGCACAGTGCTGTCCGCGCAGATCTGGCTCAAAGACATCGACCAGGACTTCGCCGGCATGAATGCAGCCTGGGAGGCATGGATCCCCGAGGATGCCGTGCCCACCCGTGCCACCTGCGAAGCGAAGCTCGCACATCCAGAACTGCTGGTCGAAATCATCGTGACTGCGGCGGTGTAGCCCATACCTTTCGAAAGTTGCGGCGGAGGTGCGCTCACGCAGCCTGCCCTTTCCGGGCATGGTGCTCTCGACGATCATCCTGGTCCAGCTGATCTGCAGCCTTACTATCATGGCCGGGTACAGACCGAAATTGCCGCCTTCCTGCTGGCGACGTTCACGCTGGTCACGGCCGTGGTCTACTATCTTCGCGCCCATGCCGACAAGCCTGAAGTCAGGTGGCAGGCTCAAGTACCAACGCCGCGGAAAAAACATGCCGCCGCCCCGCCCTGAGCGCCGGCGCCGTCCAGCCAGGAACGCGCTGTCGCTGCACCTCTCCGCTTCCTACGGCATCTCGAAGGGATTGAGAATCGGTGTAGCGAGCGATATGCTTGGACAACTCGGCGAAGACCGTATCGACGGCGTACGCCGGGCCGACTCACGGGAGCGGTCTTTGGCGCGGCCCGGGAATCCCGGCCCAGGGGGACGCCTGGCAGGTCTTACCTAACGCGTACAAGGAGTGGGGCACCAGGAATTGCCCCGAAGGCAGCAAGATCGTGCCGCGAGTGTTGGCGCCCTTCTTGGGCGCCGGCCGCGCGGCGGCATCGGATACCAACCGCGCCAACGAACGCCGGACGACCACCGGCCGCAAAGGCAGACCGCCATGGCTTACCTGCTGGATCCGCTGTTCCTGGGCGCATGCGTCGTCCTCTGCGATGTCCTTGCCTGGCGGCTTATCCCCCCGGCGCATATGCGGCATCGGCAACTGGCCCGGCTCGCCATCTTTGTCCTCCTGACCATCGTGCTGGTGCATGGCGGCATGGCTCCGCTGAATGCTGCACCATTCCCCGGGCAGCCGATAAGGCATTTCATCGCGCAGGCGCTGGGAATCATCTGGTGGCTGCTGGGGGCCCGGGTTCTCAGCATCATGTTGGGCACTCTGTTCCTACCCCGGGGCTTGGCAAGGCGAACGTCTGTTCCAGGATGTGTTCGGCGCACTGATCTTCGTGGCCGCCGCCGTCGCGGCCGTTGCGTACGTTCTGGAGCTTCCGGTGACCGGCCTGCTGGCAACGTCGGGCGCGCTGGCCATCATTGTCGGCCTGGCCGTGCAGAGCACGCTGGGCGATGTGTTCTCCGGCCTGGTCCTGAATGCGACCCAGCCCTATCACCCCGGCGACCTGGTCTCCATCGACGGCATCGACGGGAGGGTGCTCGAAATCAACTGGCGTGCCACGCACCTACTAGGAAGCGTTAGACGGCATGAGCCATCGGATCCACAGACACCCGAGATCGGCAAGGCGTTTGAGTAGGCGGCGGATGGTTTTGTTAGCGTCGTGGCGGTCGAAGTAATCGGGGCCAAGGTCGGCATATTCAACGCCGTCCCGGAGCATATGGTAGGCGGCGGTGAGCATGGAGGCGGCCACGGCAAGGATGGCCTTCTTGGCGCCGCGCCGGGCCTTGATGCGCAGGAACTGGGCACGGAGATAGCTGGTCTTGACGCGCACCGCAGCCCAGGCGGCCGTGACCAGGGCGGTCTTGAGCCAGGTGCCGCTCTTGCGCACGCGCGTGCTGCGGCGTTTGCCGGCGCTCTCGTCATTGCGCGGACACAGACCCGCCCAGGACACCAGGTGGCCGGCATCGGGAAAGCGCGTCATGTCGACGCCGATCTCCGCCAACAGGACCTGAGCGGTCAAGTTGCTAACCCCAGGGATCGTGGTCAGCAGGCGGGCGCGTTGTTGGATCGGCGCCAGCGCTTTTCCCACGACGGCGTCGAGTTCGGCCAGCGAGCGCTCCAGTGCGCCGATGATATCCAGATGCAGCTTCAGCATCGTGCGGTGGTGGTCGGTGATGTGTCCACGCAGCGCCTCGCGCAATTCCGCGCTCTTCTTTCGGGCGGTGCCTTGGGCCAGCGCGGCAAGCCGCTCGGGGTCGGCCTCGCCGTCGACGATGGCCTTGAGCATGGCACGGCCGCTGCGCCCGAGCACATCCGAGAGCACGCTGCCCAGCTTAAGGTTGGCGTCTTCCAGCACTTTCTGAATGCGCAGGCTGTGCTGCGCAATCTCGCGCACGAGTTGCTTGCGGGTACGCGTGAGATCGCGCAGTTCTTGAATGGCCGCCGGCGGCACGAAGCTCGATCGGATCAAGCCATGGGCGAGCAAATCGGCAATCCACATCGCGTCGTTGACGTCGGTCTTGCGCCCGGGCACGTTGCGGATGTGCTGGGCGTTGGCCAGCACCAACTCGAAGTTGCCCTCGAGGATGTGCCACACCGGTTTCCAGTACACACCAGTCGCTTCCATGGCCACGTGGGTGCAGCCGTGCAGCGCCAGCAGCCCACTGGTGGTGCTGTCAAAGCTGCGCACTTCGTGATGCTGGGGCGCCGAGACGCAGCGCACACAGGCCACGATGGTGTCCTTATGCACGTCCAGCCCGGCACAGCGGGGAGAGTACTTGCATGGAGCCTCCTGCCTTCCATTCGCAGGCCCGGCATTCCGTTTGCACTGGACCTGGCATGGCCGCTGCTGGTCTGGTTCACGGAACGCATCTTCAAGGAGGACCGTTGGATCGTCGAGCGCGAGCAAGAGGCTCACGACAAGCAGGGTGCCGACTGGAACCACGAGGTGTTCCCGGTCATCAACGAATTGCGAGACCTGTTGCGCAACTGCGGCGGCCACACCATGATCCCGATCCGCGAGGTGGGCGACACGGCCTGACGGCGAGGCCAACGGGGGCCAGGGTGTCGAGACCTGCCGCGTCGCCAGCGCGTCGATCAGTGGCTGGCGCGAGTGATGCGGTATCGAGGCCTGTAGAAGCCGTAGCCCGGCGCAGCTTAGGCGGACGGCGTCCGACCACGGCAAGGGAGGCGATGGCGGTTGTACTTTGCAGATTCAACCGGTGCTCGCAACGGCTATAAAGGGAAATGCCGATCGGGGCGGCTGCGAAACTTTGCCGTCTGCAGCATCGCCCTGCTCGACCCACCTCCGGTTTGTAACGCATATCGTTGGCGGCAGCCGTGGGAGACGGTCCCGGCTTGCTGCTGCAGACTGCAGCTTTTGTCTAAGCCTTTCGTTGGGGCCGTTGCAAGCCACAGCAGCCACCGCCGCCTCCCGCCGCCTCTTAATTTCGTGATCGTGAAACTATCGGTTGGGCGCTGCTCGTCTGCCGAACTGTTGCAGGCCGGCCATATCGATGACTGCTATACCCTGGATGCGAACCTCTTTGGTGACGCGAGTTCAACGCGTACGCGTCGTGTCCGAAAGAAATGGCCGGGAAACGGTCTAGATTCCTTGCATCCAGGGGGCAATCTGCAAGAATCTTCGTAAGGGTTTATACTCGCCCTCGTCTCCTCCCTCTCCGAATGGATTCGTGCCCGTCCTTGCTGCGGGCTTTCTTTTGCCTGCGTTCCAGGTTGCTTGTTCAGTTCGTGCGCCTGGCGCTGCCTACGGCCCGCGCAGGGTACATGTGCTCGCATTGCCTGCAGGGAGGCCGCTTCTCAACGTGGCAGCAAAGCGGTGGTCCCCTCCCTCATGCGACTGCGCGAGTTCGGGTCATCCAAGCCGGGACGAAGCACAAAATCATCAGAGCTTGCATCCGGAAGCGGATAGCCCGCCAGCATCACGCACGCAGCGTGAAGCCCGGACTGATTAGGCATTCTCCGAGCTCAAGTCTCCCTACAACGCGCGCGTGGCCCCTCGCGTGACGCCAGCGGCATCATAGAAACACATCTCCTTCTCGGGTAGTTTCGCGCCGCCATAGAACCTCCATTCGAGCTTCGGTGACTGAGCGAAGGCTTCATCCGGAACTGCAACGGCTACTGCTGCAACCCAACAAACTGCAGGGAAAAGGCGGCGCACCAGGTAGCAGTTCATTTTCTTTTCCTAGTGTAGCGTTCTGTTCTTGATGGAACTTATATGAATTCGGCGTCTCCAATGCGCTACTGCGACACAGCGTGGAGAGAGCGAGTGCGAGTTGCCCCCGAGATCATGTTGACCGACGAGGAGCGAACCAAATTGACGAAGCTGGTTCGGTCGAAGCTCACGAGCGTGAGGCTGGCGCAGCGCGCGCCCATTGTGCTGCTGGCCGCCAGCGGAATGCAGAACAAGGCCATCGCCGAGCAGTTGGGGATCGGACGCGTGCAGGTCTCGCGTTGGCGTGAGCGGTATGCGCAATCGGGGCTGGCCGGTATCGAACGCGACTTGCCGCGTGGTGCGCCGCCGTTGAAGGTGGACCCGACGCTGCTGGTGGAACTGACCACTCAAGGCAAGCCCGTGGCGGCCACGCACTGGAGCACGCGCAAGATGGCCGCCGAGTTGGGCGTGAGCGCCAGCACCATCATGCGCCATTGGCACGCCCATGGGTTGAAGCCGCACATCGTGCGCGGCTTCAAGGTCTCGCGCGATCCGAAGTTCGTCGAGAAGCTTGAAGATATCGTGGGCCTGTACATGTCGCCACCCGAGCACGCGCTGGTGCTGTGCTGCGATGAGAAGAGCCAGGTGCAGGCGTTGGATCGCACACAGCCCGGGCTGCCGCTGAAGAAGGGGCGCGCGGCCACCATGACCCACGATTACAAGCGCAATGGCACGACCACGCTGTTTGCCGCGCTCAACGTGCTCGATGGCCAGGTCATTGCCCAGTGCCAGCAGCGCCACCGCCATACCGAGTGGTTGAAGTTCCTACGCAAGATCGACCGCGAGACGCCCAAGGACAAAACGCTGCATCTGATCGCCGACAACTACGCCACGCACAAGCATCCTGCGGTGCAAGACTGGCTGGCCAAGCATCCGCGCTTCAACATGCACTTCACGCCCACCTCGGCGTCATGGCTGAACATGGTCGAGCGGTTCTTTCGCGACATCACGACCGAGCGGCTTCGCCGCGGCGTATTCACCAGCGTGCCGGAACTGGTCGCCGCCATCAACGAATACATCGCTCACCACAACACCAACCCCAAGCCGTTCATCTGGACCAAGAGCGCTCGCGACATCTTGCAGAAAGTCATTCGCGCCAACCGCCGCTTAAGTTCCAAACAGAATGGAACACTGCACTAGCTTAGGATTTTGCAGGGCGCCCGGTCTTGACGGCCTCGACTTGCGCAACAACGCTGAGTAGCCTTTTTTCCGAGAGGGCTTCGAGGGCCAGGAGTCCCGCCCTGAGCAGCTCGCTCTTCTTCACCTGGACGCCACCAGCCAGGCACTTCCGCTTCAGCTCAGCCAACCTTCCATAGTCGTACTCGGGCATGGTGAAACTATCTCGGACAACCTTCGGCTTCTTGGGTGGCTTGTCCGCCTGCGGTGCCGCACCATTGCTCGGCCTCTTTGCCTTCTTTGAGCTGGAAGCCCCTCCATCAGTCGGTGCTGCCGCGTCAGCCGAGACCTTTGTGGCAGAAGCCGCCTTCTTTTCAGGCTTGCCGGCGCGGAGCTTACTGTCGGTCGCTTCCTCGCCCTTCGCGTCCGATGCTAACGGCGCGGCCGCCTTCTTCCGTGATTCGCCTGACATCAAGTCCTCCAGTCCTATGAATCATCGCTCATACAGTATATATAGTATTTACGATTTCAACTTCGGTGGTCCGGCCAAGCCCGGCTTGGCTTTGGCTCCAGGGACAGCAGTCAAGTGGGCAGTTGTTCTAGTCGACCTTTGAATCGCGTCCACGCAAGTCACCAGTCGCTCTCCGGCCGCTGTTGTCTTGCCGGAAACGTAAGGCAGCGGTGTCGTCCGGCAAGTCGGTCAACTCCGCTCCTGCTTGTTGTGTCCTGCCAGTACTCGCTGGCATTGCTCTGCCCTGCAAAACGTACAACAGGGCGGGAAGGAGCCCGGCATGCGCAGAATTCACGCCCCAGCCAGTCGGCTATCCGCCCTCACGGCGCCGCTGACCTCCCCCTTCTTCCGCCCGATTGAGCCGAGTGAATCGAGTGTGAAATCGGTCAAGGGACCAGCGTCGCAAGATCCGGGCACTGGTGCGCCAAAGTCCAGTCGGCAGTTTTCCAACGCTGCTATCCGAACGAGCAGAAGCCTCTGGTAGCGGGTGTCGCGAGTTTCAGAGCGCTGCCTTCGTCAACGCAGGTCGTCGTTCGCCATGTTGGCGCTGATACCCCGACGGCTACTCACCTGGTGAAGATGTGGAATGCGAATTGCTGCATCGCGGCTTCTACCATGTCTGCCGGCACCGTACATCGGTATCGGAAGCGATCAGCTCTTCAGGACGCCTGAGGATATCGGTATGGTGTTAGCGAACACAACGGTCAAGCGCCGCCGGAATGCCGAGCGTTCGATTCAGTTCATACAGCAGCGGCCCCGCTTCATTTGCATCTTTGCCACGCGCGACGGCGTGCCCTGGCAGACAAAGCCCCTCAGCGCCGGAAATGCGGCGGCACGTTCCCATCGACGTTGACCCACACCGAGCGAGACTCCGTATAGTCGTGCATCGCCTCGAAGCCCATCTCGCGACCATAACCCGACTGCCCGACGCCGCCGAATGGACTGCCTGGATTCACGCGCTTGTAGCAGTTGATCCAGCACATGCCGGCGTGAATACGGGCCGCCGTGCGATGCGCGCGCGACAGGTCACGAGTCCACAAGCCGCTACCTAGACCATATGTGGTGCCGTTTGCGATCTGCAGCGCTTCTTCGTCGCTGCTGAAGCGCAGCACCGTGACGAACGGTCCGAACACTTCTTCCTGCGCGATGCGGTCCTGTGGCGTTTTCGCCTCGACTACCGTAGGGCGTACGTAGTATCCGTTCGCAAGGGACGCATCCTCCGGCGCGCTGCCGCCCGTCAGCACGCTTCCCCCCTGCTCGCGCGTCACATCAACCTATGCCTTCACACGTTCCAGATGTTGCAGCGACGTGAGCGGCCCCATTTCCGTGTTGGCATCGAGCGGATTGCCCACGCGGATCGAAGCGGCAAGCGCGACAAAACGTTCGAGGAACTCATCGGCGATGCGTTCGTCAAGCACCAGCTGAGAGCCTGCAATGCACGCCTGTCGGTCATTGCACGGTGGATTTAAGCACAAGGCGCCACCCGGCACTGAAATTTCCGACCAGATCCGTCGCGCGCATTGAACCAGCGACAGCCGACCATTCCCTGAAAACAATTCGCTGGCTTGACCAGCACAAGGAGACCCCTATATGCCTCCCGCTCGCGCGCTCGACGTGCAGAGATTCATCGATGCCCAGCGCTTCTCTCCGTTTCAATGGCTGGCTTTCGTCCTCGGCTTTCTCGTGATGGTCCTCGACGGCTATGACACAGTCGCCATGGGCTTCATCGCGCCTTCCCTCGTGCAGGAGTGGGGCATTGCTCGATCAGCGCTAGGGCCGGTCATGAGCGCCGCGCTCGTGGGCGTGGCGATTGGCGCTCTGATTACGGGACCAGTCGTCGATCGTTACGGACGCAAGTTCATGCTTGTCCTGTCCGTACTATGGTTCGGCGCGTGGACCCTGGTGTCCGGACACGCGCAGACCATTGGTGAATTGACGGCGTTCCGCTTTTTGACAGGTTTAGGCCTCGGAGCCGCGATGC
Organism: Cupriavidus lacunae; assembly: GCF_003353055.1. Taxonomy (GTDB): domain Bacteria; phylum Pseudomonadota; class Gammaproteobacteria; order Burkholderiales; family Burkholderiaceae; genus Cupriavidus; species Cupriavidus lacunae. The sequence goes on from NZ_QKWJ01000084.1 coordinate 7,878, forward strand.
CTAATGCAGTCACCTTGATGTCGGAATACGCCCCAACGCGGGCGCGGAGCCTGGTGGTCAATGCCATGTTCTCTGGCTTTTCGTTTGGACTGATGGCTGGCGGCGTGGCGGCGGCGTGGCTGATTCCGGTAGCAGGCTGGCGAAGCGTGTTGGCGGTCGGCGGTGTCGGTCCAATCCTCCTTTCGGTGCCCCTCGCCCTCCTGTTGCCCGAGTCGGTTCAGTTTCTTGCCGCGCGACCCGGAAGTGCACAACTGTCGGCGAACTGCAATATTTCGCGCCTAAGCTGAGTAGAGGGGACAGGACCGATACCTCTCCAATTGGGGTGACAAATTTTTGACGAAATTCGTGTCGGTATGCCCCCCTCCCCCGGCTTACGAATTGTGGCAGACAAGTCTCACCGATGTAGAATCTCGCGCGCCCGTCAGAGGGGTGGCTCCATGGCGGGACTTATGCTCCGATGCTAGTCCAGCCAGACGCTCATAGCGACGCTTCGGGGCAAGTCAACCGGTGAGCTCATTTAGCCACGGAATCGACGTGCAGTGGCCGCCACAATTACGTGTACGAGGGCGCCGCCGAAGGCTAGGTAAATACCTAAAGCGATAATGGGGCGCACCAAATCTTCGAAGGTCGATTCGGTCCCGAATGACACGCCGACGAAAGCTGGCGCCAACAGAATGGCGACGCTGCCAAGCAACTGGAAATAGCGGGCACCGCCGCGCTCAATCGGCGTCAGGTAACAACCGAGCATCAGGTTCAGCAAGGAAACCAACAGCAAGTAGATGTGTGCCGACCGGTACATGAGTCGGAGCACGTCGGGCATACCACGCAAGTGAACGAGTGAGAAATGCATATAAAGCCCGGTGCACAAAAATGCCACCAGTGCGATAAGGCCAACAACCATATGGACCGTCGGTAATCGCTTCATGACCAGCCTCGGTCACTCTCGAACGCCCACGCCTGAGGGACAAGTGCTATGGTACCGCAGCCACTCCTAGCTCCGGACATTCGCATCCCTATGCGCAATGCGAGAACCAGACGGGTACCGCTTCTCACCTTGCCAGGCAGCGCTCCTTTGCTTGTGCGACAATGCAACGCGTCGACACGCGTGTCAATCGCGCTCTACTCGTTTGTCGAAGATAAACGGAGTCAGTTGTTGATTACAGTTTCACCCGGCTTAATCTCCGAATGGGGAGCCTTGGTAGTATTCCTCAGTGTCCTGGTCACACAACTTGGCGCGCCGGTTCCGGCCGCGCCGATGCTTCTGTTAGCTGGCTCTCAGGTAGCTGCTGGTTTCGTCTCTTTCGGTTCCGTATTCGTGGCAGCGGTCGCTGCCGTTCTTATTTCAGATGGGCTGTGGTTCGCGCTTGGACGGCACTATGGTCGTCGCATCCTCACACGTCTGGTCCGAGTGTCTCTGTCGCTGGACTCAAGTATCCGGAGGACTCACGCCTGGTTCGAGCGTTACGGGGCGCCCCTGCTGCTCGTGGCGAAATTCGTCCCCGGCCTTGGACTTATCGCATCTCCGCTTTTGGGTACCACTAAGATTGACCGAAGAATCTTCTTCTCGTGGGACATCGCTGGCGGTGCGATGTGGTCGGGAGCGTGGCTCGCTGGAGGAACTCTGTTTGGCCCACAGTTGACCAGGATGATGACTCTGGTCAGTGCGCATGGCATAACTGTTGTCGAAGTGCTCCTCGCTGTCGGAGCATTTTTCGCAGCATACCGGTGGATTCAGCGCCTGCGTTTTCGTCGCTGGCTCGCGCATATTCGAATCACACCGCAGCAGCTGGATGAGATGATGCGGTCCGAGCAACCGCCTGTCATTCTAGATGCTCGCCCGCAAGCAGTGCGCCAGGCAGAACCGCACCGCATCCCCGGCGCGATACCGATTGACCTGGCATCTCCCGCGAAGGTTGATGAGGCACTGCTTGAACACGACCTCGTGGTCTATTGCGTTTGCCCTAACGACGTAACGGCGAAATGGATTTCGCAGCAAATGCGTCGAAAGGGATTCCGGCATGTACGCGCCTTGAAGGGTGGTCTTGATGCGTGGGAACATCACGGCTATCCAGTTGAGTCGCTTCCGATGGCGACCGAGCAGGAGGGCTCTGGAGATGATAGGGATGAAGTAACCGTGCGTGCCGTTGCTCCGAATTGAGAGACGACTACGACGGGAAAACTGAGCCAACATTCGATGGCAGTGGACAGCCAGCATGCGCTCTTGAAACAACTGGCGAGCGAGCCCGGCTTGCAGAGCAAGCATCGCGGCGTCGTTTGACGAGAACGAGGATGTTTTCAAGCAAGCCACCCACGGTCTGAGCTACAAGCTCATCGAGTGGTCCGGCAAGCTACTCCAGCCACTTGATTGACACCGTCTCTAACGACTGGGCAACAGCTTGGCTGCAATGAGCCTGTCGATGCGGAATAGAGGCTAAGCCAATCGGATGGCCTGGATAGGTGGGGGAGGTCACGGCTGGCCGCTTAGATTTCGGAAGGACTTTATTCCCTTGGAAGGACTTTGTTCCCCGAGGTCAACCGCTGCCCCACCGCCTATACTCCGCATGACACATTTCATCCGGAGCCAAATCATGGATTACACCCCCGGCATCAGCCAGCTCGCCGGCCTGCTCGCCGATCCCGGCCGCGCGGCCATGCTGTGGGCCCTGATGGACGGCAGCGCGCGGCCCGCGGGCGAGCTGGCGTTGATCGCCGGGCTCTCGCCCTCTTCCACCAGTGGGCACCTGGCGCGGCTGGCCGAAGGCGGCCTGCTGGTGGCCGAGACGCGCGGGCGCAACCGCTACTACCGCCTGTCGGCGCCGGAGATCGGCGTGGCGATCGAGGCGCTGGCGTCGGCGTCGCTGGCCAGCCAGCCGCCGCGGCTGCGCGACGTGCCGGTGTCGCGCACGGCGCCGCCGGCGCTGCGCCAGGCCCGCACCTGCTACGACCATCTGGCGGGCGAGCTGGCCGTGGGCCTGTTCGAGTGGATGACGCATTCGGGCTGGCTGATGCTGGACGGACAGCGCGTGGATCTGAGCGGCGACGGCGCGCAGGCGCTGGCGGGGCTGGGCGTGGACGTGGAGGCCGCCCGGCGCAAGCGGCGGCAGTTCGCCTGCACCTGCCCCGACTGGAGCGAACGCAAGCCGCACCTGGGCGGCGCGCTGGGCGCGGCGCTCTTGGGCAGCCTGCTGGCGCGCGGCTGGGTCGAGCCCACGCGCACCTCGCGCGCGTTGCGCGTGACACCGGCCGGCCAACGCGAGATCATGCGCATCGCGGCATAGTGTCCTGTTCCGCAGATACCTTGCCATGAAATCGCCCAGTCGGCCGCCATGCGTCGTTGCTCGTCGTTGCCATAGCTACGGCTATGGCGCCTCCTCGCGCCTAGCCTGACGACCAACTGGACGATTTCATTTTGGCAAGTTATCTACGGAACAGGACACCAGGAGTCCGCAGCAACAGGAGAAATCAAGATGGCCACACCACTGGACGACGACACGCAGGACGCGATTGCGCGTTTCTTCGCCCTGATCAACCTTGGCGACAGCGCACAGACCTCGGCGCAGCTGTCGATGTTTGAAGATGCTCTGCTCGATGCCGAGAACGATGACACCGATGGCCAGGAACTGCTATGGGTGATCCGCGAGGTCATCGACTGGCAGTCCGGGTTTTTTGTCGACTGGAAGGATGCCCAGTCCCTGATCGGCTGCCTGAACCAGCTGTGCGAACGGATGGACCTGGAGATCGACTGGGGCAGCGACGAGCCCGAGGACGAGGCCTTCCTGGAGAGCACCAGCGTGCCGGAACTGATGGAACTGGCGCACAACCAGCTGCGCGTGGCCGGCTACACGCTTTGGAACTGGGATACGGGCGGCGATGCTTACGGCGGCTGGATCACGCGCAGCGAGGACGACGAGGAGATGCTGGATCTGGCCGAAGTCCTGCGCTTTGACCTGCGGCCGGCCGGGCAGCCTTACTGACCGATGCCTGAGAGCGGACGGCGCAACGGCTAAGCGTTCTCGCGCCGCTTGGCGGGCGGGCGCCGCGCCTCCGGCACCCCCAGCGTCTGCTCCAGCACGTCCAGCAGCACCCGCACGCTGGCCGGCATCAGCTTGCGCGCCGGCATCAGCACGTAGACCTTCAGCGGCGACGAGGCATAGCCCGGCAGCACGCGCACCAGTTGCCCCTGGCCGACCGCATCCTGCACGAAGCGCGGCGACAGCCGCGTCACGCCCAGCCCGTCCAGCGCCGCCTTGAGCCGCAGTTCGGCGTTATGGGTGCCGATGCGCGGCGCGACATCCATGCGTGCGATCTCCACGCCATCGCGCAGGAACTCCCAGTGCCGGTCGTCGGCGTTGCCCAGTGTGGGCCAGCCCTGCAGGTCCTGCGGCGTGCGCGGCAGCCCGCGCGCCTTGATCAGGGCCGGCGCGGCAAAGAAGGCGCGTTCGATCAGCACCACGCGCTTGCTGGCGAACGAGGTGTCGTGCAGCGCGGTGTCGGTCATCACGAACGCCAGGTCGTAGCCGTGGCGGATCAGGTCGGGCTGGTCCCAGCTGACATCGACCTGCACGCGCAGGCCCGGGTGGGCGCGCAGCACGCGTGTGAGGCTTTCGGACAGATGCTGAGAGCCGACCTCATACGGCGTGGAGATGCGCAGCAGGCCGCTGACTTCGGCGCTGTCCGAGGCGGCCTCGGCGCTGATTTCATGGAGTTCGGCAAACAGCGGCGCCACGCGCTCGTACAGCCGCTGGCCGCGTTCGGTCACGCGCACGCGGCGCGTGGTGCGCTCGAACAGGCGCACGCCGAGCTGGCTTTCCAGCCGCGCCACCGCGGCGCTGGCCGAAGACTTGGGCACCTCGGCCAGTTCGGCGCCCTGGGTAAAGCCGCCGCCTTCCACTACGCGGCAGAAAATCTCCCAGTCCTTCCATTCGATCGTCTTCATGCGGCGCCTCGTCGTTGCGGTGCGCCGCGATTGTCCCACAGGGTGAACAATGGTGCACCGCCCCGGGGGCGCCTAGTCGAACATGATCACCGAACGCGCCAGCTCGCCGCGGCGCAGTTCGTCGAAGGCATCGTTGATGCGCTCCAGCGGCAGGCGCTGCGCGATCAGTTCATCCAGGCGCAGGCGGCCGGCCATGTAGAAATCGACCATGCGCGGCATATCCACGGGGAAACGGTTGGAGCCCATCGCCGAGCCCTGGATGCGCTTCTCGCCGAGGAAGTCGCTGCCGTACAGCTCGATCTTGACCCCCGGTGCGATCATGCCGATGACCGTGGCGGTACCGCCGCGGCGCAGCATGGCAAAGGCCTGCTCGGTGGTCTCCTTCAGGCCGATGGCTTCGAAGGCATGGTGCACGCCGCCCTCGACCAGCGTGCGTACCGCCTCCAGCACATTGACATTGCCCGCATCGATCACATCGGTGGCGCCAAACTTGCGTGCCAGTTCCAGCTTGGCCGGCACCCGGTCGATGGCAATGATGCGCCCGGCACCGGCGATCGCAGCGCTGTTGACCGTGGCCAGCCCGATGCCGCCGCAGCCGATCACCGCAACGGTCTCGCCCGGCTGCACTTTCGCGGTATGGATGACCGCCCCCATGCCGGTGGTCACCGCGCACCCGATCAGCGCGGCGCGGTCCAGCGGCATGTCACGCCGGATCGCCACCAGCGCGTGCTCATGGATGAGCATCTGTTCCGCGAATGCCGACAGGTTCAGGAACTGGTGCATGGTCTTGCCATGGCTCGCCATCAGACGCGGCTCCTCGCCCTGGCGGCGCCGGGTATCGGGCTCTGCGCACAATGACAGGTGGCCGGTCAGGCAGTGCTCGCAATGGCCGCAATACGCCGACAGGCAGGTGATCACATGGTCGCCGGGCTTGACCGTGCGCACCTCGGCGCCGACCTGCTCGACCACGCCCGCGGCCTCGTGGCCGAGGATGGCCGGCATCCGGTGCGGGTAGGCGCCGTCGAGGAAATGCAGGTCCGTATGGCACACGCCCACGGCGGCGGTGCGAACCAGCACCTCACGCGGGCCGGGCTTGCCAATGGCCACGTCTTCGATCACCAGCGGGGTCTTGGGGTGACGCAAAACAGCGGCTTTCATGGGCATCCTCTGGGGCAGGCAACGATGCTGAAAACCTTACCCCCAAACGGGGGACGAGGAAAGCCGCGGAGCCACGCTGCGGGCCCGTTTACAACTCTTCCTTGATCGGTAGCGCACGTAACACGCCGATGCCCAGATGCTGGAGCGGGCCCATGCCGGGTTCGCTGTCGTAGACCATGAGCTGTCCGTTCTCGCGCGTGGTCCAGGTCAGGCGCCGGTTGCCGCCGTCGCCATCGGTCTGCAGCCCGACGCGGTAGGCCATGTCGAGCAGCCCGTCCTCGGTGGTCTTGATCATGCGCTCGGCCAGCGCCGGGCTGTCCAGTACGATGCCCATCTCGGTATTGAGCCTGGCCGAGCGCGGGTCCATGTTGAGCGAGCCGATGAATACCAGGCGCCGGTCGACGATGTAGTTCTTGGCATGCAGGCTGGCGCGGCTGGACGACAGCCACGAGCGCGAGCGCGAACCGCGCGCGGCCTTGCCGCGGTTTGCCAGTTCGGCGTAGGCGCTGGGCTTGAGTTCGTACAGCTCGACACCCGCGGCCGCCAGCGCCAGGCGGTGTGGCGCATAGCCCGCATGCACCGCGCTGACATCGGTGGCGGCAAACGAGTTGGTCAGGATGCGCACGCGGATGCCGCGCTTTGCCAGCGCAATCAGCCAGGCCTCGCCGTCGTCGTCCGGCACGAAGTACGGCGAGATCAGCAGCACTTCCTTCTGTGCGCCGCCGATCATCTTCTCGAGCCGGGCGGTGGCGTCCCCGGGATCATCGTCGGTCTGGTGCGTGATCTTGGCAGCCTTGTCGGATACCACCACGGCCTTGCCGCTGTAGCCGGGCATATGGCCGCTCTCGATCGCCTTGGCCAGGCCCGACTCCAGCAGATCCTGCACGTAGGGGCTGGCGACGGCCTGGTCGCCGCGCGCTTCCAGGCCCTTGCGCAGGCTGCGCATCTCCACCGGCGCTGCCTTGCCTGTGGGAATCAGCGCCACCACCGGGTATGACGACGGGTCGTTCCAGTACTCGTCGAACACGGCCGACACCTGCGGCACGGCCGGTCCGGCAATCAGCACGTCGAGGTCGCTGAAATCCATGTCGCTGCGCGCGGAGAAATAGGCATCGCCGATATTGCGCCCGCCCACCAGCGCCATCTGGTTGTCCACCGTCATCGACTTGTTATGCATGCGCCGGTCCAGCCGCTTGAAGCCGGCCAGCATTTCCGGCCAGCGTATGCTGCGATTGGCAAAGGGATTGAACAGGCGCACTTCAATATTGGGATGCGAGTCGATGGCCGACAGTGTCTTGTCCATGCCGTCCGTGTGCATGTCGTCCAGCAGCAGCCGCACACGCACGCCGCGGTCCGCGGCGTCGAGGATGTCGCCCAGCACGGCGGCGCCGGTGCCGGTGGTTTCGAAGATATAGGTCTGCAGGTCCAGGCTGCGCTGCGCGGCGCGCGCCATGGCCAGTCGCGCGGCCAGCGCACCGGGGCCGGACGACAACGGATAGAACAGCGACTCGCCGGGGCGCTGCGCCAGGCGCGGCGCCAGCACCTTGCCCAGCGCGGTGTCATTGGTATTGACCAGGGCGGCCGAGGGCGTGCGCTGCGCCGACGCCGGCAGGCTTGCGCACCCGGCCAGCAGCGCAGCCGCAAGGACCGGCCACATCAGGACAGACGCGAGCCAACGCCCGCCACGGCTCCGACTGGCGCCGCGCGGCCGGGTATCGAACGGAACTTGCCGGAGCGTCTGGAACATCCGTGGAGTCTCCCTGCGCCGGGATGGGATGGGGCCTGCTACTTCACACGATATACCGCGCGCGCTGGCGCCGGCAGCGGTGCCCATCCTTTCCGCGCCGGGTGTTCCTCCTACACCGCATGCGTGGCGGACCGCGTCTCATCGGGCGGTGCGCCGAATGCGGCACATCAGACGGCGCACGGCCACCGCAGCGGCTTTCCCCGCACAGCGATTTCTCTTATGATGCCGCCCAATATACCGGCCGGTAGAACCGGGGCGAGGCCTGGCGCCATCCGTCGCGACCCGTGCGGCGGGCGATCCGGCGCAGCTTGCGGCCGCCTGGCGATGCCGGCATAGTTGCGCGCCTTCGCGCCCGTTTTGCATGGCGCGCGCCCAGACCGGATCCTGATGTCAACCCAATCGTCCCCACCTTCCTCCTCCGGCGCCCCCGCGCCGACGCTGCGCCGCACCCTGCGCGCGCGCCATCTCACCATGATCGCCATCGGCGGCTCGATCGGTACGGGACTGTTCGTGGCCTCGGGCGCCACCATCGCGCAGGCCGGCCCCGGCGGCGCGCTGGCCGCCTATATCCTGATCGGGGCGATGGTCTATTTCCTGATGACCAGCCTGGGCGAGCTGGCTGCCTATATGCCGGTGTCGGGTTCGTTCGCCACCTATGGCGCGCGCTATGTCGATGAAGGCTTCGGCTTCGCGCTCGGCTGGAACTACTGGTACAACTGGGCGGTGACCATCGCGGTGGAACTGGCCGCGGCCCAGCTGGTGATGCAGTACTGGTTCCCCGACACGCCCGGCGTACTGTGGAGCGCGCTGTTCCTCGGCCTGATGTTCCTGCTCAATGCGATCTCGGTGCGCGGCTTCGGCGAGGCCGAATACTGGTGCGCGCTGGTCAAGGTGGTGACGGTGATCGCTTTTATCGGCATCGGCACGCTGATGATCTTCGGCATCCTGCGCGGCGACATGCCCACGTCGCACGGGCTGGCCAACCTGACCACCGGGGACGCGCCCTTTGTCGGCGGCCTGCCGGCGCTGATCGGCGTGGCCATGATCGCCGGCTTCTCGTTCCAGGGCACCGAGCTGATCGGCATCGCCGCCGGCGAATCGGCCGATCCCGCCAGGAACATCCCGCGCGCGGTGCGCCAGGTGTTCTGGCGCATCCTGCTGTTCTATGTGCTGGCGATCCTGATCATCGGCATCCTGATCCCCTACACCGACCCGAGCCTGCTCAAGAACGATGTGCAGACCGTGGGCGTCAGCCCGTTCACGCTGGTGTTCCGCCATGCAGGCCTGGCCTTTGCCGCCGGCGTGATGAACGCGGTGATCCTGACGGCGGTGCTGTCGGCGGGCAACTCGGGCATGTATGCCTCTACCCGCATGCTGTACAACCTGGCCACTGAGGGCCGCGCGCCGCGTATCTTTGCGCGGCTCACGCGCAACGGCGTGCCGCTGATGGCGCTGCTGGCCACCACCGCGGTGGGCGCGCTGTGCTTTCTCACCTCGCTGTTCGAAAGCAAGTCGGTCTACCTGTGGCTGCTGAACCTGTCGGGCATGACCGGCTTCATCGCCTGGCTGGGCATCGCGGTCAGCCACTACCGCTTCCGCAAGGGCTTTGTCGCGCAGGGGCTGGACCTGAATCGGCTGCCTTACCGATCCCCGTTCTTCCCCTACGGCCCGATCTTCGCCTTTGCGCTGTGCCTGGTCGTCACGCTGGGCCAGAACTACCAGGCCTTCACCAGCGGCAAGTTCGACTGGGTCAGCGTGGCCGCCACCTATATCGGCATCCCGATCTTCCTCCTGATCTGGCTGGGCTACCGCATCGCGCGCAAGACGCGCTTCGTGCCCTATGCCGAGATGCAATTCCCCGCCCTGCCGGCCAGGCGCGACACCAACCCGCCGCACACCGCGGTTCCTGCGGTCGGCGAATAGGCGCCGTTCCCAGGCGCTTCACAACTGGCACAGGCCGAGGGCCGCGTCGGCAATGATCGCATCATGGTTGGCTATGCTTAGCAGACGCTGAACGCTCCCCCCTCCCGCACGCGGAGAGGGGAACAAACCGACGACATCAGTCGCCTGCACGACAAAGATCAGCCCTCAGATCGTCCAGCGACCCAAAACTGATCAAGAGGTCGCTCGATCTGAACGTCCCCGACAGCGACGCCCCAGACCTCTACAGCATCTTCAGGAAGGGTTGATCGGGGTTAGACTGCATCCAGGCAATCGCCAACCGGAGAACGTGCCATGGATGCTGGCCAGCCCGCCGCCCCGCCTACCCCTGCCACCCTGCCGGTCCCGCCTGCGCCCCCTCCCCCACAGGTAGTGCCCAACGGCTATCGCCAGGGCATCATCACCGCCATCACCGTGCTGCTGGGCTTCTCGCTGGCGTTCTGGCGCTTCTGGGGCTTCGAGAGTCCTGGCCATTGGAACCTGCGCGCGCTGTTCGCGGCGGTATCGCTGCTGGCCGCCGTGTCGCTGCAGATCGTCGCGCTGTTCCGCGCGCTGCGCATCGAGGACGATGCCGTGGACGAGTACCGCAGGACGGTGCGATGGTTTATCGCATCGGCAATCGCGCTGCTGGTCGGGCTGGCCGTGGCCATGATCGACGCGGCACTTGGCCCGTAGACAGGCACGCAGGCTGGCGCTTCGGCCCGAAGTCAGGGCCCGAGGACCTCGATGCTGTCGACGCGGTCCGGATAAAAGGCCACGTGCAAGGCGATCGCCGCCACCGCGGGGTAAGGCGCCTCGTAGGTCCACACCGCATTGCGCGAGCGTTCGCCGCCAGCGGGGATGGAGTAGTAGCTGCAGTCGCCCTTGTACGGGCAGTACGTGGTGTGTGCGGTACGCTCCAGCTGCGCCATGTCGACATGCTCGCGCGGGATGTACTGCACTGGCGGGTAAGTCGCCTCGGTCAGGGTCAGCGCGGCGTCACTGTCGGCAATCGTAACGCCGGCCACCTTGACCACGACCCTGCCGGCCGTCGGCGTGATGGTGATCGGGTGGTCGGGACCCGGGATCTTGACGGGCTTGTCGGTCATGGGGCTTCCTCCTGCAGGGCATCGCCACGGGGGCGATGCTGGCATTCTAGGCCGTCGCTGCGCGGCCTGCAGGCCGTGCCCGACGATGCAGCCCAACCGGCCGCTATTCGACCTTCACGTTGGCCCGCTTCACCAGCGCGGCGTAGCGCGTGGCCTCGCTGCGGAAGAAGCTGGCGGCCGCCTCTGGCGTGCCAGGGTCGATCATCGTGCCCTGCTTCTTCATGGCTTCCAGCACTTCGGGCGAGGTGAAGGCCCTGGCGAAGGCGTCATGCACGCGCTTCACCTCTGCCGGCGGCATGCCGGCGGGGCCGATCACGGCAAACCAGCCGGCTACGTTGTAGCGGGGCAAGCCTTGTTCGGCGATGGTGGGAAGGTCCGGTGCGGCGGCCGAGCGCTTGTCGCCGCACAGGCCGATGGCGCGCAGCGTGCCCGCCTTCAGGTGTGGCGCCACCGCGTTAAGCGCGACCACGCCCATTTCCACCTGCCCGGCGATCAGGTCGTTCATCATCGGCCCGGTGCCCTTGTATGGCACGTGGCGCGCGCTCACGCCCGCCTCGTCCAGGAACATCTCGGCGGCCAGCTGGATAATGGTGCCATTGCCTGACGATGCGTAGTTGTAGCCGTCGGGCTTCGCCTTGAGCAGCGCCACCAGTTCCTTCACGTTCTTCGCCGGCACCTTGGGATTGACCACCAGCACCAGCGGCGTAGAGCCGAGCACGCTGATCGGGGTGATGTCCTTGATCGCGTCGAACGGCATCGTGCGGAACACACTGGGGTTGATGACGTGGTTGTTCGAGACCAGCCCGAGCGTGCTGCCGTCGGGCTGCGCCTTGACCACGGCCGCGGCGCCGGTGATGCCGCCGGCGCCGGGCAGGTTCTCGATCACCACCGGCTGGCCAAAGGCCTTGCCCAGCGCCGGCCCTGCCGCGCGCGCGATGGCATCCACGCCGGAGCCGGCGCTGATCGGCAGGATCAGGCGCACCGGCTTGCCGGCGCCACCCTGCGCGAGCGCGCCGATGCCTGGTGCCGCCAGCACGGCGGCCACGGTGGCGGCCAGCGCCAGCCCTGACTTGAGAAGGATGCGACGGGGGTGCATGGGGGTTGTCTCCGTATCGTTATCGTAGGATCTTTGCGGGCCGCCGCTGTGCCGCGGCATGCCAATGCGTTGCGGGTCAGCCGGTATGGCCCTTACCCAGCTGCGACAGGATTTCCTCGTTGTGCTCGCCGGCCCTGGGCAGCGGCCGGCGCACGCCAGGGCGGCGCCCGCCCATCAGCAGCGGCAGCAGCACCGTCGGCGTGGTCGAGCCATCGTCGGCCTGCATCGGCACCAGCCCGCCGCTGGCAAGCAGGTGCGGATCGTCGAGCAGCTGGTCCGGGCGCACGATCGGCGCGTACGGAATGCCGGCGGCTTCGAGCTTCGGCGCCAGTTCGTCGGAGCGATGGTGGCACAGGATCGCGCCCAGCTCTGCGAGCAATTGCGGGCGCACGGCCACGCGCGAGGTATTGGTGGCGTACTCGGGCTTGTTGAGAAGCTCCGGATGATCCAGCACCTGGCAAAGCGTAACGAACTGCTTGTCGCTGACCGCGCCGATAAAGAGCTGCTCGTCGCCGGCCAGCGTGAAGACGTCATACACACTCCATGCCGACACACGCGACGGCATCGGCGGCGGCGCCTCGCCGGTCATCGCAAACTGCTGCATATGCTGCGAGGCCAGGAACACGCAGTTCTCGAACAGCGCGCTCTGGATCTCCTGGCCGCGCCCGGTGCGGTCGCGCTCGCGCAGCGCGGCCAGCACGCCGATGGCGCCGAACATGCCGCCCATGATGTCGTTGACCGAGGTGCCGGCGCGCAGCGGCCGCCCGCGGGGACCGGTCATGTAGGACAGCCCGCCCATCATCTGCACCACCTCGTCCAGCGCCAGCCGGTTCTCGTAGGGCCCGGGCAGGAAACCCTTGTGCGATACGTAGATCAGGTGCGGGTAGTCGCGCGACAGCGTGGCATAGTCCAGGCCCAGTTTCTGCATCAGGCCGGGCCGGAAGTTCTCGAGCAGCACGTCGCTCTGGCCCGCCAGCTCGGCCGCGGCGACGCGCCCTTCGTCGGTGGTGATGTCCAGCACCACGCTCTTCTTGTTGCGGTTGAAGGCGCGGAAAAAGCCGATACCCAGGCCCGGCAGGTTGCGCGTCTTGTCGCCGCCGGGCGGCTCGACCTTGATCACCTCGGCGCCCAGGTCGGCCAGGATCATGCCGCAGGTTGGCCCCATCACCATATGCGTGAATTCGACCACGCGGATGCCGGCCAGCGGCAGGGCGTTGCTGTTGTCTTGGGTCATCTTGCGTCTCAGGCAGCGGCGCCAGCATGCTGGACCGGGAAAGTCTTGGGCAGGCCGGCGCGCCACAGCGTGCCGTGCAGGGTTTCGTCCTTGAGCCAGGCCGCCACGTCCTCGCGCAGCGCGAGCAGGCGGCCGATATCGATACCGGTGGCGATACCCATGCTGCCGAGCATGTAGGCCAGGTCTTCGGTGGTGACATTGCCGCTGGCGCCAGGCGCATGCGGGCAACCGCCGATGCCCGCCAGGCAGGCGTCGAAGCGCGTCACGCCGGCTTCCAGCGCCGCGTGGACGTTGGCGAGGCCGAGCCCGCGCGTATCGTGGAAATGGCCGCACCAGAAGCGCTCACCGGCGATATCGATGGCGCGCGTGAACAGTTCGCGCACCATGCGCGGATCGGCGTAGCCGACGGTATCGGCCAGGCTGACGCGGTCGGCGCCGGCGTCGAGCAGCGCCTGCATCAGGCGCAGCACTTCATCGGGATCGACATGGCCCTGCAGCGTGCAGCCAAAGGCCGTGCCGACTCCGCCCTCGATCAGCGTCTTCGCGCCGCTGGCATCGCGCGCGGCACGGATGCGCGCGACTTCCGCCACCACCTCATCCGGCGTCTTGCGCAGGTTGGCCAGGCTGTGCGCATGACTGGCCGACAGCGGCACGATCATCAGGTCGGCACCGCTGGCCAGCGCGTCCTGTGCACCACGCAGGTTGGGCACCAGCACCGAGACGAACAAACCCGGCAGCGTGCGCGCAAACACGACCAGCTGCGCGGTATCGGCGAGCTGGGGCAGCAGGTGCGCCGGCACGAACGAGCCCACCTCCAGCTCGCGCAGGCCGGCCGCATAGGCGCCGCGAATCCAGGCCTCTTTGCTGGCCGTGGGCAGGATGGTGCGAATGCTCTGCAGGCCATCGCGCAATCCGACTTCGCGGATGACTGCATGGCGGGGAAAGGGAACAGACATGATTCAGCGGCTTCCGGTTGCGCCCCGCCTTGGGGCGACGGGATAACTCTATGAGTTTCTGTTCGAGAGCTGAAGCGGTGATTCGTGCACGATAACATTCCGGATTGGAATGTCTTCTTGAAGACGCTTGGCACGGTTCAGGATTTCCCGGACGCATGATTGCGAGCAGCCAAACAGGCTTACCATTCCATTCTGGAAATGTAGCCCCCTCACGACGCCCCATGCGAGACCTCGACCTCACCACCCTGCGCCTGTTCGTCGCCGTCTGCGAAACCCGCAACATGGCGCGCGCGGGCGAGCAGGAGCACATCGTGGCGTCAGCCATCAGCAAGCGGCTGGCGCAACTGGAAGAGACGGTCGGCGCGACGCTGCTGGAGCGGCGCCGCCGCGGCGTGATCCCCACCGCTGCGGGCGAAATGGTGCTGGCGCATGCTCGCGCCATGCTGGCGGCGGCCGACCGCGTCGCGCGCGACATGGCCGACTACGGCGCTGGCATCCGCGGGCAGGTGCGGCTGCTGGCCACGGTGTCGTCGATGGCGGAATCGCTGCCGGACGATATCGCCGCCTTCCTGCAGCAACCGGCCAACCGCGACGTGCGCGTGACCATCGAGGAAAGCCTGAGCAGCGACGTGGTGCGCGCGCTGCGCGAGGGCTCGGCGCCGCTGGGCATCTGCTGGGACGCTGCCGACCTGGAAGGCTTCCAGACCCGGCCCTACCGCACCGACCACCTGGCGGCAGTGGTGCACGCCTCGCATCCGCTGGCGCAGGGCGCTGACTGCCGGTTCGAGGACACGCTGGACTACGACCATATCGGCATGCCCGCCCAGACCGCGGTGCAGACCATGCTGACGCGCTATGCGGCCATCCTCGGGCGCGGCATTGCGTACCGCGCGGTGGTGTCGACCTTCGACGCCGCGCTGCGCTGCGTGCGTGCCAGGCTCGGCATCACCATCATCCCGGCGGAGATTGCCACGCCGATCGCGCTCGCCTTCAGGCTGCGCGTGATCCCGCTGCGCAACGACTGGGCACGGCGCCGCTTCGCGATCTGCTTCCGCGACCTGGAACTACTGTCGCCGGCGGCGCGCCTGCTGGTGGCCTTCCTTGAGCAGACCGCGGCAGCGGAAGCCGCGGCCGCCCACGCGGATACCGCGCCAGCACGCAAGCCGCGGCGCAATCGGCAATAGCGCCGGCCCGGTGCGCAACTTCCTGTGCCATTCAAGGGTTAGCCCGAGGCAATTTCGCAAGCATATGTTGGAGGGCGGTGCGTAGACTGGCTTGCGTTTTTTGCCCCGGCCCAAGATGGTACAAGCCGGCCCCGGGCGATGGCTGACCCCGACCATGCGCGCCATGATGGCGCAGAAGCACCCAAATGAACTTCAACGGCAAGAACGTATTGATCACCGGCGCGCGCGGCAACCTGGGCCGCGCCGCGGCACAGGCCTTTGCGCAGGCAGGCGCGCGCGTGCTGCTGCTGGACCGGCATGCGGCCCCGCTGCCCGAAGCCGGCACCTGCCACCTGGCCTTGCAGGCAGACTTGCTGGATGCCGCCCAACTGGGCGAGGCCGTCGCGCAGGCCGTCCAGGCATGTGGACGCATCGACGTGGTGTGCAACCTCGCTGGCGGCTTTGCCATGGGCCCCGCCGTGCATGAGACCGATGCCGCCGCCTGGCAGCACCTGTTCGACATGAACGTGGGCACGGTGCTGAACATGGCGCGCGCCGTGGTGCCGCACATGCTGGCCGCCGGCGGCGGCGCCATCGTCAACGTGGGCGCCAACTCGGCCGCGTGCGGGCTGGCGCAGATGAGCGCCTATTGCGCCTCGAAGGACGCGCTGGCGCGCGTGACCGAATCGATGTCGGCCGAGCTGCGCGACCAGGGCATCCGCGTCAACGCGGTGCTGCCCAGCGTGCTCGACACACCGGAAAACCGCGAGGCCATGCCTGACGCCGATGCCACGCGCTGGGTCAGCCTGGATGCACTGGCCGATGTGATCCTGTTCCTCGCCTCCGACACAGCGCGCGCCGTGCAGGGCGCGCTGCTGCCGGTGGTCAACCGCGCCTGACGCGGGGCTTGCGCGCGGCGGGCCCGGCCGCGCTGATGGCGCTGGCCACGTCCTGGATCTGCTGGCGCAACCAGCGCCGCAGCCGGTCGGCATCGGTGCGCGCGTGCCAGATCTGCATCATGTCGACCTGGGGCAGCGCAAATGGGACCGGCAGCAGCACCAGGTCCGGATCGCGCGCCACCGCTTCCTGCGCAACCGAGCGCAGGCAGGTCAGCAG
This sequence comes from Cupriavidus lacunae, assembly GCF_003353055.1. Classification (GTDB taxonomy): domain Bacteria; phylum Pseudomonadota; class Gammaproteobacteria; order Burkholderiales; family Burkholderiaceae; genus Cupriavidus; species Cupriavidus lacunae. The sequence continues at coordinate 24,313 of NZ_QKWJ01000084.1, forward strand.
CAGCTCCGAGCCGCGCACCAGGCGGCTCGGAGCAAGAAAGCTCGACAACCCCGCGACCACCATGCGCTTGTGCCCCTGCCGGGCCAGCGCCCGGTCGACCACGCCGTTGAGGTCGCCGGTCAGCGTGGTCAGCAGGTGCTCGCACACCAGGAAGGCGTCGAGATCCAGCCCGTTGGCGATGCGCGGATTGGCGCGCGAGGCCAGCACCACAAAGTCCTCGCTGCATAGCCGCTGCTGGTGGAAGGTGTCAGGCAGGTTCTCGTAGAAACCCGCGATCGCCAGGTCGCAGGTGCCCTTCTCCAGTTCCTCGCGCGGCAGCTCGCCGCGCGTGTTGTGCGTAACCAGCACCACGCCCGGCGCCAGGCTGCGCAGCCGCGGCAGCAGTGCAGGCAGCAGCAACTGCTCCATGTAGTCGGTGGTATAGATGTGCAGGTGCTCGCTGCGCGCCAGGTAGTCGTGGCCGGCACAGGCGTCATAGAACGCGTCGAGGTCCCCGATCAGCCGCTGCACCTGCGGCGCCAGCGCATGCGCGCGCGGCGTCGGGGTCAGCCCGCGCGGCGCGCGCACAAACAGCGGATCGCCCAGCTCGTCACGCAGGCGGTTCAGCTTGTGGCTCAGCGCCGGCTGGCTCAGCGCCATGCGCGCGGCCGCGCGCGAGGCATTGCCCTCCTGGTACAGCACGTGAAACACGTACAGCAGGTTCAGGTCCTTGCTGCCGATATTCATTTTTTGGATAGCAGAGATCGAATAATAGAAGTTTTCGAATCATAGTCCGCCGCCTAGCATGTTGCCAGTGCCGCGGCATTTCGCGCCCGGCTGCCTGCGAACCGACATGGAGCTGAACAATGAACATCCTGATGGTGCTGACATCCCACGACCAACTGGGCAATACCGGCCACAAGACCGGCTTCTGGCTGGAGGAATTCGCCGCGCCCTACTACGTTTTCAAGGACGCCGGCGCCGACATCACGCTGGCCTCGCCCAAGGGCGGCCAGCCGCCGATCGACCCCAAGAGCGACGATCCCGGCGCCCAGACCGACGCCACCCGGCGCTTCCAGGGTGACGAAGCCGCCAAGGCCGCGCTGGCCAGCACGCTGACGCTGGACCAGGTGAAGGCGGACGACTTCGATGCGATCTTCTATCCGGGCGGCCACGGCCCGCTGTGGGACCTTGCCGAAGACAAGCGCTCGGTCGCGCTGATCGAGCAATTCGACCGCGCCGGCAAGCCGGTGGGAGCGGTATGCCACGCACCGGCTGTATTCCGCTATGCCAAGGGCGCGGACGGCGAACCGCTGGTCAAGGGCAAGGCAGTGACCGGCTTCACCAACAGCGAGGAAGAAGCGGTGCAGCTGACCAAGGTGGTGCCCTTCCTGGTGGAGGACATGCTCAAGGCCAACGGCGGGCGCTTCACGCGCGGCGAGGACTGGGCCAGCCATGTCGTGGTGGCGGGTCGGCTGGTGACGGGGCAGAATCCGGCGTCGTCGGAGGCGGCGGCGCAGGCGTTGTTGAAGATGTTGAAGTAAGGCATTCCAATCCTGCCGGCGTGCTGCCCCTACCTGCGCTGCGGCGGAGCGGCATGCGCCGGGGCCTGCGGCTCACGGGCAGCAAAAATCCGGCCAGGCAACACAAAGCCCCGCAGCGCCAGCATCTCTAACGGACCCTGGCCGATCTCGGTGCGCATCTGGTAGCGGATGGGATAGGTCATGTCCCCTGCAGCAGGCAGCTTCGCGGGGCGGGCCGCGAGGCTGTCCGGGTCCGCTGCGCCTTGGTCGGCCTTCAGGGCCATTGTGTCCGGGGTGGCCTGCCAGGTCAGGAGGTAGGTCGAACTGCTCAGGGGCTCGATATGCGCGCGCTCCAGCATTCGCACGAATCCCCAGCGACCACTGAACTCATAGCTCTTGTTGACCCCGGCCGTTTCAGTCTGCCACTGCAGACGAGTCCCCAAGTCTTGCGGGGAATTGCCCGGCCAGGTCATCGCCTGCCAGGTCTCGCGCTGGTTGTAGTAGTGCAGCTTCTGCCCGTCGACCGTCAGCAGCGTATCGGTCAGGCCCGGCGTCGGGACTGGCTGGAACTCGAAGCGGTATTCAGGCTGGCCTTGCGCCAGCAGGTGCGCCGCGATGCGCTGCAGGGTGTTGACCGCCTTGAGGAAGGCGGGATCAAAGGCCAGCGCCTGGCCACCGGTGGCCGCTGGCACCCATTGGTCGCCCTGCAATTCCAGGACCCCGGCCAGTTGTGTGCCAAGGAAGGCGCCGATCAGCCCGCTCTGCGGGCGCAGGAAGCGCGCCAGCTCGGGTAGCGAGGCATCGTCGGTGCTATCCGCGAACGGGCAGCGTCCCGCGAACGCGCGGCCCCACGTCATCACGATGCTCTGCCGCCACGCGTCGTTCAAGCTGGCCTGCGCGGGCTGCAGCACAGTCTGCGTCGCCTGAGCGATCGAGCGCACGAACAGCGTCTCGCCCATGCCAGCCCACTGGCTGCCAAGGCTGGCGGCCATCAACTGCGCGTAGGCTTGCGTGTCGGCCAGCTCCGAGCCCTTTCCCTGGAACAACGCCTGTGCCATCTGGCGAGCCTGCGCGTCGGCATCGGCGCTGTTGCTGACCTGCTGCAAGCGCAGGCGCAGCGCCGTGGCCCGGTCCAGGAAGCGTTGCAGACTCAGGTCTGTGTTGCCGCCGGGATTGGTGGATTGGCTCTGCCCCATCAAGCGCAGTACCGGTCCGAAGGCAGCGCCAAGTGGCCCCGGCGCATCCGGCCTGATCATGCCGGGTTCCGCCGACTTCCCAAGCAGGTTCTGTGCCTTCTCGACCAAGGTATCGGAAAGCGTCGCCTTGCGAGCCCCGGCGCCGCCCTGGTATTCCAGCGCCTTCATCAGCGCAATCACCGGCGACTGGCGCGCATCCGCCATCAGCTTGAGCTGATCGATGGCGGTCGGCAGCGTCGACGCAGGCTCCCATTGCAGGCTGTTCATGAAAGCCTGCCAGCGGTCCGCGTAGTCGGCAAAGTACTGTTCGGTCAGAGCCGCCTGCAAGGCCTCAGCGGTGCGACGTGTTGTCAGTTGCGCCGATGCGTCGTCATCGGTCAGCACCCAGTCGCTGGCAATTTCACTGCGCCTGGCAGCTGCCTCGATGGCGGGGGCGACATATCCCTCGTAAGCCTGGCGGGTGAACACAGCGGGCACGATGGCGGCGCTGCGCAGCAGTCCTCGTGGGTCGGTACCTGCGGCCAGCGATGCCAGGCTTTGATCGGGATATTTGCTACCGCCCTGCTCTCCGAACGCGGTGAGGATGCCCTGGTAGATGGTCTCCTCGGCGTTGCGTTGCCCGACTACCGCCAGCAGAGTCTGGCGCGCGCCGGCCACCAGTTCAGGTCGCGGTTCGATATGCCAGCCCGGGTTGGCCTTCAGGTGATTGGCATAGAACCTCAGCAAGCGTTCGGCCAGGTCCTGCCGCTCGCCAGGTGTGATCCGCGCGTCCGTGGACCATTGCTGTGCCAGTTGCGGGGCCAGGAAGGCCGCATCGGCGCGCTCAGGATTGGCGAGCATCAGGTAGGTCTTGAGTTCCTGGTGGCCGCCCAGCGCCCAGCGGCTGGTCTGCTCGTCCAGCGAATCGGTCCGCATCTGCGCGAGGTCCGTCAGCGACGCCTCCAGCGCTTCCCGGACCGGCGCGACCAGCAACTGGCGACTGGCCTGTGCGTATGGCTTCCACAGGGCGGCCAGAACCTCCGGATCGCGATTCAACCCGAAGCGGGTCAGCAACGGCGCGTGATGCTGCGTACGGTATTCAAATCGCTCGATCTGGTGCTGCAGCGCGAGCAGCGCCCTGAGGCGCGCGGCAGGATTGGAGGCCGTCCGCATGTCCTGAATCGTTTGCCGCGCAGCGTGCAGGTCTTGTGTATTGCGCAGGCCGGAAGCCAGCATGCCAGCGCCCCAAAGAGCGACCGATACCAGCGCAAGCACAGTGAGGATCGCAAGCGGATGCATCCCGATCCGGCGTGCGCGATAGCTTGCGGCACGCTCGCCAATCTCTCGCCAGGTCGCGAGTAACGTAGCCGGTAACATGCCAGACGCCTGGGACGCGTGGATTGCGCCGGCCAGGCTGGCCACTTCAGCCGAAGCATCCTCTGCGGGCACAGGTACCGGCATCGAAGGCGTGGCGAATACCGGAGCGAACATGACGCCGGCAAGCGGCGCACGCCGCCAGGCCGATGCATGCCACGGCGCCCACCGACTCACGATGCCAGCCCGTTGCTCGCCGATGTAAGCTGAGATTCTTGCGATGAAGGGTGAATTTCTGGGCTCACTACACCATTGCACGCCAAGAACAGCGGTGCGAGCCTCCAGCGATACCAACAGGTCATGCACGGTGTTGGCCACGTCGTCACGTGTGCGATGGCTGGCCTCATCCAGGAATGCGCCGATGGCCGTGAATTCCCCCGGGTGTGCGCCCTGCATCTTCACGGGGTGGACGAACATCACCGGCGCGGCCCAGCCCAGTTCCCCCTGGATCACCGCCAGGGCACGCAGCCCCTGTGTGTCCTGTGCATCCACAAGGCTCCCAGATACCAGTTGCACCATGGCATCGACCGGACAACGGTGGCGCAGCTTCCGTAGTTGCCGGAGCCATATGGCAGACTCGATGCCGGTGGGAGAGGCATGGAGGAGAATGGCTTCCTCCGAGCGGCACACGCCAGCTTGCTTCAGACCGGGGGCGACTTCGTCAATCGATGCATCATCGCTTCTGGATTGCCGGCTGGCTGATGTCGATATAGCCCTGTTTGCCCGTCTCGAAGGTCACCGCCACCCAGGTCTGTTGGGCAGCTGGCGGCAGTGTTGGGTGGACATTCAGGATCCGGCCGAAGCGGAGCAGCTCGTAGCCATCGCTTGGGCATTGTGGATAGAGCGCGGTAGCACGCTCATACATCTTGTACTCGTATCGGCGTAGGCATCCCGTACAGGCGCGGGAGTCAGGGGCGTGAGGGTTCCGTCCTTTTCAACCCAGGAGCGCGTGTAACGTTGCCCCTTGTGGAAATAGGCTTCAACGTACAGCTTGCTGCCGGTATCCAGCGTGCCCGACTGTAGTGATGGGAAATAGGCTGCTGCTGCGCCGATCGCAAGGGGTGGTGTGCTGACGAATGTCTGGCCACCCGGGATCACAAAGTAACTATGACCCCAGTAATCCTTTGACGCTGGCGTAGTAGGATTCTTGACTCCGAGTTGCACGGCATGGCCTGACTGATCAAACCATGCCTTGAAATCGCCCTCGGTCATGAAGATCTCGAAATGCAGGTGCCGATGAGCGTGGCGCACACCTGCGTAGCCCAATATGTCCTTGCGATAGACCTTAAGATTCTTGGGCACTTGCACGCCGTCGTTCGAACAGGACAACCATTTCGGGAGGACGGTGGACGTTCCTGTCTCGGGTGGATTGCTCGGCAATGGCCCGAGTGCATTTCGAATGCCGTCAAGATCCCTTAGCTGCATGTACAGCGAATAGAAGGTGATGGTCCGGCCTTCTCCCGTCTCAGTGGTGTGCCTGAGCAGCACAAAGCCGGTGTTCGAGTTCAGGCTATCGCTGCCATCGGTATTCTTTTTCCCGTCACCAATGGGCCTCTGACTGACCCGATAGGCAACGACCTCCCCGTCAGCAATCGCGCGCACGGGCTCGTCTTGAAATGCCGGTGCGAGATGCACACCACAATGCCAGCGGCGGTCAATTGCAATCGGGTAGACGCCATGATGGCCAAGTTCGTACTGGTCGACGAAATCCATCATCGGATCGGTCTTGGCCAGATCCTTGGATGTCAAACCTTCGGCCGGCAGGAAGGGAGGGCTGATGATCATGATTCAGTGCGACGATGGATACTGGTCGCTGCCCTGAAGGCGGCTGTCCGGCAGGTTCGGCAACGCATAGCTTTGCCCGTCCGGGCCTTCGAATGTGAATGACGCGGCTTTCACCTTGAAGGCTCCGGCGCAATGGAATGTGGCACTGTGCTTGTCGAAAATCAGGTGGACCCCGCTGCTGCCTATCACGACCTTCTTGGCGGCGTTGATGACTACCTCTTCGCTTGCGCTCGCGATATGTACCTGCTTGTTGGCAAACAAATCCAGCGCCCCGCTCTGCGCCTGGATTTCCACCTTGCCTTTCGCCGCGAACAGCTTGATGCCCAGCCTTGAGGCGAACAGCGACAGCGCGTCGCCGGCGGCGATGGCGATCTTCGCCAGCGCACTGACATGGAAGCCGGCCTTCGTGGCGACATTGACGTCCCGTCCCGCAGTAACCGATACGCGGTCCGGGGTGGCAAGGGCAATGCCATGGGGTGCGGTGAGCATCATGACGGCCTGCTTCAGCTCATTCACGCTGTTGCGCAGCCACGCGTTCTCGGCCTTCAGGTCAGCGATTTCGGCCTTGGACTGGCTGGCCGCGTTCGCCAGCGCCTGCGCCTGGGAGAGGACCGCGCGCATCTCTTGCATGGCCACAGTCATGTCGAGTTGCTGTCCGTTGGCTCGCTGTTGCGTCCATGCGGTGAGCAGCAAGCCTCGGCCCGCCCGCACGGCGCCCTGCGCATCGGTGCGCAGTTCGAAGCCTTCGCCGCGCTTTTTGTACTTGTCGTTGACCATATGGCCCAGGGTCAGCTGGCTCTTGCCCGAATGTTCGGTGGACAGCTTGACGTGCTCCTGGCCCTCCCAGTCATCCAGCTCGACCTCGTTGTCGCTCTGCGTGCGAATCACGTTGCGCGACAGCCAGCGGTCCTGATTCGTGATCAGGTCCCTGTGCTGACTGTTGTGCTGCACATGAGCGATGTACGGCTTGTTCGGATTGCCATCCCGGAAAGCGACGTCCACATAGGTGCCGTCGATCAGCGGGAAGTGGAAGCCCGTCTGCAATGCCCCGGCGAACGGCTTGGCGAGCGCTAGCGGCACGCTCTCGCCGCCATTCGGCCATTCATCGAAGTCCAGGTCGAAGCGGACGACGTAACGGCCCTCTTGCGTCAGGTACTTGTACTGGCCCGGCGACGTGATGCGCGCGCTCAGGGTGCCGGCCATTTGTCTTCTTCCAGCGGCAGCCGGTAGCGCCGGTCGGAGGGTATTGCCTTGTAGCTATTGCGATAGGCCTGATCACGCCCGCCGCTGTGGCTGACCTCGATGACGACCTGACCGTTAGGGGCTTCCGGAAGGGCTTCGTCCATGCGCAGGATGCGCGCGGGGCGCAGCGCCAGGACGTTGCTCTCGCCCTCAAAGAGACATTGGCTGGCAAGCACCGCCTCATGGCGCAACTGCGCCTCCCATTTCGCGCCGGCCTCGTCCAGATGGTGGGTGCCGAAGACATAGGGCTGGCCATAGGTCGTGCTGTCCTCGCGGGCAACGTTGGCCTCCTGTTTAAGTCGCTCCCACGCCAGATCCGGGTTGTAGTCCGCGACGCAGAATGATTGCGGCACGGTTTTCGCATGAACGCGGATGTCGAATACGGCTTCGACGCCGGCCTCCAGCCCGGCCGTCTCTCGATATGGCACGCGCAGTTCAGGCTGGTAGATGTAGTGATCGAAGTCGTCGCCGAATACGATCATCTCGCCGAACTTGCCGGGGATGAAATAGCAGTACAAGCCCTCCTGCCGCATCAGCAGCCGGACATAGTCCCAGTCTGTCATCTGATACTGGAGGCGTAGCTTGTGCTCCAGGTACCGCCGGCGCGTCCTGAAGACGAACTGATGGCCCTCGAGGCCATGCCGACGCAGGATCGCCTCAATGATCTGCGGAGCGGTCTTGTGCTGGTAGATCCGGCTTGCCTGGGTGAGCTCGAGCCGTGCCACGAGCGGCCTGAGCACGATTTCGTAGGCAATGAAATCACGGCTGCGCCGGATACGCGAAAACTCTGAAATCCAGCCAGCGAATTGGCGCGGCGCACTGCCGTCGCCCGCATCAATCACAAAGGTGCCGTTCCTGTTGAGGTACTCGGCGCGGTCCAGTGCCAGCGGGTGGGTCAGTTGGATGGTGACGCGATAGATACTATGAAGGGCCGCGAAGGTAAGCCCCTGGAGTAAAACGAAGATTCGCAGTCTCGTTTCTCGAAAGGAGCACGCAAATGAACATGCCTGACACAGCCCTTCAGGGGCAGAATACGA